>CALEBN010000026.1 GCA_937943045.1 uncultured Collinsella sp. | reverse complement strand
TTTGCGCCAAGGTGACGTGAAATGAGAGGGCGCTGACCTTCTGGTCGCGCCCTCGAAATTGAACGTCAGATTGGTGTGAATGCGGCTCGCGCCGCGTCGACCGGTCCGCCGTTCGGCAGAACGGCGGAACAACAATTACTCGACAGTAACGCTTTTCGCCAGGTTACGAGGTTGGTCAACGTCGCAACCGCGCAGGATGGCCACCTCGCGGGCGAGCAGCTGCAGCGGAACGCTCGCCGTGATGGGGCTGAACACGTCACGGACGGACGGCACGCGAATGATGCAGTCGGCAATCTTGTTGATTTCCTCGTCGCCCTCGGTAGCAACGACGATGACCTTGGCGCCGCGAGCCTTGCACTCCATGAGGTTCGACACCGTCTTATCGTACGTTGCGCTCTTGGTTGCCACCGCGATGACAGGGAAACCCGGATCGATCAGCGCGATGGGGCCGTGCTTCATCTCACCGGCGGCATATGCCTCGGCATGCAGGTAGCTGACCTCCTTGAGCTTAAGCGCGCCCTCATAAGAAATGGCGGCGCCCATGCCGCGACCCACGAACAGCGCGGACTGCGCGTCCTTGCACACAAGCGCGGCCTCGTGCACGGCCTCGGTCTGCGTATCCAGGATCCACTGGATCTGCTCGGCCGTATCGGAAAGCTCGCGGAACAGCATGCGCGTCTGCTTGGTGGTCAAGCGGTACTTGACCTGCGCCAGCAGCAAGGCCAAAAGCGTGAGGCTCACGACCTGACCGATGAAGCTCTTAGTCGAGGCGACTGCAATCTCCTTGTTGGCCTTGGTGTAGATGACGCCGTCGCTTTCGCGCGCCACCGGGCTGCCCACCACGTTGGTGATGCCAAAGACCTTGGCGCCCTTGATGCGCGCATCGCGAATGGCGGCAAGGGTGTCGGCCGTCTCGCCCGATTGGGACACGGCCACGACGAGCGTCGTCGGCGTGATGATGGGGTTGCGGTAGCGGAACTCGCTAGCCGCCTCAACCTCGGTAGGAATACGAGCCCAGCCCTCAATAAGGTTCTTGGCGATGAGTCCGGCGTGGTAGCTGGTGCCGCAGGCAATCACATATACGCGGTCGATATCGTTGAGTTCCTCGAGCGAAAGGCCCAGCTCGTCGATATCGAGCTCACCGGCAGGGGTCATGCGGCCCACCAGCGTGTCGCGCACCACGCGCGGCTGCTCGTGAATCTCCTTGAGCATAAAGTCGGGATAACCGCCCTTTTCGGCCATGTCCAGGTCCCAGTCGATATGGGTGATTTTGGGCTCGATAACGTTGCCGGCCTCGTCGGTATACTCGACGCCCGCGGGCGTGAGCTTGGCAAACTGACCGTCTTCGAGCACCACGACATCGCGGGTGGCATCGATAAGCGCGATCACATCGGAGGCAACGTAGGAGCCGGTCTCGCCCACGCCGACCACAATCGGGGAGTCCTTGCGGGCAACAGCGATCACGCCAGGTTCGTCGGCGCACACGGCGGCCAGGCCATAGGCGCCCACCACGTGGGTGCAGGCCTCGCGCACGGAAGCCATCAGGTCGCGCGTCTCGGCATAGGCCTCTTCGATCAAGTGCGCGAAGACTTCGGTATCGGTCTCGCTCTTAAAGTGATGGCCGCGGCCCTCCAGCTCTTCGCGCAGCTCGGCGAAGTTCTCGATGATGCCGTTGTGGACGATGGCGATGCGGCCATCGCAGCTGGTGTGGGGATGGGCGTTGACAACGGAAGGCTTGCCGTGAGTGGCCCAGCGGGTATGGCCGATACCGCAGGTAGCGTCGCTGTCGATATTGGAAAGCTCGCTCTCCAGGCCCGCAACCTTACCCACGCGGCGGATGACGTCGAGGTGAGCCGCGGCGCCCTCGCCCACCTCGAGCGCGACGCCCGAGGAGTCATAACCGCGATATTCCATACGCTTAAGGCCCGTGACCAGAATGTTCTTTGCAATATCAGAGCCGGTGTAGCCGACAATTCCGCACATAGGATAAATCCCTTCGCTCGCGTGACTGCAAAACGCCCACGCACGACGGGCGCTGAGACGTATAACGTCCGAGTATTGTACTCACACAAACGCAAGCTGATATACCAGAAGTGGTATCTTAAACTGGATACCACTCGATGCACACACCCTACCACCACAACGGTGACAGGCACCTTTGCGGTGGTTGGCACTCCCCTAGGGACGCAGGCGGCGCTCGAGCCGATTGCCCAGGGCCGTGAGTGCCATAACAATGACGTAGTAGACCACGGCCACCACTAAAAACGGTTCAAAGGCTCGATAGGTGAGCGCCTGCACGCTCTGGGCGGCGCGCATCATATCCATCAGGCCGATGGTTGCCACCAGCGAGGAGCTCTTGAGGACCGTGATCACTTCGTTGACCAGAGCAGGGGCAATCGAGCGCATCGCCTGCGGAACGATGATCTTGCGCATCATGGGAACATAGCGAAGCCCGATGGCCCGAGCGGCATCGTACTGCCCCCGGTCAACGCCCTCGATACCACCGCGCACCGTCTCGGACACCGTCGCTGAGCCGTTGAGCCCCAGTGTAATGGCACCGGCGGCAAACATCGAAATTTTGAAGCCCGTGAGCTGCGGCGTCGCAAAGTACGCCAAAAAAAGTAACACGATGAGCGGCACGCCGCGAAAGATAGAGGTGTAGAAGTTGAGCACCGCACGCAATGGGCGACAGGGCAAAACCTTGAGCACGGCAATGAGAAAGCCCAGGACGAGTGCTATGGCCAGCGCGGCGGCCGTCACCTGACAGGTCACGACCAGGCCGCTCATAAACATCGGTATATATGGTTCTAGCAGTTCAAACTTCATCAGCATGCCCTTGGCGCGCGCCTCACCGGCTCGCTATTTTCCGGCAACCGTCGACGTACCGGAAGCGGAATAGTCGCCGTTCCACATGAAGTCGGCGCCCACATACTGCTTGATGCAGTCATCGATGGTGCCGTCCTCGAGCATCTCGCCGATGCATTCGTCAAGCGCCGCGACAAATCCGGCACCCTTCTTGGCCATCAGGCGGTACACGCCCACGTGATCGCTCGTCTCGGAGCGATCGAGCAGGCCCAGCACCAGGCCCTCATTCGCATCGCGCATGGACTGGCCCTCGGCGCCGTCACACAGGTAGGCATCGATGCGCCCGGCGAGCACCTCTTGCAGGCACTGGTCGCCACCGTCGTACGTGTGAATATCAGCATCGGGCATGACCTTGGCGATGAACTTGTTCTGCACGGTACCGGTGGTGCAGGCGATAGACTTGCCGGCGAGGTCCTCAACGCGCTTGACGGGATCGCCGCCGAGCGTGAGAACGCCCACAAGCGGCTGATAGTAGCCGCGCGTGAAGTCATAGGTCTGCTCGCGCTCTTCGTTGGAGCTCATCGCCATGGTAAAGGCCTTGTCATCGCTCTGCACCGATGCAAGCGTGGCGGCAAAGTCCTGCGGCTCAAAGTCGTAAGAAAAGCCCAAGCGCGAGGCCATCTCGTCAGCGATAGCGATGTCCAGGCCGACAACCTTCTGCTTGCCGTCCGACTGCGTCTCCAGATAGCGATAGGGCGCAAAGGCATCGTCGCCCACAAAGGTGAGCTTAGTGCCCTTGATATCGTCGCCTGTAACCGCGGCAGAACCAGCGGCAGAGCCCTTGTCGGCGCCACTGCCAGCGCAACCGCTCGCCGTAACCATTGCGGTACCGGCGATTAAACCCAGGAAATCACGACGAGAAACAGCGCGAGTCATACCAAAGCCTTTCAATCTACGTTCAAAACGGCTTCCATTGTAGACACTCCACCGTTTAACGCGCAGCCCAGCCGCGCCAAAACCACCACAAAGGGGACAGGCACCTTTGTGGTGGTTCGGGTGTCTGACAACAAGCTCCGCCGAAACGTCTCAATCTGTAACATCTGGGGCGCCGAAAGAGGGCTTGCTGTTACAGATCGAGATTTTCCGCCCGGCCCCGGCGATCTGTCTCAATCTGTAACAGGTAGGTCTTGCTTTGTCGTCCAGATGTTACAGATCGAGACAATTGAAGGGCCAGGCAACGCGACCACCGCAAAGGAGGCAGCGCGCTGCGCCACCCTTGCGGTGGTGTGGTCTGGGCTTCGGTGTTTGCCCAGATAAAACCTGCCAAAATAAACCTGCCCCCAATTGACAGGCTTTGACACCCTCGGGACGGGCGATGCTACAATCTGACTCGTACTTGAAACGTATCAAAGGGGCCGCTATGGCAAAGGTAAAAATCAGCGACGTCGCGCGCGAGGCAGGAGTCTCGCTGGGCACGGTATCCAACGCGCTCAACCACCCCGAAAAGCTGCGCCCCGAGACCCTCAAGCTCATCAACGAGACCATCAATCGCCTTGGCTACCTGCCCAACCAAAGTGCTCGTCAGCTCGCGGGCGGCGCCACCAAGTCCTTTGGCCTGGTCCTCCCCCGTCTCGACCATGGCTTCTCGCTCCAAATTGCCAGCGGCGCCCATAACGAGGCCCGCAAGCACGGCTATGACCTGCTCATCGCCAACGCCGATAACGACGACATCCTCGAGGACCACTACCTGCGCTATTTTATGGGCACGCAGATGTCCGGCGTCATGGTTCAGCCTATGGCGTCCCCCGATTGGCACCCCGCAATGACCAAGATGCCCGTGCCGATCGTCCATCTGGACATCCACTGCTCCGAACCCGGTTACTACGTGGCCGCCGACAACGAGGCGCAAGGGCGCATTATCGCCGAGCTCGCCATCACCCGCGGCGCGCGCCATATCACCGTTGTGGGCAGAGCGGCATTTATGCAGCTCACCCTGCGCGTACTTGGCATTCATAAGGCCCTCGTCCTGCATCCCGATATCAAAATTGAGGTCATTGACGCCGGAGAATGGAATACCGCTGCCGATGGTTACAGCATCGGCGCTCAGATTGCCGAGCGCTCTACCGGCGAGCGTCCCGATTTTGTCATCGGCCTTACCGATGTATTGGCCTCGGGCGTTATCTCGGCGTTGACCGACAAAGGCATCTCCGTCCCCGAACAGGTTCGCGTGGCCGGCTGCGACGGCAACCCGCTTGCATGGAGCGGGTCGGTCCCCCTCACCACGGTGGCACCCCCGGGCTACGAGATTGGCCGCAAGGGTGTCCAGCTGCTCATGGAGCAAATCGAGAACAAGGCGCCGGCAAAAACCAAGCACATCCGCATTGGTTCCGCAGCGAGAACCGTTACTGCGGTCACAGCCGCCGAGGACATCAACCGTCAGGAACTCGTGCGGCCGTTCCTCTTGGAGCGCGCCAGTACCCAGGCGAGCAGCCAAGCCGAAGCCACCGCCATCAACCTCGGCGCGTATCTATAGCACGTCGGCCAGTATGCCAAAACGCCGCTCAAGCAAAAGAGGCCCGACCATTGCCGGACCTCTTTTGCTTGAGCGCAAAGACGGCCAATTGCTCGTTTCAGCTCCGCAATTGTCTAGCGCACGGCCTTGACCGCCGCCGTCAGATCGAACAACGTATCGAGCACGGCCTCGCAGCCATCCACCACGTCCTGCGGCAGCGGCACGATATCGGGAACGGCAAAGACATGGCAGCCGGCCGTGATGCCCGAGACGCAGCCGTTGCGCGAATCCTCGACCACGGCACATTCCTCGGGAGCGAAGCCCGCGCGCTCGCAGGCAAGCAGGTACATCTCAGGGTTGGGCTTGCCGTGCACGACGTCCTCGCCACAGGTCACCGTTTCAAACTTGTCAAAGAGGCCGACCATCTTAAGGTTGCGCTCCGCCGTAACGTGGCGCGACGACGTCGCAAGGCCCACGTGATAGCCCGCAGCCAGCAGCTCGTCTAGACACTCGGCGGCGCCGGCCTTAAGCTCCAGTTCGGTCTTGACTATCTCGTCGCGAATCTCCTTGTGGCGGACATAGATCGCCTCGGCGGTTTCGCGACTACCGTAATGTTCATCAAGGATGTCCATGACATCGGGCAGCGTGCGGCCGATAAACTGATGGATCAGAGCATCATCAATCGCGATCCCCAGCTCGGCAGCGCCCGCCTTCCATGCCTTGATGCCTAAACGCTCGGTATCGACCAGCGTTCCGTCCATGTCAAAAATAACAGCCCTGATCATATCGGCCCCCTCACCGGATTGCATTACTGCCACTCTACCGCACTTTACAAACTTGTATATAACGTATATAGCATATTGCACTTTCGTTACATAAGCGGAAGTCTTATGACAGGCAGCTCGGTAGGATTATAGTTTTCGATCGAGTACTCAATGGTAAGGATCGTTTCATGCTTTCAGACACTACTGCACCTGCAGAGGAGCTTCAGGACAAACTCGCGACGCTCGAGCAGTTGCTTTTGGCATACGGACGCGTCGCCATCGGCTTTTCCGGTGGCGTCGATAGCAGCTTTTTGGCCGCGGTCTGCGCCCGCATTATGCCTGCCAGCACGCTTCTCGTTCACCTCACCACGCCGCTCATCGGCACGCCCGAACAAACCTCGTTTGAGCGATCCGTTGACGGGCAAACCAATGAGGGGCCGCATTTTAAGCTCCCCGTGCTCAATCTTTCGGTCGATCAGCTGCAGCTCCCCCAAGTAGCCTGCAACGACGCCAATCGCTGCTACCACTGCAAGCAGGCCGGCTTTACCGCCATCGTCAACCACGCCAAGTCGCTGGGCTTTTCCACCGTCATCGATGGCAGTAATGCAAGCGATCGCGGTGACTACCGCCCCGGCATGCGCGCGGCAGAAGAGCTCGGCGTACGCTCCCCTCTTATGGAGGTCGGCTTTACCAAGGACGAAGAGCGCAAGCTGCTGCGCGCATGGGGCTATCCCGTCTGGAACCTGCCGGCGGGAGCCTGCCTTGCCACCCGCGTCCCCACGGGCGAGGAGCTTACGCGCGAGAAGGTCGATTTAATCCGCACCTGCGAGGATTACCTGCACGATCTTGACCTGGCCCAGCTTCGCGCGCGCTTGGTCGGCGGCTGCATGCATATCGAGGCCGCACCCGCAGATGTCGTCAAGATTGCCGCCCTCGGCGGCACCGCCGTCGATGCCGAGGGCAAAACCCCGCTGCCCGCCGTTATCGAGTCCGCGCTGCGCGAGCTGGGCTGCGGCCATATCTTCCCCGAGGTCACCCCCTACATCCACGGCAACATGAATCAGTAACCTGCCAAAAAGGGACAGGTTTGTTTTGGCAGGTTTTATCTTGGGAAAATATCGCGAGGCAGTCGCCCCTCTAGCACCCATCAAACTTCGAGAGACGGTAGAGGGGCAATTCGGCTGCATCTACTTCTTCCGATAGCGGCGGTTGCGGCTCGTCGACGAACCCATTACTTCGATGAGTCCTTTATCCGCCATTTTTGGCAGATGGTAGCGGACGGACGAAATTTTGACCCCCGATGCAACCGCTATTTCTCGCGCCGTCATATCCACTTCGGCGCTGAGAGCCTCCAGGATCCTATCCGCTGTCGAAGCTGACGATTCTCTGCTCATATCGATAATCTCAAACGTGTCTTTGCCACATTTTGACAGGACATGTTTATCGACAAGATCCCCGCAGATCAGGCGAATGTCATCCGAATCCCACTTCAGGGCCTCTCGTATTTTTTGAACATCGCATACGCACCCATGCTCCCGCATAAACATGAGCAATGTTTCCTCGCGATCCGTCAGCTCGGTGCCCACATGGCTCTGAATCCACGTGCGGTTTTCAGCAAGCTCCGCCCCGTGCCGGGAAAGCAGCACCGTAAACGAATCGGCCTTAACGATAAATTTCGGCCTTCCAAGCGAACGAGACTCCATCTCGCGAATCATAGCCGGGATACCAGATCCCTGGCTTTCCGCAACGGCCCCCTCGGCATGCTCTAACGGCGTCGCCCCCATTAGGCTCATGAGCTTTGGGTTTCGGCAGCGCGATTCCCCGTCCGCAAGATTGTCCACCGTCTTTCCGCCCCAAAGCCCGCCAGGGTTTTTGATCTCTATTCTGTCTGGATAGATATCGACACTCACAGCCTGCCCCACAAACATGGGCGAATATTCTCGATGGATGCAGGCATTTGCCAAGGCCTCGCGCAAAACCTCCTGGGGAACTTCCCAATCCTCCCTTCTGCCAGCGCCTTGCACTATCGCCGCTTTGCGCAAGTTTCGTCCAATCGCGGCAAGGGCATCTTCGATGCAAGCCGGAATCGGGCCATCGCACAACTGGCGGTCAATAAATCGGGGTTGCCCGGGTGCAGATTTTTCCACATCGGAATGAACGGCGACATCGATCATCAGTTTGGAATAGAACTGCTGGGGGTAAATTCCCGCCGACAGAAGCCCTGCGAGCTTCACCGCTCCATCCTTTGTAGTGATATTGAGTCTGACCAGCTGCTTTTCCAGCGTATCGGCCCCGCGCAAAACGCGGGGGGTCTGCAGCCGGCGATTTGCGATAATAGACCGCACGACATCTGGATCCAAATCCTCGACTGTTGCCTCCGAAACCACCGTGCCGTCTGCATCGCTCGGAAGCAACGCACTCTGCAGCTCATATAGCTCAGCGGGTGACATCTTGATATCTTTATCATCCACGCGCTTGTAGCTACCGTTCTGTACGCCGCGCGCGCCGATATAGCAAGGTTTCGCTTTAAGCTCAAGTTCAAAGATACGCACCAGAAGCACCTGGAGCCCGTCGACCTCGCCTCGATCAAGCTCGTACCGCGGCGCATGGGTCACCACTGCTGCTGACCCTCCGTCTCCGATACCCGAAACAAACTGATCGCGCACCCTATCGATAGCAAAGTTAGCCGAAGGAACAAATCCTTCAGCTTCGTTTAGACCCAAAATAATGAGCCCACCCGCTGTGTTCGCAAAAGCGCTCACTGTCTCCCATACGTCTGCGCTCAATTTATTCGTGCAGGCTTTAACTTCTACCGATGCGTCATCAGTCCCCCGCCTGCGAAGGCGCTCAACGATAAGGCCAAGAGGTTCATCCAGCAGCATTGGCATTCCGTCTCTCTAAAACGATAGATTTATCTCTCTAAAGTATAGTATATCTCTCTAACTTTAGAGAGATAAGCATCTTATTTTAGAGAGAAATTTAGAAAGATGTATCGAATTCACCGCTAGATTGCCTAATGTTATCTCTTTAACTGGCTTTCTCTTTAGAGAGACATTTAGAGAGACGAGCGCGACCTCTCTAATCATGGGCTCCACTCTTTAAGGTGCGCACTTCCTAACCGTGCCCTAAGTTGCGGTGAAATAGTCCCCGATTAACCCGCCAAAAAGGGACAGGTTTATTTTGGCAGGTTTTATCTGGAGAAACGCCGACTGATTCCATGTATACAACCGCCGCAGCTCCATATGAGGCAAATGAATCAGCAGCGTCTATTCCAAATCTTGAGTATTTGTTCGGCGGGACGGCCTCTGCCGGCTCCTGCTAGACTGGTAGACTCCCAACCGTCCATCCAGGAGCCTCAATGTCGCGCAAGTCCGCCTACAAGCAAGTGCTTTCCATCGGCACCGCCGTGGTGCTGGGGTTTGCGCTGTTCACAGGGTCGCTCGACGGAGCGCCCAAGCTGCTGTCGCCGCAAAGCGATGAGCAGGCGGTAGCTCTGGCCGAGAAACAAAACGAGAGTCCCAGCCGCACCGACGACGAGGCAGACCTGGTTGCCCGACTCGAATCGGGAACAGCGAGCTCCTCGGACTCTCAAAATAGCCAAGTCTCTGGCGATGGCTCCGATTCCGCCGCAACCGACACCGGTGACGACGGCTCCGCCGACAGTACCGCTACCCCCATCGACGAGGTCGAAAACCCCGATCTCGACCGCGCCCGCGGCGTATATCTCAGCAGCATTCCCGACTACGCCGGCAATCCCTATGTTGCCCTTCGCGCCGACAGCACGCACGCGCTCGGCACGCCGTCATTCACGCTCGATGAATACGAGCGCGCCACCGAAGAGGGCTGCTTTAAGAAGTTCTCCAAGCTCGACAGCTTGGGCCGCACTCGCAAAGCGCTCGCCTGCGTGGGCCCCGAATCGCTCGGTCAGGGCAAGCGCGGCGATATCTCGCGTATCCACCCCGCCGGATGGCACCAACAGCGCTACGACTTTATTCCGGGCCAGAGTCTCTACAACCGCTGCCACCTTATCGCTTGGTCGCTCTGCGGCGAAAACGCCAACCGCAAGAATCTCCTCACCGGCACGCGCTATCTCAACGAGACGGGCATGCTACCGTTTGAAGAGCAGATTCTCAACTATATTCGCGATACGGGTAACCATGTGCTCTATCGCGTCACGCCCATGTATAACGAAGAGGACCTTGTCTGCCGTGGCGTACGCCTTGAGGCGCAATCGGTCGAGGACCACGGCAAGACCCTCTGTTTCCACGTATATTGCTACAACCTGCAGCCGCATGTGCAGATCGACTACGCCACCGGTCGCAATCAGGCCTCGGGAGACTAGGGCCGACAAAAGCTGCCCCAAAACCTAAAATGATTCGTTTTCCTCCGTCCCCCAGGGATCAAAAAGGGCCGCCCTGGATTGCCCAGAGCGGCCCTTTCATCGGCATGTATGTTACAGGCAACGACACGCGCTACTTGGCGCGGCCCTCCTCATAGCGCTCGACCAGTTTGGCCTGAACGTCATAGGGTACCTGCTCATAGCCCGCCGGCTTCATGGTAAAGTCGCCCGTGCCGCGCGTGATAGAGCGCAGACGCGTCGAGTAATCCGTCAGCTCGGCGAGAGGCGCCTGGGCAATGACCACGGTGTCGCCGCGCTCATCGGTCTCCATGCCCGTCACGCGACCACGCGAGGCCGAGATGTCGCCCATCACGGCGCCGGCGTAGCTCTCGGGGATAGTCACCGTGATTTCCTCGATGGGCTCCAGCACCACCGGGTCGGCATCGGCGCATGCCTTGCGCAGGCCGATGCGAGCCGCCGCGCGGAACGCCATCTCGTTGGAGTCGACGCTGTGATACGAACCGTCGTACACAGCCACGCGAATGCCCGTAAGCGGGTAGCCGGCAATGATGCCGTCCTTCATGGTCTCCTGGACACCCTTGTCCACGGCGGGAATGAGCGAACGCGGAATGCGACCGCCCACGACCTCGTCTACAAACTCATAACCGTCGCTCGTGCCGTCGGGCCCAATGAGCGGCTCAACGCGCAGCCAGCAGTCACCATACTGGCCGGCGCCGCCGGTCTGCTTCTTGTGGCGGCCCTGGGCACTAGCCGTGCGGCGAATGGTCTCACGATACGGAATGCGGATCGGCACACTCTTGGCCACGACCTTGGTACGGTCCTCAAGGCGATTGAGCAGGACCGAAACCTGTGCCTCGCCCACCGCCGAAATGATGGTCTGGCCGGTCTCCTCGTCGCGGTCGATGCTCATGGTCGGATCGGCCTTGCAGGCCTTCTCGATAAACGTGTAGAGCTTCTCTTCGTCGCCGCGATTCTCGGCCTCAATGGCGATGCGGTACTGCGAGTTGGGGAACTTAAACGCCGCAGCCTCGACCTTGCCGGTAATCGAGAGCGTATCGCCCGTCTCGGCCGCCAGCTTGGGCGCCACGATGATATCGCCAGCATAAGCGTGGCCGACCTCGGTCATGTCACGGCCGCACATCACATACAGGTGGGCCAGACGCTCACCCTTGCGCGTGCGCGCATTAATCAGCTCGAGGCCCGGCTCAAGCGTACCCGTCAGCACCTTGATAAAGCTGATGCGACCCTGCTGCGGATCGGCCAGGGTCTTAAACACAAACGCCACCGGGCGGTCATCGTCACTCGAGATCTTAAGCGAATCGCCGTCGATGAGCGGCATCTCGCCGTAGTCCGTCGGTGCCGGGAAGTACGTGGCGATGTCGTCCATCAGCGAGTTGACGCCCTGCTCCTTAATGCAATCGCCCGCAAAGACCGGCACAAAGATGCGCTCGGCGATCGCCTTCGACAGCAGGCCTTCGAGCTCCTCCTGCGTCAGCGTCTCCTCGCCTTCCAAGTACTTCATCATCAGATCGTCGTCAGCCTCGGCCACCAGCTCGCACAGATGGTCATGGGCTTCCTCGGCCTGGGCACGATACTCCTCGGGAATCTCCGACTCAACGGCCTCGGCGCCGTTGCAATGGCGCGCCTTCATGCGCACCAGGTCGATGATGCCGTCGAAGTCCTCGCCGTCGCCCCAGGGAAGGGTCACGGCGCCCAGGCGCGTGCCAAAGCGCTCCTGCAGCAGGTTCATCGTGGTCGTAAAGCTGGCCTCAGAGCGCGACAGGCGGTTCACGAACACCGCACGCGCCAGGCGCAGGTCCTCGGCGGCATACCAGAGCTTAACCGTCGTAGGCTGCGGGCCGGCCTCGGCGTCGACCACAAACAGAGCCGTCTCGCAGACGCTCATCGCGGCAAAGGCGTCGCCGATAAAATCGGGGTAGCACGGGGCATCGAGCACATTGATGCGCGCGCCCTTCCAGTCGATCGGCGCAATGGTCGTCGAGATGGAAAACGCACGCTTGACCTCTTCGGGGTCATAGTCGAGCGTGGGCTTGGTGCCGTCGTGGCCGCCCAGGCGGGCGGTCTTGCCGGAAAGGTGGAGCATGGCCTCGGCGAGTGAAGTCTTGCCCACCCCGCCTTGGCCTACGAGCACCACGTTCCTTACATTACCGGTCTTGGGAGCACCCATGATGACCTCCTTGCAGGGCCGCGCGCAATGCGCGACGCCAACGGGGAGAGTTCGCGGTCGGTGCCGTCCCGGGAGCAGCATGGTCGGCAGCCGAGCCGACTCACCCTCCAAATGTCCTATGCCACCACCCTACCCTCACGGGCGACCGTCCATGCACACCTTTCGGCGCACGTATGAATACAGGCGGCGAGAGGACAGAGCAAGTATGCCAGGCGATTATTAAACCCCATCGATACAAATAAAAGCCGCCGCAGACCATAAGACCTGCGGCGGCTTCTTCTCAATACATAGATGAGCCTAGCCCTCGATACGGCTCAAGAACTCACGGGTACGTTGCTCACGCGGATGATCGATAACCTGCTCGGCCGGGCCCTCCTCGACAATGCGACCGCCGTCCATAAAGACCACGCGATCGGCAACGTCGCGCGCGAACTGCATCGCATGGGTCACGATCACCATCGTCATATTCTGCGCTGCCAGGTCTTTAATGACACGCAGTACCTCGGCCGTTAGCTCGGGATCGAGCGCCGAGGTCGGCTCGTCAAAGAACAAGATCTCCGGGTCGAGCGCCAAGGCGCGGGCGATACTCACACGCTGTTGCTGACCGCCCGAAAGCTCACACGGCACCTTGTTCTCGTTGCCCGTAAGCCCCATCTGCGCGATCAACTCACGCGCACGCGCTTCGGCCTGCTCGCGCGGACGCTTGAGTACGCGAATCGGAGCATCGGTGATGTTTTTCATCACCGTATAGTGCGGAAACAGATTGTAGTTCTGAAACACCAGGCCAAATCGCGAACGCGCCCGCTTGGGCACGTCGCCTTTCGCATATACCGCACCCGACCCCGCGTCCGTCGCAACGGCAAGGTCGCCAAACGAGAGCGAGCCTCCGTCAAGTGTCTCGAGCGGTGTGGCACAGCGCAGAAGTGTGGACTTACCGCCGCCTGAAGGCCCGATAATCGCTACGACCTCGCCACGCTTTACCTCGAGCGAGATATCCTTGAGCACCTCATTGCCACCAAACGCCTTGCGCGCGTTCGATATTTTCATTACCGTTCCGGACACGGGAACCTCCATGTGTTTAAAAAGTCAGCGAGCGTGTGACTGGCGAGACAATGTGCTCCGAAAGAGGAGCGCCGCGTACTTCTGTACGCAAGCGACGGCTTGAGGAGCAGATTGGCCGTCAGGCACGCGCGCAGCGTCGAGCAGTCCGCCGTTCGCTAGAACGGCGGAACGATCTAGTCATGGTAGTAATCCAATTTTGTCTCGGCGGCGCCCAGCAGCATCTCGACGACGAAGTTAAAGACCCAGTAAATCAGCGCCGCGATCGCAAACGGCACCATGCTCACCTGCGAGGCGACCAGCGCCTTAGCCGTCGAGAACATCTCCCCCACGCCGATGGCAAACGCCAGCGACGTGTCTTTGACCAGCGTGATGATCTCGTTGCCCATCGCCGGCAAAATGCGTTTGGCAACCTGCGGCATCACGATGTACAAAAACGTCTGCAGGCGCGAGTAGCCCAGCACCTCGGCGGCCTCATATTGACCGCGCGGAATCGACTGCAGGCCCGAGCGATAGATTTCGGCAAAGTAGCCGGCGTAGTTGATGATGAACGCCACAACGCACGCCGTCCACTTGGAATCGGGCGTGAGTGAAATGCCAAACACGTAATACGGGGCAAAGTAGATGGCAAACATCTGCAGCATGAGCGGCGTACCGCGCATGACCGAAATGTAGATGCGCGCAATCCAGCGAAGCGGCGCGACCTTGCTCATGCGCATGAACGCCACGGGGATTCCCAGGGGAATCGACCCGAGCAGCGTCAGTACAAACAGCTGCAAACTGACCAAGAATCCCTGGCCAAGCATCTGCATCATGACCTGAATAGACAACCCAAGCTCTCTTTCACAGTAACAGAACAGCAGGTGTTAATTGAAATAGGCACAGTGCCCAAGATTGCGAGCGACAAGCCCGACGAAGCGTACTTTGGTACGCGAGGAGGGTTGGAGCCGCAAGGTTGGGTGCTGTGGCTATTTCAAAACCCAGTTGTCGAAGGAAAGACCGTAGCTCGCATATTTATCACAGAGGTCCTTGACCGTGCCGTCCTCATAGAGTGCCTTGAGCGACTCGGTCACGGCATCGGCCGACTTGGTGTCGCCCTTCTTAAAGCCGACGGCGTAGTGCTCGCTGGACAGCGGCTCATCAAGCTGCGTATAGGCATCGGGCTTGGCGGCAAGCTGATACTGGGCAATCGAGAGGTCGCAAGCCACGGCATCAACCGCGCCGCTCTCGAGCTGCATAAAGGCCGTGTTGTACTCGCCGATGGTGTCGAGCGTGGCAAACGTCGCCGCCAGATCCTTCTGGTCACCCTCGAGCACGTCCTGCGCAGCGGAATCGGTCTGGGTGATCACCGTCTTGCCGGCAAGATCGTCCCAGCTCTTGATGCCCGCATCCTTCTTGACCACGAGCACCTGCTCGTTGAGCATGTACGGCTCGGAGAACGTGTAGTCGTCCTCGCGGCCCTCCATGGTAAAGCCGTTCCAGATGCAGTTGATGGCGCCCGAGTTGAGCAGCGTATCCTTGGCGTCCCAGTCGATGGCTTCGTAATCGACATCCCAGCCCTGCTTATCGGCAACGGCCTTGGCAAGGTCAAGGTCAAAGCCCGTGTACTCGCCGTCATCGCCCACAAAGCCGTACGGAGGATAGGACTTGTCAAAGCCCACCACGAGCTTCTTGGACTCCGCAGCGCCCTTCACATCCTTGGCCGCGGCAGAGCCAGCAGCGGAGCCTTTGCCGGCACCACCGCCGCAGCCGACAAGACCAAGGCCAAGCACCGTGGCGAGCGAGCCGGCTAGACCAACAAACTGACGACGAGACATATCGGTATTCATGGTATTCCCCCTTGATGGCACTTTAGTTAAGTAAAGTGAGTCATGTAACGTTCAGAATCATACACTCTACCTTGATAAAGTACAAGGGAGGGTTTGCCCGCCGGGTGCCGGGGCAGGGGTTAAGTTTGCTGCTCTACAGTCCTGCTCACGACGGAGAGCACATTAAGTGCTCTCCTGTTCGTGCGGAACTCGCGACAAACTTAACCCCTGCCCCGGCACCCGGCGGGCAAACGTCGTTGAGCTTATCACTGACAGGAAATAGCCGCTTGCATATCGTCCGCTGGCTTGGCACGGTACAATGCTTGCAGCTTTTAATTCATGAATTAGTGGAGTTATTGATGGCAGAATCTCGTGCGGAGCGTAAGGCTCGTCGTGCTTTGATCGAGGCGGCTGAGGGGTCGGAGGAGAGAAAATCTTCTAAGAAATCCAAGTCGTCCCAGGATGCAAAGGGTAAGTCGGCCAAGGGCAGGGCTAAGGCCAAGCGTCCCGGCTCTCGTCGGAACGAAGATAAGGCATCTCAGAATCGCTCCAAGCGCTCGCATAAAGATCGGGTTTCGTCTGCGCGTAAGGCTGTGGACCCCAAGTCTCCTTGTTCCATCATGAAAGCTTGCGGTGGGTGCACGGCGCTCAATCGTCCTTATAAGAAGCAGCTGGCGGCCAAGCAGGCTGCTATGGAGGAGCTTTTTGCTGCTCTTTGCGAGCGCGAGGGTATTAGCGTCGACCCCATTCGCGGTATGGGCGTCACCCTGGGCGACCCGGGTAAATATCCTGCGCCGCGCGGGTTTCGCCATAAGGCCGCCACTCCCTTTGCCCCCGGTAAAGAGGGCGCTGTCCGCTGCGGCTTTTTTGAACGTGGCACGCACAGAATCGTTGCTGTTCCTGAATGCCCCGTCGAGGCACCGGGCGCCCGACAGATCCTCAACGGCATCGCGCGTGAGGCTGAGCGCCTGCGCATTCCCGCCTTTAACGAGGACAAGCATCTCGGACTGCTTCGCTATGCCGTCGTTCGCTGCGGCTGGCGCACCGACCAGATCATGGTCACCCTCGTGACCGCCCAGCGCGACCTGCCGCATGCGCAGGAGTTCTTTGAGGCCGTCACGGCACTCGATCCGCGCATCGTCACCGTCGCCCAAAACATCAACGGACGTCCCGGCAACGCCATCCTCGGCGAGGAAACCCACATTGTATATGGCGCCGAGTGCATGCGCGACCAGTTGCTCGGCTGCGAGTTCGATATCTCCCCCACCGCGTTCTACCAGACCAACCCGCAGCAGACCGAGCTGCTCTATCAGCTCGCTATCGACGGCATGAATCTGCACCAGGGCGATGTGCTCATGGATGCTTACTGCGGCAGCGGCACCATCGGTCTTTGCGCAGCTAAAGATGCCCAGAGCAAGGGCATCGGCATCATGCTGCTCGGCGTGGAGCGCAACCCGGCGGGCATTGCCGACGCGCGCCGCAATGCCGAGCTCAACGGTCTTACCCGCAGCGCCTGGTTTATGGCCGATGATGCCACCGATTACATCCTAGATGCCGCCGACAACAACGAGCGCGTCGACGTCCTTTCCATCGACCCGCCGCGCGCCGGCTCCACCCCCGAGTTCCTCGAAGCTGCCTGCGCACTTAAGCCGCGCCGCATCACCTATATCAGCTGCAACCCCGTGACCCAAGAGCGCGACCTGCACCAGCTCCTCGACGGAGGCTATCGCCTGCTCAAGATCACGCCCGTCGACATGTTCCCCCACACCGACCACACCGAAACCGTAGCGGTCCTCGAACGCTGCTAATTGTCCGGCACAAGAAAGGGGGCGGCCCGCCTGGACCGCCCCCTTCGCTTGGTTTATAAACTCCGCTACATCCCCTTGCGCAGGTCGCACACGCCGGCTGCAGCCATCTCGCGCAGCAGCGTCTCGCGGTCGCGCGTCACGATCAGGTCCAGCGGGAAGTGAATCTCGTCGAGCATCTTACGCGCCTGGTCGAGCTTGCCAATCGCCATGCCAATATGTGCATCAGTCGAGACGCCAATCCCCACGCCCAGTTCGGCGCAGCGCTCGGCGATCTTGCGGCATACGTTCCAATGCTCGGCATCCGTGCCATGCTCAAGACTGTGGTTGTTGATCTCGATGATCTTGTGCTTGGCCTTGGCCTCCAACAGCACCTCATCGATATCAAAGGGAACACCGGCGCGACCCGCATGGCCCAGCATGAACACCTTGGGGTGCTCCAGGGCATTGATATACATCTCGGTCGTCTGGGCCAGCGTCGCGCCTTCAGCGAGCTGCGGATTATGCACGCTTGCCACCAAATAATCCAAATTGCGCGTAACCAAATCGAACAGCGAATGCGGGCGGCTGTACGAATCGCCGGCGATATTGAGCGTGACAGGAGTGTCCTCGCCAAACAGGCTTCCGTCCAGTGAAACGATATCGGCCTCGGCACCACGCAGCACCAGCACGCCGCTCCAAATGCGCGGCCAGATATTCTGGTTGATAAAGAACTGATAACTGCGCAGGTCATTAGGGCAAGCCGTAACCATAGAGCTCAGATGGTCGGCAGATCCGAGCACCTGCAGACCACGCTCTGCCGCCCAGTACACATTCTCCTCAATGGTCGAATATGCATGCGAAGAGAACATCGTATGGGTATGAATGTCACAAGAAAGCAGGTAGGGCATCGGGTCTCCTTATCTGGCATGGCCGTCGCTTATATTCATTGTACGCATAGCCTTCGATAGTCGTAAAACCACTCCATCCCAACGACACAACGTCCATGACAACGGGGTCCGACTTAACACCAAACCCCGTTTCACGTAAAACATTGTAGGCAGAGCGCTTTACTTTTAACGATACTCGTCCGCCAACTGTTTCCAAGCGGGTAGCGAATTGACGATCGTTTCGTAACTCACGCAATAGCCCAGGCGGAACCAGCCCGGCATACCAAAGCTGTCCGATGGCACCGCAAGCAACTCATACTTCTTTGCGCGCTCGCAAAACGCATTCGCATCGGGCTCGAGTGCCTTCACCCACAGGTAGAAAGCACCGTCCGGCTCAACATAGGTATAGCCGTAGTCCGCCAAGGCGTCGGTGAGCGCCGTGCGGTTGCGAGCATAGGCATCGATATCGCTCGGCTCATCGATGCAATCGATGATCACGCGCTGAAAGAGCGCCGGTGCGCATACAAAACCCAGCGTACGGGCAGCACCCGCAACAGCAGGCATCAGACGGGCAGCCTGCGAATTGGTGTTGGGAACCAAGATCCAACCCACGCGCTCACCCGGCAGCGACAGCGACTTAGAATACGAGTAGCACACCACGGTGTTCTCGTAGATCGAGGGCACCCAAGGCACCTCGGCACCGTACACGATCTCGCGGTACGGCTCATCCGAGATGAGCATAATCGGATTCTCGGGATCGCGCTGAGCGTTGGCCTCGCGCAGAACATTGGCCAGTCGCGTCAGCGTGTCGCGTGTATATACGGCACCGGTCGGGTTGTTGGGCGAATCGATGATGACGGCCGCCGTCTTTTCGCTGATCGCCTTGAGCACGTTGTCCACGCTCAGCTGGAACGTGTCTTCATCGGCAGGCGCCTCGACACACGTGCAGCCGGCCTTCTCAATCCACACGCGATACTCCGGAAAGTACGGCGCGATAGCAATGACCTCATCGCCCGGGTTCGTAACGGCGTTGAGCGTGCAGGTGAGCGATGCCGCGGCGCCAACCGTCATAAAGACGTCCTTGCCCTCATAGCTCGTGCCAAAGCGACGGTTGAGCGATTCGGCGACAGCTGCTCGACATTGCGGCAGGCCCGGTGCGGGAGTGTAGCCGTGCAGCTGGTCACTCGGCAGCTCCAAGGCCTTCTTAATGGACTCCGCCACGGCAGCGGGCGCCGGAACACTCGGGTTGCCCAGCGAAAAATCGAATACGTTCTCCGCACCGATCTGTGCCTTGCGCTCAAGACCATAGCTAAAGATCTCGCGGATGATGGAGCTTTCCGCACCGCGAGCATACATAGTTTCGTTGATCATCTGTTCCCCTTTCGCATAGGCGCTATTGTACGCTTTAGTCGAGCAAAGTGCCGCAGCAATGTTAATTGGGGACAGACTTAAATGCGTGAAAACGCTCATTTAAGTCTGTCCCCAATCAACAGATGGCCCCATATCGCTCAAAAGAAAAAGCCTCCGCAGGTTTCCCCGCGGAGGCTTTCGTTAGAAGGACTATTTGTCAGTGTCGGCATCGGCGTTGACGGCATGGCTATCGCCATCAACATCGGATGCGGCTTCAGCATCCTCCTGCATGGCCGCCTGCGCAAAAGCTGCGGCATCAGCCGCCAGCTCCTCCTCGCTCATACGAGGCATGCGCTTTTTGGTCGGCATGCCGGCCGCCTTGGCGTTGCGCTCCTCCTTGGCCGCCAGGATATCGCCCTCGCGCTCAAGGTAGGCATCCCACTCGTTGTCGAGCAGGGCGTTCACGGCGTCGCCCTCGACGGTCTCGCGCTCAAGCAGCACCTTCGCCATCAGATCGAGTTGATCGCGACGGGCATCCAGAATCTCGACCGCACGGCGATGGGCTTCGCGCATGATGCGCTGAACCTCGATATCGATGCGGCGTGCCGTCTCCTCGGAGTAATCCTGGTGATCGGCGTAATCGCGGCCCAGGAATACCTGATGCTGCGCCTCGCCAAACACTTGCGTGCCCAGCTCCTCGCTCATGCCCAGACGCGTAACCATCTCGCGCGCCATCTTGGTCGCGCGCTCCAGGTCGTTGCTCGCGCCCGACGTGATGTCATCGCACATGAGCTCCTCGGCAACGCGGCCGCCCAAGAACACGGCAAGCTCGTCGAGCATCTCGTTCTTGGTCTTGAGGAAGTGATCCTCCTGCGGAAGCTGCAACGTGTAGCCCAGAGCCTGGCCGCGGCTGACAATCGAAATCTTATGAACCGGATCGGAGTGCTCCAAGATGTGACCCACCAGGGCATGGCCGCTCTCATGGTAGGCAATCGTGGTGCGCTCGGCTTCGGTCATCACACGACCCTTGCGTTGCGGTCCGGCAATCACGCGCTCCATCGACTCCTCGACCTCGTCCATCGAGATCACGGAACGATGGCGGCGAGCGGCCAGCAGCGCAGATTCGTTGAGCAGGTTTGCCAGATCGGCACCGGTAAAGCCAACGGTCATCTGGGCGAGCTTCTCAAACTTAACGTCCTCGTCCATCGGCTTATTCTCGGCATGTACGCGCAAGATCTGCTCGCGACCCTTTACGTCCGGACGGTCGACCGTGACCTGACGATCAAAACGACCGGGGCGCAGCAATGCCGGATCCAGAATATCGGGACGATTGGTTGCTGCGATCAGGATGACCGACTCGCTTTCCTCAAAACCGTCCATCTCGACCAGCAGCTGGTTGAGCGTCTGCTCGCGCTCGTCGTGACCGCCGCCTAGGCCGGCTCCGCGCTGACGTCCCACGGCATCGATCTCGTCAATAAAGATGATCGACGGAGCCTGAGACTTGGCCTCCTTAAAGAGGTCGCGCACGCGGCTGGCGCCGACGCCCACGAACATCTCGACAAAGTCAGAGCCCGAGATGCTAAAGAACGGCACGCCCGCCTCGCCGGCAACGGCCTTAGCCAGCAGCGTCTTACCGGTACCCGGAGGACCAACCAGCAAAACGCCGCGCGGAATCTTGGCACCCAGCTTGCGATAGCGGTCCGGATCGCTCAGGAAGTCGCGGATCTCCTCAAGCTCCTCGACGGCCTCGTCCACGCCGGCAACGTCCTCGAACTTTACCTTGGGACGCGTAGCCTCGTTAGTCTTGGCGTTGGTCTTGCCAAACTGCATGTTCCTGTTATTGGCGCCCATCATCTGGCGCATAAAGTAGAACATGATGGCGATCAGGGCGATCGTCGGCAGCACGCTCATCGCCAAGTCGCCCCAAAAATCGGGGTCGTTGGTGTTGACGATATACTTGGTGTCGGGGTGCTCCGCCATAAGCTCGGCAAGCGAATCGGAGCCGACATAGGTCGAGGAAAAGCTCTTGAGCTCGCTCGTATCGCCCTTGTCCTTTTTTGTCTTCCAGTAATGACCCGCCACGCTTCCGTCTTGAACCGTATAGGTCAAATCTTCGACGCGATCCTGCTTAATGGCGCTGACCATCTCGCTCGTCGCGAGCTTAACGGTATTGCTGGAGCTGGCAAAACCGGAGCCCATATTAAAGAAGGCATAGCCCAGAAGCGCGCAAGCCAAAAGAAAATACAGCCAGCCCGTACGCGTGGGCTTCTTGCCTCCGGGCATCCCCGGGATCTTAGGCTCCCGGGGAGTCTGGGAATTGTTGTCGTTACGGTCGTCGGGCATCTTACGAATAAACCTCCGGTTTCAAAATGCCCAGATACGGAAGGTTGCGATAGCGCTCGGCATAGTCGAGGCCGTAGCCCACCACAAAGGCATCGGGGCAATGGGTTCCAACATACTTGGGCGTGATGGCCGAGGTGCGGTCCTCAACGTCCTTCCACAGGAAGGCAGCGACCTCCAGCGAGGCGGGCTTGCGGCTCTCAAGGTTCTTCATCAGGTACTTGAGGGTCAGGCCCGAGTCCAGAATGTCCTCGACGATCAGCACGTCGCGACCACGGATGTCGATATCCAGGTCCTTAATGATACGCACGATGCCCGAAGACTTCACACCGTCGCCATAGCTCGAAACAGCCATGAAATCGATGTTGGTCGGCAGCTCGATCTTGCGCATCAGGTCGCCCATAAAGACAACGGCGCCGCGCAGAACCGCGATCAGCACCAGATCCTTACCAGCGTAGTCGCGCGTAATCTCCTCGCCCAGGCGAGAAACGATACCTTCGATATCCTCCTGCGTAAACAGAACCTTCTCGATATCCGGATGTTGAGAAGCCATGACAACCCTTTCTTGTGCTTAATCGCCCACACACCGCCGTATGGACGCGAACTACACATTCTAGCAGCGCACGGGGTATATTTTCCAGCCCGCGCATCATCAGCGCGGGAATACCGTCAACGCCGCACAGAAAAGCTGGTACGAGGGGCTAATCCGCGTCAACCACGCGAAGCAGATAGGCCACACGCGTCGCCGCCGTGCACTTAAAGCGTTCGTCCGCGCGAACTCCGGCGACCCACACCACGGCACCCCCCGGCGCCGTCCTCACCATGGGCACGCCGGCGCGCTCGGAAACGGGAATGCGAGCCTCTCCTAGCAAGTCGGATACCTTCTTGCTTCGGCCACTCATTCCTAACGGGCACATCACGTCTCCCGGTGCGGGACCGTCCACCCATAGGCGCGCCAATCGCGCCTCGGCAGGGATCTCGCCACGCGAGCCCGCCAGGATCCGCTCGCTATCGCTGTCGGCAAAACCCAGGGCAGCCGCGTCTACCAAAGCTGCCACTTCCCCGGCAGCCGCAAGCTCACGGGCGCGGCGCACGATATCGCATCCCGGTTCAACGGCCATCGGCTCTGCGACCAGCATACGTCCCCCGTCCAACGGCAAACGACCGGGTACGGTAACCCAGTCCGCGACCAGGCCCTCGCGAGCCACCGGAGCCTTAAACGCCAGCATGCCAAATTCGACGCGTGCGTCAATCCCCGCCGGAAGCGTGACCGAGCCTGCGCCCTCGGCAACGCAGGAAAGGACTCGCTCCACATGTCGCATCTCTGGACGAGCGTCCAGATCGATGCGTTTGATCGCCAGTCGCACGATGCGCCGCGCGATTACCACCTCGGCCGCAGCAAGGCGTCTGGCATCGAGCACTAGCGCACCCGCCGCCTCCTTGCGCAGGCAGCTTCGAAACGCCTGTGCCGACAGCTGGGATAGAAACGCATCTTCGTCACCAAGGATCTCGCAGGCGGCGCCAATCGTCTTGCACACGCTCGCATTACGCTGTGCCACCACTGGCATTACCCGATGGCGCACGTAGTTTCGCAGATACGAGATATCCTCATTGCTCTCGTCCTCACGCCACGGCTGACCATGTACCTGTAGATAGCCCACGAGCTCGCCATGAGTTAGGTCGAGCAAGGGGCGCACCACGATATTCCTCCGGCGAGGAATGCTCGATAGGCCAGCGGGCCCTGAACCCTTAATAGCGTTCATCAAAAATGTTTCCGCGCGGTCCGAAGAGGTATGGGCAGTACAGATGCGCGCCGCCGTTCTCGGCGCCCCCGTCTTGGCGCACAGCTCGCGCACATACCTTCGCGCCGCTGCATAACGCACCTCGCGCGCCGCTGCCTCGATATTGCCCGACTCCCCATCAAAATAAGCGTGCTCCACACACAGCGGTAAACCATATTGAGCGCAGAGCTCACGCACAAAGGCCTCGTCGCCATCGGACGCCTTACCTCGTAGATGATGGTTTACATGAAGCACATGCAGGCGCTCGCGAGCAATGGGAGCGACGCCGCGTCCATCTTGGATATCCAGCTTTGATGTGCACGCCATAAGAAGCAGTGCCGTCGAGTCCGCACCGCCTGATACCATGAGCACGACAGGAGCAGCCTGCTGCCTCGTCCGGGTCTCATCGACTGCCCCAGGCGCGGCATGGTGTCCGTAATGCTGTGCTACCGTTGGCATTCGCTTCCTCCTCTATTCGTCCGCACCCATTGTATCCTTTGGAATCTTATGTCTCGCCTGCACCTTCATATCCTCGGCAGTGGCTCTAAAGGCAACTGCGCTTTCATCGAGGGCCCGCAGGGGCTCATTATGGTCGATGACGGACTGTCTCGCCGCGAGACGCTCATACGCATGACGGAGCTCGGCCTTTCGGCAGACGACGTGTCCGCCCTTGTTGTCACCCATGAGCACAGCGACCACATTAAGGGGCTTGAGGTATGGTGTAAGCATTGGAATGGCCCGATCTTTTCCAGTAGAGGCACGCTCACATCAAAAGAAAGCCTCGCACATCTACCTGTCGAGGAATTCGACCCAGGTGACGCCCTCTCTATTGCCGGAGTCCACATTCAAACATATTCGACATCCCACGACGTCGTTAATCCCGTCGGCTACCGGTTTGACGCTCAGGGTGATTCAATTGGCTTTGCCACCGACACCGGCGAGTTGTCGAAGCATGCCATCGATACGCTCAAGGACTGTCGCATTCTCGCACTCGAAAGCAACCACGATGTAACCATGCTGCGTCAAGGCGACTATCCTCGCTTTCTTCAGGAACGTATCCTGTCTGTAAAAGGACATCTCTCCAACGATCAGGCCGCCGATGCCGCACGCGCGTTGGTAACCGATCGCACCGAGCAACTTATCGCGATGCACATTAGCCAAGACAACAATCGCCCAAGCCTGACCGTCAAAAGCTACGCAAGCTCCCTCGGCGCAACACTCGACAACGAACTTGGCAGCGCCGCCACCCGCGTTGAGGGGCTGCATAAACTCACAATACGTCCCGCCGGGCAATATCGGCCCATGACCATACAGTAAACAGCAAAGGGGGCTGGGAATCACTTCCCAGCCCCCTTAACGTAGGCACCGATTTTAAAAGCCGATAGCCTTAATCGATGGAAATCTTCGTAACGTTCTTCTTCTCGACAATCTTAGGAACCGTAACGGTAAGGATGCCGTCAGCGTACTTTGCAGAAAGGCCCTCGCTCGAAGCATCCTTCAGGTACACACCGCGCGTCGCGCTGTACGAGCTGAACTCCTTCTGTAGGAAGTTCTTACCCTCGTTCTCCTCGTCTTCCTCGACATTCACGCTAATGGAAAGACGACCCTCATTGAGCTCGACATCGATATCGTCCTTGGCGACGCCGGTCAGATAAGCCTTGACCTCATAGCCATCGCCCTTATCCTCAACGTCAACGGGGAACGCCTTAGAAGCAATCGAGCTGTTCGCTAGGTCGCTCATATCATCAAAGAGATCAAACAACGAGCTAGCAGAGGGACGAACACCAAAAACCGAACGATAAGGAACCATGCTTGCCATGACTACCACTCCTTTAAGGGACTGCCGAGCCATCTTCTAGGTGGCAGGGACTTCTTTTGACGCTCTAATATATGCCCATCCATTTCTTATATATACATTTTGATATAAAGTTTTTTAAGTCTCTTTCTATAAGCATATCTTAGTGTGGTCGACTAAGGTTTTAACGAAGCTAAGGTTCTTTGAACCGTGCCTTAAATACCATATACGCGGCCTGTCAAAACGAAGCGGAGGGCTTACAATGAGCGCATACACGTTGTTAATGACAACCTAAGGGCATCATGGACGATCAGACCTCCGACAATTCGTTTGAGTCGCTGCAGAACGATAGTTCTGCCTATTCACAGCCCATACGCTACCATCGTCCCCATATTTCCCAAGAGCCCATTAACGATGCAGAGCCTGAGTATGTAACTCGCAATCGATATCAAACCCTAGAAGAATCTCAATCAGCGCGCAGACACATGGGTGTCGCCTCGAGCGATCCGGTGTATCTAGAAGATGCCCCCTTATCCAAAAACAGCGCAAGCAGCCAGGAGCAGACACAAACACCCACAAAGCAACATCGTAGAGGACCCCGTCCCAAGCAAACTCTAACGCATTCCGCCCGCTATCTCGAGACGCCTAAGCAGGGGAAATCGATATTTACATCGTCAAACAGACGGCGCAGACAGCACCGTCTTCAAATTGCGCTCTTGATCATTGCCATCGTGGCAATCGCGCTGGTCATTCATTTTGTTTTCTTCAAATAGAAAAGGCTATTAAGCCATAGAGGCGTTTAGCTCATATCGATCAAACGCAAAAAGGGGGAGGCCGCGAGGCCTCCCCCTTCTTCATTCCGTTGCGACGG
>CALEBN010000025.1 GCA_937943045.1 uncultured Collinsella sp. | reverse complement strand
CAAACCGCATGGCACTGCCGACAACAAACTACCCGACAACTCCAACGCGAAACCGCAACGTTCCAAAGTATCCTTTGCGGGGAAAAGCCGCAGATCCGGAAAGCAAGCGAGCCCTTATAGCTCGACCGAGAAGACCTCCGTCTGGTTGACCAGATCCAGCTCAAGCTGCAGCGCGGCGATCTCGTCCGCAACGGCGCGATAGTCCGCCTCCGCCTGGGCGACGTCGTAGTTCGCATACCGGTACTCGATGGGCCCGCTGCTGCTGCCGAAGTACCGGTTGCCCAGTCGCTCCTGGGGCTGCCGCGAAGTGCCTCCTGCGCGCTTGTCCGATGATGATTCCGCGCGTCGCCGATACTCATTCCACGCGTTGCCGATAGCCTAAGGCTCTTTCCTCCTCCACTTCCTTTCCTAGAATTCACCTGGGTGCCAAAAGGGCGCCTATGGCCATCTAGGGAAAGGAAAGAAGAATGGTCAAGTACAGAGAAATCCTCCGATTGATCGCGATGGGGGTGAGCCAGGAAAGCGTCGCCTTCTCTTGCGGCTGCGCGCAATCGACCGTCTCGGACGTTATCCGAGCGGCACGAGCGCGCGGCCTTTCCTGGCCGCTCCCGGAGGAGATGGACGATGCGGCGATCCGGTCCGTTATCTACCCGAAGAGGAGCCGCAAGGCCACGGACAAGGCCGCCATCGACTTCGAGCATGTGGCCCGGGAGCTTGGACGGCGCGGCATGACGCTGTCGCTTCTGTGGAACGAGTACTGCGATTCCGCCGTGTCGCGGGGCGAGGAGCCCTACATGTACTCGGCCTTCTGCAGGGAGTACAGGAAGTGGGCGCAGGCCCACGACATCCGCATGCGCATCGACCACAGGCCGGCCGAGACCATCCAGGTGGACTGGGTCGGGGACACGGCGGAAGTGGTCGATCCCGATACGGGCGAACTTCTGAGGGTCTACGTGTTCGCGGGATGCCTGCCCTACTCCAACTACCTGTTCGCCGAGGGATTCTACAGAACCGACGAGCAGGCCTGGATCGACGCCCATGCCCATATGTTCTCCTTCTTCGGCGGCGCGACCCCCGTTCTCGTGCCGGACAACTGCAAGACCGCGGTGTCCAAGAACACCAAAGAGGCGCTCATCGTCAACGAGCAGTACCGCCGCATGAGCGAGCACTACGGGTGCGCCGTCGTGCCCGCCAGGGTCAGAAGGCCCAGGGACAAGGCGAGCGTGGAGATGGGAGTCGGCCTCATCGAGCGCCAGGCCATGCTCGCGCTGAGGGGAAGGCGGTTCATGTCCCTCGGCGAGTTCAACTCGGCCCTTGCGGACCAGGTCGCCGCCATCAACTCGCGCCCCTTCCAAAGGCGCGAGGGCAGCAGGGAGAGCGTATTCCTCGCCCAGGAAAAACCGCTGCTCATCCCGCTGCCGGCGACTCCCTACGAGATGACGGCCCGCAAGGAGGTCACCGTCAATTTTAACTACCACGTGTGCTTCGACGGCTGCTGGTACTCGGTTCCGTTCGAATTCGTGAAGCGCACGGTCGCCGTGGTCGCGACGGCGAGGACCGTGTCGGTGATGGCGGACGGCACGCGGATCGCCATGCACGAGCGCGCTCACCGCAAGGGCGAGTACCGCACCAACCCCGACCACATGCCGGATGCCCACAGGGACTACGCCGAATGGGACGGCGCGCGGTTCAGGTCGTGGGCCGAGAGCATCGGGGAGGCCACCGCGCGGGCGATCGGGGCCATCCTGTCGTCGCGCAGGATCGAGCAGCAGTCGTACCGCTCGTGCCGCGCCGTGCTCGCCCTGGAGAAGACCTATGGAGGGGAGCTTTTGGAGGAAGCGTGCCAAAAGGCCCTTCTCAGGACGCAGAGGCCCAGCTACAAGACTATAAAGGGCGTAATAGCGGCACTTGCCCGGGAAGTCGGGCGCACCGACGAGGCGGCAGGCGCCTATCTGAGGGGCCAGGACTACTACCGAAAGATCGAGAGCGCAGGCGCCGACAACGGCGAGAAAGGCGGACGATGATGGCGAGCCAATCGACTATGGACAAGCTGCACGACATGAGGCTGTCGGTGATGGCCCGGGCCTATCGCGACCAAGAAGAGCTTCCCGCGGCATCAGGATTGAGCTTCGACGAGCGCCTCGCCATGATCGTCGACGCCGAATGGGACTCGCGCAGGACCAACAAGCGCCTTCGGCACCTGAGGCAGGCGGGCTTTCCCGAGCAGGATGCGAATATCGCCGATGTCCGCTACGATGACGACCGAAAACTCGACCGCGCCCAGATGGTCGAGCTGTCCAACTGCTCGTGGATCGCGAGCAGGCGCAACATCATCGTCACAGGGGCGAGCGGAGCCGGCAAGACCTGGATATCCAACGCCCTTGGAGTGGCTGCCTGCAACGCGTTCTACACCGTGCGCTACACCAGGCTGCCGGAGCTGCTGGACGAGCTCACCGTCTTCAAAGACGAGGAATGGCTCAAGCAGCGCAAGAAGTACATCAAGTGCGATCTGCTGATCATCGACGATTGGCTGCTGGAGCAGGTCAAGCCAAATGAGGCCAGGGAGATTATGGAGGTAATCGAGGCGAGGGACAGGACCGGATCGCTCATCCTGTGCTCGCAGTTCCCGCCGTCGGCATGGCACGCGAACCTGGGCAACGGGGCCATTGCCGACGCCGTCATCGACCGCGTGGTGTGCAAGTCCTACACCATCCACATTGCAGGCGAGGAATCTATGCGCAAGCGGATGAGAGGAATGGAATAGGAGCAAACCGACGAAGAGCGGGAGGGGTCGAAACGGCCCCTCCCGATTATCGGCGCTGCATGGAACAGGCATCGGCGCTGTGGACATACATCATCGGCGTAGCGTGGAACAGTCACCGCTCAGGCGTACCGTACGCATGTAGCCGTTTCGACACCCAAATCGCACCCGCACGTTACCGATGACTAGGTTTACTTTATTGATCTGGGCTTATTTGTCCACTGACAAAAATGACGTCAAAGTCAACGATTATGAAATTGCTTCGAATTTCAAAGCTCTGACCAGGGGTTTCTCGGAACTTTCTTACGAAGTGTCCAAAACAAGTTGATAGGCAAATGACAGGGTAAAGAACGACGAAAATGCTTTCTAAACGCTCTAAACCCTATTCGAGCGGTACATTTTCAGGGGTGAGCGGCGAAAGAGAAAAGCCTCACACTACTCCGCTGGAGTTCTCTCTTGTGGGCGCGGATAGGGACGGAAGCGTTATGCTGAACGAGTCCTCCTCATCGGAGCGCTTTCTCAGGCCGAGAGCCTCGGGCAGGCAC
>CALEBN010000024.1 GCA_937943045.1 uncultured Collinsella sp. | reverse complement strand
TTTTTTACGCCCCGTCCCAGAAAAATCATCCCTCCAAAGAACCTGCCCTGGCGATGTTGAATTGGTGCCTTGCTCCTGTGGGGGCGTGGCGATGCTATGCTCTAACTTCGACTGTATGAATTGCTCCGAAAAGAGGAAGCCGTGATCTGCCCGCATTGCCTTAAGACTATAGAAGACGGCGCCTCGTTCTGCCCCTATTGCAACGCATACGTTGGTCCGGGCGACGGTCCCGAGCATACCGAGTTCGTGTTCTGCGATGGTTGCGGCGCGCGCCTGTCCCCGCACGATCGCACCTGTCCCAAGTGCGGGCGCCCCGCCCCGGGCATCCTTTCCAAAGACGCGGCTGCATCCGATCTGGCGGCAGGCCGCACGGCCGGCTTTCCGCGCTTGACGCAGGAGCAGATTGATACCGAGGTGCCCCATGCGCCGGCGTCTGCCGCCGCGGTGCTCTCGGATGCCGCCGATCCCAACGAGACTTGCGTGCTGCCGGCCTTCGACAAGGACTTCGGCATCCCTAAGGTGGACATGCCGACGCCGGTTTCCCTGCACGACGATGCTCAGTCCAGCAAACAGAAGCCCAAGCGCAAGGTGCATCCCGACGAGGATGCCTACCACAAGCATAAGCGCCATATTCCCAAGCCGGTTATCGTCGTTGCGGTGCTCGCGGCCGTGTGCGGCGGTGCCTATTGGTTTGTAACGACCGACCCTCTGGGTGTCATGCCGGGATTCTATAGCGAGTTTGGCCATGCCGCGCAGAGTACCTTCCCTTCGCGCCAGAAGGGCGAGGCCACCGAGAAAGAGTCCAAGCAAGAGGATGCGTCCGAGGTCGTTCAGGAGGAGACCGTCTTAACCGACGACCAGCTCTACGCCAGGCTCGACGGCCTGTACCAGACCATCGTGTCGTACAGCGACGATGATCAGATCGGCGAGGTCATCGATTCGTTTAATAACGGCTATCTGCGTACGCCGCTCTCCACCCGCCAGGAGCTGTCGCAGAGCGCTTATGCCCTGCGCGATCAGATTAAAAAGACCCAGGATGAGCTCAATAACCTCAAGGTTCAGGACGACACCGTCTATGCGGAGGACATCGATCATCTAAAGCAGCTTGCCCAGTGGATGTACGAGCGTGTCGACGTAATCTGCCAGAGCTGGGATATCTCGCTGTCCATTCCCGACGGCGAGTCGCTGAGCGCCCGTCAGAGCGAGATCCTGGCGCCCATCGCACAAGGCGGCAACAGCGCGCTTAACCAGTACGACGCCAACGTGAGCGCTTGGAGACCGCAGCAACGTTCGTAATTTGTTGCCCTCCGGCGGCATAACCTGCGTGCGCAATTGATGGAAGCCCGTGCTTATTGCTACAATTTGACCAAATATGCTTTAAACGCACGAGGAAGGAACCACATGTTTGGTTTTAAGAAAGAGCTCTACACGCCCGAGTATCAGCTTGCCGGCGATGATCGAGACGTCGAAGGGCACCATCAAGGTCAAGTTTGACGGCGAGGGCGCCCCCATCCACGTGGCGAACTTCTGCGAGCTTTCCACGATGGGTTTTTACGACGGCCTTAAGTTCCATCGCTATGTGCCCGGTTTTGTGATCCAGGGCGGCGACCCCAATACCCGCGATATGTCCGGCGCCGATGTCGCCGCCGGCCTTGAGGGCCCCGACGGCATGCCCGGTACCGGTGGCCCCGGCTACTGCATCAAGGGCGAGTTCGCTACCAACCCGCGTAACAGCCACGTCGACGGCGCGCTTGCCATGGCACGTTCCATGGATCCCGATTCCGCAGGTTCGCAGTTCTACTTCTGCCTGGGCGCCCAGCATAACCTCGACTCCGGCTACACCGTCTTTGGCACCACGGTCGAGGGTCTCGATGTGATTTCGCAGCTGCGTGCCGGCGACGAGATCGTCCACGTCGAGATCGTTCACGAGTAAAAGGGGACTTCCTTGAATAGCCAGCTGATCCAACAGGGCCGCGCCGCTTATCGCGCGGGTGATTATTCCGCTGCCGCCCAGATGCTCGGTGCGGCAAAGACCCCCAGTGAGATCATGGGCGAGGCCGACCATCTGCGCGGCAACGCCTTGATGCACCTGGGTATGTATGCCGAGGCCGCCGAGGCCTACGCCGCCGCCCTCAACGACGGTACCTATGGCAAGCGCGGCGCGCTGCTCACCAACCGCGGTAAGGCGCTTGCTGCCGTGGGTGACTATGCGACCGCAGCCCAGGCGTTCTCTGCCGCAACGCAGGATGCATCCTATGCCACGCCGTTTAAGGCGTATCTGGGCCTGGGCAACGCCCTGTTCCAGTCGGGCGATTATGCCAACGCCGGTACCGCCTTCCGTCAGGCCGCCATCGATGGGGCCAACCCGGCTCCCGCCGCTGCCCTTGGCGATCTTGGCCGCTGCTTCATTAAGCTCGGCCGTCCGGCAGACGCTGTGGAGACCTACCGTACCGCCATCGACTTTGCCGGTCCGCGCGACGACACGCGTGCTCTTAACGCCGGTATGGGCGAGGCGCTCTCTGCCGCCGGTCGCCCCTCTGACGCGCTCGATGCCTTTAACGCCGCCACCGCCGATGGCATTTACCAGCTCACGCCCGAGCAGGCCGACGAGCTTGCCCGCGTGCAAGATTCCCTCGCTGCGCTTTCGGCCCAGACGGCCATGGCCACGGCTCCGGCGCCCGCGATGGATGCTCCGGCCGTTGACCCGCTCGACCCCACGGGCGCTACCGGTCAGTTTATGCCCGATCCCTCGGACACCGGCTTCTTCACCCTGTCCGAGTCCGAGATGGTTCAGCAGGACCGCAAGGAGGCCAAGGTCCGTCGTCGCCATCGCCATACGGGGCTCAAGGTCTTCTTGGTGCTGCTTCTGCTGATTGTCCTTGCCGCAGGCGGTCTTGGCTTTGCCTACACGCGCGGCCTGGGCTTCCCTTCGCAGGAGTCTGTTGTCACCGACCTGTTCCAGGCCGCAGGTGACGGCGATACCGCTAAGGCCGAGTCCTGTCTGGCCTCCAGCCTGTCCGAGGACGCCAAGTCGATGATCATTTCCTCGATTCCGCAGGGCGCCACCGTCTCCATCGAGGGCATGGATCAGTCTATGACCGAGACCACCGCTAAGGTCAAGGCGTCGCTGTCCAAGGGCGGCGAGCAGGAGTACACCGTCAAGTTCGTGCGCTCCGACAACCATATCGGTTGGGCTGTCTCCTCACTCGACATCGATCTCTCGGCCGCTGACAACCAGTAGTGACCTTATGAGATTTGGCGCTGCCCGGTGCTTCACCGCAAGTGAGGTGCCGGGCTTGCGCTAGTATGATGGGCTAGTAGTTTTCCAGCAATCATCCAACACATCAGGAGTTGCGTTGTTTTCTTTGATGGATATGTTCTTCGGTAGCTATGCGGGCGATCTTGCCATCGACCTCGGCACCGCCAACACGCTTGTCTCCGTGCGCGGCAAGGGCATCGTCATTCGTGAGCCCTCCGTTGTCGCCATCGACAAGAACGATGAGCGCATCCTGGCTGTCGGTATCGAGGCAAAGCGCATGCTCGGCCGTACGCCCGGCAACATTGTGGCTGTGCGTCCCCTTAAGGACGGCGTTATCGCCGACTTTGACGTTACCGAGGCCATGCTTCGCTATTTTATCGACAAGGCGTCAGAGAAGCGCTATCCGTGGACCCCACGTCCGCGCGTCGTCGTCTGCGTCCCCTCCGGCGTCACGTCGGTCGAGAAGCGCGCTGTTTTTGAGGCTACGATCCAGGCCGGTGCCCGTCAGGCATACCTGATCGAGGAGCCCATGGCTGCTGCCATCGGCGCCGACTTGCCTGTCGAGGAGCCCACCGGCTCCATGGTCATCGATATCGGTGGCGGCACCACCGAGGTTGCCGTTATCGCCATGGGCGGTATCGTCGTGTCGCAGTCCATCCGCATTGCCGGCGACGAGTTTGACCAGGCCATTCTTACCCACGTTCGCGATGCCTATAACCTGGCTATCGGCGAGCGCACGGCCGAGGATATCAAGATCAAGGTCGGTTCTGCCGTGCCGCTCAAGGACGAGCTCGACGTCGAGGTCAACGGCCGTGACGTGATCACGGGTCTTCCCAAGACTGTGCGCATTGAGAGCGAGGAGATTCGTCGCGCGCTCAACAAGCCGCTCGACGAGATGGCCAAGGCCGTCAAGGACGCCCTCGACGCCACGCCGCCCGATCTTGCCTCGGATCTTATGTACTACGGCATTCTGCTGACCGGCGGCGGTGCGCTGCTGCGCGGTCTCGACGTGCGCTTGCGCGATGAGACCGGCGTTTCGGTCAACGTCAGCCCTACGGCACTCGACAACGTCGTCAACGGCTGTGCCCGCGTGCTCGAGGCCAACGCGTTTGACGGTGGCTTCGTCCAGACCAATGCTTAATTTCCAAAAGGTGGATTCCATTTGGCACGATCTTCGGGTTTCTCTTCAAATCTGAATACCAAGCGACAATCAACGGGTATGCGCCCGTTGATTGTTTTCAGCGTAATTTCGGTGCTGCTGCTTACGTTTTACATTCGCGAGGGTGAGGCGGGACCGATTCATGCCGTGCGTTCTGGCGTGACGACGATTACCTCGCCGGTGCGTTTTGTGGGCTCGGCTGTGGCCGCGCCCTTTAACGCAATCGGAAACGTGTTCTCAAACCTTACGGCTTCGCAAGACACCCTCGACGAGCTTAAGAAGCAAAACGAGGTCCTGACGTCAAAGGTTGCCGAGCTCTCCGAGGCTCAAAAGACCGCCGAGCGACTCGAGAGCCTGGTCGGTCTTCAGTCGACCTACAACCTCAAGTCCACCGCGGCTCGCATTGTCGGCGCGTCGGGCGATGCCTGGACCTCGACCGTTACCATCGACAAAGGCTCTGCCGACGGTCTTACCATCAACATGCCCGTGACGAGTTCTGCCGGTGTCATCGGTCAGATTATCGAGGTTTCGGCCAAGACCTCCACCGTCCGCCTGATTAGTGATGAGAACTCGGGTGTGTCCGCCATGGTGCAGGATACGCGTGCTCAGGGCATGCTGCAGGGGCAGCCCGACGGTACCCTGCGCCTGGAGCACGTGAGTGTCGACTCCGACGTGAAGGTGGGCGATATCATCGTGACCTCGGGCATCGGCGGCGTATTCCCCAAGGGCCTGCCGCTCGGTACGGTCTCGTCGGTGGAGAAGTCTGCCAACGATGTGTACTACACCATCGTCGTGCGCGCTCAGACAACGGCCGAAAACAACGAGGAAGTGCTGGTCATTACGTCGCTGACCGATGAGCAGTCGGCTTCGGACGAGGATGTGAGCAGCGCCAACAGTACGCCGCAGGGCACCTCGCGCGATGCGGCCACCAAGTCCAAAGATGAAAGCTCGGATGAAAACTCCGATGCGTCCGACACGACTGACTCGGGCTCGAGCGAATAGGGAGGCATGTCCATGGATCTACACGAACAGGGGACTGGCTCCCGCACTTTTGCGATTGCCGCCATTGTCTGCGTCCTGCTGCAGGCGGGCTTGGCGCCGCAGATCTCCATCGCGGGCGGTCGCGTCAACTTTATGATTATCCTGGTGTGCCTGAGTGTGTTTTCGGGCGATCCCACGCGGGCCGTCATCTGCGGTTTTTGCAGTGGCCTGTTCTACGACCTGTCGGCAGCCGTGCCGGTGGGCGTGATGTCGCTGTTGCTGACAGTGGGCAGCTTTGCCCTGACACACAGTGCCGCCGGTCAGACGGGCGGCACCCCGAGCGCTCGCGGCATCACGGTGGGCGCCTTTGCGCTTGCCATTAACGTGATCTACAGCATTATCTTGCTGTTTATGGGACTGGAATCGAGTTTTGTCGTGGCGATCTTTGGACATGCCCTGCCGTCTTCGATTCTGACCGGCCTGGTCGCCGTTCCGTTTTTGATGTCCGGCGTCGCGCCGCAGTCTGGCTATGGGTTCTCCGCGCGCGGTGGGCGTCAGACGGGTATGCGCTTTAAGCCCAAGACCCATAAGCTCAAATAGGGGAGGCCTGTAGATGTCTTCCCAGTTGACGGTTGTTGTCGCCGGTATCGTGCTGGTCGTGGCCATTGTGGTCGCGCTGGTCATCATGCGCCGCGGCGACTCCCGCTTTACCTACGACACGCAGCACGGAACGGCCCCGCGCGCCACCGAGGGCGAGGGCAATACGGCCGCTACGGCCTTCAAGGGCCGCTTTTCCATCCTCACCGCGGGCGTGGGTGCGATGTTTGCCGCGCTTGCCGTTAAGCTGTGGGGCATGCAGATGGTCTCGTCCGACTACTACGACAAGCAGGCCAAGAGCAATCAGACCCGTACCGTTACCACGCCTGCCGTTCGTGGCCGCATCTTGGACCGCAACGGCGTCGCGCTGGTGCAAAACCGCCCCTCGCTCGCCGTCGTCGCCTATCGCGACCTTGCCGACGACAAGGTACTGGTGCGTCATCTTGCCAACGTGCTCGGCATGCCGTATATCGCGGTGCTGCGCAACATCCAGGACAATTCCGAAGGCGCGCAGAGCCTGCATACGATCGCGACTGACGTGCGCCGCTCTACTGTCGCCTACATTCAGGAGCACGCCGGTGAGTTTCCCGGCGTGAAGATCGCCGAGCGCACCGAGCGCCAATACCCGTATGGCGAGACCGCCTGCCATATCTTGGGCTATACCGGCACCATTACCTCCGAGCAGCTCGAGGCGCAGAACAAGAAGTCGTCGGACGGCAGCGATAGCGCGGCTGGCCAGATCTCGTATCAATCGGGCGATATTGTGGGCCAGGCGGGCGTAGAGATTTACTACGAAAATCTGCTGCAGGGCATTCGTGGTGAGCAGACCGTGAAAGTTGACGCCTCGGGTAATGTGACCGGTCAAGCCGGCGCCGTTCCCGCCAAGGCCGGTTCTGACATTAAGCTTACGCTGGATCTTAAGATTCAACAGGCCTGCGAGACGGCTCTGGCGAATGCCATTGAGCTTGCCAAGACCACGGGTCATAGCGATGCCGGCAACGGCGCCGTGGTGTGCCTCGATCCCAACAATGGTGAGATTCTGGGTATGGCGAGCGAGCCCAAGTTTGATCCGTCGGTGTTCATCGGCGGCGTTTCCAACGACGTGTGGACCGAGCTCAACGACGACAAGGGTTCGCATCCGCTGCTCAACCGCGCCATTAGCGGCCAGTATATGTCGGCTTCGACCATCAAGCCGCTCTCGGCTCTGGCCGGTCTTGAGTTTGGAACCTATACCTCAGGCCAGACCACGAACTGCACGGGCTATTGGACGGGCCTGGGCAAGTCATGGGGTAAGTACTGCTGGCTGCATTCCGGTCACGGCACTATGACGCTGCAGTCCGGTATCGCTAACTCCTGCGACCCCGTGTTCTACGATATGGGCAAGGCGTTTTTCTACAACGACCAGCATCCCGAGGGCCTGCAAGAGGTCTTTCGTCGTTGGGGTCTGGGCAAGACCTGCGGCATCGATCTGCCAAGCGAGGGCACGGGTCGCATTCCCGACGCCAAGTGGAAAGAGTCCTACTTTACCGACGCCTCGGCCGAGGACCGCAAGTGGAATGCCGGCGATATGACTAACATCGCTATCGGCCAGGGCGACATTTTGGTGACGCCGCTGCAGATGGCGTGTGCCTACATGGGCCTTGCCAACGGCGGCAAACAGTATGTGCCGCATGTGTTCTTGTCTGCTGTCTCGCGTGATGGCGACGGCGATGCCTACAAGTACAACGGCAAGGGCAAAAAGAAGCGCCTGGAGGCCCATATCAATAGCGATGCCGACCTGGCGCTGGTCCGTAACGGCATGCACGATGTGATTTACTCGGCGTCGACTTCGACTGCCGCGCACTTTAACTCCTTGACCCCCACGGTCTACGGCAAGTCCGGCACGGGCGAGAAGAGCGGCGAGGACGATTACGCGTGGTTTTGCGCCTACGCGCCGGCCGATGAGCCCAAGTACGTGATTGTCACTGTCTTGGAACAGGGCGGTGGTGGCTCCGATACCGCGCTGCATGTCGTGCGCGATGTCCTCGGTGCCATCTATGATGAGCCCGACACATCTTCTGCCACGGGCGATTCCTCGGTTCGATAGGAGGTTGCGATGGATTTTTCGCCGGCGGACCTGTTCCGCTCAACTAAAACCGGTTCTCGCAGCAGCCTGGACCGTGTCAACAAGCAGCTTTCGGCCTCGCGCGGTACGTTTCGCCAGAAGGTGCACATCGGCGTGCTGCTGGCAGCCTTGGCGCTCGTAGCCTATGGTGCCATCATCATTTGGTCGGCCTCGCAGTTTAAGGCCGACGCCTCATTCTCGCGCCACCTGTTGGGCATCGGCATCGGTACGGTGCTTGCGGTGCTCGTCTGGCGTACCGATCTGCGCGGCATCTCTAACTTCTCGACGGCGCTGCTCGTCATCGATCTCATTGTGATTTTCTCGCCTAAGATTCCGGGTCTGTCCTATACGGGCGGTCTGGGCATGACGGGCTGGATCAAGATTCCCGGTATCGGCCTTACCTTCCAACCGGTCGAGCTTGCCAAGCTCATCACGATCTTCTTTATCGCCACGCTTGGTTCGCAGTACAACGGCCGCATCGATACCGCCCGCGACTACATTAAGCTCTGTGGCATGCTCTCCGTTCCGTTTTTGGCCGTCGTCGCCATGGGCGACCTGGGTTCGGGCCTGGTCGTGTTGGTGTCGGGTGCCGTTGTGATCTGCATGAGCGGTGCGCGTCGCGAATGGGTGCTGTCGACCTTGGCGCTGCTTGTGGGCCTGGTGGCGCTCATCCTGGCGCTCGATTCGGTGCTCGATTCTCTTTTGGGCCATGACGTTTTGATCAAGCAGTACCAGATGAACCGACTGACCGTCTTTATCGACCCCGATAATGCCGATTCGGATGATGCCTACAACCTGCAGCAGTCGCTCATTGCCGTCGGCTCGGGTGGCTTTTTCGGTAAAGGGCTGGGCCATGCGACGCAGTCTGCCGGTGGCTTTCTGCCCGAGTTCCACACCGACTTCGTCTTTGCCTTCCTGTCCGAGACGTTCGGCTTCTGCGGCTCCTTTTTGCTCCTGTGCCTCTACGTGCTGCTGATTTTCTCGACGATCCGCGTTGCCTTTAAGTGCGAGTCGCTGTTCTTGCGCCTATCGTGCGTGGGCATCGTCGGCATGTGGGCGTTCCAGACCTTCGAGAACATCGGCATGTGCATTGGCATGATGCCGATTACCGGTATTCCGCTGCCATTTATTAGTTTTGGTTCGTCCTCGATGATGATTCAGTTGCTGACGGTGGGTATCGTACAATCCATATGGCGGCATCGTTCGGGCGCCGCGTAACCGCTGGAGGGGTTTGCTATGAAGATTCCCGTGGACAAGCTGACCCGCGTCTTTAAGATGGGCGCGACCACCAAGAAGGATTCCGACACGCCGGTTCGCGTGTCCGTCTACCTCGATTCGTCTGCCTCGCGTTTTTTGGTCGAGACGGTGCGCGATGCCTTCGTGCCGCAGACGACGTCGGGCATTGTGCGCGTTGAGCGCCTGGGTGAGGACCGTATCGTCCCCAAGACCGATACCGATGTGGTTCTGGTGCTTTCGTGTGGGTCTGACCGTCTGGAGAGCGCTGTACAGGAGCTTGTGATTGCCGGCGCCCCCGTGTGCGTGCTGGCCGAGTCTGCTGTCGAGGTGCCTTTTATCCAGGAGTCCACGCCCATGCTCGGCGCGGTGGCGGCCACCGATAAGACGTATCTGCTCGAGACGCTTGCCCGCTGGATTCTCGATCGCACGGACAAGGAGACGGCCTTTGCGGCGAACTTTGTTTTTATGCGTATTGCGGCCGCTAACCGCATCATCACCTCGTGCGCGCTTACCAATATGGCGACGGGCGCGCTGGTGTTTTTGCCGGGGGCCGATTATCCCGTTATGGCGCTGGCGCAGGTGGGCATGCTCTTTGAGCTCGCGGCCATCTTTGGACGCGGTATTAAGCCCGAGCGCGGTTATGAGGTCGCGGGCGTGCTTGCCGGCGGCTTGGTGCTCCGCGCCGTCACCCGCGCCCTGGTAAAGCAGACGCCGCATATTGGGTTTGCCGTCAAGGCGCTGACCGCCGCCGCGGGAACCTATGGCATGGGCCGTGCGCTCGTGTCGTTGTATGAACGCGACATCGACTACAGCCGTGCCAACGAGGTGGCTGCCGCCACGTTCTCGCGCGTCCGCGACCTGGTGACCACGGTTGCCGGCGCTACTCGTCCCATGGGTCCCTTTGAGGACGCATCTGATCTCGCTGCTTAGGGGTTTCTTTTGCGCGCTGTGTACCAAGACTGTTTTCATTTGATTGAGCCCCTGCTCGCAAAGGTCGAGAAGCCGAGTCGCTATATCGACCATGAGTGGGGCACGCTCTCCAAGGCCGATGCCGATTACCGCTGCTGCATGATCTACCCTGACGTGTATGAGGTCGGTCTGCCCAACCAGGGCATCGCTATTCTCTATAACATCCTCAATCAGGCCGAGGGCATTTCCTGCGAGCGCGGCTATGTGCCGTGGCCCGATATGGGCGATGCCATGCGCGAGGCGGGGATTCCGCTGCTGTCGCTCGAGGGCGCGGCGCCTGTGGCCTCGTTCGATATCGTCGGCATGCATGTGCCGCACGAGATGGCCGTCACCAACTTCCTCGAGGCGCTCGACCTCGCCGGCATTCCGCTGCTCGCGGCCGACCGTACCGAGGACGATCCCATCATCGTCGCCGGTGGTCCCTCGGTCTATAACCCCGAGCCGTATGCGGCCTTCTTCGATGCCATCCTCATTGGCGAGGGTGAGGAGTCGTTGCTCGAGATCTGTCAGCTGCATCGCCGCTTGCGCGACGAAGGCGTCTCGCGCGCCCAGATTGTCGAGCAGCTCGCGACGGTCGCCGGTACCTATGTGCCGTCCCTGTATGAGGTGCGCTACGATGAGCCCTGCTCGCCGCATGGCTACACCGTGCCGCGCGAGGGCAAGGATGTCCCGCCGGTGGTCTACAAGCGCGTCGTCGAGGACTTTGGCGCTACCAATCCGTTGTCGCAGTCGTGCGTGCCCTATGCGCAGCTCGTTCACGATCGCCTGTCTATCGAGATCCTGCGCGGCTGTGCCCGCGGATGTCGTTTTTGCCAAGCCGGCATGACGTATCGCCCGGTGCGCGAGCGCTCGGCAGACCAGATCGTGTCCTCGGTGATCCAGGGCCTGGAAAAGACCGGCTATGACGAGGTGTCGCTTACCTCGCTTTCGACCACCGATCACTCCTGTATTCGCGATGTGCTCGGTCGCCTGAACCGCCGTCTGGAAGATACGGGCATTCGCGTGTCAATTCCCTCGCAGCGCCTTGATTCATTTGGCGTGGATATGGCCGAGTCGGTCGCCGGTGAAAAGAAAGGCGGCCTGACGTTTGCCCCCGAGGCCGGTAGCCAGCGCATGCGCGACATCATCAACAAGAACGTGACCGAGGAGGACCTGGACCGCGCGGCTAAGGCGGCCTTCGAGGCGGGCTGGAACCGCATGAAGCTCTACTTTATGATGGGTCTTCCCGGTGAGCGTGACGAGGATATCGTGGCCATTGCCAACCTGGCCGATCACGTGCTGGAGCTTGGCCGTTCCGTGGTGCCCAAGGCGCGCCGCGGTTCCATCTCGGTGTCCATCTCGGTTTCGGTGTTTATCCCCAAGGCGGCAACGCCGTTCCAGTGGTGCCCGCAGCTCGACTATGACGACGTCAAGCGTCGCCAAAAGCTGCTCATCACGAGCGTGCGCAACCGCGCCGTACGAGTGCATTACCACGATGCCGAGACCTCGCTCGTCGAGGCCGCGCTGTCCCGCGCCGGTCGCGACATGACGCCGGTCATCATCGATGCCTGGCGTGCGGGCTCGCGCTTTGACGCCTGGGTGGAGCATTTCTCGCTCGACAACTGGAAAGAGGCGGCGGCCAAAAACGGCATCGACCTCAACGAGCTCGTGCATCTGCCCTACGAGCTGGACTGGCGCCTGCCCTGGGAGCACGTGAGCCCCGGCTGCTCGCGCGGCTTCCTCGAGCGCGAGTACCGTCGCTCGCTGGAGGGTGTCACGACCCCTGATTGCACTCGCACGTCGTGCACCGGCTGCGGAATCTGCCCCACACTCCACGCCAAGAACGTATTGGTGGGTGATCGCGCATGGGTGAGCGCTTGACCGACAACCCCACGCTCTTTAGGCTGCGCGTTCGCTACGGCAAGCGCGATCGCCTTAAGTACCTTGGCCACCTGGAACTGATTCATACCATTGAGCGTATCGTGCGCCGCGCGGGCCTGCCTTATGCCGTCACGCAGGGCTTCTCTCCGCATATGCGCGTAGGTTTCTCCTCGGCGCTGCCCGTCGGCACGTCGTCGACCTGCGAGTGGTATGACCTGTTTATGACCGAGTTCGTCGCGCTCGACGAGGCCTTTGAGCGCCTGGCCGCAGCGTCTCCGGCCGATCTGGCGCCCATCGAGGCCGCCTACATCGACGTGCGCACGCCGGCGCTCACGGCTCAGCTTACGCGTTTGTCGTACCGCATCGACTTGCACCTGGACCCCGAGGCACCCGTGAGCTCCGATGAGGTGCGAGCCGCAATCGACACGTTGCGTGCAGGCCATGGCATCGACTACGCACGCGGTAAGAAGAGCAAGCGCCTAGACCTTGACCACACACTGGTGGGCTATGAGCTCACGGCGGGGGAGCGTCCGGACCATCTGGTGCTCATGCTCGACACCCACGCCGACAACGAGGGATCCATGCGTCCGGAGATTTTGCTTTCTGCTGCTGATGTTTTGTTGCAGGGCTTGACCCCGGGCGTCGATGCACCTATTGTGTCCACCGGTATGCAAGACCTCGTGACCATCTGCTCCTACGATGTCGAGCGTCAGAATCAAGCATGCGAGGACGACGAGGGCCGACTCGTCAGCCCCATACCTGTGCGAACTTGTGGATTTGCTCCACATACTCGTTGACGGGGGTATTATCGCCTGCTACTATATTCGGCTGTTGCACTAACTGATGCATGAAGGGCAAGTAAACATGTACGCAATCGTTAACACGGGCGGCAAGCAGTACAAGGTCGCCACCGACGATGTCATCACCGTCGAGAAGATTGAGGGCAATGAGGGCGACAAGATCACCCTGCCGGTTCTCTTCCTCAACGATGGTAAGAAGATCGTCACCGATCCCGACAAGCTGGCCAAGGCCAAGGTTACCGCTCAGATCGTTGAGCAGTTCAAGGGCGAGAAGCAGCTGGTCTTCAAGTTCCAGAAGCGTAAGCGCTATCGTCGTCTGAAGGGTCACCGTCAGCAGCTCACCAAGCTGAAGATCGTGAAGGTTCAGGCTACCTCCCGCGCCAAGAAGGCTGTCAAGGCAGAGGCTGAGGCTGTTGCCGAGGCTCCCGTCGCCGAGTAGATTACACTCGTAACGAAAGAGTAGGTATACACAATGGCACACAAAAAAGGACTCGGTTCCTCCCGTAATGGCCGTGACTCCCGCGGTCAGCGCCTTGGCACGAAGCGCTTCGCCGGCCAGACGGTAACCACGGGCACGATTCTCGTCCGTCAGCACGGCACGCACATCCACCCGGGTGCGAACGTTGGCCGTGGCAAGGACGACACGCTGTTCGCGCTGGTCGACGGTACCGTTGAGTTCCACAAGGGTATCAAGCACAGGGTCAGCGTACGCCCGCTCGCGAACGCGTAATTCACCCTTCATAGAGCACATATGTGGGAGGCACTTGAGTTTTAGGATTCAAGGGTCTCCCTCTTTTTTGTAGGAGGCGATTCTGTTGTCACAGTTCACCGATATCAGCCGCATTAACGTTTGCGGCGGCGACGGCGGTGCCGGATGCATGTCGTTTAGGCGCGAGGCATTTGTCCCCAAGGGTGGCCCCGATGGCGGCGACGGCGGTCGTGGCGGCAATGTCGTCATCCAGGCCGATGCTCAGCTGTCTTCGCTGATCGATTACCGCTTTAAGCATCACTTCCGTGCCGAGCGCGGCACGCATGGCCAGGGCGCTCGTCGCAATGGCAAGAGCGGCGAGGACCTAATTCTCAAGGTCCCCATGGGCACCGTGGTACGCGAGCTCGATCCCGAGACGCAGACCCCGATGTTCGAGATTGCCGATTTGGTGCACGACGGTGAACGCGTCGTCGTGGCGCCCGGTGGCGCCGGCGGTCTGGGCAATACCCACTTTGTGACGTCGGTGCGTCGCGCTCCGGCTTTTGCCCAGCTCGGTGAGCCGGCCGAGGAGCATTGGATCGAGCTCGAGATGAAGCTTATGGCCGATGCCGCGCTCGTGGGCTTTCCCTCGGTGGGTAAGTCTTCCCTCATTGCGCGCATGAGTGCCGCCCGCCCCAAGATCGCTGACTACCCGTTTACCACGCTCGTGCCCAATCTGGGCATGGTGCGTGCCGGCGAATATTCTTACGTCGTTGCCGACGTTCCCGGTCTCATCGAGGGCGCGAGCGAGGGCAAGGGCCTGGGCCATCAGTTCCTGCGCCACATTGAGCGCACGGCCCTGATCATGCATGTCGTTGATATGACGGGCGGGTTTGAGGATCGCGATCCGGTCGAGGACTATCGCATTATTAACCGTGAGCTCGAGCAGTATGGCGCAGAGCTCTCGGAGCGCCCGCAGATCGTTGTCGCTAACAAGTGCGATGCACCGGGCACGGCCGACAAGATTGCCGACCTTAAGCGTGCGGCGCTCGACGATGGCCATATGTTCTTTGCCGTGTCTGCCGTGACGGGTGCCGGTCTCAACACGCTGATGCTTGCCGTGGGCGAGCGGGTGGCTAAGCTTCGCGCCGAGCTGGCGGTTGCTGATGAGCCGGTCGATCTGCGCGATGAGGAGTGGGAGCGCCGCCGTCTGCAGCGCGAGAAGCGGTTCCGCATTGTCCGGGAAGAGCCTCATGCCTTCCGTGTGGTTGGTCGCGCGATTGAGCGCATGGTCATCCAGACCGACTGGGAAAACGAGGAAGCTGTCATCTACCTGCAGCACAAGTTTGCGCGCATGGGTGTCGACGACGCGCTCGAGAAGGCCGGCTGCCGTGCGGGCGACGAGGTTCGCATTTGCCAGCGCGCCTTTGACTTTGAGGGCGCCGAGGACTTCTCGGAGTTCGAGGACGAGCTTGAGGACGGTAGCGAGGACGTCGCCGTCGAGGTCGTTGATGTCGAGGATGTCGCGGACGATAGCTTGGAGGCTGTCGACGCGGTGGATGCCATTGACGGTACCGATGACGCTGTTGCTGCGGAAGACGTCGAGACCCCGGAGGGCGAGTAAGCCATGTCACTGCGCGGTGGAATCGGTCTGCCCGAGCTTCCCATAGAGGACGGGCAGGAGTTTAGGCTCGGCATTATGGGCGGTACCTTTGACCCCATCCATTACGGTCACCTGGTGACCGCCGAGCAGGCACGTGAGTCCCTCGACTTGGACGCCGTGCTCTTTATGCCGGCGGGCTCGCCTGCCTTTAAACTCGACAAACCGGTGACGCCGGCCGAGGACCGTTATGCCATGACGGTCCTCGCGACAGCGGCGAACCCGGCCTTTTTGGCAAGCCGCTTTGAGATCGATCGTGCCGGTGTCACCTACACAGCCGATACGCTGCGTGCCCTTCGCGAGTTTTACCCGCCACAGGTGAAGCTTTACTTTATTACGGGCGCCGATGCGATTATCGATATTGTGACCTGGCACAATGCTAATGAGATTGCCGAACTGGCGACCTTCATTGCTGCGACACGTCCCGGCTTTGACATCGATACGGCCCGGGCGCGGATTAAGGAATCGGGGCTGCCATTCGACGTGCGCTATATTCAGATTCCGGCGCTGGCGATTAGCTCGACCAACATTCGCAAGCGGGTTGCTCGCGGCATGAGCGTGCGCTATCTTACGAGCGAGTCCGTGCTCGGCTATATCCGGAAACGCGGCCTGTATGCCGATCTTGGGCAAGACGATTTTGATTGATGGGGGAGAACGTTGTCGGTAGAAGATCAGTTTGAGGGCGACGAGCGCGCGCTCTTGACGCGCATCCACGAGTTGCTCGATGTGCGCATGAAGGATAAGCGTAAGCGCTACGTGCATTCGCTCGGGGTTGCCGAGACTGCGTTGCACCTAGCCGAGGTGTACGGTGTCAACCGCTTTGATGCCGCTGCCGCTGGCCTGATCCATGACTGGGACAAGGTGCTCTCCGACGACGAGCTGGTCACGCGCGCTCTGCATTACGGCATTAAGATTGCCGGCTCTCCGTCTGCCGCGACGCCGCTTTTGCATGGCCCGGTTGCCGCCTATGAGCTTCCGCAGCTTTTTCCCGAGCTGTCGCCGGCGGTCTTTCAGGCTGTCGACCGTCACACCGTGGGCGCTTGCGACATGACGCCGCTCGATATGGTGGTCTTTGTGGCCGATGCCATCGAACCCAACCGCCACGGTGATTATGCCCATGCGCTGCGCAAGATGGTGGGGAAGTCCTCGCTCGACGAGTTGTTCTTCTCCTGTTTTGCGCAGGGTCTGGTCTATGTGATCCAGACCGGGCGTTATCTTTATCCCACGGCTATTACGATTTACAACCATTACGCCCAGCTGCGCTAGCTCGGGCTGTCTAGAAAGAGGTATTCCATGGCCGACGAGACCATGACCGACGAGCAGATTCTTGAAGGTGTGGAGCACAAGAGTTTCGCTGCCACGTCCGACCGCACTGCCGCCTCGCTGTCCGCGAGCGGTGTCGCCGCCGAGGATGTCGCCCGCGCCGCCGCGCAGGCGGCCTACGACAAGAAAGGCGAGGACGTTCAGGTGCTCGACCTGACTGAGCTTTCTGATGTGTGCGACTACTTTGTTCTCGCTACCGGCACCAACAACCGCCAGGTCGATTCGATTGTCGACGAGATTGAGGAGAAGGTCGCCGAGGCTTGCGGCGAGCACCCGTTTTCCATCGAGGGCCGCGAGCAGAAGACCTGGATGCTCATGGACTACGGTTCGGTTGTCGTCCACGTCTTCACTCCCGAGGCGCGCGAGTTCTACCGCCTCGAAAAGCTCTGGGGCGACGCCCCCCAGCTTCCCCTCGACCTCCTCTAGTAGCTCATTTGGGACGGGGCTTTTTTAGCTACCCTCTGCCGTATGCCGGGCAGTTGCACTACTTGCAGCTGCCCGGTTTTCTTTTTGCCATAGGGACTAATCGTTGAAGCGGGATTGGCGGCCGAAGGAGAGAGCGGTGTCGCCGAACTTGTCTCGGACGGCGTCGATGGCGACCGAGAGGTCGCGACGGTCGCTGGATTGGGCTCCGCGGTCGTCGATTTCGCAGAACAGGTCGGTCTGGATACCGCCCTGATGGTCGAAGTCGCTCATGCCGACGCCCGCCAGGCGCACATGCATCCCTTCCTGCCAGATGTTGTCGAGCAGTTCGAGCGCCACTGCCACGAAGATGTTCTCATCGTCGGTCGGATGGGGCAGCCGGCGCTGTGCCGAGCGACCGCTTCCATACGAATACTTGAGTTTGAGCGTCACCGTGGCGCCCGTTAGTCCCTGACGGCGCAGACGGCGTCCCACTGACTCTCCCAATAGCGCAATCGCCGCTTCGATGTCCCCACGCTCAGTTAAATCTTTCGCAAAGGTGCGTTCATTGCTGACCGACTTGACCTCGCGCTCTTCATCGAGGCTCGTGACTTCGGAGAGTTCGAGTCCCAGCGCACGCTGGCGCATGCGTTCGCCGTTGATGCCAAAAATAGAGGCCAAGGTGGATTTCGGTGCGCGGGATAGCTCGCCGAGCGTGTAGATGCGCATGCGGCGCAGTCGCTCTTCTGCCGAGCGCCCGATGCCGCTCATGGCAGATACCGGCAGCGCTGCCAAAAAGCGCTGCTCGGTTCCAGGGCGCACGATGGTCAGCCCAAATGGCTTGTCCCGCTCGCTTGCGATCTTTGCGACCGTCTTGTTACAGCCCACGCCAATGGAGCAGGTCACCCCCAGCGCCGCCACACGATCACTGATGCGCCGTGCAACCAGCAGCGGGTCCTCGGGTGCAAAGCGACCTGGCGTGATGTCGATAAAGGCCTCGTCGATGGATACGCGCTCAACGCGCGGGGTCTCGTCGGCGAGAATCGCCATGACCTGAGCGCTGACCTCGTGGTAGCGATCGAAATGCCCATGCGTCCAAATGGCCTGCGGACAGAGGCGCCGTGCCTCGGCCGAGGGCATGGCAGAGTGCACGCCAAAGCGACGTGCCTCGTATGAGCAGGTGGACACGACGCCGCGGGAATCGGCATCGCCGCCCACGATGAGCGGCTTGCCGCGCCACTCGGGATGATCGAGCATCTCCACGCTCGCAAAAAACGCATCGAGATCCATGAGGCCCACCGCCGGTCCCGTCCAGGGCGGCGGCGTGACGCCCGCAGCATCTTCATAACCGTATGTATGTTCGCGTCTTTTCATGGCATGAGTATACCGCGCAGCTCATGTGGGGTGCGTGGATGTGCTTGCAAATCGCGAATTCTTGTCTAAGATATGGATTTGCCTTCGACTACACCGAAGAAGTTGGTCTCACGGACTTCACCTGCCCGCGTCGATGGCGTATTATGTTCAACTGTTTGTTTGTAGTTGCAGCCTAAAGCTGCTTGGTTGGAGGAGTTTCCTTTGGCAGTCAAGATTCGCCTTGCTCGTCACGGCGCTAAGAAGCGTCCGTACTACCGTGTCGTCGTCGCCGATTCCCGCGCCCCGCGTGACGGTCGTATCATCGAGGAGGTTGGCCGCTACAACCCGATGACCGCCCCCAAGACCATCAACCTCGACCTCGAGAAGATCGCTGACTGGCAGTCCAAGGGCGCTCAGCTCACCGACGCTGTCGCTGCTCTGGTCAAGGCCGCCAACGAGGGCGAGAAGACCGAGACCGTCGTCAAGAAGTCCAAGAAGCAGCTCGCCAAAGAGGCCGAGGCCGCTAAGGCTGCCGCTGAGGCCGCTGAGGGCGCCGAGGAGTAAATCGTGCCTGAGGTTGACGCTGCACAGCTCGAGGGTGAGGCAATGCTCTCAGATCGCATCGCCGATCTCGTCGAATATCTCGTTGTTCAGATCGTCGACGACCCGGATTCCGTGAGCCTCGAGGTCATCGATGGTGACGACGCCTCCACGATTGAGGTTTCTGTTGCCGAGGATGACGTCGCTAAGGTCATCGGCCGTCGTGGCCGTACCATCAAGGCCATTCGCACGCTCGCCCGTGCACTGGCCGCTCGCCTCGACACTGCAGTCGAGGTAGAGGTTCTGGGCTAGGACCTTGAGGTCCCAGTACAAAAACATCGCCCGTGTGGTCAAGCCGCACGGAAGGAAGGGGGAGGTCCTCGCGCAGCCGCTGCGGGGGCTTCCTTCTGTATTGACGCCGGGTATGCGCGTCGCCTTGACGCCGCCGGCGCTCAAGCGCGACCGTTTTTGCACGGTCGTATCCGTCACCGATACGGGCGATGGCGATCTGGTCTCGTTTGAGGGCATTGACGACTTGACGGCCGCCGAGGGCATCACGGGATGCTACGTGCTGGCAAATCGTGACGATTTTGAGCTCGATTCGCTCGACGCTGCCTATACCGACCTGATGGGTCGCGAGGTGGTCGACGAGCGCTTCGGTTTGCTCGGTACGATCGTCGAGATCATGTCGACGCCCGCCAACGATGTTTGGGTTGTCGAGGGCAATCGGTACGGCGAGGTGCTGATTCCCGTGATCGAGCAGGTTGTGCTCGATCTTCCCGATCAGGGGACAATTTCCGTCCGCGTTATGGACGGTTTGATCGATATGGACAAGTAGGGAGGATAACATGCTGATCGAGACCCTTTCGGTCTTTCCCGAGATGTTTGAGCCCGTCATGTCCACATCGATCTTGGGCCGCGCCCGCAAGGCCGGCCTTTTTGATTTTAAGGCCTATAACCTGCGTGACTGGACGCACGACCGCCATCGTACCGTCGATGACGAGCCGTACGGCGGCGGGCAGGGCATGCTCATGAAGGTCGAGCCTATCGCAGAGGCCATCGAGGCTATTAGCTCCGAGGGTCCCAAGCCCACTGTGGTGTTCTTTACCCCCTGTGGCGAGCCTTTTACGCAGCATGTGGCCGAGCGCCTGCTCAAAAGTGAGCGCCTGCTGTTTGTGTGTAGTCGCTACGAGGGCGTCGACGAACGTGCATATGCGTATGCCGACGAGCGTCTGTCGATCGGCGACTATGTGCTTACGGGTGGCGAACTTCCCGCTATGGTCGTTGCCGATGCTGTCGTACGCCTGATTCCCGGCGCCCTGGGCGACGAGATGAGCAATGTGGACGAGTCGTTCTCGACCGCCGAGGACGGAGGCCTGCTCGAGTACGCGCAGTACACCCGCCCCGCCGAGTTCAACGGCGAGGGCGTGCCGCCGGTGCTCGTGAGCGGCGACCACGCCAAGGTTGACGCCTGGCGCCGTAAGAATGCCATCGAGCGCACCTGCCGCTGGCGTCCCGACCTGATCGAGACGGCGCGGCTTACGCCCGAGGAGCGCGCATACGCGCAAGAGATCCTGGACGCATCGTATTCGAAGAGCGAGGAGTGAGAATGGTTCCTTCGCAGCATTCCGTGCTAAAGGGTGCGTTTGAGTGGATCGCGGTCGTCGCCATCGCACTGGTCGCCACCTTCTTGATTCGCTCGTTTGTGGTCGAACCCTTTGTGGTGCCCACCGGCTCCATGGAGTCCACGATCGAGATCGGCGACCAGATCCTGGCGCAAAAGGTGAGCCTTGAGCTCGGCCGCCCCGTCAGCCAAGGCGATATTGTGGTGTTCCACAACCCAGATGGCACCTCCGAGCATGATGTTCTCGTCAAGCGTGTTATTGCCACGGCCGGCCAGACGGTCGACCTTCAGGACGGCAAGGTGGTCGTTGACGGCCAAGCGCTCGACGAGGGCTATACGACCGGCATGAGCTGGCCGCTTTCGGTCCAAGCTCCCGGCGCTCAGGTAAGCTATCCCTACACCGTTCCCGACGGGTGCGTGTGGGTGATGGGCGACAACCGCGAAAACTCTGCCGACTCGCGCTACTTTGGTCCCGTTGATCGCTCTGATTTGATCGCCGTGGCGCTTGTGCGCTACTGGCCGCTCAACCGCATCGGCACTATCGACTAAAAACCGCTATAGTACAGAACCTAACCGTGTAATCGTTTCGACGAGGGGATATTAGAGGCATGAACGCTTCATCGCTTTCCTTCCAAGACATCATCCTGCGCCTCCAGCAGTACTGGGGCGAGCAGGGCTGCGTCATTATGCAGCCCTATGACTCCGAGGTCGGTGCCGGTACCTTCCACACCGCGACCACGTTGCGCTCGCTCGGTCCTGCCGAGTGGCGCACCTGCTACGCTCAGCCTTGCCGCCGTCCCGCCGACGGCCGCTACGGCGAGAATCCCAACCGCATGCAGCACTACTATCAGTTCCAGGTGCTCATCAAGCCGTCGCCGGTCAACGCCCAGGAGCTCTACCTGGGGTCTCTTGCCGCTATCGGTCTGGACCCCAACGACCATGACGTTCGTTTTGTCGAGGACGACTGGGAGAGCCCGACGCTGGGCGCCTGGGGCCTTGGCTGGGAGGTCTGGCTCAACGGCATGGAGGTCACGCAGTTTACGTACTTCCAGCAGGTGGGCGGCATCGAGGTCGACCCTGTGCCCGTCGAGATTACCTATGGTCTGGAGCGCATCGCCATGTACGCTCAGGGCGTCAACTCCGTCTACGACCTGGTGTGGAGCTATCTGCCCGATGGCACGCCGATGACCTATGGCGACGTGTTCCTGGAGAACGAGCGCGAGTTTAGCGCCTACAACTTTGAGGTCGCCAACGTCGAGATGATGCGTCAGAAGTTTGACGACTACGAGGCCGAGTGCCACTCCTGCCTTGAGCGCAAGCTGCCGCTGCCCGCTTACGACTGCGTCATGAAGTGCAGCCATGCCTTCAACCTGCTCGATGCTCGCGGTGCGCTGTCCGCGGTCGAGCGTGCTAACTACATCCTGCGCGTCCGCGCCGTCGCCAAGGCGTGCTGCGAGGCCTATATGGCCGAGGTCGCTGGAGTCAACGAGAATGCCGACCAGGAAGGCGAGGTGGCGTAAGCCATGGCAGACGCTAAGGATTTCCTGTTTGAGATCGGTGCGGAGGAAATGCCCTCTGCACCGCTGAACAATGCCGTCAAGCAGCTTGGCACCATGATTGCCAAGGGTCTCGACGAGGCCGGCCTGGCCCACGGCGAGGTCCGCGTGATCTCGAGCCCGCGTCGTCTGGCTGCGCTCGTGGCCGACGTCGCCACCGCGACCGATGAGGTTCACGAGGTCAAGCGTGGTCCCGCGGCAAACATTGCCTTTGATGCCGACGGCAACGCCACCAAGGCCGCCCAGGGCTTCGCTCGCAAGTGCGGTGTGGCTGCCGAGGACCTGGTCCGTCGCGAGGACACTGACGGTCGCGAGTATGTGTTCGCCGAGAAGAACATTCCCTCCGCTCCGGCTACGCCGATTCTGACCGCTCTGTGCGAGAAGACCATCGCCGGCCTGCAGTGGCCCAACTACCGCAGCCAGCGTTGGGGTCACGAGCATGCGACCTTTGTTCGTCCGGTCCGCTGGATCTGCTGCCTTTTGGGCGAGGATGTTGTGCCCGTGTCGTTTGCCGACGTGACGAGTGGCAACACCACGCGTGGTCATCGCGTACTTGGCCCTGGTGACCATGTGGTCGCCAGCCCCGCCGTCTACGAGCAGGTGCTCGAGGACGCCGGCGTGCTTTCTGCCGAGCGTCGTCGTGAAGCCATCCTTGCCGGTATCGCCGAGGTCGAGGCTGCGCGCCCCGGTTGCCATGTCGACACGCCCAAGAAGGTCTTCGAGGAGGTCATCAACCTCTGCGAGTGGCCGACGGTGCTTGTCGGTACCTTCGATGAGGAGTTCCTCAAGGTCCCGCACGAGATCATCTGCGAGTCCATGCTCACCAACCAGCGCTACTTCCCGATCTATGACGGCGAGGGCAAGCTCACGCGTGAGTTCGTGGTCGTCTCCAACAGCAAGCCCGAGAACGCCGAGCGCGTGATCGACGGCAACGAGCGCGTCGTGCGTGCCCGTCTGGACGATGCCAAGTTCTTCTACGAGGAGGACCTGAAGATTTCCCTCGACGAGTTCCGTGAGCGTCTGGCCAAGGTCGCCTTCCAGGAGAAGCTCGGTAGCGTGCTCGCCAAGTCCGAGCGTATTGAGCAGCTCGCGCTCGCCATCGCCCGCGAGGCCCATCTGGGCGCCCACCTTGCCGCCGATGCCGCTCGCGCCGCTCACCTGTGCAAGGCCGACCTGGTATCCAACGCCGTCGTTGAGTTCACGAGCCAGCAGGGCGTTATGGGCGGTTATTACGCTTCCGCGATGGGGGAGAACGACGAGGTCGCCCACGCCATTCGCGATCACTATCGTCCCCGCTTTGCCGGCGATGAGCTGCCCGAGGGCACCGCTGGCTGCATCGTGGCCTGTGCCGACAAGCTCGATACCATTGCGGGTATCTTTGCCATCGGCGAGCCCCCGACCGGCTCGTCCGACCCGTACGCGCTGCGTCGCGCCGCCATCGGCATCATCAACATCCTGCGCGACCGTCTGCCGATCGACCCCACGTCGCTCATCGACTTTGCGCTCGAGCTCTATAGCGAGCAGGGCATTGAGTTCGACGCCGCCGAGGTCGCCCAGCAGGTTCGTGACTTCTTCCACGGCCGTCTGGTGAGCATGGCCCGCGACGAGAAGATTCCGGCCGACACCGTTGCCGCCGTCTCCGCGGTGCACATCATTGCCCCGTCGCTCTTCTTCGCCCGCTGCGCCGCCCTCGATGAGGCCCGCAAGAACGACGCCGAGACCTTCGACAACCTGGCAACCGCCTACGCCCGCGCGGCGCACATCTCCAAGCCCGAGCTGGGCGCGGAGTACGATCGCGCCCTGATGGGCGAGGTCGAGCTTGCGCTTGCCGATGCCTCCGAGGCCGCTCAGACCGCCGTCGACGCCGCTCTCGCCGCCGAGGATTATCCTGCCGCGTTTGCCGCTCTGGCCGCCCTGCGCGC
>CALEBN010000023.1 GCA_937943045.1 uncultured Collinsella sp. | reverse complement strand
TGCGGCCCGCTCGCTGTTGGTGCCTGACATCGAGTGAGCCACTGTCTTGGGCAGCTAAAAAGCCCCGTCCCAAATTTGCTGCCCCACTCGCAACTTGTCTTGCCGATGGAGTTGTCGTCGTTTCGTTCGTGTGAGTCGTTTTGGCGCCGTCGTCTTGCTCGCCTTCGTCCTTTTGAGCATCGGCAATGGTGGCAGCAGCTGCGACCATACCGCGCTGGGGCGCCACACCCGTCTGGTCTTGTGCGCCTTCAACAAGCTCCGTGCCAGCATGCGCAAGTTCGGGCGATTTGAACATCGCGCCCAGACTCGCGCCGTCGCCGGCATATCCGAGCGCCGCGAGCGCGATGACAATCACCGCAACAACGACCGCGATCGGAACGTAGCGATGCCAGCCTGCGGGATTGAGGCCGCTACGGCGAGCAGCGCCACGGCTAATGTAGCCGAGCGTTCCATCGTGCTTGAGCTTTGAGCCCACCACGCGCCTTCGTCCCCACAACGAGGACTCGGCCTGCATGGCCAAGCGAGCGCTTGCCGAAGGATAGCCATATTTTGTGCGCTTGAACGAGCCGTCGAACCCCGAGGCGCTTTTGCCCCACGTCCGCGAAGCCGTACGCCGGCCGACCGGCGCCGCACTTCGCTTTGTTCGGTTCGTTTTTGAAGTCTCCGCCATACTCCCCCGCACGCCGTAACACAATCGAAACAATGCTTCTTTGGACTGTATCACACGCGCCGCACGCGGTCACGGCGCCTCGCTCAGCGGTCGTTGTCCTTCAGCAGGCGCCATAAAGTCGTGCGGCTTATACCGAGCACCTCTGCCGCACGTGTCCTGTTGCCGTGAAGGTGCTGCAGAACCAACCGTGCGACATCGCGCTCGGTATCGGCCAGGGGACGCAAGATGTACAAATCGCTTTCGAGCGCCGGGGCGCCAAAGGTCGCGGTCTTGATAACGTCCTCCTGGGCAAGCACCTCTTTCGCCACGGCACGCTCCACCGTTCCAGCCCCCACTAATATATAGAGTCGTTCAGAGACTTCACGCAGCTGCAGGTAATTGCGGGGCCAACGGTACGCATCGAGCGTCTCTGCCGCGGCGGCGGACAACATGGGGGAACCCGTCTTAAACATATCTGCCAGATACCCCAGATAGCGCGCAACCTTTTCCGACGCGCCGCCCTGCTCGACAATCGCCGGCGCCACACTCACTGCACAGGCCAGACGCTCGGTTACAAAAGCAGCCTGATCGCTTTCGCCGCCGCCCGGCATATCGTTTGCCGTCAACACCACATGGCAACGAGTTGCGAGCGCCGTGTCGATCATTGCGGACACGAGCTCGCGCAGACGTTGGGGGCCAACAGCATGCCAGCCGCCCATGCAAAGTGTCAGCCCCGTTTGGAATAGCGGCGATTCGGAACTTTTGAGCAGATGGCGCCAGCCGCGATCCGTAAGCTCATCGAGCGCAACGGACACAAAGGGCTGATCGGCATAGGGTCCATCCAGGTACAGGCGTTTTGCAATCTGATCCTGCCCCGCGCCCAGCTCGCCCTCGAGCATAAGGGGCACCCCACGCGCATAGCTCTCCCGTACGGGGGCAGCGACCGTCGCCGCGTCTTCGACGATGCCGTACGTGCTCGACGCGTAGCGAGCCTCGACTTCGTCGGCATTGAGCCACTCGATGCCCGCATGCGTCGCAGCGGCGCGCACCTCATGCGCCACGACCACCCAAAGCGCTCCGCGCTCCTTGGCCGTCGGGCGCACCGTCAAGCTCAACCGCACGCCCTCGTGGCCCATCACCAGACGCGCCCCATCGCCCACGCGAGCGAGACGCTCGGAAACAAAAGCAGCGATATCCTGCTCGAGCGCCGCGTCACTCATAGTCGAGATCACAACGCCACCGCGCTCGTCGATTGCCAGCGCCGATGCTCCGGCTGCGGACAATGCCTCAATCAGAATCTGCAGCTTGGCATCGCTGTCCATGGTTCGTCCCGTCTCCAGCCGCGGCCCCATCTGAGACCCGGCATCTCAAGTGTTTCAAAATTGAACGATAATGTTCACCAAACACTATAGGGCAGAAGTCACCGTCCTGCGAGTATATGAGTTGCCCCGCATCGCCATCCTGGCGGGGCGATAAGAGCTCTTCGGGACCTATCAACCTGCGGACAAGCCATACCCGCAAGAGCTCCTATCGCTCCACCGCGGACATGCGCTCGCCAGCACGCAGCACGCAAATCAGCTACTTCTCTACCAGATTCCCAGCACGTGCTGCATTCCCAAACTCATGCACGCAATGCCAATCCAGCAGCAAAAGCCCAATGCGATGGGCTTGCCGCCCTTTTTGACCAGCTCGACGATATCGGTATTAAAGCCAATAGCCGCCATGGCCATCACGATAAAGAACTTCGACAGCTCTTTGATGGGTGCCGTAATGGATGCAGGAAGCTGAAACACCGTGGTGATCACGCTCGCCAGCACAAAGAACAGCACGAACATGGGAAATGCGCGTTTAAGCGAGAACGTGCTTTTGGCGTCGCCGCCGGCCTTGCGCGCCAGATGCATCTGCCAGCATGCGAGAGCCAACGTAATGGGAATAATGGCCAGCGTCCTGGTGAGCTTAACCACTGTGGCGCTTTCGAGCACATTGGCGCCGGGATGCATGCTATCCCAGGCGCTCGCCGCAGCCGTTACCGACGAGGTGTCGTTGATGGCGGTGCCGGCAAACAGGCCAAAGCCCTCGTTGGTCAGCCCGAGCATGCCGCCGAGCGTCGGAAACACGAGCGCCGCGATAACGTTAAACAGGAAGATGACCGAAATGGCTTGGGCAATCTCGCGATCGTCGGCATCGATGACGGGCGCGGTCGCAGCGATGGCCGAACCGCCGCAAATCGACGAGCCCACACCCACAAGCGTCGCAATCTTGCCCGGCACGTTCATAACGCGGCAGAGCACGAAGGCGATGACAAGCGAGGTCGAGATCGTCGCCACGATAATCGGCAGCGACTGGGCGCCCTTGGACAGAATCTGGGAGAGGTTCATGCCAAAGCCAAGCAGGATAACCGCGTACTGCAAGACTTTTTTAGACGTATACGTGACACCGGCGGCGAGCTGTTCGCGGCGATTCTTGGGAAAGACAAGCGCCAGAACCATGCCAAGGAGAATGGCAAATACCGGACCGCCGACCACCTCAATCTGTTTGCCGAGCAACGTCGCGGGGATGGCGATGATCAGGCAGAACAAGACGCCCTTCCAGCGCTCGCGTACGATATTTGCCAGTTGCATATGGGATTCCTTCTTTCTATTTCACGTTTGCGACGGCTTATGATACGGCAATATTGAGCACAGCCTTGTGCAAACAAAGACTAGGACGCCGCAATAGTTCTCAGGCAACAGCCGAATTACCCACCGCGGAGAGCTGATTCGCGGCATAATTAACAGCTGATATATGAGTGTGATAGAACGGTTGTGAGGCACTATGGAAGAATCGATGCACGTCGGCGAGCAGGAAACGAGCCTACAGGACCAGTCCTACCACACCATTCGACGCAAAATCGTCTACCTGGACTACAAGCCGGGCGAAAAGCTAGGCGTCAAGCAGCTTTGCGACGACCTGGATATGGGGCGTACCCCTGTGCGCGAGGCACTGGTGCGTCTGGCGCAAGAGGGCCTGGTGCGCACCGTGCCCCAAAGCGGCACCTATGTCTCGCCCATCAACCTCACCTTTGCCGAGAGCGCCTGCTACATTCGCGAACACCTGGAAAAACAGGTGATTGTGGAGTGCTGCGCCCGTGCCACCTCGGCAGGTATCGAGCAGCTCGACCGAGCCATCGCGCTGCAGGAAAAGGCCATGGCCGAAGAGGATCGCATCGGATTCTTTTTAAGCGACAACCTCATGCACCGCATGATCTTTAGCATCGCGTGCCGCAGCACCGTGTGGTCGTGGCTCGAGGCGACCAATGCCGACCTGGAGCGCTTCCGCTGGCTGCGCGCCGCCACGCAGAGGCTCGACAATCAGGAGATTGTTAACGAGCACAAGCAAATCCGCCGCGCCATCGCCGGCCGCGACCCCATCGAGGCGAGCTTTTTGGTCAGCAAGCACCTGCATATGATGTTCCGCAACCAGACCGAGGTCCTGGACCAATATCCCAAGTACTTCGAGACCAGCAAGCTCCGCTAACCTGCCAAAAAGGGACAGGTTTATTTCGGCAGGTTTTACCTGGTCAAATGAAACAAGGCCCGACTCCGCCACAACGGAGCCGGGCCTTGTTGTTGGCGCGTTTCGACAACAGAGCACTCGATATCAGTCGTCAACAGCGAGCGAGCCGC
>CALEBN010000022.1 GCA_937943045.1 uncultured Collinsella sp. | reverse complement strand
CCCGCCATATCGTGCTCGTTGCCCGTGAGCTGGCCCAGCATCGCTGCCAACTCGTTTTCCGCCTCTGCAATCTGGTTGCATACGTCCGAATAGGTTGTCGCGTACTTTGCGTTCAGTGCGACGACCTTTGCGATGAAGTCGCTTACGACAGCATTGGGCAGCTCGAGCAAATCAGATTGCAACCGCTCAATCCACTTCGCAGCAAGCAATTCGTCGCACTGGGCGTCGGTCAGGCCCTCGATAACCTCCTTGGTCTTCTCCTCGAGCGCGACAAGCGCCTCCTTCCTTGCCTTTTTGAGATTTTTCTCCTCGTCGAGCAGGGACTGAGCGCACACGAGGCCCCGCTCGAAGTCGCCGTCCGGATGCTTGCCGATGCTTTTCACGGCCTTCTTGAGGGACGCCGCCACGAACGCGCCGTCATCGCTGAAAACATCGCTCGAGCTCTTCTCCTCCTCATCGAGGTTATCGAGAATCTCGTCGAGTTCTTGGGAGATCTCACTTAAACGGGAGTCGCGCGCGGAGATTTCCTTGACATCGTCGGCAAGCAGCTGTTCTTGGACGAGCGCAAACGGCAAGATGCGGCCCGTCCAACCATCCTGCACCTCGACGTCTTTGCCGTTCTTCTTTTTTATCACCATATTCGGATCGACTTTGCGCACAGCCCCTTTGCCCTCGGTTTGGATAACCTCGAGGTCGCCGGAGATGCCCGTCCACGCATCGTCGAGAGCTTGGTAGGCATCGTACCCGTCGACGAGCGCGACACCAGAGAGGGCGTCGCGGAGCCGCTCTGCGATATAATCCTCCTCGGCCACGGCATCAACCTGCGATGAGTCGTCTACCAACCTCTTCCGCAGCTCTGCGGGCAGATGAGCCAACGCATCTCGATACCCCGCCAGGAAAGAAACGACGTCGGCGTTGGTCTTCACCGTTGCCGCCACGTCGTCCGTCATGGAAGCAAGGCACGACCCGCCGCCCTCACCGAACAGCTGGCCCTTCAGGCTCGGCCACACTTTCCAGTAGCGGTCGAGAGCATCGACCTCGGCTTTCGGAACCCCACCGAACATGGTGGCATACACGTCCCAGCTCTCAGCAGCTTCGGATGAATCAACATAGCGCGGAATGTTGAGGTTGTAATCGTTGGCGCGTATCTCGTCGATGGTCACCAGACGGCTGAACTTGTCGACGGTCGCCCCAGTCGTGACCGCGTCCACGATGCGGCGTATATCGCTCGCACGCAGTTTGTTGTTTTTGCCTTCTTTCACAAAGTGCTTTGAGGCATCCACAATCAACACGTCACTGCTCTCGCGCTGCTTGCGGAGCACCATAACGATGGTCGGGATGCCGGTGCCGAAGAAGATGTTGGCAGGAAGCCCGATGATTGCCTGGATATGGCGGTTCTCCACCAGGTTCTTGCGGATGGTGCCCTCCTCGCCGCCGCGGAACAGCACGCCGTGGGGCAGGACGATGCACATGATGCCGTCGGGGCGCAAGTGGTACAAATCATGCAAAAGGAAGGCGTAGTCGGCTTTGGATTTAGGGGCGACGCCGAACTTGAAGCGCGGATCGAGCTCCTTGTCTTCCGGATCCCAAT
>CALEBN010000021.1 GCA_937943045.1 uncultured Collinsella sp. | reverse complement strand
CCGGCCCTCGTCCGTGAACTCTTCCGCTGGGCGAGCCATAGACGCCGCGCGCCGATGCGATAAAGCAGTGGCTTGAAATTGGTGCTATATTCAGCATGAGTTGTTTAATGCTAGTACGGGAGGCTGATATGGGGCTGTTCAAGAAGAAAAACCCGCAGGATGCCTTTGATCCCGATGTGTTTACCATCACGGATACGATTTTGGACCCGCCGCGGTTTACGTTTTTGCCGGCTATCTACCAGGATGCCACGCGTCGCAAGTGGGCCGTGCATCAGCGCGGCGGCGAGCCGAAGATTTTTGACTATGCGGACGTGCTGCAGTGCGAGATTGTCGAGACAGGAAATCCCGAGGATGTGCCGGAGGTTAGCAAGCGCGAACTAGCTCAGCAGATTTTGATTAATCCAGCTCAGGCTACCAAAAACAACGCTGCCAAGCGTAATATGTGCCTTGGTATGGGTGTCATCGTTGCCGTGCAAACCGGCGAGGATGAGATTTCGAAGCTTGAGATTCCGGTGACCGCGGGCGAAGTCAAGCGAGACTCCGGCCTATATCGATCGTATCGGAACGTTGCGGAGCAGATCAAAGAAGCCTTCGACGCCATGGGGCGTCCGGAGCAATGATGCCCGCAGCATCAAGCGGTTGAGGAGCCTTGCCCATGTCGAGTGAACCATATGCGATTCCGCCCAAAGATCGCGCCTTTGAGGGCATTCTTTGGTATATCAAACATTATGACCTGCAGGGTGGTGACCGGCTGCCCGCCGAGCGTGTGCTCTGTGAAGAGCTGGGCGTGTCGCGCACGGCGTTGCGCGCTGCGATCACGCGTCTTATTTCGTGCGGAACTTTGGAAAGCCGCCGCGGTTCGGGCACCTATGTGTGTCCTCCCAAACCGCTGAATATCTTTCAGGAAACATGGAACTATACGCAGGCGGTGGAGAGGGTTGGTTCAAAGTCGACCGCACGCCTGGTTTGGTCCAAGGTCGTGTACGCCGATATCGATCTGGCCCAAAAAGCCCAGATCGACCTGGGCATGCCGCTCTTCTGCATTCGGCGCGTGCGCGTGGTTAATGGTTCCCCGGCGTCGATTGAGACGGCTCACGTCAATCTGTCTTTGTGCCCCTCGCTTCCCGATCACGATTTTGAGCAGGAAAGCCTCTACGACGTTTTGCTCAAAGAGGGGAATGTCCATGTGGCGCACGGCAAGGAGCATATTTCCATCAGCCGTCTGAACGCCGACGAGGCCAAGTTGCTGGGTGCTCAGGAGGGCACGCCGGTGTTTTACAAGGCTTCGCACGAGCGTGACGAGAACGATGACTTTGTCGAGTATTGCAAGTCCGTGATTCTGCCGACCAAGTATCGTTTTGCCGATAACGGCGAGGCAGACGGCGTTGCGACGAAGGTGGGTGTCGAATGGCTGATGCAGTAGAAGACTTGCCGGTTTACAAACAAATTCGCCGCTGCATTGCGGAGCGAATCGAGCGCGGCGACTACCCGACGGGCTCGATGATTCCGTCCGAAAACGAGCTGGCCGAGGAGTTTGGCACGACACGCTTGACAATCCGAAGCGCCATGGACGAGCTGGTCAAAAGTGGCCAGATCCGTCGCGTGCAGGGCAAAGGCGCCTTTGTGGGACACAAGTGGTTTGACGAGCACGAACGCAAGGGCGGCTTCCGCCAGTCGGTTTTGGCATCGGGCGCGACGCCGTCGGTGCGCATCCTGGCGCGCTCCAAACGCTACGCCGGCCCGTATTATGCCGACTTGTTTGGCATCGCCGAGGACGATCTGCTTTACTCGGTGCGCCGCCTCAACTGCATCGATGGTGAGCCCGTATCGATCGAGATGACACTGATTCCGTGCCTGCTGTTTCCGGGCATCGAAGACGTGGACATTTCGGTCTTCAGCCTGTTCGAGACCTACGATATGTTGGGACGCAAGCCAGATCAGTCGGTAGAGAAACTCGATATCGAGGCGCTGGGCGCACGCGATGCGAGTTTGCTCAATCTTGAACCGGGCGATCTGGCGCTCGTGCTGGAAGGCCTGACCTATGACTCGAGTGGGCAGGCAATCGAGCATGCCAAGTCTTTTACCCGCGGCGACGCCGGCGGATATACCTACAACTATTAGCGTCTAGGGCGTCCCTGCGCATGGCGGGGGCGCTCGTTTTTACGGATATATGTCGCTTGACCGATGAGCGGCAAAAACTGACCGTCTACCGAGAGGGGAGGATGAAATCATAAAATCGGTATTAAAAACGGCTAACCTGTAATCGTTCACTGGTATTAAGAACCTTTGAATTGTTGAGCTTGGGGCCAAGATGTCCACAAGGTTAAGCGGTGCGACGGGGCGGCAAGCCCGTTCATTCCGTGCGACAATTCAAACTGCTCGTGAAAGGAGCGGGAATGAAGGAGACCGAGAAGATCGAGATCATGCACTTCGACCAGGAGGGCTACCTCGAGGACGGCAGGAACGTCTACGAGGCCGGCAAGAAGATGACCGCCCTGGCCGACCGCGTGCACGAGGAGGGCTACGACGCCGTCTTCCTGATGGGCGTCGGCGGCACCTGGGACGAGTTCATGCAGCTCGAGTACCTCATGAACAAGTTCGGCGACCGCGACCTCGAGGTCTACCTGATCCACGCCGCCGAGTGGAACGTCATGGGCCACAAGCGCATGACCGACAAATCCGTCGTGCTGACCGCCTCCGAGTCCGGCACCACCCCCGAGGTGCTCGAGGCCGTCGGCAAGATGAGGGAGATGGGCGTGCGCGTCTTCGCCATGACCAACCCCGAGGGCAAGATCGGGCAGGCCGTGGGCGCCGAGAACTGCGTCATGATGGCCTCCGACCACGGCGCCGGCGGCTGCGAGAAGGGCTACTACCTCGCCGACTGCTTCGGCCTGCGCCTGCTCAACCGCCGCGGCTGCTTCCCCAAGTTCGACCTGTTCATCGAGCAGACGAAGGACGTCTGGAAGGACATGCTCGACATCCGCAAGCGCTTCGAGCCGCGCGCCGAGGAGCTCGCCAGGAAGTACGCGCTGGCCGACTACACCATGTTCATCGGCTCGGGCGCGCTGTGGGGCGAGACCATCCTGTACTCCATGTGCCTGCTCGAGGAGATGCAGTGGAAGCGCATCCGCCACATCACCTCGCACGACTTCTTCCACGGCACGCTCGAGCTGCTCGAGCCCGGCGTCCCGGTGTTCCTGTTCATGGGAGAGGACGAGTGCCGCGCCCTCGACGAGCGCGTCCGCGCCTTCCTCACCAGCGGCGTGACCGGCGACGAGGACTACGTCATCATCGACACCGCCGAGTACGCGATCCCGGGCCTGGACGACGACTTCCGCGTCATCGTGTCCCCCTGGATCCTGTCCGTGCTGGCCACCGACCGCCTCTCGCGCAACTACGAGCTGGTCACCAAGCACAACCTCAAGTACCGCCGCTACTACCACCAGTTCGACTACTAATTCCATTTGGGGGAAACCGCAATGAGGCAATACATCTTTGCCAGCCACGCGCATTTTGCGACCGGCATCAAAGAGAGCACCGAGCTGCTCTCGGGCGCGCGCGATAACGTCCACGACCTGTCGATGTTTGTCGACGGCCGCACCGACGTCGCCGAGGAGGCCGCCAAGCTCCTGACGACCTTCGACCCCGCCGACGACGTAATCGTGTGCACCGACCTGTTTGGCGGCAGCGTCAACAACGAGTTCACCAAGATCGTCCAGACGCGCCCCAACACCTACCTGGTTGCCAACATGAATCTGCCGCTGCTGATCCAGCTGCTCTTTTCGGACCAGGAGGCTCCCGCCGATCAGGTTATCCGCGAGATCCTCGCGGCTGACGACACGCGCGTCAAGTTTGTCAACGACCTGCTGACCGATGCGGATGACGAGGAAGAGTTCTAGTCACCGCTTGCTATTAATGGGGCCGGGTTTCCGGCATGAGACCTTTGGGGGTCAATCATGATTCAACTGCTTCGCGTCGACCATCGTCTGCTTCATGGCCAGGTGGCCGTCTCTTGGGTCCAGGGCTTGGGCTCTGACTGCATCTTCTGCGTTGGCGACAAGGTTGCCAACGATCCCGTCTGGAAGACTACGCTCAAGATGGGAAAGCCGGCCAACGTCAAGCTCGTCATCAAGGACATGGAGCACGCCATCGAGGCCATCAACTCCGGTGTTACCGATAAGTACAAGATGATCATCTGCGTCGCCAGCATCGCCGAGGCCAAGCAGCTTGTCGACGGCTGCCCGCAGATCACCTCCATCAACCTGGGCAACACCAAGTCCAAGGACGAGCAGCGTCCCGATGCCCGTAAGATCTCCCGCCAGATCTTTGTGACTGCTGCCGAGGAAGAGGACATTCGCGAGCTCGTCGGCCGCGGTGTCGAGGTCGAGATTCGCGCTCTGGCCGACGACCCCAAGGTCGATGCCCTAAGCGCCCTCTAATTGGGAACCACGGGCGGCGCGCACGGCGCCGCCCCTATTCGTGGGCGTACCGGATAAACGCTTTACCCGTTACCCCCATCTACCGTTCACCGGGAGTACACGCCCGTTGAGCGATTGGTATTAAATAGTTTTCGCATGACTATATAATTGGTATCAAATCATTTGCACCGGTTTAGGTGTTAACAGCACACCGGTACAAGCTGGATCTGTCTGGGCGATTGTCGGCATGGAAAAGGGCGCGCTGACAAGTCGGGAATCGCCGCGCGGATCCAAGAGGGATCAAAGGGAGGAACAATGCTTGTTCAAGCGATCCTCATCGGACTTATCGCTGCCTTCGGTAAGCTCGATTATCAGCTCGGTACGCTCTATGCGTTCCGCCCGATCGTTCTGTGCCCGCTCGTCGGCATAGTCCTCGGGGACCTGCAGTCCGGCCTCGCCATCGGTGCGAGCCTCGAGCTGCTCTTCATGGGTTCTATCTCCATCGGCGCTTACGTGCCGCCCGATGAGTGTATTGGCGGTGTGCTCGCCTGCGCCTTCGCTATTCAGCTGGGTCAGAGCACCGAGGCCGCTATCGCGCTCGCGATGCCCATCGCCACTCTGTGCCTGGCCATTAAGAACGTCGTCAACGCCGGTATGCCCCTTCTGGTCGACCGTGCCGACGTCTTTGCCAGCAAGGGTAACCTCAAGGGTATCTACGCTATGCACTGGATTATCGGTCTCGTGATTGTCGTCCTGGCCTTTATCCTGTGCTCGGTCTCCTTCTATCTGGGTGCCGACGCTGTTCAGGGCCTGCTCGACTTCATCCCGACGTTCGTCCTCGATGGCTTTGGCGTCGCAGCCAACATCCTGCCTGCCATGGGTTTCGCCATGCTCGGCCGTCTGGTGCTTACCAAGCAGCTCGTGCCGTTCTACTTCCTGGGCTTCCTGCTGTGCTCCTATGCCAACGTGCCCGTCCTCGGCGTCGCCCTGATCGCAATCATCATCGGCATCGACAAGTACGACCTGCTGGGCCTTGGTGGCGCCCAGTCCCAGCTTTCTGTGGAAGGGGATGAGGACGATGACTTCTAATTCCAAGAACCAGATTACTCGCTCCGACCTCATTAAGAGCGCCGTGAACACCGGCGCCCTGGGCATGGAATTCTCCTGGACCTACTACAAGCAGATGAACATTGCCTTCTGCCTGATGGTCGCCAACATGCTCAAGAAGATCTATGCCGGCCGCCCCGATGATTACGCCGAGGCCCTGCACCGTCACAGCGCATTCTTCAACATCACCCCGCAGCTCGCTCCCTTCGTGGGTGGCATCGCGATGGCCATGGAAGAAAAGGTCGCTCGTGGCGAGGTTGAGCCCGAGAGCGTCAACGACATCAAGGCCGCCCTCATGGGTCCGCTTTCCGGCCTGGGTGACTCCTTCTTCCTGTCCACCCTGCGCGTCGTCGCCGCTGCCGTGGGCATCAGCCTGTGCCAGGCCGGCAACGTCTTTGGCCCCATCGCCTTCCTGCTCGTCTACAACATCCCGGCGTTCCTGATTCGTATCTTTGGCGCTATCAAGGGTTATGAGCTAGGCATTGGCTTCCTCGACGAGGCTCAGAAGACCGGCCTGATGCAAAAGATCATGGCCTGCGTCGGCATTGTCGGCGTTATGGTCGTCGGCGCCATGAGCAAGGACATGTTCTGGGCTTCGTTGCCCATCGCCATTGGTCAGGGCGACTCCGCCCAGACTCTCCAGGACATCCTGGACGGCATCATGCCCGGTATGCTCGGTATGGCCGCCTTCTGGCTCTACTACTGGCTGCTCTCCAAGAAGATCAACCCGATGGTCCTGATCCTCTGCACCATGGTCGTGGGCATCATCGGCGCTTACTTTGGCGTGCTTGCCTAATATGTTCGAATCGCGCTTCCATCGCGTCTAACGGTTGCGTCGATCTTTGGGGGGCTTGTCGCATCTGCGGCGGCCCCCTGTTTTTTAAAACTCCGTACGAAAGGGGAGGGCTATGGTCGTACCCGAGCTTTCGCTCATGAACATCAACCATCGTTACTACAGCATCGAGACGTTTTTTAAGGCTGCAGGTGAGGCCGGCTATCGCAATATCGAGCTGTGGACCGGCTCGATGCACCTGTATGTGGATTGCCATGAGCACGATTCGGTGGATAAGATTCGCGATCTTGCCGCCCAATACGGTATCAAGATCGTGTGCGTGTGCCCCGAGCAGAACAACCCCAAGCCATGGAACGTCGCGGTGCGCGGTGAGGCGGGCCAAAAACGCATCCTCTCGTACTTTAAGAATGTGATCGACGTTGCCGTTGAGTTGGGCGTGCCGCAGATTCTGGTGACGAGTGGTTGGGCCTATCTGGACGAGCCGGCTGAGGACGCCTGGGCCCGCAGCGTTGCCATGCTGCGCTCGGTGTGCGACTACGCCGATACGCGCGGTATTCGCGTCGCGCTCGAGGCCCTGCAGCCGTCGGAGTCCGTGTTGGTCAATACGGCACAGGATGTCGCGCGCATCCTCGAGGCGGTCGATCGTCCCAACCTGAAGGCCTGTATCGACTTTGGCGCCATGGAAGTTGCCGGCGACACGATCGACGGCTACTTTGAGGTTTTGGGCGACAAGATCGTTCACACCCACTTTGTAGATGTGGGCGGCGGCACGACGCATCTTGCCTGGGGCGACGGCGAGCGTGATATGCGTGCCGACCTCGAGGCACTCATGCGCCACGGCTATACGGGCTATGTCTCGGCCGAGACGTGTGATGGCCGCTACTATCAGGATCCGTCCAAGGCGACGACTCAGGTTATCGAGATGTATCGCCGTGTGACAGCGGAGATGGAAGCCGAATAACTAAACTGCGCGGTTGCGCCGGAAACGCTTGGGCGGGTCTGGCGCAACGCTTTTATAGCTGGCGAGTTGTGGGGAACCCGTTGGCAGTAGCGCTCGAAATAGACAACTATTGGCGTTGTAATACCACTCGGGCCAGGAAACCGACCGTTCGCCGCAAATCTCCGTGAGTTTGGATTGGTATTAAATAACAAGCAATCGTATGGCTATAATTGGTATCAGCAAGAAGCGCGATGTATAGAATTGCGCACATGTGATGGGAGGACACACATGAAGGAGACCGAGAAGATCGAGATCATGCACTTCGACCAGGAGGGCTACCTCGAGGACGGCAGGAACGTCTACGAGGCCGGCAAGAAGATGACCGCCCTGGCCGACCGCGTGCACGAGGAGGGCTACGACGCCGTCTTCCTGATGGGCGTCGGCGGCACCTGGGACGAGTTCATGCAGCTCGAGTACCTCATGAACAAGTTCGGCGACCGCGACCTCGAGGTCTACCTGATCCACGCCGCCGAGTGGAACGTCATGGGCCACAAGCGCATGACCGACAAATCCGTCGTGCTGACCGCCTCCGAGTCCGGCACCACCCCCGAGGTGCTCGAGGCCGTCGGCAAGATGAGGGAGATGGGCGTGCGCGTCTTCGCCATGACCAACCCCGAGGGCAAGATCGGGCAGGCCGTGGGCGCCGAGAACTGCGTCATGATGGCCTCCGACCACGGCGCCGGCGGCTGCGAGAAGGGCTACTACCTCGCCGACTGCTTCGGCCTGCGCCTGCTCAACCGCCGCGGCTGCTTCCCCAAGTTCGACCTGTTCATCGAGCAGACGAAGGACGTCTGGAAGGACATGCTCGACATCCGCAAGCGCTTCGAGCCGCGCGCCGAGGAGCTCGCCAGGAAGTACGCGCTGGCCGACTACACCATGTTCATCGGCTCGGGCGCGCTGTGGGGCGAGACCATCCTGTACTCCATGTGCCTGCTCGAGGAGATGCAGTGGAAGCGCATCCGCCACATCACCTCGCACGACTTCTTCCACGGCACGCTCGAGCTGCTCGAGCCCGGCGTCCCGGTGTTCCTGTTCATGGGAGAGGACGAGTGCCGCGCCCTCGACGAGCGCGTCCGCGCCTTCCTCACCAGCGGCGTGACCGGCGACGAGGACTACGTCATCATCGACACCGCCGAGTACGCGATCCCGGGCCTGGACGACGACTTCCGCGTCATCGTGTCCCCCTGGATCCTGTCCGTGCTGGCCACCGACCGCCTCTCGCGCAACTACGAGCTGGTCACCAAGCACAACCTCAAGTACCGCCGCTACTACCACCAGTTCGACTACTAAGAGCTGGTCACGGGTCCGATATCTTGGCTGGTTGATATCTCGACCCTGCACAAGGGCGTCCGCAATTGCGCGGGCGCCCTTTTTGCGTTGTGACAAGAGACTGCTGCTAACCGCTTGCCCTATGTTTCTAAATGAATACGGTGTGAGCCGAGGGGGACGATTCTCCCCGCAAACACTCTAGTATGCTAAAGTACCCAGAAGACCGGCGGAGCTATGCCGGTCTTCTGTTCTATATGAAACACAGCATGAGGAGGCTCACCAGATGACGGCCACACCGTGGGGATTCCGGGATATATTGCCCGAGGAGGCTCAGGCGCGCGAGGAGATCGCGCTGACGGTGAAGGGCTGCTTTAGGGAGCATCATTACCTGCCGGTCGAGACGCCGCTACTCGAGGACAAGGGTTCGCTCGAGGAAGGTGGCCGCATTGCGGATACGCCGTTTAAGCTCTTTGATGACGACGGTCGCCTGCTGGTGGTCCGTCCCGACAACACGCTGCCGATCGTTCGCCTGGTTTCGACTCGCATGCGCGCGGCCGACCTGCCGCTGCGCCTGCGCTACGAGGCGCCGGTGGTTCGCGAGTGCCAGCGCAATGCCGGCGGCTCGCGCCAGTTTACACAGCTGGGCTTTGAGCTTATCGGTGCGGGCGATACCGCGGGCGATGTCGAGATTGTCTCGCTCGTGGCCGAGGCGGTGCGCAAGCTGGCGCTGCCCGATGCACGCATTATCGCAGGTAGCGTGCGTCCGTTTAAGGAATTGCTCGCGGCGTGCGAAGATCGCGAGCTGGCCGCCGAGGCCCTGCGCTGCGTGCACGCCAACGACTTTGTGGGCCTCGATGCCCGCGTGGCGGCAAGCACCGAGTCCGATGCCGTCAAGGCCGCCATTAGCGAGCTGCCGCGTCTGCACGGCGGTGCCGAGGTACTCGACCGCGTGGACGCGCTGCTGGAGGCCGCCGGTATCGTCGCGCCGCTGACGCGCGAGCTGCGTGCCCTGGTTGAGGGCCTGGCACCCGAGGACGCCCAGGTGCTGTCGTTCGACTTCTCTATCATGAACTCTTTCGATTACTACACGGGCCTGGTCTTTAAGGCTTATGCCGGCGGACTGCCCGATCCGGTCGGTTCGGGCGGACGCTATGACTCCATCTTTACCGGCGCATTTGGCGACGGTATCGAGGTGCCGGCGGCGGGCTTCGCCTTTTCGCTCGAGCGCCTGGAGGCCGCGCGCACCTCGGCCGAGGATGCCGCTTCCGACGGCGATCACGCCGCGGGCCGTGGCGCTGAGGGCCCGCTGCGCATCGCCGTGCCCAAGGGCTCGCTTAAGGCTGACACGCTCGACGTGCTCGAGGCCGCGGGCCTGGACGTCTCTGAGCTGCGCGACCCCGGCCGTCACCTGATCGTGCGCGGTCACGACACACGTGCCGGCGAGGGCACGGTCGGAGATATCGAGTTTGTCATCGTGCGTCCCAGCGACGCACCCGCCTTTGTGGGCTGCGGCGGTGCCGATTGCGGTATCTGCGGTTGGGACTCGCTCATCGAGGCCGACCTCAACCTGCTGCAGCTGGTCGACCTGGGCTACGGCCTGTGCACGTTTATCGAGGCAGAGCCCGCGTGGCGCGCTGGCCAGGCCGAGCGCAACTACGCCCGCCGCGGGTCGCTTCGTGTGGCCACCAAGTACCCGCGCATCGCGAGCGCCTGGTATGCCGAGTGCGGCGTGAATGCCGATATCGTTTCGCTGCACGGCAATATCGAGCTGGGACCCATCGTCGGCATGACCGACCGCATCGTGGACATTACCGCCACGGGCGCCACCCTGCGCGACAACGACCTGGTCATCACCGGCCGCATCATGGACTGCACGGCCCGCTTCTTCGTCAACCCAGGTGCCGCGCGCCTGGATCCGCGCGTACGCAACTTGGCCGATCGCTTGGCAGCTGCTGTTAAGGACAAGCATTTTGAGCCCGTCGCGGGCTCGGCACAATAGCGCGAGCACGCACGGGCGCCCCCATATCCGGGCTGCGGGTCGACTGGCGCCGCCGCCCGGCCTCTCGTTTTTCAAACGCAACCTCGACCGATAGGGGATACCGATATGAAGACCATCAAGCTTGCTCCCGGTGAGCGTCTCGTTACCAACCAGCTCAACCGCAAGGGCGTGCTGCCGCAAAACATCGTCGACGCCGCCCGTGATATCGTGGTCAACGTGCGCGCCAACGGCGATGCCGCGGTGCGCGATTACTGCCAGCGTTTTGACGGCGTTGAGCTGCAGAGCTTCCGCTTGCCGCAAGAGCAGATCGATGCCGCGCTCGAAGGTCTTGATCCGGCCTTTGTCGCCGCGCTCGAGAAGGCCGCGCGCCAGATTCGCGAGTTCCACCAGCGCGAGGTCGAGCAGAGCTGGTTTACCACGCGTGCGGACGGCACGATGCTCGGCGTTAAGGTGACCCCGCTCGCGGCGGCCGGCATCTATGTACCGGGCGGCCGCGCGCAATATCCCTCCACCGTGCTCATGAACGCCATTCCCGCCAAGGTTGCCGGCGTCAAGCGCGTGGTTATGGTGACGCCGCCGCAAAAGGACGGCCTGATCAGCCCCTACACGCTCGCCGCGGCAAAGCTCGGCGGCGTGGACGAAATCTATATGGTGGGCGGCGCTCAGGCCGTGGCCGCGCTGGCGTACGGTACCGAGACCATTCCGCGTGTCGACAAGATCACCGGTCCGGGTAACGCTTTTGTTGCCGCTGCCAAGCAGATTGTCTCGGGCGACGTGGGAATCGACATGGTCGCCGGCCCGTCCGAGGTCTGCGTGCTGGCCGATGCCACGGCCAAGCCCATGGTGGTCGCGGCAGACCTGATGGCCCAGGCCGAGCACGATCCGCTGGCAGCCTGCTATCTGGTGACTTGCGACGAGCAGTTTGCGCGCGAGGTCGAGGCCGGCATCGACATCCTGGTGGCGCAGTCGCCGCGTGCCGAGATTACGCGCGCTTCGCTCGACAACGAAGGCACCATCGTGGTGGCCGCCGATATGGCTGCCGCCGTCGAGGCCGTGAACACCGTGGCGCCCGAGCACCTTGAGCTGCACTGCAAGGACGCGATGGGCCTGCTTGGCGGCATTCGCAACGCCGGCGCCATCTTTGTGGGCGCTTGGAGCTCCGAGCCGCTTGGCGATTATGTTGCCGGCCCCAACCACACGCTGCCGACCGGCGGCACGGCCATGTTCTCCAACCCGCTTTCGGTCGAAGAGTTCGTTAAGCGCTCGAGTGTCATTTGCTATACGCCCGAAGGCCTGCTCTCCGATGCTCCCGCTACGCAGCGCCTGGCCGAGGCCGAGGGCCTGTGGGCGCACGCGCTTTCCGCCGCTCTGCGTCGCCGTGTGCTGGAGCAGGGCGAGGATGCCGTGAGTGCCGAGTCTCTGGCCGCGACCGACCTGACCAAGGTCGCCTGGCCGGGCGATACGACCGTGACGGTTGCCGAGGGCGTGGACCTGGCGGCTGCAGGCGCGGATGGCGCTGTCGCGACCGGCGAGGAGGCCTAACATGGCCGAACTCACGCCGCGCATGAAGGAGCTCGTCCAGCCCTACTTGGCCGGTATCGAGCCCTACGATCCCAACTTTACGCCCACGCGCATCAATCTTTCGGCCAACGAGAACACCTATCCCGTACCTGCTGGCGTGCGCGAGGCGGTTGATGCGGCCTTGGCTGCCACGCCGCTCAACCGCTATCCCGATCCCATGTCCAACGACCTGCGCGATGAGCTCGCTGCCTGGCATGGCGTGGCGCGTGAGAATATTTGCGCGGGAAACGGCGGCGATGAGCTGCTCTATAACTACCTGCTGGCGTTTGGCGGCGCGGGGCGGACCCTGCTCAACTGCCCGCCGTGCTTTAGCGAGTACGCGTTCTTTGCGTCGCTGTGCCAGACCGAGGTGCGCGACGTGTGGCGCGACCCGGTGACCTTTGAGCTCGACCATGCGGCGGTGCTTGCGGCGGCTCCCGAGTGCGATCTGGCGATCGTGACCTCGCCCAACAATCCCTCGGGTGACGTGGCGCCGCTCGACTTTGTCGCGGCCCTGTGTGATGCGTGCCCCGGCATGGTCATGGTCGACGAGGCCTACGTTGAGTTTGCGGACGATTCGTTTGGCGCGGCTACCACGGCGCAGGGGCTTATCGCCGAGCATCCCAACCTGGTGATTCTGCATACGCTGTCCAAGGCGTTCGGCGCCGCCGGCACGCGTCTGGGCTATGTGATCGCGGCGCCCGAGGTCATCGACGTGTTCGCGGCGATTCGCCAGATCTATTCGGTCAACGTGCTGAGCCAGGCCGCCGCGCTTGCCTGCGTGCGTGCCCGCGATGCGTACGCGCCCGTGGTGGCACAGGTTGCATCCGAGCGCGAGCGCGAGCTGTGCGCCCTACGTGCAATGGCTGCCGAGGGTCTGCCCGTGGAGGCGTGGCCGAGCGCGGCGAACTTTGTGCTCGTGCGCACGCCGCATGCCACGCACATGCGCGAGCGTCTGCGCGACGAGTATTCGATTTTGGTGCGCGACTTTAGCTATGCGCCGGGGCTCGCGGACTGCCTACGTATTACCGTGGGTACCCCGCAGGAAAACGACGAGGTGCTGGCCGCGTTTGCCACGCTGGTGAAGGAGGAGATGTAGATGGACCGCTATGCTGAGGTAACCCGCAAGACGGGCGAGACCGACATTGTCGTAAAGCTCGACTTGGACGGATCTGGCGTGTGCGATATCTCGACCGGCGTGCCGTTTTTCGACCACATGCTCAACGCTTTTGGCCGCCATGGTCTGTTCGACCTGACGGTGCACGCGGTGGGCGACGTGGAGGTCGATGCGCACCACACCGTCGAGGACACGGGTATTGTGCTGGGCGAGGCGTTTTGCCAGGCGCTGGGCGACAAGGCGGGCATTACGCGCTTTGCCGACGCGGCGATCGCCATGGACGAGACGCTCGTGATGGCTGCTGTTGATATTTCGGGCCGCGGGCAGGCCTACTGCGAGCTGCCCGTGCCGACCGAGCGCGTGGGCAGCTTCGATACCGAGCTGGCCGTCGAGTTCTTCTACGCCTTTGCGCGCGACGCCAAGCTCACGCTGCACGTGCGCGAGCTGGCGGGCGGCAACTCGCATCACATTATCGAGGCCGCCTTTAAGGCCGTGGGCCGCACGATGCGCCACGCCTGTGAGCTCGATCCCCGCGTGCAGGGCATCCCCAGCACCAAGGGTTCACTGTAACCTGCCAAAAAGGGACAGGTTTTGAATGGGGAAAAGGAGGGTCGCGTGGGCGAACCGAAGATCGTGGTGGTCGACTACCACAAGGGCAACTTATCGAGTGTTGTGCGCGGGCTTGCGCGCGCCGGTGCCGCCGCCTGCACATCGGACGATCCGGAGCAGATCCGCAATGCCGACGGCCTGGTCATCCCGGGCGTGGGCGCGTTCTATGACGCGATCGCCTTTATGCGCCAGAGCGGCGAGGCGGATGCGGTGCTCGATGCCGTCGCCGCCGGAACTCCGCTGCTCGGTATCTGCCTGGGCCTTCAGCTATTTTTCGAGCGCGGCAACGAGGGCGTGCCTGCGGACGAGGGCGCGGTTGCCGATGGCAACACCCCCGAGCAGGCTGGCGGTCCCTGGGCCGATGGCCTGGGTATTATGCGTGGCTCGTGCACGCGTCTGGAATCGAGCCGCCTGAAGGTGCCGCACGTGGGCTGGGACCAGGTGCACATGACGCCCGCGGGTGCGGCTGATCCGTTGCTCGCCGGTTTTGCCGAGGGCGCCAACATGTACTTCACCCACAGCTACGCGGTGGCTGATGACGCCGATGCTGCCGACGTCCTGGCGCGCACGCACTACACACGGAGCTTCCCGTGCATCGTGCGCCACGGTAACGTGTGGGGCTGCCAGTTCCATCCCGAGAAATCCTCTGCGCTGGGCCAGCGCATCCTAAAGAATTTCGTCAACATCGTCGAGGAGGCCGGCCGATGATCCTGTTTCCCGCAATCGATCTGATTGGCGGCAAGGTTGTGCGCCTGGAGCGCGGCGACCGCAGCCGCTGCAAGGTATATTCCGACGACCCCGTGGCCGTCGCCCGCTCCTTTGCCGAGCAGGGCGCGAGCTGGGTGCACGTCGTCGACCTGTCCGCTGCCTTTGGCGAGGACGAGGACGCGTGCGCGGCAAACTCGGCGGCGATTAAGGCCATCTGCGGCGTCGACGGCCTGTCCGTGGACGTGGGCGGCGGCGTTCGCTCGCTCGCCCGCATCGACGAGCTGGCCGGCTACGGCGCGCGCCGCATCGCGCTGGGCACCGTGCTCGTGACCGAGCCGGGCTTTGCCGAGGTGGCTGCCCGCGGCTTTGGCGAACTGCTGGTGGCAGATATCGCCGCGCGCGACGGCCAGGTCAAGGTGAACGGTTGGCGTGACGGCGCGGGCGTGGCGCTCGACGACGCTGTGGCGCAGCTCACCGAGCTGGGCTTTAAGCACCTGGTCTACACCGACATCGCGCGCGACGGCATGCAGACGGGCATCGACGTGTCGGCGTATCGCCACGTGGCCGAGGTCGCGGGCTTTCCCGTCGTGGCGTCGGGCGGCATCTCGACGCTCGACGACATCCGTGCGCTTGCCGCGGTGGGTGAGGACGCCATCGAGGGCGCCATCACCGGTCGCGCGCTCTACGAGGGCAACTTTACGCTGGCCCAGGCGCTGGCCGCCGCCCGAGGGGAGGAGTAGCCCATGCTTACCAAACGCGTAATTCCCTGTCTGGATGTTAAGGACGGCCGCGTGGTCAAGGGCGTCAACTTTGTGAGCCTGCGCGATGCGGGCGACCCGGTGGAGCTGGCCCGTGCCTACGACCGCGAGGGTGCGGACGAGGTCGTATTTTTAGACATTACCGCCACGAGCGATAACCGTGCGACGACTATCGAGATGGCGGCGCATGCGGCCGAGGAGCTCGCCATTCCCTATACCGTGGGCGGCGGCTTTCGCGACTTGGCGGGCATGCGGACCATGGTTGCTGCCGGCGCCGACAAGGTGTCGCTCAACTCGGCGGCCGTGCGAGACCCGTCGCTGATTAGCCAGGCTGCCGCGGCGTTTGGCAGCCAGGCCGTGGTTGTGGCGATCGATGCCAAGCGTGTCGGCCTGCCCGGCGAGCCGGGTGCCGATAAGTGGGAGGTATTCACGGCGGGCGGTCGCAACGCCACGGGCATCGACGCGGTGGCGTGGGCCGAGGAGGCGGCTCGTCGCGGCGCCGGCGAGATCCTGCTCACCAGCATGGATCGCGACGGCACCAAGGCCGGCTTTGACCTGGCGCTCACCCGTGCCGTGGCGCGCGCGGTGCCGATTCCCGTCATCGCGAGCGGCGGCGTGGGCACGCTCGAGCACTTTGCCGAGGGTGTGATCGAGGGCGAAGCCGACGCCGTGCTGGCGGCGAGCGTCTTTCACTTTGGAACCTTCAGCATTCGCGAAGTCAAAGAGTATATGGCCTCTCAAGGTATTCCTGTGAGGTTGGACTTCTAGTGCTGCGGGCTGCGCTGCGGCTTGCCCAGGCACCGCATCTTGCCGCTCAAACCGTCGCTCGCGTACCAAAGTACGCGTCGCTCCTCTTTCGCGGCAACCTGCGGCACCTGGACAACCCTCGCCGACCTGTGGGGTTTCGTTTGTTACTTGGGAGGAATGATGACTGGGGTGGTAAATGCTACCGAGCTTAAATATGACGCCAAGGGGCTGATTCCTTGTGTGGTTCAGCAGTATGACACCGGCGAGGTGCTTATGGTTGCTTGGATGAACGAGGAGTCGGTGGGGCTGACGCTCAAGACCGGCACCACGTGGTTTTGGAGCCGCAGCCGCCAGGAGCTCTGGAACAAGGGAGCGACGAGCGGCAATATGCAGGAGGTCAAGGAACTCTGGGCCGACTGCGATAGCGATACGCTGCTGGTCAAGGTCGACTCGCCGGGTCCGGCCTGCCACACCGGCAACCGTACCTGCTTCTTTAAGAAACTCGCGTAGGGCGGGCGCTCGGCTAAGCGCTTGGCCAACCAGAAAGGATTGAACCATGGGTGTGCGCACTGCGAATGTTCGGGATGGAAATATCGGAGAGACGCTGACGGGGCTGGCCGAGGTGATTCATGGCCGTCGCGACGCGTCGCCGCAGGAGAGCTATACCGCTCGCCTGCTGACCGACATCGAGGACGAGCTGCTCAAGAAGCTCGCCGAGGAAGCGAGCGAGGTCATCATGGCCTGCAAGGATAACGACCACGATCACATTCGCTACGAGGCCGGCGACCTGGTCTACCACCTGCTCGTGACGCTCGAGCGCTACGGCATCACCCTCGACGAGCTGGCCGGCGAACTCAACGCCCGCCGCCACTAGTCATTGGGTAGTCATTGGGGACGTTCTTAAACGACTAGTCGTTTGGAACAGTCTTTGCCGGCGCTGCCAAATAACATGCCCAATTACTACGATGAAACTGGATCTACTGACCACACGTCGGTTTTGAGCAAATCGTCAACGCTTCTACCTGCGGTTTTATTTTCCGCATTAAGCCGATGGTCGGAGGTTTGCGGTTCATCGTAGTAAACGGGCGTTCTTTTTGGCGGGCGGTGTTGCACGGGCGTCGGTGGTGAGCAAAACGACCTGTTTTCCTCCGTCCCCAAGGGGTCATTTGTGAAGAGTGTCCCCAACGACTAGTCTTAGGCGAGGGGCGTGGGCTCCCATTCTCCGGTGAGGTGGGGGATGTCGAAGGTTCGATAGCCACAGTCGTAGGCGTGGGCCTGGGCCTCGCGGATGTTCCGGCAGATATCGCAGGCGCGGTGCGCATCCGAACCAAAGGTAATGGGCACCTCGGCATGGGCAAAGCAACGCAAAAGACCGGTCGCGGGGTAGTAGTCATCGAGCCCCTTGCGCGGTGCGGCGGTCGAGACCTCAACGCGGCGGCCCGTATCGTGTGCACACTCTGCCATCTGCTCCCAGAATGGCGCGGGGTCAAAATCGGGCGCAAAGCCTTCCTTCGAAAAGCGCATGACCAGGTCGGGGTGAGCCATCACGTCAAAGTTGAGCGGGCTCTCGCAGGCGCGACACCAGTCGTCGACGTAGCGCTCCCACACGCCGCGCACGCCCAGGTTTTCCCAAACATGCAGGTCGGTGTCATCGTCGACCCAGCCACAAAGCGAATCGGGCGTATCGGGACGAGCGACGTCCTCCGTCCCCGCCGTGCCCGCAGCACCGACCATGATATCGCCGGGGTTGCCGATCCAGTGCACGCTACCCAGGCGTACCACGGCGCCTTCGGACCAGCGCTCAACCAAAGGCTCGCAGCCTTCGTACCAATCGCATTCAAAGCCATAGATAAGCTCGAGCTCCGGCGCAATCTGCGCGGCAAGCTTGCGGGCGTCCGCAAAAGCCAAGCGATGTGCCGGCAGGTTGCCCTCGACAACCTGCACTTCGCAGTTGGCATCCATGCTGGCGGGCAGGGTGAGGTGGTCGGTCGAGATCATGGCACGGCAACCGGCGGCGGCAGCAGCGCGGACGTTGTCCTCAAACGAGGCGTACCCGTCCGAAAACGAGGTGTGGGTATGGCAATCGACCAGCGGGCATGCGGGCATGGCGACTCCTTTGCATTTGGCGAATCCGCTCCATTGTAATGGCGCGACCCCTGGCGCGCCGGGAACGCCGCAAGTCGAAACCGACTGGAAAGGGCAGATGACGCGCAAGGGCTGCCGCACGACATCGACCCTGCCTCAAAACATGTACATCAGCCTTCAAAAGCTGCAAATAATGACATGTTTGGAGGCTGATGTACATGTTTGGCTGAGGCGGTGGAGTGCCGGTTTCTTGCCGACAAGGAAAATCGCGCTCATCGCGCTCCGCCACATCCGCGCCGCCCGCGATGTGCTAGCGTTTGGGTGAACAAAACGAGCCCGTGCGGAAAGGAGCCGGACCGTATGCCATGCGATAGCAAATCTCCGCTGTCTCGCGAGACCGATGCGCCCGAGACCATCGTCAAGCTGGAATGCGATATCGACGACGCGTCGCCCGAGGTGCTCGCCTACGCCGCCGATTGTCTGCGCAAGGCCGGCGCCCGCGAGGTGCATTGGTTGCCGCTTTACTGCAAAAAGGGCCGCCCCGGATGGCAGTTGCAGGTGATCTGCTCGCACGAGGATATCGAGCGCCTGCAGACGATTATCTTTCTGGAGACCACGACCAACGCCATTCGTCGCCAGGTGATGGAACGCGTTTGCCTGCCGCGCCGCTTTGAGCAGGTGGCGACGCCTTGGGGCGAGGTGGCCGTTAAAGTAGCCACCCTGCCCGACGGCAGTGAGCGTGCGGCGCCCGAGTACGAAGACTGCGCCCGCCTTGCCCGCGAGCACAATGTGCCGCTCCAACGCGTGATGCAGGCGGCCCAGAGCGCGGCACTGCGATTTGAATAACAAGATCGTGCGGCGCGCCGCGACCGGCTCCGTCAACTCCATCCCGAAAGGATCCCTCATGAAATACCTCATCGCCTCTGACATCCACGGTTCGGCATATTGGACTGAGCGCCTGGTCGCCGCCATCGAGTCCGAGCAGCCCGACCGCATCGTCCTGCTGGGCGACCTGCTCTATCACGGTCCGCGTAACGACCTGCCGCGCGATTACGCTCCCAAGCGTGTGATTCCGCTGCTCAATGCCCTGGCCGACCGCATCATCGCGGTGCGCGGCAACTGTGACGCCGAGGTCGACCAGATGGTGCTCGATTTCCCGGTCATGGCCGACTACGCCACGCTGTTTGACGAGACCGGCCGTGAGCTGTTCCTGACGCACGGCCACGTCTTTGGCGCCGGCATGCACAACAGCGTCGACCACGCGCCCGCGCTGCCCGAGGGCTCCGCGCTCGTCTACGGCCATACGCACATCAAGGTTAACGAGGCAAGCGCCGCGCACCCGGGCCTGTGGCTCTTCAATCCCGGCAGCGTGAGCATTCCCAAGGACGGTACGCACAGCTACGGCATCTACGAGGGCGGCGCGTTCCGTCACGTGGTCCTGGAGGAGGAATAACCATGGCGCAGCACATGGCTCAGCAAAATGCCGAGGGTTCGCGCGACCTGTCCACGCTGGTCGACGCGTCGGCCGAGCTGCAGCATCTGGTGCAGACTATCTGGCGTCTGCGTCAGCCCGATGGCTGCCCGTGGGATCGCGAGCAGACGCACCGCAGCATTGGCAAGAACATGATCGAGGAGGCCTACGAGGCGCTCGACTGCATCGAGGCCGATGATGCGGCACACCTGCGCGAGGAGCTGGGCGACGTGCTCATGCAGGTAGTGTTGCATGCGCAGATCGCGGCGGATGCCGGTGAGTTTACGCTGGCCGATGTGGCGCGCGATATCGACGCCAAGCTCATTCGCCGTCATCCGCACGTGTTTGGCGATGCGGACGCCGAGAGCTCCGACGAGGTGCTCAAGATTTGGGACGAGGTCAAGCTTGCCGAGAAGGCCGCCAAGGACAAGGCCGTGGCGGCGGGCGAGGCTGCGCCCGAGGGCCTACTCGACGGTGTGCCCACGCATCTGCCGGCGCTGATGCAGGCTCAGAAGGTGTCGCGCAAGGCGGCTGCCGTGGGCTTTGAGTGGGAGACGGTCCAGGATGTGTGGGACGAGGTAGCAGAGGAGCGTGCCGAGTTTGAGGCCGAGAAGCCCGGCTCGCCCGAGCGCGAGATGGAGTTTGGCGATCTGCTTTTTGCCCTAGTCAACGTTGCACGCAAAGAGGGTATCGACGCCGAGAGCGCCCTGCGCGCCAGCACGGCCAAGTTCCGCCGTCGCTGGGCTGCGATGGAGGCCGCCGTGCACGAGGCGGGCGATGACCTCGCCGCCTGCTCAACCGCTCAACTCAACGACCTGTGGGACCAAGCAAAAGCAAGCGAGTGAGGCCTGCGTCTCTCACGGCATCCATTCGTAGAGAGGTCTCTACAAGCAAAAAGCCATATACAACGGAAGATGTGCCAGCTGTGCTTCGGCATCCCACTCGAGTTGTTTAGGGTGCAACACGTAAGCCATCCCAATCTTCTTGTTAAAGCGCGCGCGGAATCGGTCGAGGGAGATGGTTCCGTATCTGCGTGGCGACTTAACTTCGATGGGGCTGATGCGCGGCTTTCCGGCGGCATTGACATAGGGTTGGGTAACGAGGAAGTCGATTTCCATGCGCTCCTCCCCCTCCTTCTTTCCGCTTTGGGAATAAAAGAAGAGCCTGTGTCCATTGGCCTTTAGAGATTGGGCAACGTAGTTTTCGGTAAGCATTCCTTCGTTCAATCCGATGTCGCCGCGAAGCACGGCCCTGTAAACGTCTTCATCGGTATCGTTGTTGTCAGAGAAGGCAAGCGTTACAAGCAGGCCGGTGTCTGCCATGTAGCACTTGAGGGCCGTTTGCTCCATGCTGAGTGAAAGGCCCACGCTCGGTTCGCTTGCGGCATAGCAGATATTGGCAATTCGCGCGTCTGCCAGCCAAAAGAAGGCTTCTTCGTAGGTGCGCATGCGTGCGTTTTTATCAAGTGAGGAAAGCTTGAATCGTTTTTCGTGCCTAGAGAGCTGACCCGGGATGCCATCGAGTACGGAGACGACTTTGAATTCGTAACCGGTTGCAAAACGAGAGATATCGTTGCGATAGAGCTGGACGATTCGGCGCTTCGAAGCGTCGACGGGCGCAAAAGCGCGCTGTTCAACATAGATGGATACCGGCTCAGGCATGCCGCCTACGAGCATGTATTCGCGCATAAGGGAGAGCGCTCTGCGATGTAGGGCATCGGGGAGCGGCTTCATCTTGTTAAAACTCATGCGAATGAGATCGGCCAGCCCCTTTTCGTCCATGCCCCAAAGAAACTCCTCAAAGTCGAGGGGCTCAAGTTCCAGAGATTCTTCCTCGGATGGGATGACGATATCTTTAATGTTCTGCTTGATGCTGAGTAGGGATCCAGTTTCGATGTAGTCGTAACGTCCGTCTGCAACGAGATACTTGATGAGTCCGCGTGCTTGCGGGTACATCTGGACCTCGTCAAAGACGATAAGCGTCTCGTGTTCATAGAGTTTGACGTTATAGAAAACCGAGAGATAGAGGAAGAGCGACTCGAAGTCAGTGCGATAGTCCTCAAAATATTGCTTAACTTCGGCAGGTGCTTGAAAGAAATCAATGACAAGGCAGGACTTGTATTCGGTTTCTCCAAACGTGCGGGCAAGCGTGCTCTTGCCGACGCGGCGGGCTCCTTCAATAAGAAGTGCTGTTTTACCAGCGCTTTCATGCTTCCATTTTAGTAGTTTGTCATAGGCTTTTCGTTTAAGCATGGCTACCTCGTACACGATATCCAGAACTTTTATAACCTGATTATGCACGATATCCAGAACTTCAGACCCTTAGAATTGCACGATATCCAGAACTTTGCACGATGTAAAAGCACATTATTGGCTCTTTCATTCGCAAGCCGGGTAAAGACGGTATGCCGATAGAAGAATTTAATGGGGGGGGGCGACCTCTAGAGAGGAATGCTCGGTGCAAAAACAAGCGCCCCAAAGAATGATTTCTCCAATTCATATGTATCCCTTGGCTAACTTAGGGCATAATGCAAAAAGTGCGACATGGCTAACTTACGGAGGCGCACCGATGGTGCACAGTCGGCCAGTCGCTTGCATCAACTACGTTTCCAAGTGAGAGGGAGACAACATGAGTGACATTTTGGACGTCTACGGTCGCGAGGTGCTCGACAGCCGCGGTAACCCCACCGTCGAGGTCGAGGTCGTGCTCGAGGACGGCAGCTTCGGTCGCGCGATGGTGCCTTCGGGCGCTTCGACCGGCGCTTTCGAAGCTTGCGAGCTGCGCGACGGCGACAAGGGCCGCTACCTGGGCAAGGGCGTCTCGCAGGCCGTCGAACACGTCAACAACGAGTGCGCCAACGCCGTCGTGGGCCTCGATGCCTTCGACCAGCGCGCCGTCGATGCCGCACTGATTGCCGCCGACGGTATGCCCAACAAAACCAAGCTCGGCGCCAACGCCATTCTGGGCGTGTCGCTGGCCGTTGCCCGCGCTGCGGCAGAGTCGGCGGGCCTGTCGCTGTACCAGTACCTGGGCGGCGTCAACGCTCATCTGCTGCCCACGCCCATGATGAACATCCTCAACGGCGGCGTGCATGCCGATAACAACGTTGACTTCCAGGAGTTCATGATTATGCCCGTGGGTGCTCCGAGCTTTGCCGAGGGCCTGCGCTGGTGCGCCGAGGTCTACCACACCCTCAAGGGCGTGTTGCACGAGGCCGGCCTTGGCGGCGGCGTGGGCGACGAGGGCGGCTTTGCCCCCAACCTCAAGACCAATGCCGAGCCGTTCGAGTACATTACCAAGGCCGTCGAGAAGGCTGGCTTTAAGCCCGGCGTCGACTTCATGTACGCCATGGACCCGGCGTCCACCGAGTTCTACAACGCCGAGACCGGCATGTACGAGCTCAAGGGCGAGGGCGTTGAGTTTACGAGCGCCCAGATGGTCGATTACTGGGAGAAGCTCGTCGACACCTATCCCATCATCTCCATCGAGGACGGCATGGCCGAGGAGGACTGGGACGGCTGGGTCGAGCTCACCCGCCGCATTGGCAATAAGGTGCAGCTCGTAGGCGACGACCTGTTCGTCACCAACACCGAGCGCCTCAAGAAGGGCATCGAGCTGGGCGCCGCCAATGCGATCCTGGTCAAGGTCAACCAGATTGGCACGCTCACCGAGTCGCTCGAGGCTATCGAGACTGCCAAGGAGGCCGGCTACGCTTGCATCGTGAGTCACCGTTCCGGCGAGACCGAGGACTCCACCATCGCTGACCTGGTCGTGGGTGTTAACGCCGGCCAGATCAAGTCGGGCGCCCCGTGCCGCAGCGACCGTATTGCCAAGTACAACCAGCTCATCCGCATCGAGGACGAGCTCGAGGGCAGCGCGCGCTACGCCGGTAAGGCCGCGTTCTACAACATTCGCTAAACGGGCGAATTTGGCGAGGGGGAGGCTGACTCGGTTCCTCCCCGCCTTGGCTGGATGCCGCAAAGAACTATGGGCGCTGGGCCATACGGCTCAGCGCCTTTTTTATGTCGAGCAAAGGCTGGCGAAGGCGGTGCGGGCGCTCGTGCTATAACTAAAGGACTTAGCGCAAACAAACCTCAACCGCACAAGGCGCACATGGATCAGATTTACGACAACAGGTATTATTCCGCCGGTTCGCGCGAGCCGTCGCCTCGTCGTGCGCGTACCGCACAGCTTGGCGGGTCTGGTTATGCTGGTGCTGATCGCTCCAGGTATAGCTCGCCGGCGACTTCGCATCCCAATGCTCAGCCAAATAGTTCCTCGGATAGTCCGGTGCGCCCATCGCGTTCCAAGCATGCGTCGCGCCCTTCGACCCAGGCGTCCGACAAGCCGCGCCGTCCCTCAAGCCGTCTTTCCGGCTCGGACTTTATGCACTACGCCAACGACAACGCAGCGGTCAAGGCAATTTACGACTTTACCCATGGACCCCAGCGCGGGCTGTTTATTGGCATTGTCGTCGTCCTGGTGCTCGTGAGCCTGTACTTTCCCGTGCGCGACCTCTACGTTGCCAAACGCTCGAACGATATCTTGGCCAAGCAGGTCGAGATTCGCCAGCAGTACAACGACGAGCTGCAGAAAAGCGTCGACAAGCTGCTCTCGGAGGAGGGTATCAAGGACGCGGCATCCGAGGACTTGGGCCTGGTGATGCCCGGCGAGAAGAGAATTGAAGTGCAGGGCCTGGACGACGATTCGGATTCGTCTTCGAGCAAGAAGTCGTCGAACGCCAAGAAGGCCAGCGAAGTTGCCAAGGAAATCGAAGACGTCGGTAAGGACGCGCCGTGGTACATCCAGGCGCTCGACATGCTGTTTGGGTTTAACGGTGTCGAGGGCCAGACGGTCGTGTCCAACGGCAAATAGCGCCCGGAGGGGAGCCTGCAATGGCAGATTGCAAACGCTATAAGGTAGCCGCGATCGACCTGGGAACAGTGTCGTCGCGACTGGTGTTAGCGCAGGTCGAGGCCGGGGCGATCGTGGAATCGTCCAAGCATACCGAGATCACCGACTTGGGCGAGGGCGTGGACGCGACGGGCCGCTTTTGCGAGGCGGCCGTCGAGCGTGTGCTCGCCGCGTGTCGCATGTTTGTGGACGAGGCGCATGCCTTTGGGGCCGTGTGCATCTGCACCACGTGCACGAGTGCCGCGCGCGATGCGTCCAATGCCGCCCTGCTGCTGGACGGCCTGCGCGAGCTGGGGCTCGAACCGCAGGTGATTCCGGGCGAGGTCGAGGCACGCCTGACGTTTTTTGGCGTGGCGCACGACTTTGCCGGCGAGCGCATTATTGTTGCCGATTCGGGTGGCGGATCCACGGAGCTCGCGACGGGCGTCTATGCGCCGGAGCGTGGCGTCTTTGCGCTAGAAGGGACGCGCTCGCTGGACATTGGCTGCCGCCGTGTGACGGAGCGGTTTTTCTCGGCGCTGCCGCCTGCGGACGGCGAGCTTGCTGCCGCTGCCGCATGGGCAAACGAGCAGTTTGCGGGCTACTTTGAGAGTCTGCCTGTCGACTTTGAGCGCGCCGAACGCTTGGTCGCAGTGGGCGGCACGGTGACTACGCTGGTGGCTCTGGTCCACGAGTTGGAGCCGTATGATTCGAGCTTCGTGCACCTGCGCGAGCTTTCGCTGGAGCAGGTCTCGGCCGCTATCGAGCGCATGTCCACGCTGGACGCGGACAGCATCGCCGCGCTACCGGGTGTGCAGCCCAAACGCGCGGGCGTGATCTTGGCTGGCGCCGTGGTAATCCGCGAGCTCATGCGAGCCGGCGGCTACGACACGCTCACCGTAAGCGAGAACAGCCTGCTTGCCGGCATGGCCGCCACCATCAACGAGGTTCTCGACGGCGCGACCCCCACCATCGCCTGGGTCCCCAGCCTGAGCGCTCTTTAACCGTCTTCCTCTGAGTTGCGGTGAAATAGTTCCTAAATAAGCTGATAAACGGTATAAACAGGATCTATTCCACCGCAGCTTAGAGTCCCACCGGCATCTAAAAGAAACAAGCCCGCATCCCTTGGGGACACGGGCTCGAAAGCTCCATATGGTAGGGGCGGTGGGACGTCCGCGTATTTGCTGCGCAAATCCGCACCGGCTTCGGCCGCCTGCCGGCGCCCTCGTCGGCTCGCTGCGGACGCTGCGCGTCCGCCTGGTGCTCGCCCCCTCGCGGGTTCGAGTCCCGCCGGCGTCCAAAAGAAACGAGCCCGCATCCCAACGGGACACGGGCTCGTAAGCAATCACATGGTAGGGGCGGTGGGACTCGAACCCACAATCCTTGCGGCGAGAGATTTTAAGTCTCCTGCGTATGCCAATTCCGCCACGCCCCCGTGAGACTAGAAGTCTAGCACAAGCCGTCCGTTACGCGTTGACGGCCATTGAGTGCCGGCCTGACTTTTCCAAGTACTCGGCAAACTTGGCTTCGTCGCCCTTGTTCTTGTACTGCAGGGCCAGCAGGTATTCCAGGCGGCAGCTCTTGACCTTGTCGTCACCGGCCTCCTTGAGCATGCGCTCCAGCTCGGGAATGTCGTTGTGGCGCTTGAGGATCATCGTGTCGTACATCAGTTGGCATTCGTGTGCGACTGCCTCGGCCTGGCCGCCCTCAAAGCCTTTGATCTCGTGCAGCAGCTCCTTGGACTTTTTGCGGTCCTCCTGGCCAACGTAGTAGTTAAAGGCCTTAATCACCAGGTCGACGCGCTGCATTTTGGGCAGGTTGAGCCCCAGCAGCAAATCGAACATCTCGTCGGCACGCTTGTGGTCCTCGCGCAGCAGATAGGAGTTCAGGCGCAGGTAGTCGCGGTTATAGCGCGGGTACAGCATGCTGGTGAGTTTGCCATCGAGCAAACGATCGAACTCGTCCCACTGCTTCGCAGCCATAAGCTGCTGCAGGCGCTTAAACGTGGTGCGTTTTTTGACGCTAAAGAATACCGACACGGCGATGCAAATAATGACGACGGCGGTCCAGAGGGTGCGGGAATCGGGCATATTGGGGTCCTTAGTCGCTCATAAAGCGAGCGGTATGACAACACGTACTAGATGTATTATACGCAGCGCGCAAGCAAACTGGCATAAAAGCTCATCGAGGCCGAGTGACATCGCTCGCTGCGGTACACTTACCTAAAGTAAACCATGAAGGGAGACATTACCTATGAAGAAGATCGTTTTGGCTTGCGGTGCTGGCGCTGCTACTTCCACGCTCGTTGCCCAGAAGGTCGCCACCCTGCTCGACGCCAACGGTTATGCCGGCAAGTATGAGATCGTGCAGTGCGCCATCTCCGAGGCCAAGGACTACTGCGACGAGGGCGCCGACCTGCTGATCGCCACCACCGTTGCCCCCGAGGGCCTCACCTGCCCGTACGTGAGCGGCGTGCCCTTCATGACCGGCATGAACCGCGTCGCTGCTGAGAAGGCCGTTCTCGACGTCATGGCTCAGTAGGCGCTGCCTGTATGAGTGAGCAGAACGCCAATCCGGTCGAGCTCTTTGGTATGCGCGTTGCCCATGTGGGCATTAACGCCACCGACCCGGCAGACGCCTTGGAGATCGCGGAGCTGTTCTCGACGATGATGGGCCTGCCCGTCATCGAGACCCCCGTTTCGTACTTTAACGATTCGCTGGTCGAGATCATGAAGCAGAACGGTCGTGGCGCCAAGGGCCACATTGGCTTTGCCGTCAACGACATCGATGCGGCCGAGAAGTGGTTTGCCGAGCGCGGGCTCGAGGTTAACGAGGAGTCGCGCGTGCTGCTGCCCGACGGCGGCACCAAACTCGTGTACTTTAAGCGCGAGTTCGCCGGCTTCGCCGTGCACCTGTGCCGCGACTAGCGCACAAGCTGCTATAGCTAACGAAAAGGGATAGGGCCGCATGGCCTTATCCCTTTATTTATTACGGGCTTTAGCCTGTGCGGGGCGCGCAGCGCGCCGCATCAGAAACCACCCG
>CALEBN010000020.1 GCA_937943045.1 uncultured Collinsella sp. | reverse complement strand
GAGCTTCAGATGGAGAAGATCCTGTTTGCTTGCGACGAGCTCACCGGCCTGATCGGTGCTGCCGTGATCATGCGTCCGAGCAAAAGCGTCATGGACTTTACGACTAAGTCGCTCAAGAAAAAGTTCAAGGACAAGCGCTTTGCCGCCGGCTGCTCGCGCGACGTGATTTCGCAGGGCGCCGAGATGTTGGGCTGGGAGCTTCCCGAGCTCTTCGACCGCACCATCGCGGCCATGCAGTCCTTCGCGCCCGACCGCGACACCTTCCAGGCCTAACCTGCCAAAAAGGGACAGGTTTATTTTGGTAGGTTTTCTGTTTGACATGGTGACGCTGGCGAATGGCGGCGCCTCGCGGCAGACAGCTGCGCTTCGCCGTATCCGTAACTCGGCAAACGCGACGCTACGACGCGTTCTTGATAATCCATGTTCCCAGTCCGGTCAGCAGCTGAACCTGCTTAACCGTTAGCCCTTGTTTTCGAAGCGCGAGAATCGCCTCATTGCGAAGTGGCTTGGAGACGGATTTGAGTTCCGTCGGAGCACATCCTGCGACACTCTGCACGATTGCCGTGCCAAATTCGCATAGATCTTCCTCGCGAACCTTGGCTGTTGCGCTGGGGCGATAGGGAAGCGACGGCGTACTTTCCATGAGCCGAAGGTATGAGCGAGGTGTTGGGAATAAAACACCGACAACGCTGCCGGTAACATGCGGCCGTGACCTGGCACTCATTAGATACTCGCGATGGCTGCTCCAGGGATATTCGTCGTATGCCGCCAGTCCCGCTTTTTGTGGATTCAGATGAATGTATCGAATTGCCTCGAGTAAATATACTTCTGACTTAATGGGCGAATCCCAAAACCGCTCCTGAAACACGTGGCCGATATGCCCCGTCCGCGCATTGTACCTGCCCGCATACGATACTGCTACCGCGTGCATCGCGTCGCTCTTGCGGTCGTCCGGATCGTCGATGAGCAGATGAATGTGGTTTCCCATAAGGCACCAAGCGATAAGCTCGATATTGTGTTTGGGGAGGATCGCATCGAGGATCTGAAGCATGGCGATTCGGTCCTCGGCATCGTCAAACAGCAATTGCCCTCCGTTTCCACGCAACGTGATGTGGAAATAACCGGTTGGTGACTTTGAACGAGGTTTTCTCGGCATGGCCCCTCCTTTAGCTTGGATGGGCTGAAGATACCTCATTCGGAGGCTTCGGTTGTCGAGATTCAGTTCACCGACTATAGCTGCTACCTGCCGAAATGTTATTGCGTTTTCAAATTGATGCTTTTTAATGGTAATTGAGCAAGACAGGCGCGCTTGTTGTGGATGCGGCCGTTGGTTGCGTCGATCTGGACGGCCCCCGCGTGATGTCATCGCAAATGGGCTTCACGTATTCTACGGATATAGAAAAATGGCCGGGCGCTCACAAACAAAACGGAGCACCCGGCCATTTACTGATTGTTTGTTGACGTTTGGCCAGATAAAACCTGCCAAAATAAACCTGTCCCTTTTTGGCAGGTTAGTTGAGGGCGGCTTGGGCTAGGCGGGCTTCGGCGGCCTCTTCGGTGACGCCCAGGGCCACGGCGAACTCCTCGATGGAGCGGCGCTTGGCTTCCTTGAGTACGCGCATGTAGTAGGAGCTGGGCTTTTTATCTGCTTCCTCGGCCTGGCGAATACGGTGCATCATGGTTTTTGCCACGCGAACCGTCTCGGGCGCGCCCAGCTTGAGCTGCTGCTTAAAGTGCGTCTCCTCGAGCGAGCTATTGCGCTCGGTAAAGGTGTCGCACTCCAGCTCATCGTAGTGGCTCAGCAGGTGCTCTGCATCTTGCTGGGAGATAGCGGCATGCAGACGGTCGGCCTGCGCCACGGGGTACATGAGAATCGTCTGCGCATGTCCCTGTTTGGTCTCGAGCAACAACATGGGCTGCGGTGTGTCGTCCCTAAAGCCGACGACGGTGCAGACTCCCTGACCCGGATGAATGACGTGTTGACCGATTGAGAACATGCTACCTCCAACTTATACGAGTTTACGTATGTTAAGAATACCACGCTGACGTGCGCAAACCATTACTTTATGCAGGAAAAGCACACAACTCCGATAGGTTAGAGTATTCGATAACAGACGCAGCTCATTCACACCTTTATGCATTTTCAACGCCTGCATAATCTGCAGGCAGACCGGCATCTTTGAGTGACTCCATACAAGCGGTAGTCATTTTTGTGCATATGCAATATCTATTAGCTTTACCCTGCGACAGTAGTTACCGCTTGTGATAGAGTGCTACAAACTCTGGCTTTTGCCCTACGAGTGACCAAGAGCTCGGGGGCTTTAACACAAGGAGGATCTATGCCCGAGAAGATTGAAGAGCTGGTACGCGCTGCGCTTGCTGCGGCCCAGGAGGCCGGCGACCTTTCCGCATTTGAACTTGACGATTGCGCTATCGAGCGACCGGCTGATACTTCTCATGGCGAGTGGACCTCCACCATGGCCCTGAAGTCCGCCAAGCTGGCTCACTGCGCCCCGCGCAAGATCGCCGAGGCCGTCGTTGCCCATATGCCCGAGGACCCCGCGATCGAGAAGGTCGAGATCGCCGGTCCTGGCTTCATCAACTTCTACCTCTCCGTCGCTGTCAAGAACGCCATCTTTGGCGAGGCCCGCGAGAAGGGTATGGACTTCGCTAAGTCCAACGTCGGTGGCGGCCTGAAGACTCAGGTCGAGTTCGTCTCCGCCAACCCCGTCGGCCCCATGCACATCGGTCATGGCCGCTGGGCCGCTCTGGGCGACTCCCTTTGCCGTGTGATGGACCACGCCGGTTACGACATCCAGCGTGAGTTCTACATCAACGACCACGGCTCTCAGATGAACACCTTCGGTAACTCCATCAGCACGCGCTATATGCAGCTTGCCGACATCATCGCCAAGCAGGGCGTGGATATCGACGAGGCTCACAAGCTGCTGATCGCCGACCGCGACGCCTTTGTTGCCGACGAGAGCGACGAGCATCCCGAGACCCATCCGTATCAGGACAACTTTGCCGAGACTCTGGGCAAGGACTCCTACGGCGGCGACTACATCATCGACGAGGCTGCCGAGTTCTGGCGCACCGACGGCGATAAGTGGGTCAACGCCGATCCGCAGGAGCGCATGGAGAGCTTCCGTGAGCGCGGCTACGTAAAGATGGTCGACAACATGCGCGACCTTTGCCACGCCGTTAACTGCGACTTTGATCGTTGGTTCTCCGAGCGCTCTCTGTACGTGAAGGACACCGAGGGCGAGACCGCCGGCACCTCCGCCGTCGACCGCGCTTTTGAGAAGCTCGACAAGATGGGCTACCTCTACACCAAGGACGGTGCCCTGTGGTTCCGCTCCACCGACCTGGGCGACGACAAGGACCGCGTCCTGATCAAGTCCGATGGCGAGTACACCTACTTCGCCTCCGACGTTGCCTATCACTGGGATAAGTTCCAGCGCGTCGACCACGTCATCGACATCTGGGGCGCCGACCACCACGGCTACATCGAGCGCGTCCGCTGCGTCTGTGACGCTCTTGGCTATCCCGGCAAGTTTGAGGTTCTGCTGGGCCAGCTCGTCAACCTGCTGCGCAACGGCAAGCCCGTCCGTATGTCCAAGCGCAAGGGCACCATGGTGACCCTGCAGGAGCTCGTCGACGAGGTCGGCTCCGACGCTGCTCGCTACACGCTCATCTCCAAGAGCTCCAACCAGATGGTCGACTTCGATATCGAGGCCGTCAAGAAGCGCGACAACTCCAACCCGGTGTACTACGTGCAGTACGCTCACGCTCGCGTGTGCTCCATCCTGCGTCGTGCCGCCGACGTTACCGCCGAGCAGGCCGCCGAGATGGGCATGAAGGCCGTCGCCGAGAAGGCTATTGGCGAGAACGTCGATTACTCGCTGCTGACCGACCCGACCGAGCTTGCCCTTTCGCGTAAGCTCAACGAGCTCACCGACCTCATCGGTAGCTGCGCTCGCGATCGCGCCCCGTTCCGCCTGACTCACTTTGCCGAGGAGCTCGCCGGCGACTTCCACAGCTTCTACGCCGCCTGCCAGGTCCTTCCGAGCGAGGGTCGTCCCGTCGACCCTGAGCTCTCGCGCGCCCGTTTGGCCGCCTGCGACGCCGTCCGTGTGACGCTCGCCCTGGTGCTTACCCTCGTTGGCGTTTCTGCCCCCGAGCAGATGTAAGCGCTGGTCGTTTGACTGCGTTGGTTTGGCTTGACTGAGCCTCGAAAGCCCGATCTCCCATGCGGAGGTCGGGCTTTTTGCGTTTAGCGAGACAATTTGGCTTGCTGGAAAATGCTACCAAATCGCAACTATACCGGTTTACTACGATGAATCGAGGGATTCCAATCACACGGGCTTTTCACCGAAAAGTGCAAGCCATCTAGCTGGGGTTTTATTTTTCGGTTTTTGGCGTGGTCGTGGTTGAGCGATTCATCGTAGTAAACAGCCATAGTTTTGAAAATGACCCTAGGGGACGGAGGAAAACGGATCATTTTTGTCCCGTGGAGGAGCGGTGGGATACCTTCTGCCAAGAATCGGGGGCATCTACTACGTTTAAGTGCGTACCCCGAACCACGCCGAAAATCGCAATATTAAAACCGCAGGTAGCAGGTCTGCGACTTTCGAAAAATAGTGAGTATGGTCAGGGGTGCGGGGGCAAACGTAGTAGATGGGCGCGATTCGTGGCACATCGATCTTGGGGCCGATGCCCTTGTCCCTTAGCTGTTCCGTTTTCTCGATGCTTGAGGCTTGATCTGCCTTCTTCTTATGAGTTGCGGTGGAATGGTTCCTGCTTGAGAGGTGCCGGCCGGGATTTGGGAACTATTTCACCGCAGTTTATGATGTGGCGATGGTGTACGCCGGAACTTTGTAAAGAGCATCCCTTTTGACTAGTCGTTTAAGAACGTCCCCGATGACTAAGTTGCAGGTGGTTGCGGTTGTGTTACACTAACGCTGCGTATATAACGCAATCATCTCTATACAGATCAATGATGTCCGTCGGTATTTGACGGAGCTAGACTGTTTAGCCGCCCTGAAGGTTTATGCAGGGAGCATGTGATCACAGGACTTGAAAAGAAAGTTGAGCAAACACTGTGTCTGATCAACAACAAGAAAACGAAATAACGACGACGCAAACGGCTCCCGCTGCACCGGTTACGTCGGACCAGGCCGTGCTTTCCGCGCCGGCGCAGGTCTCGGCTCCCGAGGCGCTTAAGGCCGCCGCGCCCACCACGCCCGTTGCTAGCGAGGAGGCTGCTCCCGCTAAGCCTAAGCGCACGCGTCGTTTGGCCAAGCCTGCTGCGGACGGCGAGGATGCCGAAAAGCCCAAGCGTCGTACGACGCGCACCACGCGCGCGAAGCGCCCCGTTGCCACCGATGCTTCGGCCCCCATTTCCGATGAGGTCGCGCAGGCCCGTGCACTGGCGCAGATTAGCGAGGCCCAGGTTGTGCGTGCCCGCCGTCGCGCTGCCGAGCGCGAGGCCGCGGCATTGACTGAGTTCGCTGCGCCGGTCGCCCCCGAGGCTCCTGCTGCCGAACAGTCGGCCGAGAAGCCGGCACCGCGCACGCATCGCCGTGCGGCAGCCAAGACGCAGCAGCCCGTCGAGCAGCCGACTCCTGAGGTCGCTGAAGCTCCGGCTCGTTCTGCGGCAGGGGAGGGCGCTTCCTCCGCTGAGCCCGTCGTGCACGCTGAGGTCAACGAGGTTCCCGTCGTTGATCCGGCTCTGCGCCCGCATCGTCGCGGCCGCAAGCCCAAGGCGTATGTTGAGGCCGAGAAAGCCGCTGCCGCAGCAGCTGCTGCCCAGGGCTCAGCGGTGACGGCCGAGCCTACGGCCACGGTCGATGCCCCGGTCCAGGACGCTCCGTCCACCGAGGCTCCCGCATCTGCCGATGCCGAGCCCGCCGATGTCCGTCCCGGCCGCAGCCGTCGCACCGCGGCAAAACGCTCGACGAAGGCGAAGGTCAAGGCTGAGGCCAAGCCCGTCGACGACAAGTCCTCCGAGGCAAACGCCGATGCCGCTTCCGAGGCCGAGAACGCCGATCAGCCGGCAACAGAGAAGCCCAAGCGCACGCGCAAGAAGTCCGCAAAGGCCAAGGTTGCCGAGCAGCAGGGCGACGCCGATTCCGGTGCTCATGCCAACGCCGACGCCAAGGCAGAGGGCGAGGCTCCGTCCGGCACCGATGCAACCGCAGCCGCGGCTGCCGAAGGCACCGAGACCGAAGAGGGCGCCCGCCCCAGCCGCCGTCAGCACAAGCGCAACGACGAGCGCAACGACCGCAAGGACGATCGCAACAACGACCGCCGCGGCCGTCAGCGCGACCGCAAACAGCGCAACAAGGAGCGCAACGCCGCCCCCACCGAGCCCACGCTTTCGCGCGAGGAGCTTGCGGCCATGAAGGTAGCCGAGCTGCGCGAGAAGGCAAAAGAGTTCGAGATCGAGACGACCGGCAAGAAGAAGGCTGAGCTTGTCGAGGAGATCTACACGACCGCCGCGAAGGCCGAGGGCTTCCGCGATATTAAGGGCATCCTGCAGATTCGCCCGGACAACTCCGGCATCATCCATGCCCACGGTTACATGAAGTCCAACGAAGACGCCTTCGTCCCCGCTTACCTCATCCGCTCCGCACGCCTGCGCACGGGTGATGTCATCGAGGGTTCGCTGCGCCCCTCGCGCGGCGGCGACAAGCGAGCCGGCCTCGCCAAGATCACGACCGTTAACGGCATGGATCCCGAGCAGATCCGCAACCGCCCCAAGTTCGGCGACCTTACCCCGGTCTATCCCAACGAGCCGCTGCGCATGGAGCACGGCAAGGATTCCATCACCGGTCGCGCCATCGATATCGTGTCGCCGATCGGCAAGGGCCAGCGTGGCCTGATCGTGTCGCCGCCCAAGGCCGGCAAGACAACGATCCTTAAGAAGATCTGCCAGTCCATCTCGATCAACAACCCCGAGGTGCACCTCATTTGCCTGCTCGTCGACGAGCGCCCCGAAGAGGTCACCGATATGCAGCGCTCCATTAAGGGCGAGGTCGTGGCCTCGACCTTCGATATGCCCGCCGACAACCACACCCGCGTGGCCGAGCTCGTCATCGAGCGTGCCAAGCGCATTGTGGAGCTGGGCGGCGATGTCGTGGTGGTGCTCGACTCCATCACACGTCTTGCCCGCGCCTACAACTTGGCGGCACCCGCCTCGGGCCGCATCCTTTCGGGCGGCGTCGATTCGGCAGCCCTCTACCCGCCCAAGCGCTTCCTGGGTGCAGCCCGCAATATCGAGAACGGTGGCTCGCTCACCATCCTCGCCTCCGCCCTTATCGACACCGGCTCCAAGATGGATGAGGTCATCTTTGAGGAGTTCAAGGGCACCGGCAACATGGAACTCAAGCTCGACCGCGACCTCGCCGACCGTCGCATCTTCCCGGCCATCGACCCCGTTGCCTCCGGTACGCGCAACGAGGACCTGCTGGTCGACGAGCAGATGCGCCCGTTTGTCTTCGGCCTGCGTCGCATTCTCGCCGGCATGAACAACACCGAGCGCGCGGCGGCGTCGTTTATTAAGGGTCTTAAGGGCACCAACACCAATCAGGAGTTCTTGGTGCGTTCGGCCAAAAAGCACAGCGACTACGAGCAGACGTTTTAGACCAAAAGCCGCACGCTATATCGCCATAAGAACGGGCAATCGGGCCGGGGTTTATGCCCCGGCCCTTTCTTTACGGCGCCATTCGGCAACATTTTTTGACCTTATGACCGACAAGCAGCAGTTTTCGAGCCATAATCCGGCCTCATCGCTTGCAATCGGAGGGTCGGTTTCGCATAATAACTTTTAAGCTTCGCGACGGAAAACGCAGATGAAACGAACCATATACCGTTGCTTTGGGACGCATGTCCCGCTTCATCTTCTCTCGCGCAGCCAACTAAATGATGCGATTTGGGTGCTGGAAGATGGGGAGAGCTCATGGCTTCTTCTGATGCAACACAACGAGCAGTCCTTGCTGGACTTTCCTGCGGGATCGGCCTTGCCGCCCCCGTGGTGATGTATGCCGCGACGTTGCCGTTCTCGTCGGTCAACGAGACGGTTGTCGCGGGCGCGGTTCCCTTCGCCGTTGGTGCGGTGGCGGGCGTGGGCATCTACGCAGCCTCGCTGGGCATCTCCGAGTATCGCTCTGAGCATGATGGCCGCCTGTTTGAGCCCGATGCCGTGGGCGGCGCCGCTCAGTTTGGCCGGACCCACAACGAGTTCAAGACCGCCTCGATTCCCGCGCAGCAGCAGGGGTCGGCGCCTCAGCCTGCGGTCCCGGCCGATCAGGCCAATGCCACACAGCCTTCTTCCGCATTTCTCTCCGGCCTGACCGGTGCGTTCCAGCGCCGCCACGCCGACGATGGCGTTCCCACCATCGCGCGCGCGGCTAACGCCATGGATGAGGCCGAGGCCTGGTCTATGATCGACAGCATGCTCGATGACGATTCCCCGGTCAGCTGCGATCCCGTGCGTTCGCGCGATGTCTACCAGGTCGCAATCGACGAGCTCACCAACGGTGGAAAGACCGGTTCTTACAATCGCGATGACATCGCCGCTGCTGCACGCGCCGTCTCGGGCTCTCATGCCGCCCCTGCGGGCAGCACCGCGGCCTTCGTGGCGCTTGTGGCCAACGCCGCCAACAATGCCGCCTATAGCGGCGCGTCGTCGGCTGCGTACACTTCTGCCGCGGCGGCCGCTTCGGCCGGCCAACAGAGCGCAGCTCAGGCGGCTCCTGTCGCCGACCCCTTTGCCGATGAGCCCCTGGCTGTCGACGAGGAGACCATTGCCGCTCGCCGAGCTGCCGAAAGCTCGCTTTGGGGCGCTTCGGCCCAAATGCAGGCCGCGGAGGCGGCGCCGTACAACGCCAAGCTCGCCAGCATGCCCATCATTTCCGATGCCAAGGGTGTGGATCTCTCCGATCTGGACGAGCCTGCCGCCATCACTGCGTCTATCGACGCCCAGGATCGCGTGGATACCGATAGTCTCCCCGATGCCTCTCTTGAGGAAGATATCCCCATGGCCGATTATTCGGGCCACGAGGACATGTGGGCCGCCGCCATGGCGATCATGGCCGAGGCTGCCGAGCCCGCCCCCGTGGCGGTGCCCACGCCTGCAGCCTCACCTGTCTCGGTTGCTCCCGTCTATGTCGGCCGCCACAGCTCCGTGCTTCCCGAGGATACCGCGCGTATCTCGCGCGAGGGTATCGAGCGCGCCGAGGCTATCGCTGCCGGCGTTATGGAAAACCGTCGCCATGAGCGCGTCAATCAGATTCTCGAGGAAGAGATCAACCGTCTACAGTCTGCGGCCGTCAAGCGCACGGGCCGTGCCTATCTGAGCGTTATCGAGGGCGGTACCGCCAGCTTTACACCGCTGCGCGCGGAGGCATAATTGCCTCATGGTTAAGGTCGATCGAAAATGGGCGCTTGCCGCCTGCGCCATGGTGCTCGTCATTTGGGGCAATTCGCTGGTTCCCGGTACGGGGTCTGGTTCGTTGAGCTTGTCGATCATGGATTCCATTCGCGGCTTTTTGCAGGCCCTGGGGCTTCCATACGAGTGGGTGACCAACTTCGTCGTGCGCAAGTGCGCTCATTTTACCGAGTACATGGTGCTTGGCATCTTGGCGACGCACGCCTTTGACGTCGAAGGCCGGCGCACGTTTGATGTGTTGCTGCCCACGGCGGTGTTCTTGCTGCTTGTTCCCTCTATCGACGAGACGATCCAGCTTTTTGTGCCCGGTCGCGCCGGCATGATTACCGATGTGATGATCGACTGCTGCGGGGCGACGACAGGCGTCGTGCTCCGATATCTCTTACGGTCGCTGATTTACACCAAAAAGGCCGCCTAGGACGTTTTGCTTGGTCCTAGGCGGCTTTGTTCGTTTGAGGGCCTCTGCGGGGCGTGACGGTTTTGTCCGGGCGTTTTGCGAACTTGACTACGCCGTGCGCCGTTGATGCACCCTTTACTGGAGCGCCTGGGCGCCCAGGGCCAGGCAGCCCATGATGCCCTGCTTGCCCTCGAGGCTGTTGTTGACAATGTAGGTATCGATGTCGTTGACCTCGGGCGTGACGATATAGCCGTTGAGCATCTCGGCGCACTTTTTGCGTGCAAGCGGCACGATGGGGGTGTGGTCGGCCACGCCGCCGCCGATGATAATCTTTTGCGGTGCGTAGCACAGCGTGTAGGTCATGAGCGCCTGTGCCAGATAGCCTGCGAGCAGGTCCATGGCCTCCGGGTCATCGGCCATGTCTCCGGCGCTCTTGCCATCCCAGCGTTTTTTAACGCCGGGGCCGGCGATGAGGCCCTCGAGGCAGTTGTCGTGGAAGGGACAGGCGCTGTGCTCGCCGATGGTGTCGCGCGGGTCGCGCGTGACCAGGATGTGGCCGGCCTCGGGATGCATCATGCCGTGTACGAGCTTACCGCCCGAGAGCACGCCGGCGCCCACACCGGTGCCGATGGTCAGGTAGACCACGTCTGTGAGGCCCTGGGCGCAACCAAAGGTGACCTCGCCCAGGCAGGCAACGTTGACGTCGGTGTCGTAGCCGCAGGGAATATTGAGCTCGTTTTGGATGGTGCCCAGCAGGTCGAAGTAGCGCCATGCCGTTTTGGGCGTCTCCAGGATCTTGCCGTATTGGGGCGAGGCGGGGTTGACCGCGGTGGGGCCAAAGGCGCCGATGCCCAGCGCGGCGATGCCCTTGTCGGCAAACCATGCATTGACGGCCTCAACGGTCTCCTGCGGGGTCGTGGTCGCGATCTGCTCGCGCTCCAGGACCGTACCGTCTGCATAGCCCGTGGCGCAGACCATCTTGGTGCCGCCGGCCTCGAGCGCTCCGATAAGCTGCTGTTCTGCCATAGTATTCCTCTCACTGGGACGAGTTGCTCCGTGACTAAAGTATAGGGCTCTAAACCGTTTTAGAAAGCGCTATAAAAAGAAGCCTCGCAACGCGGCGGGCGGTACGAGGCTTTTTTGGTTGCTTTAGTTGCCGGGCCGTCCTTACCCGCGCGGCTTGATTTTATCACGTAGTGATTTGAGGTTCTCCAGCGCCGCGTTAAGCGTCTCGTCTCGCTTGGCAAAGTGGAAACGAATCAGATGGTTGACGGGCTCGCGGAAGAAGCTCGAGCCGGGCACGGCGCCCACGCCCACCTTAGATGCGAGGTCCTCGCAGAATTCGAGGTCGCTGTCATAGCCAAACTCAGAGATGTCCATCATGACGTAGTAGGCGCCCTGCGGCACGTTGTGTTCAAGACCGATGCTATCGAGTCCCTGGCAGAACAGATCGCGTTTGGCGGTATAGAGGTCAAGGACCTCATCGTAATAGCTGTCGTCGAAGTTGAGGGCGGTAACGACGGCCTCCTGCAGGGGAGCGGCGGCACCCACGGTGAGGAAGTCGTGGACCTTCTTGATGCGCTCGGTGATCTGGGCCGGGGCAATGGTGTAGCCCAGACGCCAGCCGGTGATGGAGTACGTCTTGGACAGCGAGCTGCAGCTGATGGTTCGCTCGAACATGCCGGGCAGCGTGGCCATATAGACGTGCTCGTGGGGCGCGTAGACGATGTGCTCGTACACCTCATCGGTGATGCAGTAGGCGTCGTACTTTTTGCAGAGGTCGGCGATAAAGGCGAGCTCCTCGCGCGTAAAGACCTTGCCGCAGGGGTTGGAAGGGTTGCACAGGACGATGGCCTTGGGATCATTGTCGCGGAAGGCCGCCTCGAGGACCTCGCGATCGAAGTCGAACGTGGGCGGGTTGAGCGGCACATAGATGGGCTCGGCACCTGAGAGGATGGTATCGGCGCCGTAGTTCTCGTAGAACGGCGAGAAGATGACGACCTTGTCGCCGGGGTTCGTAACCGTCATCATGGCGGCCATCATGGCCTCGGTGGAGCCACAGGTGACCACGATGTTCTGGTTGGGGTCGACCGGCATGCCCATAAAGTGCTCCTGCTTGGCAGCGAGCGCCTCGCGCATGGCCTGGGAGCCCCAGGTGATGGAGTACTGGTGATAGAGCGGCTTGGGGTCGCTGGCGATGGCGCTCAGGCTGTTGAGCAGCTGCGCCGGGGGATCGAAGTCAGGGAAGCCCTGCGAGAGGTTGACGGCGTCGTACTTATTGGAGATGCGTGTCATGCGGCGGATGACTGAATCGGTGAATGTTGCCGTGCGATTGGAGAGTTCTTTCATGACGGTCCTTTCGAGGGTTTGCAGTGGGGCAAGTTTACTCCTATGAAAAGGGTGGGAATTGCTCGAAACGCGCTCGAAAAACTCTTTTCAAAATTCTTGAAAATTGGGGCTTGCATCGCATGGCGTTCCTTGCAATAATAGTCGAGCGCGAAGCGCACAGGACACGGTGGGTGTAGCTCAGTTGGCTAGAGCGACGGGTTGTGGTCCCGTAGGTCGAGGGTTCGAGTCCCTTTACCCACCCCAGTTCTTGCTTCGTGTTGATATCGGGTCGTTAGCTCAGTTGGTAGAGCAGGGGACTCTTAATCCCAAGGTCCAGGGTTCGAACCCCTGACGGCCCACCACACGATATCTCCTCTAAAGTCCGTCACAACGGACTTTAGCTTTGGGTCGTTAGCTCAGTTGGTAGAGCAGGGGACTCTTAATCCCAAGGTCCAGGGTTCGACCCCCTGACGGCCCACCAAAGCATGTTAAAGCGACTGGCTTCGACTGGTCGCTTTTTTCGTTGACCTCACATGGGGTCGAACCCGAAAGGGCGCGGAGCTGAGCTGTCTGCACCGTGATTCCCTTAGGGAAAACACGGCTCAAGCCCCGTAAGCGTGTTCTCCTTGGGGGAATCATACTTACGGGGCTCGATGCATGTTGAGAAATTGTGATCAAACTCAAAGTGTGAATCGATTCAGTCTGCTCGATAGTGCGAACCTAGGCTTTCGGTTCGTTTGCGCATGGCTTTGACCATCTCCGCAGCCAGCTGAATTTGCGACTGTAGGCGCGCGAGGGCAGCGATTTCGCTGTCGTTGGCACGCGGCTTATTTAGAGTCGTGGCTTCATCTTGCAGGCTTTCAAGCTCCTGCAGCGCCTTGGATAGACCCGCATCGGTCCTGTTGATCATGCAGTAGGCGCTCATTGTGTGCTTGAGGCAGCGGGTTAGGCGCTCGGCGACTGCTGTAGCGATGCCATGCTCGGGGAGGGCGACATCCACCGGTGCGTCAGCCTCGGGAGCGTCCAGTGCTGCTCGAGCCGCCGATGCGCCCGCGATACGCCCGAATACGATGCCATTGGCGCTCGACAGCCCTCCGATGCGGTCGGCGCCGTGCATGCCGCCTGTTGCCTCGCCACAGGCGTAGAGGCCCTCAACGCCCGTGTACGTGGTCTTGTCGATCTTGATACCGCCGTTAGCGGCGTGGGCATACATCGCCACACGTATCTCGTCGCTCGGAGCGATACCATGCTCGTCTTGTAGCCAAGTGGCAAATGTCTGCACGAACTCGGGGACATTCTCTCGCGGGAAGTCGTAGTGGAGCGCCAGGCCTTCGGCACCCGCTTGATCGATGGCAAGATCGATGGCGCGGGAAGCCAGGCGTGAAGTGAAGGGACCATATCCGGAGCGCTGTTCAAGCAAATTGTCCAGCTTGACGTCGGCGATATCGACCGGCTGGTCGAACTTGACGTAGCGCCAGGTCTTCTCGTTAAAGACAAGGTTGCGCTTAGGCTCAATGAAGCCGGGCATCATCTGCATGAACTCTATATTAGTAAGGGACGCACCGTGCGACCGCGCGATGGCTTGTGATGAGCTGAGCACGTCGGCGGAAGTGAGGCTGCGCTCGAATAGACCGCCGGTACCGCCGGCGGCGATGATAGTGGCCTTGGCTGTAAAGGTCACAATGCGCTCGTCCGTTTGGTTGAAGAGCACGGCGCCGACAATTTTTCCGTTCGTATCCTCAACAAGATCGATAAGCTCGTGGCGGGGGAGCAGGCGTATGCCGAGCGAGTCGATCTGGGCCGTACACGCGTCTTCGAGGGGTTTGCGGGTGAGGCCGCGCCACATTCTCGTCTTGTGGTCGAAGCAGGGGATAAATTGCTTTTGCTGGGCGCTTTCGGCGCTTTGCGGACGCTGGAGTTCTACGCCCAGATCCTGTTCGAGCCAGTCAATCGCTTGGGGAATGCCGTGGACGAACGTCTGGACGAGTTCGGGGTCGGCAACGCCGCCACCGACGGTTTGGATGGTGTCGATAAGGTCTTGTTCGTCGTCTTTGTCGACGGGACCAATAAGCCCGAGGCCCCAGGTGCCCGGGAAGAAGCTCGATCCGCTCATGGTCTTGCCAGCGCATGCGATGGCAACGGTCGCGCCCGCGCGTGCTGCTTCTATGGCGGCGCAAAGGCCCGCGATGCCCGATCCGATTACCAGTACATCAGTTGATTCCATAGGATTCCTTTCTCGTTCGCGCATTGTCGCACGGGTGATCGGCAAAGGTATCGTGAAGACATAGGTATTCGGTAAAGGGCCAAAATGGAAGGTGGGCGTTACCGATGCTTTATCGCCCAACATAGTCTTCTCAATAAGTTGCGGTGAAATTGGGACTCACAAGGCTTCTGGAGCAGTCAGATGGCCTGTATTTACTCGCAACTGGTATACCGGGAGGACCGCTAAGAAGTTGCGGTGGAATAGTTCCTGTTTGGAAGGATGGGGCGGCTGTTTAGGAACTATTTCACCGCAACTGAGGGAGGGACAAAAAAGAGCCGCTACCCGGGTGGGTAGCGGCTCTAAAGCTCAACTACATGAGCATCGCGCGGGCGCGATTAGGCCTTGAGGGCCTCCTCGACGGCGACAGCGCAGGCGACGGTGGCACCGACCATGGGGTTGTTGCCCATGCCGATGAGGCCCATCATGTCGACGTGCGCAGGCACGGAGGAAGAACCGGCGAACTGGGCGTCGGAGTGCATACGGCCCATGGTGTCGGTCATGCCGTAAGAGGCAGGGCCGGCGCCCATGTTGTCCGGGTGCAGGGTACGGCCAGTGCCGCCACCAGAAGCGACGGAGAAGTACTTCTTGCCAGCCTCGAGGCGCTCCTTCTTGTAGGTGCCGGCGACGGGGTGCTGGAAGCGGGTCGGGTTGGTGGAGTTGCCGGTGATCGAGATGTCGACGTTCTCGTGCCACATGATGGCAACGCCCTCGCGGACGTCGTCGGCGCCGTAGCAGTTGACGGCGGCGCGGGGACCATCGGAGTAGGGGATGGTCTCGACGACCTTGAGCTCGCCCGTGAAGTAGTCGAACTGGGTCTTCACGTAGGTGAAGCCGTTGATGCGGGCGATGATCTGAGCGGCGTCCTTGCCCAGACCGTTGAGGATAACGCGCAGCGGCTTCTTGCGAGCCTTGTTGGCGTTCAGAGCCAGGCCGATAGCGCCCTCAGCGGCAGCGAAGGACTCGTGGCCAGCCAGGAAGGCGAAGCACTCGGTGTCGTCGGAGAGCAGCATGGCGCCCAGGTTGCCGTGGCCCAGACCGACCTTGCGGTCCTCGGCGACGGAGCCGGGAACGGTGAAGGCCTGGATGCCCTCGCCGATGATGGCGGCAGCCTCAGAAGCGGACTTGGCGCCACGCTTGACAGCGAGAGCGCAGCCGAGGGTGTAGGCCCACTCGGCGTTCTGGAAGGCGATGGACTGGGTGTTGTTGACGATCTCACGCGGGTTGAAGCCCTTGTCGGTGCAGATCTGCAGAGCTTCCTCGAGGGAGGCGATGCCGTTGTCGGCGAGGCACTTGTTGATCTTGTCAGCGCGGCGCTCGTAACCTTCGAACGTAACAGTCATAGTTATTTCCCTCCCTTTCTACTCGTGAACCGGGAACACGCTGGCGACGGAGTGAGTCTCCTCGTCGGTGCGCGGGTCGATGTACTTGGCAGCGTTCTCCCACTGACCATAGTGGCCCATAGCGCCAGCGATGGCCTCCTCGGGGGTCTTGCCGGCCTTGACGGCGTCGGTGAACTTACCGAGGTTCAGGAACTCGAATGCGATGATCTCGTTCTTGTCGTTGAGGGCCATGCGGGTGACGTAGCCCTGAGCGAGCTCGAGGTAACGAGCGCCCTTGGCCTTGGTGCCGAACATGGTGCCGACCTGAGAGCGAAGGCCCTTGCCGAGGTCGTCGAGGGAGGCGCCCACGGGCAGGCCGCCCTCGGAGAACGCGGTCTGGCTGCGGCCGTAAACGATCTGCAGGAAGATCTCGCGCATAGCAACGTTGATGGCGTCGCAGACGAGGTCGGTGTTGAGGGCCTCGAGGATGGTCTTGCCGGGAAGGATCTCGGAAGCCATGGCGGCAGAGTGGGTCATGCCCGAGCAGCCGATGGTCTCAACGAGGGCCTCCTCGATGATGCCGTCCTTGACGTTCAGCGTGAGCTTGCAGGCGCCCTGCTGAGGTGCGCACCAACCCACACCGTGCGTAAGACCGGAGATGTCGGAAATCTCCTTAGCCTGGACCCACTTGCCCTCCTCGGGGATGGGTGCGGGGCCGTGGTATGCACCCTTGGCAACGGGGCACATGTTCTCCACTTCCTGTGAGTACTGCATGCCTCTCCTCTCTATCGTGTTGGCGTCCCGTCTGGGGGTCGTGGCTGGCGATTGCCGGGCGACCCTTCGAAAGGGACATGACATGCAGCCCCTATAATACCGCGAAATGCACGGAATATTCGGCGAACGGCTCAGTTTTCGTAGCGAGAAGCGCGGAACTTTCAATTGAAACGATTTAACTAAACTGTTTGTGGTTGTGCGGTCCGTTGAAGGAGCTCGGTTGTGGTCAAGCTTTTGGCAAGACAGCGTTGCTTGACCTGTGGCTATATTGCCGTTCGCCATCGGTTTGCCGCCTTTTACCGTCGACGGGTGCCATTTTGCGTGAATGTTTTGATGGCACGTTTCAATCGTGATGTATTGGATGGTAAGCAGATCCCGGCGAAGGGAGCGCCATGCAGCGCGTTTGGAAAACGATCACCGGTTTTTACCATGTTTGTGCCCGCGGTATGGGCGGGCAGTTGATCTTTGAGAGCGGCGAGGACCGGTGGGAGTTTTTGGAACTGATGCGCGACTGCTGCCGCGATGCCCAGGTGACGATTGTGGCGTGGTGTCTCATGAGCGACTACGTGGATCTGGTGCTTTTGGATTACGAGGACAAAATGAGCGCTGCTATGCAGCGGCTGCTGTTGACGTATGCTCGTCGGTTCAATAAGCGCGCTGGGCGCGCGGGCTGCCTATTTCGTGAGCGTTTTGAGCGCCGCTCGCTCGATACCGACTGGCAGGTGATGGAAGCTATTCGCTCCGTGTGCGCCAATCCGCAGGTGGCGGGCATTAGCCTAATCGAGCGTTATCCCTGGAGCAGCTTTGCGGAGCATCTGCGCGCTTACGACAGTGATGCGGCTGATGTCACGAGGGGATTTTCCGATCCTTCTTGCGTGCTTGAGCTTTTTGGTTCTGCCGAGGGCTTTATTGCCTATTCGCTAGCGATGTCCGGCGGCGGCGAGCCAGCGCCGTGCGATATGAAAGAGACGGAGTGGGAACGCCACGCCTTTGCCGACAAGTTGGCGAAGAGCCTCGGGGTTCCGCTCCACGGGGTTAAAGCCGCACCGCCGGCGCGGCGCGATGCCATTATCGTTGGATTGCACGATGCCGGATTTACGGTGCGTCAGATTGAGCGGTATACGGGTATTGGCAATAGTACCGTTTCTCGCATTGTGCGCGCTTATGCGCAGGTGGACGCGCAGGCCGAGAGCTCGAAATAAAGGCAGAAAAGAAAATGGCCGAATCGCGAAAGTTAAGCGATTCGGCCAACAGAATTCTTCAGATTTGAGACAACTACTACTGATTATTCTGTCCCGTGAGCATGCCGTCGAGGGTGCGCCAGGCTAACTCGGCGCATTTGACGCGGGCGGGCATGTGCGAGATGTCCTGGAGCTGGGCGGCCTCGTCCAGGTCTTCCAGGTCTTCCTCGGAGAGCTGCTCGCCACGGATCATGGCGAGGAAAAGCCCTGCCAGACGACGAGCCTCCTCGACCGTCTCGCCGGTGATGAGATCGGCCATGATGTCGGCGCTGGCCTGGCTGATGGCACAACCGTGACCGGTAAAGGAGGCCTCCTCGATCACGCCGTTTTCGACACGCAGCTGCAAGGTGAGCTCGTCGCCGCAGCTGGGGTTGATGCCGTCGTGCTCGTGCGTGGGGGCATCCATCTCGTACTTATAGTCGGGATGCGAGTTGTGCTCCATAAACGTGGTGGAGGTGTACAGATTACCCATTGAACGTGCTCCAAACGTGATGCAGGCCGGCGATAAACTTGTCGATATCGGCCTTGTCGTTGTAGAAAGCCACGCTGGCGCGGCAGCAGGCAAGGTTCTCGACGCCTAGCCAGGTGAGCAACGGCTGCGCGCAGTGGTGACCGGCGCGGATGCAGACACCGTCCATATCCATGATGCTCGCGACATCGTGCGGGTGGATGCCCTTGACGTTAAAGCTGACGACGCCGTGGTGGTTGTCCCAATAGATGGAGCCGATGATCTGGACAAAGTCGAGCTGCATGAGCTCGCCCATCAGGTAGTGGACGAGTGCCTTCTCACGGGTCTGGATGTTTTCGTAGCCTACCGTGTTGACCAGGTAGTCAAGCGCCGCGCCCGTGGCGAAGATGCCGGCGGCGTCCTGCGTGCCGGCCTCGAACTTCTCGGGGACGGGCGCCCAGACGGCGTCCTGCTCGGTGACCGAGTCGATCATCTCGCCGCCGGTGAGCATGGGCGGCATGGCGTTGAGCAGGTCCATCTTGCCCCACAGCACGCCGATGCCCATGGGGCCCATGGCCTTGTGCGCGCTAAAGGCAAAGAAGTCGGCGCCCAGATCGGCCACATCGACCGGCATGTGCGGCAGCGACTGCGCGCCGTCGACGACCAGATAGCCGCCGTACTTGTGCACGAGCTTGCCGAGATTCTTGACCGGGCTCTCGACGCCCAGCACGTTAGAGACTTGACCCACGGCCAAGATCTTGGTCTTGGGACCCACCTTGGACAGAACCTCCTCGGTCGTGAGCTGACCGGTCTTGGTGGGGTAGAGGTAGACGAGCTTGGCGCCGGTCTCGCGGCAGACCTGCTGCCACGGGATCAGGTTAGAGTGGTGCTCCATGATGGTGATGACGACCTCGTCGCCCGGCTCGAGGACCGTGGGCGCAAAGCTCTTGGCGACCAGGTTGAGCGACTCGCTCGTGTTGCGGGTGAAGACGACCTCGTTGGCCTGGGGGGCGCCGATGACGTCGGCGATCTGCTGGCGCACCTTCGCGATGGCCTCGGTGGCCTCGACGGACAGCGAGTACAGGCCACGCAGGGGGTTGGCGTTCATGCGCTGGTAGAAGTCGCGCTCGGCGTCGAGCACGCAGGCGGGACGCTGCGCGGTGGCGGCGCTATCGAGGAAGGCGATCTCAGGGTGCTGCTGGAACAGCGGGAACTGCGCCTTGTAGGGGTTGGTCTCGATGTCGACGGTAGGCCAGCCGCGCGAGGCCTCGTCGCTGGCGTCGAGCTCCATAGGCTCCGGTGCGGTACAGGTGTCGCATTTAACGTGCTCGGTGTCGATCATGCGAGCTCCTCCTCAAAGTTGTCGATCAGGTTATTGCCCAAGCGGACGACGGCAGCGCGGGTGCGCTCGTCAGTGGCGGAAAGCGCGGCGTCCTCCAGCTTGGCGCGGATGAACAGGTCCTCGGCGGCGTTTTGGTCAAGGCCGCGGCAGGCGAGATAGAACAGCTGCTCGTCGCGGACGTGACCGATGGTGGCGCCGTGGTTGCCGGCGACGTCGTCCTCGTCGCAGAGGATGACGGGAACGGTCTTGTTGTCGACGCCCTTGTTGGCCAGCAGCACGGTTTCGCGCTCGGTGCCGGTTGCGCCCTTGCAGCCGTGCACGAGGTCGATGGTGCCGCGGTAGACCTTCTTGGACGTACCGGTCAGCACGCCGTTGGCGTCGATCTCGCACTCGGTCTTGCGGCCGCGGTGGCGCAGCTCGTAGTTAAAGTCGCGCACCTGCTCGCGGGCGCCAAGGTAATCGGTATCGATCGTTACCTTGGCGGTGTCGCCCAGCAGGTCGCCGGCAAGGCCGGTGGCGCTGGCACCGGCACCCAGGACGGTGTGCTGCACGTTGACGCGCGCGCCCTCGTCCAGGAACAGACCGGTGTCGTCGAGCGCGATCCAGCTGTCATCGAGCGTCTGCGTGCAGGTTACGTTGACAGTGGCGTACTCGTAAGCGCACACGCGTAGCACGGAGCCCACGACGCCTTGGCCGTTGACGGGGGAGTCTAGGGCGATCTGCAGGTCGAGCGTTGCCTGCGGGCGGGCGACGACGTCGATGGCGGCAATCGCAACCGCTGCATCGACACCGCTCACGCGCACGGTAACCGTGGCGTGCTTGTATGCGGACACATCGATGACGATGCGCTTGGTGGCGTGGTCGGCCAGGTAGGTATAGGCAGCCTCGCCCATGCCGGTCTCGAAGGCCTCGGCAGGGGAGAGCTCCTCCTCGAGCTTGATGGCGCCGGCCTGGTAGACAGAGGTGGCGGGCACGTCGAGCTCTGTCTCGGGCGTGATGCGGGCTCGATCGGCGGCGTCGCCGGGGGCGGAGGCGCGGCGCTCGGGGAAGCGCTCGGCCATGGCATCAATGGCGGCGTCGAAGGCGTCGGCCGAGCCGGCAAACTGCTCGTCCAGCCCCTCGATCTCAACGGCCTCGGCGGGAGCGGCGGCAAGCTCGTCCGAAAGCTCAAGCTTGGTCTGGTTCATTTTGAGCCAGCCCCAAGTTGCTGCCGGCATCGCATTAACCTGCTCGAGCGTGGTAGCAGCGGTGTTCGTGGTCTCTTTCATTATCCGATCGCTCCTTCCATCTCGAGCTTGATCAGGTTGTTCATCTCGACGGCGTACTCAAGCGGCAGCTCCTTGGAGACCGGGTTGGCAAAGCCGTTGACGATCATGGTGCGGGCCTCTTCTTCCGAGATGCCGCGGCTCATCAGGTAGAACACCTTGTCGTCGCCGATGCGGCCGATGGTGGCCTCGTGGCCGATGTCGACGTTCTTGGCGCGGATGTCCATGGCGGGGATGGTATCGGAGCGGCTTTGGTCGTCGAGCATGAGCGACTGGCAGCTCACGGTTGCCTTGGAACCCTCGGCCTTAGGCGTGGCCACGATGGAGCTGCGGAAGGTCTGGATGCCGCCGCTCTTGGAGATGCCCTTGGTCTCGACGGTTGCCGAGGTATCGGGCGCGTTGAGTACGACCTTGCAGCCGGTATCGAGGTTCTGGCCGGCGCCGGCAAAGGTGATGCCGGTAAAGCTCGAGCGGGCGCGGCGACCGTTGAGCACGCTCATGGGGTAGAGGTAGCCCACGTGGCTGCCGAAGGAGCCGCTGATCCACTCGATGTCGCCGTCCTCGTCCACGCGCGCACGCTTGGTGTTGAGGTTGTACATGTTCTTGGACCAGTTCTCGATGGTCGAGTAGCGCAGGTGCGCGCGCTTGCCCACAAATAGCTCGACAGCGCCGGCGTGGAGGTTGGCCACGTTGTACTTGGGTGCGGAGCAGCCCTCGATAAAGTGCAGGTCGGCATCGTCCTCGACGATGATGAGCGTGTGCTCAAACTGGCCGGCGCCCTTGGCGTTGAGGCGGAAGTAGCTCTGCAGCGGAAAATCGAGCTTGGTGCCCTTGGGCACGTAGACAAACGAGCCGCCCGACCACACAGCACCGTGCAGGGCCGCAAACTTGTGGTCGGTGGGCGGGATGAGCGTCATAAACTTCTCGTGGATGAGCGGCTCCCACTGCGGGTCGTGCAGGGCCTCTTCGATGCCGGAGTAGACGATGCCCATCTTGGACGCGGTGTCCTGCATGTTGTGGTAGACGAGCTCGGAGTCGTACTGCGCGCCGACGCCCGCCAGGTAGCTGCGCTCTGCCTCGGGGATGCCCAGGCGCTCAAAGGTGTTCTTGATGTCGTCGGGCACCGACTCCCAGTCGTGCTTTTGGTCGGTGTTGGGCTTGACGTAGGTGACGATGTTGTCCATGTCCAGGCCCTCGATGGAGGGGCCCCACGTCGGGTCGGGGAAGCGGTTGAAGATCTCGAGGGACTTGAGGCGCAGGTCGAGCATCCACTGCGGCTCGTCCTTTTTGGCGCTGATCTCGCGCACGATGTCGGGCGTGATGCCGGCGTCGAGGCGCTCGAATCCCTCCTCGCCATAGGTGAAGTCGTAGAGGCTGCGGTCGATGTCCGCGACCTCGGTGCGGTTCTTGGTCATTGCGTCGCCCCTTTACGCCTGCTGCTCGGCAGCGGCGGCCTCGGCCTGGGCGCGCTGCTCGGCGGCCTCGCGCTCGAAGGTCTCAAAACCGTTCTTGTCGATCCAAGGGATCAGCGAGGCGTCGTCCTCGCGCACGATATGGCCCTTGACCATAACGTGGACGCGGTCGACATCCAGGTGCTCCAGGATGCGCGTGTTGTGCGTGATGATGAGCATGGAGCCGTCGCAGCTCTTGCGGTAGGCATCCATGCCATGGCTGACGGTGGACAGGGCGTCGACGTCCAGGCCGGAGTCAGTTTCGTCCAGGATGGCGAGCTTGGGCTGCAGCAGCAGAAGCTGGAGCATCTCGACCTTCTTTTTCTCGCCGCCCGAGAAGCCCACGCCCAGCTCGCGGTTGAGGTAGGCGGTATCCATGTTGAGCTCGGCCGCGAGCTCCTTGACGCGACGGCGGAACTCCTTGCCCTTCATCTCCAGGCCGGGGCGGCCGGCGATGCTGGCGCGCAAAAAGCTCGACAGCGGCACGCCCGGGATCTCGACCGGGGCCTGGAAGCTCAGGAACAGGCCGGCGCGCGAGCGTTTGTCTGTGGTGAGCTCGGTGATGTCCTGGCCGTCAAAGACGATGCGGCCGTCCTGCACGGTGTAGACGGGGTCGCCCATGACCAGGTGGCCGAGGGTGGACTTGCCGGCGCCGTTGGGTCCCATCAGCACATGGGTCTCGCCGGCGGCGACGTTGAGGTTGACGTTGTGGAGGATGGTCTTCTCGTCCACGGAGGCGGTCAGACCTTCGATGGAAAGCAGCGGATTCGCACTCATGCTGTCCCTCTCTGTATATGGTGTACTCATAGGTGTACTAAACCCTAGGAATCTTCTCGGAATAAAGTTACTATGGGTTCGGCGTTAGTCAAGGGAAAACCCGACTAATCCACTCGACTTTTTAGATGTGGGACATAATTATCAGGCTTGTTTGCCCCGCGTGCATAGGATTTGGGACAAACAAGCCTGGTATTTTGTCCCGGCAACGATGAGAGGGTAGGTATGCTCATTTCTTCTAAGGGCCGCTATGCCCTCCGACTGATGATCTATATCGCAGCGCTTGGTGACACCGAGGGCAAGATTGCCCTGCGCGAGGTCGCCGACCGTGAACATATCTCGCAAAAGTATTTGGAGCAGTTGGTCCGTCCGCTCATGAAGGCGGGCCTGCTTAAGAGCGTACGCGGTAAGGGCGGCGGCTACATGATGGCCAAGGACCCCGCCGAGGTGCGTGCCGGCGACATCCTGCGTGCCGTTGAGGGCAGCACGGCTCCGGTGGCGTGCGATGGCATCGACAACAGCTGCACTCGCAGCGATCTTTGCTCGACCGTCAAGTTCTGGCGCGGGCTGGACGACGTGATTGAAAAGTACGTCGACGGCGTGACGTTGGCCGACCTAGCCGCCGTCCCCGAGATCAACTTTGACATTAAGCTGTAGGGCTGCAAATGGCATCTCTCGACAAGGTGTATAAGCAAATCGAAGTTTTTGCTCGGGAATGTGACGCCGAGAAGGTCGTGTTGTTTGGTTCTCGTGCTCGAGGCGACAACTTACCCAAGAGCGATATTGACATCGCCGTAGCAGGTTGTCGGGATTTCGGCCGTTTCTCATATTTGATCGAGGAGCGTCTTGATACTCTTTTAGATGTAGATGTCGTCAATCTCGACGAGTCCTTGTCGCAGCAATTGCTCGATGAAATTGCCAGGGATGGTGTGATTCTGTATGAAAAAATATGAGAACTTTGCCAGTGCCTTGGCGAATCTTGAGGATGCGCCCAATCAGGATCTCAACAATGATTTTGTTCAGAGTGGATTGATTAATAAGTTCAATCTTCAATTTGAACTGAGCTGGAAGCTCCTCAAGCGTCTGCTCGAGTATGAGGGCGCCACGCTTGCTGCGTCGGGGTCTCCTCGTGCCATCTTGAAGGAGTCCTACCGATTCTATGACTTTATTGATGAGGCAGCCTGGCTAGATATGCTCAGAGACCGCAATACGAACGTCCATATCTACGACAACAAGCTCGCTCAAGATTTGATTCAGCGCATCTTGGACGTCTATATCCCTGCTTTCTGCCAGTTGAGGGACGGGCTGATGGAGCGTTACGGCGAGCTTCTGTTGGCGCCTGACGACCAGTTTGTTTAATTCCTTAAGATTTCGCGGAGGGTTGTTGCCGTTTACCGAGGGGTTGTTGTGTAACAACGGGCGAGCTGCAATACTTATTTTTATCTTTGCAAACTGAACTTTAACTACACCAATGCAGGGAGGATTTTATGCAGCCCAAGCATTCCGCGATTGTCGCGGGCCTGACGCTGGCGCTTTCGTTTGGCGCCGTTACCGCACCCGCGCCCGCCGCCGCCGAGGAGCCCACGCCGGGTGTTGCCTCGGATGCCACCGATATCGATAAGGGCCTTTACACCCAGCAGTCCTTCTCGGGCGTGCTGAGGTCGGTTCAGGGTGTTTCGTTTGTCAACGTGACCGCCGAGATGAAGTACTTCACCAAATATGAGAGCCACGGCAACTATAACCAGGGCTTTTCGTATGGCGACGGCTACAACGCGCTTGGTTATTACCAGTTCGACCGTCGTTGGTCGCTCGTTCCGTTTATGAAGCAGGTCTACAACTACGATTCTGTTAAGTACGGCATGCTTAAGGCTGCGATCGATCGCGGCAGCGAGATTTCCAACGTGAACAACCCCATGTATGCGAACGGCCAGCTCACCGAGCTGGGCCGTATTGCGCAGGAGGCCTTCCAGGGTGCTTATAACGCCGACCCTGCTGAGTTTTCGGCTCTACAGGATGCGTATGCGTATAACTCGTACTATGCGGTGACCGAGGCGTGGCTCAAGAGCGCCCTTGGTATTGACATTTCCGGCCGTGCCGACTGCGTCAAGGGTATGGTGTGGAGTATCACCAATATGTGCGGCACCGGTGGCTGCCAGGACTTTTTCCGCTGGGCAAACCTTTCTAACAGTATGACCGACCGCGAGTTTGTGACGGCGCTTTCCAACAGCGTGGTCAATAATGTGGCGACCAAGTATGCAAGCCAGCCCCAGTACCACGAGGGCTGGAAGAACCGCTACCGCAATGAGCTCAAGGATTGCCTCGTCTATATCGCCGAGGACGAGGCTTCCGCGGCAACGCCCGTGCAGCCCGAGCCCACGCCGGCACCTTCGCCGACGCCTGATTCGAATGACGACTCGAGCGACGATGCCAACGATGGCAGGATGGATGCGCCCTCGACCGATGCTGGCGGCGATGGCTCTGCTGGTGGCGTTGCCAACGACGGCTCTACCTCGAGCGGCTCCGATTCTAACGGCTCTGCTGCGGGCGATTCGTCTTCAAGCTCTGCCGGCAATACGGACGGCGCCGCCTCCGGTTCGACCGACGCTGGTTCCTCTGACTCTTCCACTGGCTCGAGCGATTCTTCCGCCGATACTGGTTCTAGCAATGACTCTAACTCTGACGCCGCTACTGATTCCGGTGCTTCCAAGGACGACTCGAATAAGGCGCCGGACGCGCCCGCTACTTCGACGGACAAGAAGCCCTCTTTCGTTGTGCAGCTTGGCTGCACGTTTGGTTCCTCGCTGATGGCTGGCGTAAGCAGCTCGTCTCCTGACAAGAACAATTCTGATCAGGCTTCTACGACGCAGACCGCGGTCGCGAGGGATGAATCCAAGGAGAAGGACGAGAGCAAGGGCAAGACCGACGACGGAAAGCAGCAGGGCGAGGACGGCGGTAAGGACAACGCCGATAACCAGAACCAGGAGCAAAATGGCTCCAAAACGGTGACCACCACGACCACGACCACGACGACCAAGTCCTCGGGCGGTAACATGCCCAAGACGGGCGACCTTATCGTTATGGCGAGCCTTGCCAGTGCAAGTTTGGCTACGCTTGGTGCCACGTCTATTGTGAGTGGCAAGCATAAGCTCGATCAGCAGAATAAGACTGCTGGTGAGGACGGTTCTGAGGAGTAGCCTCTCGGCTGTCTGATAACTAAAGAGTCGGGACGGGGCCCGGTGCGAATGCATCGGGCCCTGTTTTGTTGTGCAACGATTAGTTGTGCCCCCCTCACGCCCCATGTTGCTACCGTTGCCCGATATGTTTGCGCGCTACATCAGTACGCGCGAGGTCATCATTACAATTGGCATCGTGCTGCGATTTAAGGGGAACGTTGCGATGTCTGAACAGGCAAATAATGGTTGTGCTGTCGACTTTGGCGTGCATCTGATCGGCTGTTCCGACGAGGCGGTTTTACCGATTGGCATGCACGACTATGTGGAGGCTCTTGGTTGCTGCACACTGGTCGACAAGACTATGTTTATTGCCGATGTGCTGGATTGCGAAGCGCCCGTTATGGCGTGCTGCCGACCCGAGGGTTTTGGCAAGAGCATGAACTTGTCGATGCTCAAGGCTTTTCTGGAGCGTCCCGCGGTCGGTCGCGCTGGTCAGATCTCGTTTGCCGATACTCTGATTTGGGGTGCGGATGGCGGGCGCTATCGGGACGAGTATGCGTGCTATCCAGTGATATCGCTGGACTTTTCTGGCGCTGCGAGGCGTGGTGCCTCTGTTGTCGGCGTCGTGCGTGATGCTCTTTCGGGCGAATGCGCTCGCTTGATGCCACTCTTGGAAGCTCCGGATTTAGCTCGAGATAAGGTACGTCACATTGAACGCGTTGCGCGTGGCGTAGCGAGCGCGGACGAGGTTGACTCGGTGCTCGGTGTGCTCATTGAGCTGCTGGAGATGGCCTGCGATGAGCAGGTTGTATTGCTCGTTGATGGGTACGACGCGGCGTGGTCGCCCAGTGCGAGCGCGAGGGACGCTTCCGGCGCCGGTCCGGCGGAGCTGCTCGATCGCGTGCTGTTCGACGCCATTGCCACCGCGGGTAATTCGCTACGGTTGACGTGTCTGATGGGGGAGCGTCCTAACCCTGCCGAGATGGCGCTTTCTTCGCGCAGCTGCTCGTATCGTCTTTCGACGCCCCTTTCGACGTGGTGCGACCGTTGGTTCGGCTTTTCGGATGCCGAGGTTGAGGCTCTGTTGAGTCATGCTGGACGCGAGGAATACCTGGATGATGCGCGTGAATGGCTCGAGGGATATCGGTTTGGCAGGGCCTATTGCTCGAGTCCGACGCGTGTGATCGGTTTTCTGGACCGAGGCTGCACGGCGCCTGTGCGAGCCGATCTGTATGGGTATGCCGATTGCCTAAGTAGGGTAGTTGCCGGGTGGAATCTCGACCGCCTTTCGGTCTTGTTCGATTTGCTCGAGGCCCATGGATGCGTTGAGGTCCCGGTTTGTTTGGGTGCTACGGGGCCAGAGACCTCGTCTGATGATGGTTTGTGGACGGCGCTGTATCTGTCCGGTTTTCTCACGACGGATATGACAGAGGAGCCGGAGCATGGCAGTCGTCTCCGTGCTCTGCGGCTGCCCAATAACGAGCTTCGCCAGGCATTGCGTCTGGTGATTATTGAGTGGTTTGAGTGCGCTGCCGAAGACATTCAAGACGTCGATGCGTTTCGCGACGGGTTGTGCTGTGGGGACGAGGATACGGTGAGGCAGGCGCTAGACCGCATCTTGGGAGATGCGGGAATCGGTGCGACCGACCCAGATGCGCCGTTGCCATATCATCTGCTTTTACAGGGGCTCTGCTTTGGATTGCCGGGCTATGCCAATCCTGCTTCGAGGCGAAAGTGTGGCGCGGATCGCTGGGACATCCAGGTTATCCCTACGGGCGCCGTGCTCGACGTGGCAGACACGATCGGCATGCTCGACGAGCGCCCGCTGATTTCTATCAACATGATGTATGACCCCGGTGTGGACGCGCTCGGCCTGGAATTGCTGGCCGTTCAGGCGCTACTCGACATAGAGCGCGACGGTATCGACGAAATCCGTGTGCCGCGACCCGGCGTGGGTCGCATGCGCTGGGGGTTCGGGTTTGACGGGCAGCGTGTGGCAGCGGTGTGCCAGCGGCTGTAGGGGGCGATGTTGAAGCTGCGCCCCCTACTCCGCGTCCTTCATGGGCGGCACGGGCTTCCAGTCGGGATCCTTGATGATCTTGCGGGCGTCCTTCATGCCGCGACGCAGCGCCGGAATGCCGGTCTTAAAGCATTTGTCGACCGCAGCCAGGCGAATGAATTCCTTGCAGAAGGTCGCGGCATTGCCCAAGCGGAACAGCATGGGGTGGTAGTCGCCATAAATCTGCATATAGCGAGCGAGGAAGCCTCGGTTGCGCATGATGTAGTAGCGGTTGGTGTCGCTCGTGGAGTTGAGCTGTCGTTTGCCGGCGATGTCCCAGTTAGAGACGGCGCGGGCGCGCTTGAGCACCACGTCGGCAACTACAGCGGCGGGGAAGTGCTGGCTGGCGACATAACCGTAGCAGGCGTCGTCACCGTAGATGAAGAAGCGCGCATCGGGCAGGCCAATCTTGTCGACTACGCGACGCGAGAACAGGCCGCCTTCAAAGCATAGCTGATTCATGGCGCGGTAGCCCTCGGGGCCCAAGTCCCACTTGGCAATGGGGTTGGGGATACCAAGCGAAAGGATGAGCTGGTATTGCCAAAAGAAGGCGCCGCCGTCGAAGTCCAGGCGCGAACCCTGGATAACGTCGTAGCGGTCGGTCCACTTTGCCAGGCGCTCGATGCCCTCCGGGATGACGAGCACGTCGTCGTCCATGACCCAGAACCACTGGGCGCCCAGGTCGTAGGCGCATTTGGTGCCGGCGGAAAAGCCGCCTGCGCCGCCGCCGTTTTCGAGCTGCGGCGCGTAGATAACGCGGTCGGTGCCATCATTTGCATCGGGCTGATCGGTGTCGATGCCCCACAGGTTGGCGAGGCGTTCGTTGAACGCGGAGCACATGGCCTCGGTCTCGCGCGAATTCTCGTTATCGACGATCACGATGCGCCAAGGTGCGGCTGTGAGCTCGGTCATGGAGTCGAACAGATTGGCCAAGAGTTCTTGGCGCTTATAGGTGACGACGACGATGGCAAGCTTGTCGATGGGAGCGGGAAGGGTGGAAGTCATGAACGAGAATATCCTTTCGCGTGGGCAGCATTTCGGCCCTGCGGAATAAACAACGTGTCCCATTGGACATGACTATTGTAAGCGTAGGTAGGCGCCCGCGGTTAATGTTCTACTAATCACCAAGAACGTTTGCTACAAGCCTGGTTGACGTGCGTGCGCGGCGAGATTGCAAGCGCGCATTGTGGTATTACATAGGTGCCTATTCCTGTGGACGCGATCTTTCTGTTTGGATGCCCTGTGAATAAAACTCGTTTAGCTTCCTTTGCCGATAGCCTTCCCGTCAAGGTCATGTTGCTGTTTTTGGTTCTTCAGGTCGTATTTGTCCTGAGCAATACCGCGGCGAATTGCCTGCCGAGGTCCGTTATCGAGTCACATACGCAGGGTTCGGAGTCCTCTGCCCTGTTGTCTGACATGTATGTCTACGACCACCGTGTTGCAGCTGGTCCTGTTTGCTTTGATAACAATCGCTTTATCATTGAAGTCGCACAGCAAAAGGACCAAGGTTCTCCATTTAAGACGATGACTGTTGCCGAGATTGATGACGTTACGAAAGCCGGTGGGATTACGCATCAGCAGTACTACCGGTATTGGCATGGATGGCAGCTACTTACGAATGCCTGCCTGTTTATTGGCGGTATCGACGTTGTCGTGGTGCCTGCGGCCGCTCTGGCGATTGTCGGCTCCGCTTGCGCTTACGTTGCCTTGCGGAAGCGGTTTTCAAAGCCAGTGACGTTGAGTTTCCTTGCAATCCTGCTGTTCTCGACCAATCTGTTTTTCAATTTTATCGGTGATCTGCTGCTGTGCATCTCGTTCTTTGTGGCGCTCATCATGATGTCTTGCATGAGCCTTCGTTTGGGCTCGGCCCCGAACGCACGGGTTTTCACAAGCCGCCTTGTCCTTTGGTCGATAGCGACGGGCGCCGTGTTTTCGTTTCTTGACTTTTTAACGATTCCTGCCGCAGTTGTCGCCCTGCATTGCTTTTTCGCCTTCATTGCGCTCCCCAAGGGTGAGCGCCCCAAGCGTTGCGTCGTCACGATGCTGCAAGCGCTCTTTGGGTTTGGGCTTTCGTTTGTGTTTACCTGGGCGATGAAATGGGTTGTCGCGGCATTTGTGCTGGGCTGGGACGAGGTCTTTTCGAACGTTCTGGGCGAGATGGGCCTTTGGTCTGCGCATGGGACTTCGTCACTGTTGCCCCAGGCTGACTGGCCTCAGATTTTGAAGGAGTTTTATTGCATGAGCCCGCAGCTGTTCGCCATTTGCTCAACTGCCGGTTATGCGATGATCTCGAACGTCGTTTGCCTTGTTTCGTTTGCTGCCGTATTGGCGATCTGGATTGCCGTGCTCGTTTGCTCGATACGGGGCGGCGCACAAGACGGTCGTCGTCGAAAGGTGTTGATCCAGTCGCTGCTCATGGCACTGCCTCTGGTTGTTGTTCTGGGTTATTTCGTTGTTATGCATGACCATGCGATCGTTCATATTCCGGTATTTGGCTGCAAGAATTGGGCGATTGTCTTTGCGATTTTATTTGTTTCGGGTGTAAGCGCGCTTCGTGGTCTGAGGAGTCAGAAGGTCGCTTAGCCGTTCATACGGGCCTTGATGGCGTCGACTACGGCTCTGCGCACGATATCCACGAGGAGCAGGGAAAGTGCGAGGCAAAGGCTCATAAGGATTCCGAGCAAAATGGCGGCGGCTGGACGGGGCGTTCCCGTTTGGATGCCTGTTGCCATGGTGTAGATTGCATTGTCGAAGATGGGTCGCCAGACGTTGCAGGTAAACGACTGCACGGCGTAGAAAGCGAGCGTTCCTGCGGCGAGGGACATGATTGTCTTGTCTGCAGCTGTGACTTTGTGGCGCGGCTGATGAAGCGCTGCGGCGGCAACGGATGCGGCGGCCAAGATAAAGGATATGACGGAAGTGGACTTGTAGGAGAGCTTCCAGAGCGTGTTGTACTGGCTGTTTGCCGATAGCAGAAGCTCGAGCGCGATGGTGGCGGCAACGAGTCCGATGAGTACGATCTTGGATTTTTGAGCGCCGGATGCGTTGCCGTGGCATTCGAGGACAAAGCGCATTTCTCCAGCTGCAATAAACGCGACCAGGTAGGTAACGGCGCTCATGAGTTTGCGCCACAAAATGATACCGGCCGCTTCGTTTGCCGTCGCCGCGATGTAGCAGTTGATTCCAAATGTTGCGAGCACAAGAAGTGCTACGACAAACTGGGCTCTTTTGCTGCCGATTTGCTGTCGTATCACCGCAATCACTGGGACGAGCAATACGGATACCGCGTAGACCCAGATAAACTCGATGCCCAACGTGAGCCAGCCAATCTCATGCAGCGAGATTTCTGGTAGGGGATACACGTACATCGAAACAAACAGGCAGGTGGCGCAATAAAAGAGCGTGGGCAAGACGATCTTCTTGAGGCGCCCAAGCGATTTGAGCGTGAGGCCCTGCGCGGATGAACCGTTTTGGAGGGCGCGTACCGCCGAGGGAATAAGGAAGTATCCCGAGATCATAAAGAAGACCTCGTTGGCCCAGCAGGTTGATGAGGCCGAGCGCGCCGGAGTAAGGGAAGACGGCGAGCGGCGCATATTCCGGTAGACCGGCGCAGACGGCTTGAAAGGTCCACTGAAACGTGTGGAATATCGCGATGCCAGCAACCGCGACCAAGCGCAGCGCCTCGATGGAGGTATTTCTGCTTGCTTTACTGCCCATCAGACTATTTTCCAGCGCGTGCGTTGTATGAACCAAAGTGCGATGTGATCATTTTTAGAGTCTGCTTGGGGCCCTTGTTCCATACGTTATACAAGCCCTCGCCCACGAGGTCCTTGGCGTATGCGCAGTAGCTGATTTTAGGGTCGGCGATGCCCATATACTCGGCATAGAGCTTTTTGGCCGCGGGAGTAACGCGAGGATTGGCAAATACCAGCTCTTGTGGCATGCGTTCGAACATCCTGTGGATCGCCCGCTCGATTTCGGGGTGGCCTTCAATTCCGGTGTGCTCAATCATGATGCCCATATAGGTGAAGCCACGTGTGATTTGGGGTGTCCAAACGGCGGGGTCGGTGACGTTGAGCCGCTCAAGAATATCGACCATATCGTTCCAGCGATTAAACGGCATCAAGGGGTCACGCTTGGCCAGAGCAGCCGCCTTTTCGGGCGTTTCCTCGCGGTAGCAGTAATACGGCTTGGGCCAGTAAGCGATCGCCTTTGCCTGGCATAGCGTTTCGACAAGGAATGGATTATCGGCCCAGCCCGCACCGGGGATTTCCTTAAACCAGATATTGTTTTGCAACAGGAAGTCGCGACGATAGATTGCCGACCAAATGGACGGATGATGGGCCAGCAGGTGTGGAGCGTCGTGAATGGTGAATGGTTGCCGAGGCGGTTTAATGCGACCGCGATATGCGCAGTGTAGTTTGACCTCTTGGGGAGTATCGGGGTTGCGAATGATCCAATACGGGGTCTCAATAATATCGAGCTTGTTCGGATCGCCAAATTCGCGTTTGGCAAAGGCAAGCATGTCGGAGTACATTCCGGGCTCGATCCAATCATCGGGCTCGAGGATGGCAATCCAGTCGCCCTTTGCCTCGCGAATGCCCAGATTGCAGGTTGCGCCGTAACCCTGGTTTGCCTTATCGATCACTCGAACGCGTGAGTCGCGCGCGGCGAAATCTTCCATAATGGCGAGTGAGTTGTCGGTGGATCCGTCGTTGATGGCGAGGATTTCCAGTTCGATATTCTTTTCGTTTAATAGGCTGCCTATAGCCTGAGAAAGATACGGCTCGGCATTGTAAGTAGGCACGATTACGGTCAGCATTCAAACACTTTCTCTAGGCGATTTGGAAGAATTATACCTAATTGCGTTTGCAACGGTTTTAGTTGCATTTGGGTGAAGGCAACTAAAACCGTTGCGTTGTTCTTCGTCGTGGCCTCGCGTAAATCAGGTCAAAAAAGGCGGCTAACATCGAATGCTGTTTTTTGTTTTGATTTATGGCCTGATGGATTGCGTGGGCTAATATACATGTAAATCGATCTAACTTGTAGCCCTCTATATTTGCTTTGTTTTTCCGGGAAGTGCTTTTGCGGTTGGCTTGCTGCTCATGGGCTCCACCTGCCTTATAATTTCGAGAGCATCACCTGTACTTGTATCTGATGGGGGTTGGTATGAAACGTCATCTGCTACTTCTTGCGACTTTCGTTGCGGCGTTAGTTATTGGACTTAATCCGCTGATCGGGCCTGTCGCCACTGCCTATGCAATCAACGGTGAACCTGTTCAGCAGGATTCAACTGCTGAAGTCGCGGATTCTGAGAGCAATTCAAACTCGACTAACGACCCCGCCTCCTCGCCCTCCAATAAGAATCAGGTCGACTCTGACAATCTTGCCGCAGAAGAAAATGACTCTTCCGTTGTGGCGGATGGGAACGGCGACGTTTTAACCGATTCGTATCAGTATCTCTATATCGCCTATCCGCAGCTTCCAGTCGGTGTGGACCAGGTGATTGCTTTTGCTACCCCTAACGATTCTGATGTACTCACAGATGCGACTCTTGAATTGGAATCCACAACTGGTAACTCCCTTTCTGTTAGTGCGATGGCCGTCAGCGGCAATGCTGCCGCATTTCAGTTCGGTAAGGATTATGCCGAGTGCGGATATGATTTGATTTCGATCTCCTATCATCTGCAAGGCGATGCCACGGAACACAGTGTCGATTTGATGCAATGTGGATATGCGTTCGACATTGATGCGAATGCCGCTGTGGACGACGGCCTCGCCGAAGGCAGTGCTAATTCGTCTGTTTATTATTCAGATGATTCTGGCAATGCGATTCAGGCTGCCACGATTGGCGACGCACTTACCGCCTCAAATGGGGAGCAGTCTCTCTCTCTTGCCGGTACTGCTGTGAACGGTGCGTATGTTATTGCTCTTGATCCTGGCCATGGCGGCGTTGATCCCGGCGCTCAAGGTAATGGGAAGAGCGAGGCGGATCTTACTTGGAAGATTGCTGTTGCCTGTAAGGCCAAGCTGGAGCGATATGGTTTTAAGGTCGTGATGTCTCGAGGACAAAGTGGATCTTATGGCAGCAACGATTTTCTGTACCGCGTTCAGCGATGCGTAAAGCAGGGTGCACAAGCTTTTGTGAGTTTTCATATTAACTCTGGTAGTTCTGCGGCGCATGGTGCTGAGGTTTACGCGCCTACGGCCAATGGCACGAGCTATACGAAAGCCTCTGTCGAGCTTGCCCAAAAAGTAATGAATAATTTGTCTGCGCTTGGCTTGACCTATCGTGGCGTGTTTCAGATGACGGTTGGTGACGAATTTGCCGTTATTCGCTGTGCTCGCGAGCAGGGGATCCCTGGCATCTTGATCGAGCATGGCTTTATTTCTAATTCGGGTGACGTTTGGAAATACTTTAGCGATGCTGGTTGCAAGCGTCTGGGGGAAGCTGACGCCGATGCGATTATTGCTCAATTCCCGCGTTCTAGTTGGATGGATTACTCTGCTGTATTTGATGCTGACTATTACCTAAAGAATAATCCTGATGTCGCTAAATGGGCCAACAACGATAAGGACAAGGCCCTCCAACATTTTATTAACTACGGCATGGCCGAGGGCCGCCGCGGCTCCGAGGCGTTCGACGTGCAGAGCTACTACAACGAGTACCCCGACCTCCGCGCCGCCTACGGCACCGACCTCGCAAGGTACTACGAGCACTATATGAGTTACGGGAAGTCCGAGGGGCGCCACGCTACCGGCTGCTCCAAGATCAAGGGGCTTCGCACCTCGTCGGGCGGCGTGGACTACGCTCCCGTCTATGACCCCGGGTACTACCTCTCCCGCAACGACGACGTCGAGAAGGCATACACCAAGGTCAGCGGCTGCGGCGTGACCATGCTCGACGACGGCGCCGTCCTCCGCCACTTCATCCGGTACGGCATGGCCGAGGGCCGCCGCGGCTCCGAGGCGTTCGACGTGCAGAGCTACT
>CALEBN010000019.1 GCA_937943045.1 uncultured Collinsella sp. | reverse complement strand
GAGGTACCCCTGCGCCCGGCCTGCGGTAACTAAGGGGTCGCCGCGTTTTACTTGGGTGCAGCAGCGCTATGCTTGAGGGCTGAATTGTACTTGGCTGGGATGGACCCTTATCCCAAAGGAGGCTTTTTCTTGATGTGGGCTTGATTTGATTGTTGCGCAACTTGGATTTGGATTGTCGATTTACAGTGGCCTCGATAGGAACGTCTATGGTTGTGGGGGCTGGTATGAATTGTCCTTATTGTGGAGCTGAGTTGCGCGATGGCGTGAGGTACTGCACAGCGTGCGGGGCTGCCGTCAATGGCATCTCTGCTGATTCTGAGCTTCGGGTAAAGCCTCGGAACCACGTTGCGGTCATCCTTACCTGCATGCTGGTAATTGGCATTGTCGGCGGTAGCTGTATGGGCCTTCATCTGCGACAGGTGTTGTCGCACTTCGTATCCGCCCATTCGGAACACGCCATTGTGCTGGATGTCACGGCTGCGGGCTGGGACACCGATAACGGAGCATCGCGCGTTCCGATACATATTACGGGCAAGACCATCGACGGAATAACGGTTGACAGGATTGAGCTCGTCGCCTCCGATGGCTCTGGCATCAATCTCATACAAGGTGTCTACACGCTCGAGGCAGCAGGTTCCCCTATCGCTGCGGATGGCACGATCTATCAAATTCCATGCACGAGTGCCACACTCGTCCTCGATGATGCCTTTGCCATGGGTGAAACGATCGATCTGGCCGAGCTTGCAGAACAGGATTCGATTCTCGCCTTCTGCCCCATTGATGCCGCCGATGTGACCAATGATGAAATCTATGATGCCGCTTTGCTCGCCATGACATACCGAGGCAGCGATGCCCCCGATGTCGCTGCACTGTGCCAAGCCGCAATCAATCGTCGCGATGGAGCCAGCACAAGCGGGAACTCCTTCGGAAGCTGCGGTGAAATGCGGATTAATTGAGCCTTTAGGCTGGCAAAACAGTCCTTATTTCACCGCAACTGAAACAGGGGCGCTCTCCAAGAGAGCGCCCCTGCCGGGTTTCCATAGTACTGGCAAAGCAGTTTTATAGTTCTGGCGAAGCAGTCCTTGAGATCCGCCTTGCCTTATGCCAGGAACTCCTTGGTGGTCGCCACGATGTTGGCGGCGTCCAGGCCGTACTTGTGCAGGAGCTCGGCGCCCGGGCCGGACTCGCCGAACGTGTCGTTGACGCCGATCTTCTTGAGCGGCGTCGGGCACTGCTCGCACAGGACATCGGCAACGGCGCTGCCCAGGCCACCGATCACGGAGTGCTCCTCGACGGTCACGACGTGGCCGGTCTTGGTGGCGCTCTTGACGATCAGGTCGGAGTCGATGGGCTTAATGGTGTGCATGTTGATGACCTCGGCGTCGATACCCTCGGCAGCAAGCTGCTCGGCAGCCTCGAGGGCCTCGCCGACCATCAGGCCGCAGGCAATGATGGTAACGTCGGCGCCCTCGCGCATGATGATGCCCTTGCCCAGTTCAAACTTGTAGGTCTCGGGGTCGTTGATGACCGGCGAGGCCAGACGGGCAAAGCGCATGTACACAGGGCCGTCGCACTCGTAGGCGGCGCGCGTCACGGCGCGGGCCTCTACGTCGTCAGCGGGAACGATCACGGTCATGCCAGGGATAACGCGCATAAGGGCGATATCCTCGCAGCACTGGTGCGTGGCGCCATCCTCGCCCACCGAGATACCGGCGTGTGTGGCACCGATCTTGACGTTGAGGTGCGGGTAACCGATGGAATTGCGGACCTGCTCAAAGGCGCGGCCGGCGGCAAACATGGCAAAGGTGCTCGCGAAGGCGACGCGGCCGGTGGTCGCGATACCGGCGGCAACACCCATCAGGTTGCTCTCGGCAATGCCCACATCGAAGAAGCGGTCGGGGCGGGCTGCCTTGAACTTGCCGGTCTGCGTGGCGGCGGCCAGGTCGGCGTCGAGGACCACAAAGTCATCGTGCTCGTTGGCGAGCTCGACGAGGGCCTCGCCGTAGCTTACGCGCGTGGCGATTTTCTTGACATCTGCCATCCTAGAGCTCCTCTCCGGCGGCCGTGAGCTCTGCCATGGCCTGCTCAAACTGTTCATCGTTGGGGGCCTTACCGTGCCAACCCACCTGGTTCTCCATAAAGGAGACACCCTTGCCCTTTGTGGTCTCGGCGATAATGGCGGTCGGCTGACCCTTGGTGGCGCGGGCCTCGGCAAAGGCGGCGCGGATCTGATCGAAGTCGTTGCCGTCGGCAAGCTCCACCACGTGGAACTTAAAGGCGCGGAACTTGTCTGCCAGCGGCATGGGGTCGTTGACCTCCTCGACGGGGCCATCGATCTGCAGACCGTTGTGGTCGACGATCACGCAGAGGTTGTCGAGCTGCTGGTTGCCGGCAAACATGGCGGCCTCCCAGACCTGGCCTTCCTCGCTCTCGCCATCGCCCAGCAGGGCGTACGTGCGGTAAGTATCGCCCCAGTGCTTAGCGGCAACGGCCATGCCCACGGCGGCGGAGATGCCCTGGCCGAGCGAGCCGGTAGACATGTCGACGCCCGGGGTGTCGTTCATGTTGGGGTGACCCTGCAGGTGGCTGCCGATATGGCGCAGCGTCTCGAGGTCCTCCTTGGGGAAGAACCCGCGCTCGGCGAGCACGGCGTACAGGCCCGGAGCGCAATGGCCCTTGGAGAGCACAAAGCGGTCGCGATCGGCCTTGCGGGGATCGGCCGGGTCGACGTTCATTTCCTCAAAGTACAAATAGGTCATGATGTCGGCAGCGCCGAGCGAACCGCCCGGATGGCCAGACTTGGCAGCGTGCACGCCGGTGACGATGCCCTTCCTTACCTCGTTGGCAACCTTTTTGAGCTCTTCGTCGCTCATTGTGCCTTCCTTTCATCCTCTTAAGACAAGATGCGCACGGCACCGAAGGTAATCCCAACACAGCCGCAATGCACGTACGTCATTCATTATGCTGGAAACCGATGGCTTTACCAGAGTTTTTATCATTATTTGAACAATTTAGCAGGCAGAACCGCTGATGAAACGGTTTATCAATGTGAACGTCTTTTGGATGCGGTGGCTACCTCTCGCCCCGGCACAAAAATGATCCGCAATCCTGCCGTCCCCTACGGATCACCTGATCCCTTGGGGACGGAGGAAAACGGATCATGTCCACAAACCGAAATTCAGCCTACGCGTTAATGTCCTTGAATCCCTCACCGAAGGCTTCCGTAACGTCGGCGACCGTCACAATGGCGTGAGGATCGCGCTCGCGCACGATCGTTTTGAGGGTGTTGAGCTCTCGACGGCTAACGATCACCATGATCACCGGCTTCTCGACGCCCGAATACATACCGGTCGCCTTTAATTTGGTGCAGCCGCGGCCCAGACCATACATGATGTCGGCCGCGATATCGGGAAAGTTATCCGAGATGATGAGCACCATACGACGCTTATTGCCGCCATCGACCACAGCATCGATCACATAGCCGCTAATCACCATCGAAAGTCCTGCGTACAGAGCATTTTCGAGCGAGAAGACCGGAGCCGATGCCGCACATACGGCAACGTCGATTGCCATGACGGTCGAGCCCACCGGCAGCGAGGTGTTACGCGAGATGATTTGGCCAATCGTGTCCGAGCCGCCGGTGTTGGCGCCGGCGCGCAACACCATGCCGTAACCAATGCCCGTGATAATGCCGCCCCACATAGCGGGAAGCATCAGGTCCGCATGTGCCAGAGGCGCTACAAACGGGGCAAACAGATCGGTAAAGAAGCCCAGCAGCACAAAGCCCGTCGCCGTCTGCACTACGTAGAACATGCCACCCTCGCGCATAACGATCAGCAGCAGCAAGGCATTCATCACGATGGTCTGGATACCGACGGGAAGCGACACGCCTCGCGCTGCGCCGACTGCCTGGATAATCGTCGCAAGGCCCGTAACGCCACCGGCTGCAAGACCGTTGGGAATCAAAAACAGGTCGGTCGCGATGGCGGCCAAGGCACACCCCAACATGATCTGGGGCAGATCGTGAAAGAAGTTCATCGAAAGAATGCGCTTGATGTCCAGACGATATGCCATGCTGCCTCCCTCAAAAAAGCGCACCCCATCGGATGCGCTTTGAACTTCTTCTTGTATTCGATTCTACCGATTCGCCAAACAAAAACCACCCCTGTGCAGGGTTTGTTCTGGATACAAAACCGCCCTGCTCGGAGGGTTTTAATCCATTTCCACATAAACCGAGCGGTTTAGGCAGACGGGGTCTCCGCGTCAGCGTTGCCGGTAGCCCAACGGTGATAGCCAATCACAAACGGATCCAGATCGCCATCGTCAAGAACGGCCTCGACGTTGCTGGTCTCCACGCCCGTGCGCAGGTCCTTAACCATCTGGTACGGATAGAGCACGTAGCTGCGGATCTGGTTGCCAAAACCAATTGTGGTCTTGGGTCCGCGAATCTCATCCAGGGCCTCGGCGCGCTTTTCGAGCTCAATCTCGTACAGACGAGCCTTGAGGATCTGCATACAAGCGGCCTTGTTTTGAATCTGGCTGCGCTCGTTTTGACACGTGACCACGATACCGCTGGGGAAATGCGTCACGCGCACGGCGGAGTCGGTGGTGTTGACGCCCTGACCGCCCGGGCCACTTGCGTGGTACACGTCGACGCGAATGTCATCGGGATTAATCTCGATATCGATATCGTCGGGTAGCACCGGAATGACCTCGACGCCGGCAAACGTAGTCTGGCGGCGCTTCTTGTCGTCGGTGGGGCTAATGCGCACCAGGCGGTGAACACCGGCCTCGGCACGAAGCATGCCAAAGGCATCCTTGCCTTCGACGGTAAAGGTCGCGCGATCGATGCCGATGACCTCGGCCGCGGGGCAATCGTTGATGGTGACCTTCCAACCGCGGCGCTGGCAGTACTTCATGTACATCTTAAAGAGCATGAAGGTCCAGTCCTGGGCCTCCAAGCCACCCTGCCCGGGCTTGATGGTCACAATTGCGTCGCCGTGATCGAACTCGCCGGTAAACCAGCTCGCAAGTTCAAGCTCGTCGATGGCGCGGGATAGGCGCTCCGCCGTGGCGGCAGCTTCCTCACGCAGCGCAGCGGCATCGGGGTCAGCGCCCATTTCCTCGGCAAGCTCCAGCGCGGCGCGAGCATCGGAAAGCTCACCGCGCGCCGTATCCACGGCGGCGATGTCCTCCTTGGCGCGTGCAATCTCCTCCATCGTGGCGCGAGCGGCATCGGCATCGTCCCAAAAGCCTGGGGCGACGCTTTTGGCCTCGAGCTCCGCCACGCGGGTGCGCTTCTCGTCCAAATGGAGATAAGACTCGACCTCGCCGAGTCGGTCCGCAAACGCGTCCAACTCGGCGGGAGTTACCTCTAGAGTCTCGGCCATTAACGATTCCTGCCGTGGCAGTACTTAAACTTCTTACCGCTACCGCAAGGGCACAGGTCGTTGCGGCCCACGTTGACATAGGGGTCATCGCTCTCGGACTTGCGATAGGTCGTCACCTTGCCACCGTTGTTAACGGCAGCCGGACCACCCTGGACGGCGGTGCGGGCCTGCACCTGAGCCTGCTTGCGCAGTACCGAATCGCTGTTGTCGCCATCGACCTCGGCGGGACCAGAGAAGCGCGCACCCTTAAGGGCGGGGTCCTCCTTGTGCTCCACAGCCTGCGGGGCAGCTTTGAGCTCAATGCGCAGAACAGTGCGCAGGTAATCCTCGTACATGGTATCGACGAGTATCTGGAACGCACCGTAGGCCTCGGTCTTGTACTCAACCAGCGGGTCGCGCTGGCCAAAGCCGCGCAGGCCGATACCGGTCTTGAGGTAGTCCATTTCCTGCAGGTAGTTCATCCAACGCGTATCGATGACGCGCAGCATGACCTGAGTATTGAGCTCGCGCATCAAGTCCTCGCCCAGGCGCTCAGCCTTCATGTTGTAGCACTTCTCAACATAGGCCAGAACATCGGCGGCCAGGGCCTCAAAGTCCTCGTCGGGGAACTGAGGGGTATCGATATGACCGGTCAGCTCGACGACCCATTTGCGCAGACCCTCAAGATCGCGCTCGCCCTCGTGGCTGTCCTTGGTGCAGAACTCCTGCACGCAGCGGTACACGGTATCGTGCATGACCTCGGTGATGTGGTCGGTCAGGTCCTTGCCGTCCAGAATCTTGTTGCGCTCGGCGTAGATGACCTGGCGCTGCTTGTTCATGACGTCGTCGTACTCAAGAACGCTCTTACGCATGGAGAAGTTGATGCTCTCGACCTTGTGCTGGGCATTCTCGACGGCCTTGGAAATGATCTTGTGCTGGATGGGCATGTCGTCGCCCATGTCGGCCGTGACCATCATCTTGGAGACGCGGTCCATCCTGTCGCCGCCGAACAGGCGCATGAGGTCATCCTCGAGTGACAGGTAGAACTGGGTCTCGCCCGGATCGCCCTGACGACCGGAACGGCCACGCAGCTGGTTGTCGATACGGCGGGACTCATGGCGCTCGGTGCCGATAACGGTCAGGCCGCCGGCGGCAAGCACGCGCTCGCGCTCGGCCTTGCAGGTCTCCTTGGCCTCGGCGTTAAACTGCTCGAGCTGCTCGGGCGTCACGTCCTCCATGGTCAGGCCCTCGTACTCCAGGCGCTCGCGCACCAGCTCGTCGGGGTTGCCGCCCAGCAGGATGTCGGTACCACGGCCGGCCATGTTGGTAGCGATGGTCACGGCGCCATAGCGACCAGCCTGGGCCACGATATGGGCCTCGCGCTCGTGGTGCTTGGCGTTGAGGACCTCGTGCGCGATACCGCGCTTAGTGAGGGCGGCGGACAGTTTCTCGGAGCTCTCGATGGAGACGGTGCCCACCAGGACCGGCTGGCCCTTGGCGTGACGACGCTCAACGTCGTCGGCAACGGCGTTGTACTTGGCCTGGATGGTGCGGTAGACCAGGTCCTCGTGGTCAACACGCTGCACGGGCTTGTTGGGGGGAATGACCTCGACGGGCAGCTTGTAGATCTCGCGGAACTCGGCGTCCTCGGTGAGCGCCGTACCGGTCATGCCGGAGAGCTTGTCATACAGGCGGAAGTAGTTCTGCAGGGTGATGGTGGCAAGGGTCTGGTTCTCCTCGCGCACGAGCACGCCCTCTTTGGCCTCGATGGCCTGGTGCAGGCCCTCGGAATAGCGGCGGCCTTCCATGATACGACCGGTGAACTCGTCGACGATCTTGACCTCGCCGTTGGTGACCACGTACTGCTTGTCTCGGTGGAACATGTACTGGGCCTTCAGCGCCTGCTGCAGGTGGTTGACCAGCTGGCCGGAGAGATCGGCATAGATGTCATCGATACCCAGGCGGCGCTCAATCTTCTTAAGGCCGCGCTCGGTGGCGGCGATGGTGTGCTTGGCCTCGTCCATGACGAAGTCGCCCGTGGGCTCCACGTCCTCGGTGGCGGTGAGCATGTCGTGCGAGACGTCCTCACCGCGCTCAAGGCCGCGCACGGCGCGCGCGAAGTCCTTGTAAGTGCTGGCGGACTTGGTGCCGGCGCCCGAGATGATGAGCGGCGTTCTGGCCTCGTCGATCAGGATGGAGTCGACCTCGTCGACGATGGCGTAGTTGTGGCCGCGCTGAACACGCTGCTCGGGGCGGGTAACCATGTTGTCGCGCAGATAATCGAAACCGAACTCGGAGTTGGTGCCGTACGTGACGTCGGCCTGGTAGGCCGGGCGCTTAAGCTCGAGCGGCATGTTGTTCTGCAGCAGGCCGACGGTCATGCCCAGGTACTTGTAGATACGGCCCATCCACTCGGAGTCGCGCTTGGCCAGGTAGTCGTTGACGGTGACGACGTGCACGCCCTTACCGGCGATAGCGTTGAGATAGCCGGCCAGCGTGGAGACGAGGGTCTTGCCTTCGCCGGTCTTCATCTCGGCGATGTGGCCCTCGTGCAGCGCCATGGCGCCGATGAGCTGTACATCAAAGTGACGCATGCCCATGGTGCGCTTGGAAGCTTCGCGCACGGTGGCAAAGGCCTCGGGGAGCATGTCGTCGAGCGACTCGCCGTTGGCGTAGCGCTCACGGAACTTATCGGTCTGGGCGCGGAGCTCCTCCTCGGTCATCTTCTCAAACTGGGGCTCAAGACCGTTGATCTTGTCGACGATCTTGTAGTAGCGCTTCAGGTCCTTATCAGATCCAAAGGACAGCAACTTTGACATGAATCCCATGTGGTTTTCCTTTTTGGCCATCGCCCGCGGCATGAAACCTTGGACGAGTTAAACACAGATATTTGTACTTTAGCCAAACAAGGCGTCGCCTATGCGGTCGACACGCTCGACCACGTAATAACTACGACCAACCTGCTAAAAAGAGACTGGTTTATTTTGGCAGCTTTTATCTTGGAAAACGCCGTCTCTCTGCCATTTGGTGCAAACCAACCTGTTCCCTTCGCACCAACCTGGTGCAATGGGGACAGGTTGGTTTGCACCAATAAAAAGATAAGGGCCGCGCACCCAAATGGATGCGCGGCCCTTTTGCCATGAATGCGAGTGTTTCCGCGGCGAGCTATTTACTCAGCAGCCTCGGTGGTCTCGGCCTCGGCAGCGGCCTCCTCGACGGGAGCCTCTGCGGGAGCCTCGGCGGCCTGCTTGGCAGCCTCCTCGGCAAACTTAGCGGCACGCTTAGCCTTCTCGGCAGCCTTAGCCTCAGCGGCGGCCTTGCGAGCAGCCTCGGCCTCAGCAGCCTTGGCGGCCTTAGCAGCCTTGGCCTCCTCGGCCTTCTTGAGCTGAGCGGCAGCGGCGCCACCGAACTTGTCGGCGAAGCGCTGGACGCGTCCACCGGTGTCGACGAACTTCTGCTGGCCGGTGTAGAACGGGTGGCACTCGTTGCAAAGCTCGACCTTCATCTCGGACACGGTAGCGTGCGTCTTGAAGGTGTTGCCGCAGGAGCACGTCACCGTGCACTCGACATACTGGGGATGGATACCCTGCTTCATGGTAGGACTCCTTATTGGTCAGGCGCTGGTTACCGATCAGCGCATAAGGCGTCTTGGTTTCCGACCAAGACAACAAACTCGGCTATGGTACCACGGCGTCGAGCGTCCCACAAAAGGTTCACGGTCTTTGCGTTGTGCATCGCGCCCAAGGCACGGCAGACGACACGACGAATCGCGGCTAACGGGCGCCTTTGCCCCTTCTCCCATGTTGCAGACGTGTAACGCCGCAGCAAAGGTGCCCTTTTTTTGCGCCAGACAGGTACAATGATGAACACTGTACCGTAGCGGAGCGCCCCGCGCGCGCCGCAATCACGCGAAAGGGTTTCCCATGGCCGAGATCTCGTCCTCCCGTATCGTCATCACCGTCCTTGGCAAGAACCGCCCCGGCATCGTCGCCGGCGTCACCCGTGTCCTAGGCGAGGCCAACGTCGACATCCGCGACATCACGCAGTCCATTATCGAGGACATCTTCACCATGACCATGCTGGCCGATACCGCCGAGTCCAAGCTCGACTTCGCCGAGCTGCAGAAGGCGCTGGCCGAGGCCGGCGAGCTTTCGGGCGTCAACGTGTCCATCCAGCGCGAGGACGTCTTCAACTTTATGTACCGCCTGTAGCGAGCAAGCCGCTGGGGATAGCCTGACGCGCGCATGCCCATGCAAGTCACCCCGATGCGGCCCGGAGAGGAGCGCGCATGGCCTACGACGCCAAGAAAATCTATTACCGCTTCGACGACCACCTGAGCCGCCTGGTCTTGGATTACGAAGCGAGCCGCCAGATTTCGCCCGAAAGCGAAAATCTCTACTATGGCCTGCCGACTGACCCTTATGACGAGGGCCTATTTGTTGAGCACAATGTCAAGCGCGGCCTGCGCAATGCCGACGGCTCGGGCGTGGTTGCGGGCCTTACCCGCATCTCGGACGTGCACGGCTACAACAAGGTCGACGGAAAGGTCGTGCCCGATCAGGGCAAACTCACGCTTCGTGGCTACAGCATCGAAGACCTGGTCAACAACGCCCAGGCCGAGGATCGCTATGGCTACGAAGAGGTCGCCTACCTGCTCATCACGGGCTCGCTTCCCACCAAAGAGGAACTCGACGGTTTTTGCGAACGCCTGGGTGCTTTTAGGCATCTGAGCGACGAATACGTCCGCGAGTTCCCCATGACCACGGTGTCGTCGAGCATCATGAATGTGCTTCAGCGCGCCGTGCTGCTGCTCTACGCCTTCGACGCCGAGCCCGACGCCATTACACCCGAGCACGAAATCGACGTCGCCATCTCCATGCTCGCCCGTCTCCCCCGCATCGCCGCCTTCGCGCATATGGCCTCGGTCGCCAAGCGCCGCGGCTCCGAGGTTCACGTACCGCACCCCACACCCGGCCTTTCCACCGCTGAGACCATCCTGCAGGTGTTGCGCGGCGGCATGGCGTTCACCCGCGACGAAGCCATGCTGCTCGACGTGATGCTCATGCTGCATGCCGAGCACGGCGGCGGCAACAATTCCACGTTTGCCTGCCGCGTGCTGTCCTCCTCGGCCACCGACCCGTATTCCGCCTACGCCGCGGCTATCGGCTCGCTCAAGGGTCCGCGCCACGGCGGCGCCAACGCCAAGGTCGTGTCCATGCACGAGGACATCCGTGCGCATGTCTCCAATTGGGAGGACGAGGACGAGGTCGCAGCCTACCTGGGCAAGATCCTCGACAAGCAGGCCTTCGACGGCACGGGCCTCATCTACGGTATGGGCCACGCCGTCTACACGCTGAGCGACCCGCGCGCCGAGGTGTGCCGCCGTTACGCGCGCACGCTTGCCGCCAAGAAGGACTTGGGCGAGGAGTTCGCGCTCATCGAGCGCATCGAGCGCCTGGCCCCGCAGGTGATGCGCGATCACGGCATGACCAAGCCCATCTGCGCCAACATCGACCTGTACACGGGCTTTATCTACAAGATGCTCGGCGTGCCCGAGACGCTCTTTACGCCGCTGTTCGCCGTCGCCCGCATGGCCGGCTGGTCGGCGCACCGCATGGAAGAGCTCTTCTGCGCGCATCGCATCATCCGCCCGGCCTATCGTCCGGTGATCGAGCCGCTGGAGTATAAGCCGCTCGCCGACCGCTAGGACGCGGACCGTCATAGAACCCGAGCGTGGCCAGGGCATCACCGCCCTCGGCCACGCTTTTTATGCCAGTAGAAAGGGCTGCATCAAATGATTGTGTTTTCCGATATGGACGGAACGCTGCTAACGAGCGATAAGCAGATGAGCGACGCCACTTGGGCAATGCTCGACGAACTCGCACATCGTAGCATCGAGTTTGTTCCCTGCACGGGGCGTCCGCTGTCGGGCATCTTTGAGCCCATTCTCGCCCATCCCGCCGTGCACTACGCGGTCTGTGCCAACGGCGCCAGCGTCTGGCAGCTCGACGACGGTACGCCCACCGATACTTCACGTGCTACGTGCATTTTGAGCCGACCGCTCGACCGCGCCATCGCCCACCGCGTCCATAGCATTGCCGCCGGCCATGACGTCACCTTCGATATCTTCGCGGACGGGCAGTGCTTCCTCCCCCGCTCGCTCTACACGCGCCTGGACGAATTCTGCGGCGGCGACCCCCACATCGCGGCTTCGCTCAAGCGCACACGAACACCGATCGACATGGATATCGACAGCAAGATCGACGAGGTCGAGACGCTCGAACGCATCGCCATGTACTGGCACGACCCGGCCGATCGCGACGCCATCGCGTTGGAGCTCGACACGCTCGGAGGCATTGAGGTCACGCGTTCGTACGCCATGAATATCGAGGTCATGGGCGAGGGCGCCACCAAGGGAACGGCCCTCACGTGGCTATGCGAGCACCTGGGCGAGCGTCTCGCCGACGCTTGGGCGTTCGGCGACAACATCAACGACATCCCCATGCTGCAGACAGCGGGCCACGGCATGGCCATGATCAACGGCGAACCCGAAGACCGCGAGGCCGCCGACGCCATCACCGAATACGACAACGACCACGACGGCGTCGCCCGCACCATCATGGCCGCCCTCGCCTAGTCATTGGGGACGTTCTTAGTCATTGGGTGTTCTTAAATGACTAGTCGTTGGGGACACTCTTCGCGAAAAAGCTGCAAGGACTGTCCCCGGCTGCCGGCAGAAAAGGAACGTCCCTAACTGCCGGATTAGGCGAGGCTCTCCAGAACACGGCGAAGTTCCTGCTGGACGGCGTGGTCGCGGTTGCAGCCCACGACGCGATCGGCAACCGCTTTGAGCGCGGGGCGCGCGTTTTCCATCGCACAGCCCGTGCCGACAAAGCGAATGATCTCGTAGTCGTTCATCGAGTCGCCAAACGCCATGATCTCGTCGCGTCCAATGCCGTAATGCTCCGCAAGCTGTGCGATGCCCGAGGCCTTCGACACACCGGGCTGCATGGCATCGATCCACGCGTTTCCAGAAGGCGCAAAGGTAAAGAGCTGACCGAGTTCTCGCTGTAGCACGTACGCACTGTCCATAACGGCACAGTCATCGCAAAAGATACTCGCCTTGATGATATTTACGCTGGGATCGGGCAGTTCCCAAATGCGCTCGGCATTGGGAAGGTCCTTATCGACCTCGCGTACGAACTTGCACTCGTCATCGAGCAAGAAGGATTTGGTTCGGTCAAAGAGCGCAAGATGCAGATTGGGAAACGTCGCGACAGCCTGGGCGAGCCTTCGAATCGCCAGGTGCGAATACACCTCACGGTCTACCATTTTGCCGTCGGCGTAGACCTGGGCACCGTTAGCGGCGACAAAGTCCATCTTGTCGCGAACGGGCGCAAAGAACTCGCACAGGCGATCGTAGCGACGACCTGACGATGCGGCGAAATGCACGCCATGCTCGTGTAGCGCCAGAATCAGTTCGTAGGTCTCGGGAGGCACCTGGCTGTTTTCGTCAAGCAACGTGCCGTCCATATCGGATGCAATCAGTTTAAACATAGAAAAGCTCCCTTCGGGCTTGTTGGAATCGAACGTGTATCCAATTCCAACGTACCCAAAGGGAGCTCAGGTAAGACTCCGCGGGCGCAAACGTTACAAGGACCTGGCAAATAGCTCACGCGCACCAGGGGTCCCACATTCGCAGCGCCAGGCAACACGTCAAAGAGTGTCGCAGGCGACTAGACGTTTAAGAACGTCCCCGATGACTAGTCGGCGTAGGTGAAGGTTGTGACGTCGAACATGCCCTCGGGGCGGATGCGGAGCGTCGGGATAACCGGCAGGGGCAGGAAGATGATGCCCATGATGGGGTCGAGCGGCGGCTCGATGCCCATGGCGCGCGCCTTGACCATAAAGTCGTCGTGCTGCGCGGCGACATCCTCGGCCGTGCCTTCGCTCATCAGACCGCCGAGCGCCAGCGGAATGCGCGCCACGACCTCGCCGTTGCGCACCAGCACGTGACCGCCCTGGCCCACGGCCTCAACAGCAGCCATCATATCGGCAGCGTTATCACCCACGACGCACACGTTGTGCGAGTCGTGGCCGATCGTGGAGGCAATGGCGCCACCGGTGATGGTGAAGCCACGCACCCAGCCGCGACCGATATGCTTGCCGACAATACCCAGGCCCGCAGGACCATCACCGTCGGCGCCCTCGGCCTGCAGCGACACACCGCGGCCGTGGCGCTCGATCAGCATAATGCGGCGCAGACCCTCGGCGCTCTCGGGGCGAACCATACCCGTGATGGCCTTACCCGGCACCACGTCAATCACCGCCTCGCCCGGCTTAAAGGCATAGTCGAACACGTCGAGCGAAAGCTTCGGCAGCTTAACGGACGCGCGCAGCTCATCGGCAAGGGCCGCAACCTCGGCCATCTCGGGTGCAATCTCGCCCACAAAGGTGCCGTCCTGCGCCACCAGAGCACCGGCGGCATATACGCGATGCGGAGCCGTGGCAAACGTCAGGTCATTGAGCACCAGCAGGTCGGCACGCTTGCCCGGGGCAATCGCACCGCGGAGCTCGTGCGGGTCGCGGCAGCCGTGATCTAGGCCAAACGCCTCGGCCGTGGAGAGGGACGCCATGGAGATGGCGACTACCGGGTCGATGCCGGCCTCGATAGCCACGCGGCAGGCGTTATCGATCATACCGGTCGAAAGCGCGTCGGAGGGAGCACGGTCGTCGGTCGCAAAGCAGCAACGACGGGCACGGGCGGGGTTTTCCAGCAGCATCGGCGACAGGTTGGCCAGGTCATGGCTGCACGTACCCTCGCGCAGCATCACATACATGCCGCGAGACAGCTTGTCGAGTGCCTCCTCGGGAATCGTCGACTCATGGTCAGCGATAATACCTGCTGCGGCATAGGCGTTGAGGTCCTTGCCGGCAACGAGCGGCGCATGGCCGTCGACCTGCTTGGACGGCGTCTGGTTGGCAGCATCGATGCGAGCACAGGTCTCGGGGTCGGCCATAAAGACACCCGGCAGGTTCATCATCTCGCCCAGGCCAAAAACGTCGCCCGGGTGCTCGGCAAAAAACGCTTGCATGTCAGCGGCGGTAATCACAGCGCCCGCTTGCTCATCGGGCAGCGCGGGCACGCACGAGGGCATCATGTACTTGATGGAAATGGGCGCGCGGCGACCATCCTCGATCATAAAGCGCAGGCCGTCCAGGCCCGCCACGTTGGCGATCTCGTGGCTGTCGGCAATGGCGGTGGTGGTACCGCGCGTCGCCGCCATGCGCGCATACTCGGCGGGGCGGATGTTCGAGGACTCAATGTGCAGATGTCCGTCGATAAAACCAGGGGCGAGATAACGACCCTGGCAGTCGATAACCTCGGCAGGCGATCGTAGCGACGACCTGACGATGCGGCGAAATGCACGCCATGCTCGTGT
>CALEBN010000018.1 GCA_937943045.1 uncultured Collinsella sp. | reverse complement strand
GCCACCCTCATGAACGTGACGGTGAACGAGCTGGACGAGCTGAGCCTGCGCCACGAGAAGATCTACCCCATCGCCTCCCGCTGCGGCGTCTTTGCCAAGACTGACGTGCAGCCGCTGCTCAACGAGGGTGCCCGCCCCGAGGACGTCGCCGCTTCCATCTTCCAGGCCGTCGTGACCCAGACTATCTCGGGCCTGGCGTGCGGCCGTCCCATCCGCGGCAACGTCGCCTTCCTGGGCGGCCCGCTGCAGTACCTCTCCGAGCTGCGCCACCGCTTCTATCTCACGCTCAACCTGGACGAGGAGCACCGTATCGTGCCCCAAAACGCCCACCTGTTTGTGGCGAGCGGCGCCGCCATGGCGCACGAGTCCAATAAGCTCAGCACGTTCCCGCAGCTCATCGAGGCCATCGATGCCCTGGGCGACACACAGGGTGCCGAGGTCGAGCGCCTGGATCCGCTCTTTGCCACCGACGAGGACTTTGCCGAGTTCAAAACCCGCCACGACCAGGAAGTCGTCCCCAAGGGCAAGCTCGAAGGCTACACCGGCCGCGTGTTCATTGGCATCGACGCCGGCTCCACCACCATGAAGGCCGCGCTCGTGGGCGAGGACGGCCAGCTGTTGCACACCTGGTACGGCAACAACAACGGCGACATCCTGGGCACGGCCAAGGTCATCATGGCCGATTTCTACAACCATATCCCCGCCGGCTGCACCATCGGCCACGTGACCACCACGGGCTACGGCGAGGCGCTGCTCATCGAGGCCCTCAAAGCCGATTCCGGCGAGATCGAGACCGTTGCGCACTTGCGCGGCGCCAAAGCATTCCTGCCCGGCGTCGAGTTCATTCTGGACATCGGCGGCCAGGACATGAAGTGCCTGCGCGTCAAGGACGGCGTTATCGAGCACATCATGCTCAACGAGGCCTGTTCGTCGGGCTGCGGTAGCTTTATCGAGAGCTTCGCCGTCTCTATGAACATGGACGTGCGCGCGTTCGCCGATGCCGCCATCCATGCCAAGGCCCCCGTCGACCTGGGCAGCCGCTGCACGGTCTTTATGAACTCGCGCGTCAAGCAGGCGCAAAAGGAAGGCGCCACGGTGGGCGACATCGCGGCCGGCCTGTCCTATTCCGTCATCAAGAATGCCCTGTTCAAGGTCATTAAGCTGCGCGATCCCAAGGAGATCGGCAGCCAGGTAATCGTTCAGGGCGGCACCTTTATGTCCGATGCCACGCTGCGCGCGTTTGAGCAGCTTACCGGCGTTCACGCCGTGCGTCCCGACATCGCCGGCTGCATGGGCGCCTACGGTGCGGCCCTGCTCGCCCGCGATCGCGCCGGCATCGACGGGACCTCGACCATCCTTTCGGCCGAGGACATCGCGCACCTCACCGTGACGCAAAAGCACGTCCGCTGCGGCCGTTGCTCTAACAACTGCCAGCTTACCGTCAACGACTTTGGCGGCGGCAGGCGCTTTATCACCGGCAACCGCTGCGAGAAGGGCGCCGGCCACAAAAAGCAAAAGACCGAGGCCCCCAACCTCTTCAAAAAGAAAAACGAGCTGCTCTTTAACCGCGAGGTGCTGAGCCCCGACGAGGCCCCGCGCGGCACCGTCGGCATTCCCCGTGCGCTCAACATGTACGAGAATTACCCCTTCTGGCACGCGTTCTTTACGCGCCTGGGCTTTAGCGTGCAGCTGTCCGACCAGTCGAGCAAGAAGACCTACCAGGCGGGCATCGAGTCCATGCCGTCCGAGAGCGTGTGCTATCCGGCCAAGATGAGCCACGGCCACGTGATGAACCTCATCGACCGCGACGTCGACTTTATCTGGATGCCGTGCGTGCGCTGGGAGCGCAAGGAGGATCCGACGGCTGGCAACTGCTATAACTGCCCCATCGTCATGAGCTACCCCACGGCGCTGGCGCTCAACATCGACGAGATCCGCGAGCAGAACATCGAGTTCCTGTACCCGTTTGTGCCGTATCACGACAAGACCGAGCTCAAGCGCCGTCTGTACCAGGTGCTCGCCGTCGACCGCGTGGCCGATGCGCAAGCCGGTCGCGGTCGCGTGCGTGGACCCAAGATCACGCGCTCCGAGGTCGATGCCGCCGTCAACGCTGCCTTTGAGGCCGACGCGCGTTTCCACGAGGACATCCAGACCATGGGCGAGGAGGCTCTTAAGTGGGTCGAGGACCACGGTGGCCACGGCATCGTACTCGCCGGCCGTCCCTACCACAACGACCCCGAGATCAACCACGCCCTGCCCGAGCTTATCTCGAGCTTTGGCTTTGCGGTCTTTACCGAGGATTCGCTTGCGCACCTGGTGAAGCCCGAGCGCCCCATCCGCGTGGTCGACCAGTGGATGTACCACAGCCGCCTGTACGCCGTCGCCCGTTTTGTGACGATGCGCAACGACCTGGACCTGATCCAGCTCAACTCCTTCGGCTGCGGTCTGGATGCTCTGACCACCGACCAGGTGCAGGAAATCCTTGAGGCCAGCGGCAAGATCTACACCGTGCTCAAGATCGACGAGGTGTCCAACTTGGGCGCCGCGCGCATCCGTATTCGCTCGCTCATGGCGGCGCTCAAGGACCAGGAGGCCGAGCGCCTGGCAGAGGCCACGGCCGCGGGCGAGGCCTACGAGCAGGGCGATGCTGCGCCGGTGGCTCCCTCCACGGACGCCCCCGCGTTCGCGAGCCGCAAGTACACGTTCGAAGCGCAGCGTGAGAGCGCCTCGACCGCATGGCCCAAGGTGCCCTTTACCGAGCAAATGCGCGAGGAGGGCTACACCATCCTGTGCCCGCAGATGGCGCCGATCCACTTTGACCTGGTCAAAGAGGTGTTCCGCGGTGCCGGCTACAACTTGGAGCTGCTGCCCTCGACCGATCACGACGCCGTCGAGGCCGGCCTGCGCTATGTGAACAATGACATTTGCTACCCGTCGATTCTGGTAACGGGCCAGATTATGGAGGCCATCGAGAGCGGCCGGTACGACCTGTCCAAGACGGCCGTGGTTATCAGCCAGACCGGCGGCGGCTGCCGCGCCACCAACTACATCGCACTCATCCGCAAGGCCCTGCGCGAGAGCGGCCACCCCGAGATCCCGGTAATCTCGCTTTCGGCTGTGGCGCTCGGCGAGGACAACCCCGGCTTCAAGATTACTCCGGCGCTGCTTAAGCAGGCAGTCTACGCGGTGCTCTTTGGCGACGTGATGATGCAGATGCTCTACCGCTGCCGTCCGTACGAGGCCACGCCCGGCGCCGCCAACGCGCTCTATGAGCAGTACATGGCGCGCGCCCGCAAGCTGGCGCCCAAGTTCAACCGCCACAACTACACCAAGCTGTGCCGCGAGGCCATCCGTGCGTTCGATACCATGCCGCTTGTGGGCGAGGGCACCAAGCCGCGCGTGGGCGTGGTCGGCGAGATCCTGGTCAAGTTCCACCCCACGGCCAACAACCACGTGGTCGATGTCATCGAGCGCGAGGGCTGCGAGGCCGTAGTACCGGGTCTGCTCGACTTCTTCCTGTACTCCATGAGCAACGCCGAGCTGCAGAAGGACGAGCTGGGAAGCTCTGCTACCACGCGCGCTGGTATGCAGGCGCTTATCAAGCTTGTGGACTGGATGCGCACGCCGGTGGAGGAGATGCTCGAGAAGTCCGAGCGCTTTGAGGCGCCCGAGCGCATCGGCACCATGGCGGACAAGGCCCGCACGGTGCTTTCGGTGTGCAACAACATGGGCGAGGGCTGGCTGCTCACGGCCGAGATGCTCGACCTGATTGACCATGGCGCGCCCAATATCATCTGCACGCAGCCCTTTGCGTGCCTGCCCAATCACGTGGTGGGCAAGGCCGTGATCAAGGAGCTGCGCCGTCAGCACCCCGAGAGCAACATCGTCGCGGTGGACTACGACCCCGGTGCGTCTGAGGTCAACCAGCTCAACCGCATTAAGCTCATGATCAGCGTGGCCAAGGAGAACATGCGCGCCGGCAAGGGCTTTAAGCTCGAGAAGGTGGCGCCGCTCGCGATGGACGAGGTCACCGGACAGATGCGTGCCCATGACGGCTGCGTGAGCTGCGGACCGGCCAGCGAGGAGACCGTGGCGTCGGTCGCTGAGCGTCTGGGGCGCGGCATTAAGAAGTAGCTGGCCTGCTTTGGGCTGGATATGAGACAAACGGGTGGTAGCCGTACCGGCTACCACCCGTTTTTGCTGGACATATGTTGCGCAAACGCCCCGACTATCACCCTTTGCGAACTCAGATTTCAGAAGTATGCGGCAAAATCTGAATAGGCCGAGCACACCGGATATATCCAAGCCCTGTACCTGTGGTTTTATTGGCGGAAAACCGGGGTATGCTCAAGGGTTCCGGAATTTGCCGCATACTTCCGCAAACGACGTCTCGGTGGCAAAAAATCGCCCTCGGAACCCTGAGATAATGAACAGATGTAGCCGTTCGCGGCAAAATACCGTCCGTTTATAGAACCCACCCCCATCGCGCGTCATCCTTACGGTTGAATAAATACACATCTATGGAATTACGTTAGAGAGGACCGTTCCATGAGCTACAAGACCGTTTGTGTTGCCGGCGGCGGCGTGTTGGGAAGCCAGATTGCCTTTCAGGCTGCCTACTGCGGCTTTGATGTGACGATCTGGCTGCGCAGCGAGGGCAGCATCGGCCGCACACAGCCCAAGATCGATCATGTGCGCGAGGAGTACATCGCGGCAATCGAGGGCATGGCAGATGGCACAGGCGAGTGGTGCGCCGGTATCGCCGATAGTGGCCAGCCCTTCGACAAGGAGGCGGCATTCGCCGCCGTCGAGCGTGCCTACTCCACACTCAAGCTGGAGCTCGATCTTGCCAAGGCAGCGGCCGATGCCGACTTGGTCATCGAGTCTATGGCCGAGGACACCCAGGCAAAGATCGACTTCTACAAAAAGCTCGCCCCGGTTCTCCCGCAAAAGACCGTCGTCGTGACGAACTCCTCTACGCTGCTGCCGAGCACCTTTGCCAAGTACACTGGTCGCCCCGAGAAGTACCTGTCGCTGCACTTTGCCAACTCCATCTGGAAGAACAACATGACCGAGGTCATGGCGCAGGACCAAACCGACAAGCGCTACTTCGACGAGCTCGTCGACTTCGCCAACGACATTCGCATGCTTGCCCTGCCCGTCAACAAGGAAAAGAACGGCTACCTGCTCAATTCCATGCTGGTGCCATGGCTGCTTTCGGGCCTCGACTTGTATGTCTCGGGCGTGAGCGATCCCAAGAGCATCGACCTCGCATGGGCGCGTGGCACCGGCGCCCCCAAGGGTCCGTTCCGCGTATTCGACACGGTTGGTATCCAGACGGCTTACAACATCGTTATGCAGTACCAGAAGGTGCCGGGCCTGGTGAGCCCGTTGCTCAAAAAGATGATGATGCCCTACAACTTTAAGGCCATGGCATCCGTCCTCAAGCAGATGCTCGACGAAGGCAAGCTAGGCGAAAGCTCGGGCGAGGGCTTCTTCAAGTACTAAAAAATGATCCCTCGGGGACGGAGGAAAACGGATCATCGCATTCCTGCGTCCCCTGTGCGTCTTGCGGCTAACAGCTCCGGCTGCCGTGAGCCTAAGCTAGCCTTAAGGGGCGTTTGTTAAGCTGAGAGTCAAATTGGACAGGGCTGGGCAAACGCCATGGTATATGAGGGAAACGACGGTGGCATTCAAAGACGGTAACGATATGGAATTGAGTGACAAGGACAACAGGCTGCTCTCGCGCCGAGTAGCTCTTGCGGGTGCGGCGGGCGCGCTGGCGCTTGCCGGGACAGGGCTCATGGGCTGTTCGGTCGGCGGGACCGGCTCGAACGACGCATCTACTGCGAGCAACGAGCTCACCGACGAGCAAAAGAAGCTCCACAAGCAGATCGTCGCGACCTACGACGTCGAGAAGCAGGCGGCCATCAAGGAGCGGCTCGATGCCGAGTGCGCCGCCGGCGGCTACAGCGAGACCACCCCGTTTGTCGCGCAGGACCCCTTTGGCACCGATACCCTGAGCTGCTACGTTCGCTTTGCGACAACGGATTCCGTAACCGTCTCCTACAAGGTCGCCGGTCGCAAAAAGACCGGTGACGCGCCCAAAGTCACCACCTTTTCCCACACGCCCCACGGCGGCGACGCGCCGGCTACGGAGCACGAGTTCAAGGTCATCGGCCTCATTCCCAACCACAAAAACACGGTGACCCTCACCTGTACGGCACAAGACGGTACCAGTCGCACCTCAGCCTTTACCGCCAAGACGCCGGCTCTCAAGGGCGAGGAAGAAGAGCGGCTCGCCGTCACGGCGGGGGAGTCCAACACGCCGCTCGCCGATGGCCTCTTTACTATTCTGGGCAACGACTCATCCAAGCTCGACTTCATGTACCTCTACGACAACGCGGGCCAGATTCGCGGCGAGGTGCCAATCATCGGCTACCGCAGCCACCGCCTGCTGTTTCCGGGCGACGACAGCATGATCATGAGCGTCTCGACGACTAAGATGGCTCAGATTAACGCCATCGGCCAGGTGGTAAATGTCTGGAGCACGGGCGACTATGAGTTACACCACGACTACGCCTTCGATGACGACGGCAATCTGCTGGTGCTGGCGAGCCATGCCGGCTCCGAGGCCGATTTGGACGTCGACCGCGCGGCCGCCAAAAAAGACAAGGACGATCGCGTTAATGTCGAGGACCTCATCATTAAGATTGACGTGACCACCGGTGACGCCAATCTCGTCGTGGACCTGGGCGATATATTCCCCAATCTCAAGGCGAGCGCCAAGGTTGCCTCGGACGGCGACCTGGATTGGATTCACATCAACACGATCCAGTGGCTCGGCGGCGGCACCGTTCTGCTCAGCTCGCGCGAGACCTCAACGGTCATCAAGCTCACGGATATCTACGGCACGCCTACGGTCGATTGGCTTATGGGCTCGCCAGAGTTTTGGACCGGCTCGGGCTTTGAGGACAAGTTGCTGCAGGCCCAAGGCGATTTTTCGCTCAACGCGGGTCAGCACAGTGTGACCTATCTGCCAAACGACGAGACGACCGCGACTGGTCGCTACCAGGTGCTGCTGTACGACAACAATTTTGGTGCAGCCGAGAGCTATCCCAAGTTCGATTGGGGCAAGCTGGGCGCCGCGGTGGTGACCGACTACAGTAGGGGAACGCATTCGTTTGGGCGCATCTTTACGGTGGACGAGACCGCGCGCACCTACGAGCTTGTGGACCAGATCGCAGTGCCGTTCTCGGGCTACGTGAGCAGCGCGCAACGTGTCGGCGATTCAAATAGTATGCTCGTGGCATCGGGCCAGGCCAAGACCTTCACCGAGTACGATCGCTATGGACTGCCCATCGCTACCTACGAGATGGAAGCCGAGAAGTACATCTACCGCGTGTACAAGTACGAGCTGTAGCGCTGCGCTTGGCTGTGCCTGCGCCCCGCGGCTGCGCTCTCGTGCCGGGCCCACCTCGCGTCCCGCATCACTTCACGTCAAACTCCACGCGATCGAGTTCGGGCACGTTGAGGTCGATGAGCTTGCGGGCAACGCGGCGGTCGTGCGCCCCGAGTGCCTCGCTTGTCGTCACGTGAGCGACAACCTCGCGCTCGACAAGGCCCTCCTTGTCGCCTTCGGTAGCCGAAGTCTCGACGGCGACGGTGTAATCCTTAAAGCCCGGCAGCACCGCGGCAAGTTCGCGCGTAGTTTCGGTGACGCCGTAGCCGTCCTGCACGCCGGCCTGCGCCGAGCCAATGGACCCCGCGGTCATAACGATGCAGGGGATGGCAAAGATCACCGTACCCACGATGATGCGGCGGCGCACCTTGTGCGACAGCTCATCGACCTCGGCATTTTCCTCAGCGGTCACAATGCCGTCGCCGTTGAGGTCGCGCTTGAGCGGTACACGTAAAAGAAGCAATACGGCTTCGGCAGCCAGTGCGATAAAGACGACATTGATGCCAAACTCGTAGAGGGCCGAGAGGAACAGCGACCCGCTCGCGATGGCAATGCCGTAACCCGCCGCGCACAGGGGCGGCATGAGTGCGGTCGCCACGGCTACGCCGGCAATGAGCGTCGAAGGCTCCTGGTCGCGCGAGTTACCCAGCCCGCCCGCAAAGCCGCCCGCGAGCGCGACGGCAAGGTCCCATACGGTGGGTGTCGAGTTATCGATGATGGCGGCCGTGGTGGTGCCAAGGGGCGAGAGCTTAAAATACAGCGTGGAAGTGATCAGGCAAAGGACCATCTGAAGCGCGAGGCCGGCAATTGCCTCGAGGGTAATCTCACGGTCGAGCGTGGCGATGCCGTATGCCATGGCAAGGACCGAGCCCATGAGTGGGCAGATGAGCATGGCGCCCACAATGGCGATGTCCGAATCGATATCGAGGCCGACACTCGCGATCAGCATGGCGATAATGAGGATGCACAGGTGCGAGCCGGTTAGGCGCGCCCCGTTTACAAAGCGCTTACGAATTACGTGATAGGGGGCGCGACCCTCGCGAATGTTGAATGCGCGCCTCAGGAAGCGGCCGGCGTTCTCCATGACCTCGCTATAGGCAGGGCGGATGCCGTGGCGCCGGTGATGGCGCTCGCGCAGTCGCTTGAGCTGCTGGTTATCGAGTTTCATGTTCACCTCGCTTCGCCGCGGGCTATGCATCGCGCCCGCTGCCTCTACTCTACACCGCGGCAGGCGGGGTGGTCATCTTGACGTGAAACTTAGACGAGTAGGTAAAGGGGGCGCGTCAAATGAGGTTGAAGCCGAGGGTTTCGGCAGATACAAAAAAAGCGCGGGGCCGGATGGTCTCCGACCCCGCGCTCTGCACGGGTACGTTGTTGTTGGGTTTAGCCCAGCAGACTCAATCCCACGGAGACAAACGCCAGGATAACGCCGACGATGGACTCGCCGCCCAGCAGGCCGCTGGCAACGACCAGGCCCTGCTCCTGGAAGGCGGCATCCTTGGCAGCCTTCTCCTCGTCCGAAAGGCCTGCCTCGGCGTCGCGGTGTGCGGCCCACTTGTCGTAGGCGAGCTTGACGCAGGAGCCCAAGAAGGCCGTGAGCGACATGTAGAACGGCAGGTACACGCCCAGACCGATCATCATGGCCGGAATGCCGAGCCAGTACATGACGATGCCGGCGATAAAGCCGCCCGCAAACCACGGCACGCTCGGGATGCCCGAGACCATGGTGGCGACCACGCTTGCCTGCGCGGCCACAAAGCTCTTGTCGGGGCCGAAGGCGTCCGGACCATAGGCGGTGACGAGTGCGACCATGACGGCGGCAGCGACCAGGGCGCCCACGATGCCGCCAATGGCCTGGCCGACCCACTGTGCACGCGGGTTGGTACCCAGTACGGCTCCGGCCTTAAAGTCGTTCATGACGTCGCCCGCAAGGCCGCACGCCACGGCCACGATGCCGGCGATAAAGAACAGCTTGACCTGTGCGAGCTGCGCGAAGGCTGCCACGATGAGCATGACGATGAGGCCAAAGATCTCCATAGGGTCGATACCCGTCTGGCCGCAGCTCTGCGCACTCATGATGGTGGTAACAAAGGTGAACAGCGTGACGATGACGGCCGGGACGGGACCGAGGTCGAGCGCGATGGCAACGATCACGGCGATGGCGGCGGTGCCCAGGCCGATGATGCCGGCGTCGAGCTTAAGCGAGCCCGAGATGAGCGATTGCTCGTCGGTGTCGGTGGAGCTGTCGGCGGCGAGGCCGCGGACGATACCGGCGACCTGCGGCAGGATGTCCTTAAGGACGACGGCGACGCCAAAGCCCATCATAAGGCCCATACCAAGGGACTTGACGATACCCTGCGCGGTCACAACATCGAACAGGCCGGCAGCGGTGCCGCCGACGATGATGCCAAAGTTGCCCAGCAGCGCGCCGGCAAACCAGAAGGCGACGGGGGCGAAGCCCACCAAAAAGCCGATGGACAGCAACATGGGCGAGTTGTAGATGGCAAAGGTCACGCCGGGGATGTTGAGCGTGCACAGCATGCTGGGCACCACGCCCAGGGCGTCGCGCAGCACGCTGTAGATGCCTGCGATGGCCATGGAGCCAAAGAGCTGCTTGCCGGTCTTGCCGCCGGCCTCGGTCGCGCGTAGGGTCTGAGCTGCGGCGTTGCCGGTGGGGAACTCCAGCGCGGCGTCCACGATAAAGTGACGGTGGATGAGTGCCGTGGCCAGTAGGCCCAGGATAGTGCCGGCGAGTGCCACGATAAACATGTCGAGCCAACTGATCTGGTCGGCATAGCCCAGCATCCAGGCGCCCGGGATGGTAAACGCCAGACCGCCGGCGACCATGGCGCCTGCGGACATGATGGTGTGGGTGACGTTGGCCTCGTTGAGGCTGGCGTTGCCCATGAGCTTCAGGAAGAACAGCGAAATGACGGCAGCGAAAATGATCGGCCAGGGGAGTGCGCCCATCTTGAGGGCGGTATAGGCCGAGCTTGCCGTAATGATCACGCAGCCAAGGACGCCGATGACGACGCCGCGCAGCGTGAGTTGACCGCGCATCGAGGTGCGGTTCGAGGGATTGCTCATATAGAACTCCTTTGCGTATATCCGCTTCCCCCGCAAGCGCCGCTACGGATACGGCGCGGGAAGTCGGGTTACCAAGGGCCGACGCGTGAGCTCACGTACGACCGCGCATCAGTATAGCCGCAAGGTAGTCAATTTGGGACGGGGCTTTTTAGCTGGTTTGGGTAGGCGATATACTGCTGGGCAGACGAAAGGAGCGCCGACGATGCTTAATGGGTGCGCATATATATTGACGGTCGACGTGGGCAACACGTTCATTCGCTTTGGCCTGTTTGCCGAGGATTCGGCCGCGGCGCAGGAATGCCCGCTCGCGACGTGCGAGATCACGACGCCGTCGAGCATCACGGCCGACGAGGCGCGCATGAGGCTCGCGCAGGTCATTGGCGCGCTGTCAGCCGATGCGGGCATGCCGGGTGCGCTCGTTCCCGCAGCCGCAGTGCTGAGCTGCGTGGTGCCGGCGCTCGAGCGCCCGTGGAAGGCGGCGCTTTCCCGCACCTGCACGGGGCGCGTGCTCACCGTGGGGCCGGGACTTAAGACCGGCATGCCCGTGCACTACGACGATCCGGCCGAGATCGGCCCCGACCGCATCGCCGACGCCGTGGCGGCCCGTGCTGTCTACGGCTCTCCGTGCATCGTGATCGACCTAGGCACTACGACCAATATCGAGGTCATCGATGCGCGCGGCACCTTTGTCGGCGGCGTCATCGCGCCGGGTCTGGCACTTGGCGCCCGCTCGCTTTCGGCCGCTGCGGCGCGCCTGCCGCAGGTCGAGCCCTCGGCACCCACGCATGTGATCGGTCGCAACACGCGCGAGGCCATGCGTTCGGGCGTGGTCTTGGGCGAGGTTGCCCGCATCGACGGCATGCTCGACATGGTGCTTGCCGAGATGCGCTCGACCAAGGCGGCGGGGGAGGGTATCGTGCCCATCGTCATTACCGGCGACGATGCCGAGGCGCTCGCTGCGTTGGTCGGCCACAGCCTGACGGTAGACGACGCACTGACGCTGCGGGGTCTCGCCGAGCTGTACCGCATCAACCAAAAGCCTCGTCGCGCGTAGGGCGAGGGGCTGGTGGGATAAGCGCCCCCACCTTTCACCTGCTACAATGTGTCAAACTATTGCGATTTCGGAGGTGTCTGCCATGTCGGACGATCTTCATCAAACCACGTCGGGCAAGCGCCGCGACGTTATTAGCTGGGACGAGTTCTTTATGAGCGTGGCCATCGCCGCGCAGCGCCGCAGTAAGGACCCCAATACGCAGGTGGGCGCGTGCATCGCCAGCACCAACCACCGCATCCTTTCGGTGGGCTACAACGGTACGCCCTCGGCACTCAACGATGACTTTTTCCCGTGGGGCACGAGCGATGACCCGCTGCAGGACAAGCATAACTACGTAGTCCATGCCGAGGCCAACGCCGTGCTCAACTACCGCGGCTCGCTCAAAGACCTTGAGGGTTCCACGGTCTACGTCACGCTGTTCCCGTGTCATGACTGCGCCAAGATCCTGGCGCAGGTAGGTGTGGGCGAGGTTGTCTACCTGGACAATAAGTACGCCGACACCGACGATGGCCGTATCAGCCGTCGCATTCTCGACTCCTGCGGCATCAGCTACCGCCAGGTCATCGTCGATGTCCAGATTGGTACCGGGGGACAAACTCAGCAGTAGCGGTAGCGTGTGCTAGCGCCGGGCGCCGGCAAAAGCAGCTCAAAGAGCCCCGTCCCAAATTGACTGCTCGTGAAAGTCGTGTCTGCGCGCATGGATGGCTCGTGAGCGGGTACACGGCTGTAGTAACATAGCCCCTGTCCGCGGGCGCGCCCGCGTTATTGTGAGAAAGGAGCCCCTGTGGCTGTTAACGAAGAGCTGCTTAAGAAGGTTCTTGAGGAGATCCGCCCCAACCTGCAGGCCGACGGCGGCGATATGGAGTATGTAGGTGTCGACGACAAGGGCGTCGTCAAGCTGGAACTGCAGGGTGCCTGCGCCGGCTGCCCTATGAGCGCACTGACCCTGTCCATGGGTATCGAGCGTATCCTCAAGGAGCACGTACCCGGCGTTACCCGTGTCGAGCAGGTCAATGCCTCCGGCGAGACCGGGGACCTGTACGACGAGTACGCGCCCTTCTAAGATGCGAAAGCTGCGGACGGCATACTCCGCATAGACGTTACGCCCAAATATGCGGCTGCGAGCGCAAGGCCCGCGGCCGCATTTGTATGTAGGGAGTAGGAGGGTCGACATGCTCAACGACTTCTACCATATGCTTGATCCCGTCGCCATTTCGGCGGGGCCCATCACTATCTACTGGTACGGCTTGGCCTATGTGGTCGGCACCCTGCTCACGGCGGTCGTCATGTACCGCACGCAGCGTCGCTGGGGTTTCGACATTACGGTCGACGACCTGACGAGCGTCGTGGTCGGTGTAGTCTTTGGCCTTATCATTGGCGCCCGCCTGTTCTACGTCATTTTCTACGGCGACGGCTACTACTGGGCGCATCCGCTCGAGATCTTTGCCACCAACGAGGGCGGCATGAGCTTTCATGGCGGCCTGGTGGGCGGCATCATCGGTGGCGCGCTCGTGTGCCGTATGTACAAGCTCGATGCCTGGACTTTGGCAGACCTTGCGGTCATCGGTGCTCCGCTGGCCCTGTGCCTGGGGCGCTGCGCCAACTTTGTCAACGGCGAGCTGTGGGGCAAGCCGACCGATCTGCCCTGGGGCGTGATCTTCGGCGGCGCCGCGGGCGATATGCCGCGCCATCCCTCCCAGCTCTACGAGGCATTCCTAGAGGGCATTGTGCTCTTTTGCATCTTGCAGGTGCTCAGCCGCAAAAAACCGCTGCTGCCCCAGGGCACGTTTATGGGCGTGTTTGTGATGGGTTACGGCATCGTCCGCTTCCTCATTGAGTTTGTGCGCGTGCCCGATGCCCAGCTGGGCTATCTGCTGGGCGGCGTCATCACCATGGGTCAGCTGTTGAGTCTGCCACTCGTGATTGCGGGCCTGGCGCTTGTCATCTTTGCCCTCCGCCGCAACCGTCCCCAGCGCATCTACCTCGACGCCTAGCCACCACATACCACCACAAGGGGGACAGGCACCTTTGTGGTGGTTTTGCCGGGCAACGATGACAGAACCGTAACGTTTCCCCAGATAAAACCTGCCAAAATAAACCTGTCCCTTTTTGGCAGGTTTCTAGAAAGGCTATTCGGACTGTGAAGGATTCCGACCTCTCCGCAACGGCTGCGCGCGACGCCGCCCGCATCGTTTGGTTTAAGCGCTATCCCGCCAAGCAGACGCTCATCGCATTTTTGCTCGCCCTGCTGGCGACTACGGCGTTTTCCATCGATCCCGCCCCGGTGTCGAGCAATGCGGTCCTGGCGATCGACCCCAAGGTGACGGGCACGCTCTACGTGTGCTACGAGGTACTTCTCTCGTTTGCCGGCCATACCGACGCAGTGATGCTGCTCGCGCTTGCCTGCTTGCTCACGCTGCCGTTTCGCTATGTGTTCTTTGGCCGCGGTGACGCTTGGCGCCCGTCGGTCGTGCTGCCATCGCTGTTCTTTGCCGTTTGCATGGTGTTCGGCCGTAGCTACGACCTTACCGATTCGGCAGAGATTGTGCTGGGCGACAAGGCACGCGTTATCTGCGCCTGGATTGGCGGCGCGGGCTGGATGCTTCTGGCGATTGTGGCCTTCTATCTGGCTTTTGAGTTTTTGGATTGGTTGAGCTCCCGCCGCATTCCGTTTTCGGAGACCCACTTTGGTCGCGTGTGGCGTGTTGCCCACGCCTTGCTCTCGGTCCATCCCTTTGTCGGGCCGTTTCTTGTGCTCATGATTGTCTGGGCGCCCACGCTTATCGCCTCGCTGCCCGGCCTTTTTATGGGAGATACGGGTGCGCAGATTCGCCAGTGGTTCAACTACCCCAACGGCACGAGTGACTACCTGCGTCTGCTCAATCCCAATGTGTTGCTCAACGGACATCACCCCGTGGTGCACACGGCTATCATCGGTTCGTGCGTCCAGCTGGGGCTTTCACTGTTCAACAGCGCCAACGCAGGTCTTGCCATCTACACCTGCGCTCAGTTCGTCATTACGGCCGCCTGTATGGCCTATTCCATCTCGTCGCTGCGCAAGCTAGGCGTGAGCCTGCCGGTCCGCGGCGTGATCTTGCTGTTCTTTGTGTTTATGCCCATGTTCTCCAACTACGCGGCCCTGCTTACCAAAGATGTGCTGTTTGCCGACGCGTTTTTGGTGCTGTTGGTGCAGACCGTGAAGCTTGTGGCATGCGGCCTGCCCCGTCGCGATGCCAATGCCGAGCGTGCGGGCGAACAGAGGCCCGTGCTCTTTGCGCGCCATGACTGGCTGCTGCTCGCTATGGGCGCCATGGGTTCCACGTTTCTGCGCAACGGCGGCCTGGTGTTTCCCCTGGCGGCATGCGTAATCGCGGCGGCGTTTTGCGCATGGGACGCGCACGTGGCTCGTCGTGCAGCCAAGCAGGCTGGTGCTGCGCCTTCGGGCACCACCCCGCGTTTCCGCTGGGTGGGAGTTCTTGCGGTGCTTGCACTCTGCCTTGCCTCTAATATGTACTTCACCAAGGTCTTTATGCCGGCACATGACATCACGCCTGGTTCCAAGCGCGAAATCCTCTCGATTCCGTTCCAGCAGACGGCTCGTTTTGTCCAAAAGCACGACGGCCTCAACTCGGGCGTCAACCCCACGGTTAAGGAGGACGGCACCATCGTGGAGGCTCCTTGCGACGGCTTGGTGACCGACGAAGAGCGTGCCGTGATCGACCGTGTGCTCAAGTACGAGAATCTGGGTCGTCGCTACAACCCCGACAAATCGGATGCCGTCAAAAACTGCTTCAATGAGTACGCCTCGCAGGAGGACATCAAGGCCTATTTTAAGGTGTGGGCCCAGATGTTCAAAAAGGACCCCGAGTGCTATATCTCGGCGCTCGTCAATAACTACTACGGGTACTTCTATCCGAGCGCTCGCGATGCGTGGGTCTACAGCACGGCGCGCAGTGCCGAGATCATGGCGAAGCCCGATAACCTCAAGTACTTTGACTTCCATCCGGTCGACAGCAAAGCCGTGCGCTGGTGCGACCACCTGATTAACCTGTACCGCGTGGCGGTGCAGCGCATTCCGTTTATCTCGCTCACCATGAGCTCGGCCACCTACGTGTGGATCATGATCATCGTGGTGGTCTACCTGTTGCGCCGCCATTCGTGGCGCGCGCTGGCCATCTGGATACCGCTGCTGGGCGTGCTCGCCGTGTGCCTGATTGGTCCATGTAATGGGTCGACCTACATGCGCTACCTGTACCCGGTCATTGCATGCATGCCTTTCGCCATCGGCGCCACGATCACCCGCAGCGACCGCCTGTGGACCTAACCAAAGATTGGCGCATTGGGGTCAGGCTGCTTTGTGCCAAGGGGCTGCATCATCACGACGCCTTCATTTTTTTGTTTATCTCACAGGCCAGTAGGTATATCATTTATAGCGTTTGTTTTTATTGCCCGAGCATTCGCGCTGGGCTTTAGGTCGAAACCGATAGGAGACACGTATGTCCGGACACTCTAAGTGGGCCACAACCAAGCATCGTAAGGGCGCGCAGGACGCCAAGCGTTCCGCCCTCTTCTCCAAGCTCAGCCGCAACATCACCGTTGCTGCCCGTCTCGGCGGCGACCCGCTGCCCGAGAACAACGCCAGCCTCGCCGCTGCCGTTGCCAAGGCCAAGGCTCAGTCCATGCCTAAGGACAAGATCAAGTCCGCTATCGATAAGGCCTTTGGTTCGGGTGCCGATGCCGCCGTCTACGAGAACATCGTGTACGAGGGCTACGGTCCCGCCGGCGTTGCCGTCTACGTCGACTGCCTGACCGACAACCGCAACCGCACCGCCGCCGATGTCCGTTCCGCCTTCTCCCACGCTGGTGGCAACCTGGGCACCTCCGGTTCCGTCGCCTTCCAGTTTGAGCGCAAGGGCCAGATCGTCGTTGCCAAGGAGGTCCTGGACGAGAACGCCAAGAAGGAGACCATGATCGCCAACGGTGCTGCTGGTGACGAGGATGAGTTCATGATGGCGATCGCCGAGGCCGGTGGCGAGGACTACGAGGACGCCGGCGAGGAGTGGATCGTCTGGACTACCGCCAACGAGGTCATGGCTGTCTCCAAGGCGCTCGAGGAGCAGGGCGTCCAGGTCAAGGGCTCCGAGACCACCATGGTCCCGACCACCCCGACCGAGGTCTCCGGCGCCGACGCCAAGAAGGTTCAGCGCCTCATCGACCGTCTTGAGGAGCTCGACGACGTCCAGGACGTCTACAGCACCATGGACATGACCGACGAGGTCATCGCTGCCCTCGAGGAGGAGTAGCGCCCGCACGGATTGAGCCGTGCATATCTGGGCATAATGAAGCGAGCATGCAAGCCTCGTGGAATAGATGAGCCGGATCCGCGTGCAATGAGGCACCGGACCCGGCTCTTTTATAATGATGCGAATCGTTTTGCATTCTGTGGATCGAGATTTGAAGGGAGCGCTGCATGCGCGTGCTCAAACGAGCCCTGGCGATCGTGTATCTTGCCGCCGCCGTCGTGGCGCTGGGTACGTTGGTCTGCCAGTTTTGGGGGCCATATACCTATCGCTTTATGCTGCTGATGCGCGATCCGCTGCCTCGCATCGTTGTTACGGCGTGCGGCGGCGTCGTGGCGCTCGGCGTGCTCGTGGGTTTCTTCCGCCTGGTGTTTGCTCGTCGCGAGCCGTCCTGCGTGCATCCGGCGGGGGAGCGTAATATCGAGGTCACGCTCGCGGCCCTCTCCTCGTGCGCCCGCACCGCGGCAGAGCGCGACGACCGCGTGATGGTCGAGCATGTCGAGGCGCGCGTGCAGGGCTCCGACAAATCGCGCGTCCGTTTTAAGGTCGACGCCATCGCGCTCGACGACCGGGACATGGCTTCCCTTGCCACCGCGATGCAGCAGCGTATCGAGGAGGCCTGCGACACCATGCTCGGTACGCCGGGCACGATCGCACGCGTTCGTTTTTTGCCGTCCAAGACTACCGTCCAGACCGTGGAGGTTTCCGGTGAGTGATACCAATCAAGACAAGACCGTTCGCACTCCGCGCCTGACCATCGATCAGAGCGCTGCGCCGGCAGGCGAGGTCGTCGATCCCAAGGTAGAGGGCGCCGAGTCGCATGACGCGGTCGCCGATGATTTTGATGAGGCCATGGGTCTCATCAAGGGTACGGGGGCAGCCATCTGGAGCTATGCCGTCCGTCATCCCAACACCACGCTTGGAGCCGTCGCTGGTTTTGTGCTCGCCGTGCTGGTGCTCACGCTCGGCCTGTGGGATACGCTCGTCATCGCTTTCTTTGTGCTGATCGGCGCCGTGATTGGCCAGATCCGCGACGGCGAGAACGGGATCGTTAACTTCTTCGGCCGTCTGTTTAGCGGTCGCTAGCATGTATTCGACCGCCGCGTGTGCGGTGGGCATAAGGAGGAACCATGGCTTTTAACACGAAGGTCGATGTGGCCGATACCGAGCTCGAGGCGGACGAGACCGTCGCTGCCGAGGCCGAGGACGTAACGCTCGAGGACGAGGCGCTCGTCGAGGCCGAACCCGCCGACGATGTGGATGAGGATGACGAGGAAGCGGACGAGTCCGAGGACTCGCTGACCTATTCCAACGGTGTGATCGAAAAGATCGTTGCTATGGCCACTCGCGAGGTTCCACATGTTCTGGGCATGAAGGGTAACCTCATGCATTTTGTGCAGGAGCAGTTTGGTGCCGAGAATCTGACCAAGGGCGTGACAGTCGAGGTCACCGATGACAACCGCGTGGTCGTTAACATTTCCGTCATTATCGAGTACGGCGCCTATGCGCCCGCGATTTTCGACGACGTTAAGGCGCGTGTGACCGAGCGTCTGGCTGCGATGACCGGCCTTGAGGTGGCAGGCGTCAACCTGCGCATCGAGGATGTCATCACCCCCGAGGAGTACGAGCACCGCACCAACCAGCACGAGTAACCTACCAAAAAGGTAACCTGCCAAAAAGGGACAGGTTTATTTTGGCAGGTTTTATCTGCGAAAACGTCAAACGGCCGGTCGCACGGATGTATGTGCGGCCGGCCGTTATTTGTATGCCCCCGATGTAGGCATACCACTCGTCTAACTAGGGGTTGCAATCGTCGCGTTCCGCGTTACCCTAATGGGCGCATTGTTTCCAAATTGTTAACGAGGGGTTGCCGTAATGGCTGACGAGCGCGAAACAGAAAGCAAGGCATGGGCGATTGAGGCCGCCGCGGCAGAGGCGGCATCGCGAGCTGCCGAGGAGCTACATCGTCCTCCCGTGGTGCCGATGGAGCGCGTGGTCGATCGCACCGATATCGAGCGCGGCGAGCGTGCCGGCCAAAAGCGCAGCCAGGAGCCAGGCTTCCCGCGCTTTTTCGCCGAGCTCAATCTGGGTCTGATTCTTACGGCCTTTGCCATCGTTGCGTTTAAAACCCCTAATCACTTTGCTTTTGGCGGCACCTCGGGCGTGTCGGTCATTCTGTCCACGCTGTTCCCGACCCTGCCCGTCGGTGTCTTTATGTGGATTATCAACGCGGTTCTCGTCGTCTTGGGCTTTATCTTTTTGGAACGCAAGGCAATCCTGTGGAGCGTCTTCGCCTCGTTTGCGCTGTCCGCCTATGTTTCGCTTTTCGAGCTCTTTATCCCGACCAGTGTCTCGATGACGGGCGATATGTGGCTCGACCTGTGCTTTGCCGTCATCTTGCCGGCGCTTGGCAGCGCTATTGTCTTTGACATCGGCGCCTCGACGGGTGGCACGGACATTCTTGCCATGATCCTCAAGCGCCGCACGACGCTCGAGATTGGCCGTGCCCTGCTGCTGGTCGATATCGGCATCGTGACCATCGCGGCCTTTTTGTATGGCCCGCGTGTCGGTCTGTATTGCGTGCTCGGCCTGTTTGCCAAGACACTCGTGGTCGACAAAGCCATTGAGAGCATTCACCTGCGCAAAGTCTGCACGGTCATTTGTTCCGAGCCCCTTAAGGTCGAGGAGTTTATCGTCAAGCATCTCAACCGCACGGCGACCATTAGCCGCGGCTACGGTGCCTTCTCGGGCAAGTGCGTGACGGTGATCATGAGCGTACTGAGCCGTCGCGAGGCCGTGCAACTACGCCGCTATGCGCGCGAAGTCGATCCGGGCGCCTTTATCACGATCGTCGACAGCTCCGAGATCGTCGGCAAGGGTTTCCGCGGCACGAACTAGCGCGGACGTATTCAACGAACCGCCTGCTGGCGCCGTGTACCTTGCAAATCGGTCGTCTTTGAGTATTTGACCCCACATTGGGCAATAATGATGCTAAAGACAACGTTTGCGATCCAAGTGATTCGTTCAAGATGCGAAGGGATGATTCTATGTTCTGCTCGCAGTGTGGCGCCCCCATGGGCGATAACGACAAGTTCTGCGGCGTGTGTGGCGCTCCTAATGCCGGTGCCGCTGGCCCCGCTCCCCAGGGACAGCCTCAGCCCCAGCAGTTTGTTCCGCAACCGCCCGTGGCGAATGCGCCAAAGGGCTGTGTGGCTCAGGCGTTCCAAGATATGACTAAGACTCCGGGCGTGCTTCAGCGTGTATGCCAAATCGCGTTTTTGCCGGCGCTGATTTGCGTTGTGTCGGTGCTCGTGCTGTTTATTCCCGTTATTGGCGGCATTGCGGCTGCCATCGGCTTTTTGGCAGCTTGCATTGCGAGTGTGTGCGGTTCCGGCTTTGGTATCGAGTGGGGCCGTGATCTGTCGCTCAAGGTCGATGACGGCATGGACCGTCCGCTGATGCGTTCCACGTCGTTTGGTCTCGGAGTCTTTTCGAGCGTTATTTCGGTCGTGCTCGAGGTTATCGCTGCCATTCCCGTTATCGGTGTAGTGCTTTCGCTGGCGGAGGGCGCGGTAATTGGCGCCGCAGGCTCGTATTCGTATTACGGCTCTTATGCGCTCGAAGCTGCGCTGTTTGGCTCGCTTGGCCTGCTTGTCCTGGCGCTAATTGCCTCGGCGATTCTGGGTGTCTTCTTTAAGATGTTCGCCGACATTGCCGTGATGCACTTTGCGGTGACCGGGCGCGTCGAGAGCGCGTTTTCGCTCGATAAGGTCTGGGCGGCCTTTAAGCACAACAAGACCAAGCTGTTCTGTGCTTCGTTCCTTCCCGAGTTTTTGACGGGCCTGGTTTCCAACGCCATTACGTGGATCTTGACAGCTGTCTTTGGTGCCATCGCCGGAATTGGCGCGTACGGCTATTACTATCGCCCCACGGGTATCGAGGCGATTGTTACCGCCGGTGGTGTCACGCTCGTATTGTTCCTGGTGCTGATTGCATTCGTCACGGTGTTCCTTACGGTCTTTGGCAAGATGCTCAAGCACCGTGCCGTTGGCTATTGGGCTGCACGTTATGCAAGCGAATGGGCCGATGAGGACAAGGACGACGTTTTGACTTTTGTGCTCCCGGGTGAGAAGAAGCCTGCTCCTGCGGGATTCAATCCCACGGCAGCCACTGGTGCTGCGCCTGCCCCGGCGCCCGCGCCTGCACCTGCCCCGGCACCCGCGCCTGCCCCTGCCCCGGCACCTGCTCCTGTCCCCGCACCGGCGTCCGAGGCGACGCCTGCGGAGCCCGATTGGGATGCCGTTGCCACGCCGGCGGATGAGCCGGGCGATAATCCTGCTGCCGAAAACAATCAAACCGAATAGCCGGTCGAGGCGCCCTGGGCAACTGAGCCCGGGGTGCCTTTTTCTACTGCGAAAGCAAGAAAATGCCTGGGAAAACGGTTGCAGCAAAATTTCTCGGAAATTGGTCAATGTTGCGCAACAACGTCGCGGCTATTGTTGAGAACGTAGACGTGTAAGGTTTGAAGGCGTGCGACGCCTTAGGAAAAGGAGAGGCTCATGTTCTGTCCCACTTGTGGTTCTCCCATTTCGGATGATGCCAAATTCTGCCCTGTTTGCGGATCCGCCGTTGGTGCCGCTTCTGCCGCTGCGGCCCCGCAGCCCCAGCCCGCTCCGGCCCAGGCTATTCAGCCCGCGCCCCAGCCTCAGCAGCAGTACACCGGTCAATACGCCCAACAGTCCGCATCCGCTCCGATGGGCTATGACCCCATTAAGGCTGACCGCAGCCTGATCGGCTGGCTGCTGCTCTCTCTTGTGACCTGCGGTATCTATTCGTTCTACTTCCTGTATTGCTTGGCACGCGACGTCAACACGTTGTGTCAGGATGACGGCGATTACACGCCGGGTCTGGCGGAATTCATCCTTCTATCGTTTGTGACCTGCGGCTTCTACGCGTACTACTGGTATTACAAGATTGGCAACCGCCTGCAGGCCAACGCTCCTCGCTACGGCCTGGTGTTCCAGGAAAACGGCACCACCGTTCTTCTGTGGCAGATCTTCGGCGCGCTCCTGTGCGGCCTTGGTCCCATCTTCGCTATGAACATCGTCATCAATAATACCAATGCCATGGCAACGGCTTACAACACTCGCCTTGGCGCTCGTGCCTAACAATAAGGGCGGCGTGAACAGCTTCCAGGGACATAGGGGCACGGCAGAGCTCCTTCGCCGCGCCCTTTTTTGCACCGGCGCGCTCTTTGTCGCCTGGCTCGCGCTCTACCTGCTCGACATTGGCTGCATTTTTCGATTGATGACGGGCATTCCTTGTCCGGGATGCGGCATGACGAGGGCGTGGCTGGCGGCGCTGCGCCTCGATTATGCGGCTGCCTTTGCCTACCATCCGCTGTTTTGGGTGGTGCCGATTGCGTTTGTGCTCGCGTTCGTGCGCGAGGAGGTGGCATCGAGCAAGCTAAAGCGTGGTATCGACATTGCGGTCACCGTGTTGTGCGTGCTGGTCGTCGTCGTATGGATCGTGCGCCTCGTCAATCCGGCAGATGCCGGTCTGCTCTTTGGCGGCTATGCGCCCGCCGGAGTTCCCGACGATATCATCCACCTCGAACCCCCACGCTGGCTCACCATCCTTCGCTCTTACCTGGCGTGACGGAGGACGCGCTAGAAAAACGGTCGACACATAAGCGGGGGCGAACGTTGAGATAACGTCCGCCCCCGCTTTGCTTTAGCCAGGTTGTTATGGATGGGTGTGACGACTACTCGTCGTGCTTATCCTCGTGACGAGCGGCGGCGCGGGCTTCGTGGATGCCCTTGATTGCGGCATGGCGAGCCGTGCGGGCATCATGGATGGCGTCGCGAGCCTCGGCGGTCGTCGCCTTGGCAGAGCGTAACTTGGCGGCCAGATCGGGGTTGGTTTCGGCGACCGCGGTGATCGCGGGACCGTCGAGCTCCTCTTGCGTGGGCTCGGCCAAAAAGTCGATAGCATACTGGGCTGCCACCATGGAGCCCTTGGCCAGCACGCTCTCGTCGATCTTGTAAAAGCAGGAATGTTGGGCGTACGTGGCGCCAATCTTGGGGTTGCGCGTACCTACAAAGGCGAGCACGCCCGGTACGCGGCGCAGGTACTCCGAAAAATCCTCGCCCGAAAGCGTGCCGCGATAATGGCCTTGACCGGCGGGACCCAGACACTTAATTACAGCCTGACGGCAGCGCTCGCTCGAGCCCGCGTCGTTTTCGACCTTGTAGTTGGCGATGGTGTAGTCGGTGAGCTCTGCCTCGGCGCCCAAGGCGGCCGCGGTATGCTCCACGATGCGGCGCATAAGTTCCGGCATTTCCTCGTGGGTTGAATCTCCGTAGGTGCGCACCGTGCCGGCGAGGTAGGCCGTGCCGGCGATAACGTTGCGCGCGGTGCCGCCATGCAGCTCGCCGACGGTGATGACGGCCGGCTCGTAGGGGCTTATCTCGCGCGAGACGATGGTCTGCAGGGCGTTGACAATCTCGGCGGCAACCATAACGGCGTCGTGGCCGCGCTGGGGCATGGCGCCGTGGCACGAGGTACCGCGGACATCGATGCGGAACCAGTCGGTATTGGCCATGCGCGGGCCGGGCTCGCAGCTTACGGTGCCGGCGTCGACCTCGCTCCAGATGTGCGCGGCGTAGGCACCATCGACGCCGTCGAGCACGCCCGTGCCGATCATGAGTTTGGCGCCTTGGCCGTTTTCCTCACTGGGCTGGAAGACGATGCGGACCTCGCCGTGGATGTCGTCTGTCATATGGCGCAGAATCTGCAGCGTGCCGAGCATCATGGCGATGTGGCAGTCGTGGCCGCAGGCGTGCATGCAGCCCTCGTTGACGCTGGAGAAATCCTCGCCGGTCTGCTCGGTGACGGGCAGGGCGTCGATATCCGCACGCAGCAGGATGCGGCGGCGCGGCGTGCCGTCCTCGCGATAGGCGTCGGGCGCGGTGCCGCGAAGGGTCGCCACCAGGCCCGTCTTAAGGGGACGCTCGTAGGGGATATTCATGGCGTCGAGCTGGTTGGCGATGTCAGAAGTCGTGCGCTCTTCGGCGAGGCTCAGCTCCGGGTGCTTATGGAAGTGCCGACGCTGCTTAATGATGTAGGGTTCAAACTCGGCGGCGATATCTTGGATGGCTGCGGTGACGTCGTCAGCCGCGCGAGCCTCGGTCGCCGCCATAATCTGCTGTGCCTTGGTCTTCGTCATGGTCGATTTGCTCCTTACTGGTTTATCGCAAAATCGTACAGGCTCTTTCCAGTATGCCACCTGCCACTTGGCCTGGCAAAGCTGCCGTTTGCCGCTTGGCATTTTGTAACCGAGGCGGGGGAGTACACTCGGGGGTGCTGAATTTTCTGCCAGAGATGGGGATGTCCATGCAACATATCGATCGGATTATCCGCTCCAAGAACGTCTTTACCGCGCAAGACGGCATCGATACCGCCCGCGAGCTGGCGATTGCCATCGCAGGTGACCGTATCGTCGCAGTCGGTGCGCCCGATGACGTGATCGCCGCCGCGCCTGCCGCCACGCCGGTTCTCGACTACGGCGAGCAGTTTGTCTGCCCCGGTTTCCATGACGCTCATCTGCACTTCTTCCATACCTCGGTCGGTTCCTCGCCGTACATGCTCATGGATATGGGCACGTCCGAGGCGGCACTGGTGCAGCACGCGCTCGAGTTTTCCCAGGACCTGCCCGACGACGCCTGGGTTGTGACGCAGGGCTGGCGCGACTACCGTTGGGACCCGCCCGAGCATCCTACCAAGGCGTCGCTCGATGCAGCATTCCCCGATCGTCCCTGCGTTATGTATTCGGGCGACGGGCACACGCTTTGGCTCAACAGCCGCGCACTCGAGGCGCTCGGCGTCACGCGCGACAGCGAGCCGCCAGCGGGCGGCAGTTACGACAAGGACGCAAGCGGCGAGCTCACGGGCATTGCGCACGAAGCGGCTGCCATGCAGCTGCTGCCGCGCTGCCTTGAGTGGCTGGGCGAAGGTCGCATTGCAAGCGCTTACGCCGATCAAATGAGGCGCATGGCCGAGCAGGGTATTACTTCGATCTGCGATATGTCGCTCATGCCCATGCCGGGCTGCGATTTTATCCGCGACGATGTCTACGACAAATTGCAGACGGCCGGTAGGCTGGGCATTCGTGCCCATCTGTTTCCCACGCTGCTGGATGACCAGTCGCGTCTGGAAGAGCTGCAGGTACGTTACGCGAACAACGCACTGCTTTCGGCGCCGGGTTTTAAGCAGTTCTTCGACGGCGTGTCGAGTGAACACACGGCATATCTCACTGAGCCCTATACCAATCCGCGCTTCCCGGGCGACCAGGGCCGTCTGACGGTCCCGGCTGAGCGCATGCGCAAACTGGTTCTGGCGGCCGCGGAGCGCGGTCACACCGTGCGCATCCACGTCATTGGTGACGGTGCGATTCATGCCGCGCTGGATATCTTCGAGGAGGCGGCCGATCTGTACGGCCTGCCCCAGCACGGCCATAACACGCTCGAGCACCTGGAGAACCTTCTGCCCGAGGACATCGACCGCCTGCGCAAGCTCAACGTGGTTGCTTCGAGCCAGCCCTGCCATATCACGCTCGATCCGGGTGGTCCGGAGCGCGATCTGGGCTTGGAGCGCAGCCGCATCATGTGGCCGTTTGCGACCTATAAGCAGCGCGGCATTCGCCAAGCCTTCGGTACCGACAGCCCTATCACGCCCGTTACCAGCATGAACGTGCTCTACGCGGCTATTACGCGCCAGGACCCCAAAAGCCACTGGCCCGAGGGCGGCTGGTTGCCGAGCGAGCGCATCGATGCAGCAACGGCTCTGCGCAACTACACCCTGGGCAGCGCGTACGCAGCGGGCGACGAGCAAAACCTCGGCAGCTTGGAGCCCGGCAAGTACGCCGACCTGGTAGTCCTGGACCAAAACCCGCTCACCATCGACCCCCAAGAACTTCAAGCCACCAAAGTCCAAGCCACCTACCTGGCAGGCAACTTGATTTACGAGCGCTAACCCCACATCCCACCCCTCAGTTGCGGTGAAATAGTCCCAAATCGGCCTTCAAGCCCAAAAACAGGAACTATTCCACCGCAACTTAAAAGAGCGCGTCCCAACAACGTGCCCCCTATCTTGTGCATTCCATCCGCATCGCCATTTTGCTGCACTGACTTTTCTGAATGCCGGGCCCTAGTTAGTCAACCTGGCTCCCAGGGCGGACCGGAGGGCATGAAGTTTGTCGCGAGTTCCGCACGCAAAGGAAAGCACTTAATGTGCTTTCCGTCTTGCGCAGGACTGTAGAGCAGCAAACTTCATGCCCTCCGGTCCGCCCCGGGAGCCACCGCTAAGTTGTCCCCCGGCATTCAGAAAATCTAAGTGCCAAAAAATAAGATTTTTTGACTCCGTGTTGTATAACCCGCCATTCGTGGGTACCATTCAACGCGTACGCAAACAAAAAGGGTTAATTCGCGTGGTATAACCGCGCGGCCCAAAAAGGAGGAGACAAGCATGTCGTCTTTGAAGCCGCTTGCAGATCGTGTTCTGGTCAAGCCCGACGAGGCCGAGCAGAAGACCGCTTCTGGTCTGTATATCGCCAGCAACGCTCAGGAGAAGCCGCAGCGCGGCACCATTGTTGCCGTTGGTGCCGGCAAGGTCAACGACAAGGGTGAGCGCATTCCCATGGACGTCAAGGTCGGTGACGTTGTCATCTACGGTAAGTTCGGTGGCAACGAGGTTAAGGTCGACGGCGAGAAGTATCTGCTCATGCGCGCCGATGACATCTACGCTGTCGTCGAGGCCTAGTCCCGTCAGAATCTCTGATTCGTCTTTGAACGCGCTCGTCGCATAGGACTCGGAAGCGGCGACGCGAGTCACATTTCTTTTGGAGGATTACCCACTATGGCAAAGAACATTACGTTCAACACCGATGCCCGCGCTAAGCTCGCCAAGGGCGTCAACACCCTGGCCGACGCCGTTACCGTCACCATGGGCCCCAAGGGCCGCTACGTTGCGCTGCAGCGCACGTTCGGTGCCCCGACCATCACCAACGACGGCGTTTCCGTCGCTAAGGAGATCGAGCTCGAGGACAACATCGAGAACATGGGCGCCCAGCTGGTGAAGGAGGTCGCCACCAAGACCAACGACACCGTGGGTGACGGCACCACCACCGCAACCCTGCTCGCTCAGGCCATCGTCAACGACGGTCTGCGCAACGTCGCCGCTGGCGCCAACCCGCTGGCCATCCGTCGCGGTATCGACAAGGCCGTCAACGCCGCCGTCGCCGAGATGAAGAAGCAGGCCAAGCCGGTCGAGACCAAGGAGCAGATTGCTTCCGTCGGTACCATCTCCGCCGGTGACCCCGAGGTCGGCGAGAAGATCGCCGAGGCCATGGAGGTCGTGGGCAAGGACGGCGTCATCACCGTCGAGGATTCCCAGACGTTCGACATCACCATCGACACCGTCGAGGGCATGCAGTTCGACAAGGGCTATGTCTCCGCTTACTTCGTCACGGATAACGACCGCATGGAGGCCGTGATGAAGGATCCGTACATCCTCATCACCGACCAGAAGATCTCCAGCGTTCAGGATATCATGCCTGTTCTCGAGGCTGTCCAGCGCGCCGGCCGTGGCCTGCTCATCATCGCCGAGGACATCGACGGCGAGGCCCTGCCCACCCTGGTCCTCAACAAGATCCGTGGCGCTCTCAACGTCTGCGCCGTCAAGGCTCCGGGCTACGGCGATCGCCGCAAGCGCATCCTCGAGGACATCGCCGTCCTTACCGGTGGCCAGGCCGCTCTGGACGAGCTGGGCGTGAAGGTCGCTGACATCACCGCCGATATGCTCGGTACCGCTAAGTCCGTCACCATCTCCAAGGACAACACCGTCGTCGTTGGCGGCGCTGGTTCCAAGGAGGCCATCGACGCCCGCATCGCTCAGATCAAGGGCGAGATGGAGAACACCACCTCTGACTTCGACCGCGAGAAGCTCCAGGAGCGCCTGGCCAAGCTCTCCGGTGGCGTTGCCGTCATCAAGGTTGGCGCTGCTACCGAGTCCGAGCTCAAGGAGATCAAGCATCGCGTCGAGGACGCCCTGCAGGCAACCCGAGCTGCTGTCGAGGAGGGCATTGTCGCCGGTGGCGGCGTCGCCTTCATGGACGCTGCTCCTGCGCTCGATGCTGTCGAGATCGACGACCCCGAGGAGAAGATCGGCGTCGACATTGTCAAGAAGGCTCTGACCGCTCCGGTCGCTACCATCGCCAAGAACGCTGGCTTTGAGGGCGCTGTCGTGGTCGACAAGGTTGCCGAGCTGCCCGCCGGCCAGGGTCTCAACTCTGCCAACGGCGAGTGGGGCGACATGATCGAGATGGGCGTCCTCGACCCCGTCAAGGTCAGCCGCGTCACCCTGCAGAACGCTGCTTCTGTCGCCAGCCTGATCCTCATCACCGAGGCCACCGTCTCCGATGTGCCCAAGAACACTCAGCTTGAGGATGCTATCGCTGCTGCCACCGCTGGTCAGCAGGGCGGCGGTATGTACTAAGGCCGACAAGGTCTAGAACTCCCACCGGGAATCTGGGGGCGTGACGGGGGTTTCTCTCCGGAACGTCCTCGGACATGCACAGAGGCTCCGCATCGCGCTTCGCGCTGCGGAGCCTCTTTGCGTCCTGCGGAATGTTCCGGAGAGAAACCCCGTCACGCCCCCGGATTCCCTGCGTTTACGGCCTTGAGGTCGGCTCGCGGAGAAAGTCGTGGTTGATGGGAGTACGTGTCCCTTTCGCTGTTTCGCGCTTTGCGCGAAAAGCGCGTTACTTTGGGATGGGTGGGGAACGTGGTTGTTGCGGCAACTGATCCCCGCCACAAATTACCCTTGGCATACTTGCGCGAAAGCCTGCTCGTGCTACACTTGCAACTGCTGTTTCAGGGCGGGGTGGAATTCCCCACTGGCGGTAAATCGGGCGGTGCCAAAGGTGTGCCGTGGCGCAGGCGAGGTGTCTGCGACCGAGCCGATGAGTCCGCGACCCGTGTGTGCGTTGGCTCGCATGCCGGCTGAACTGGTGAGATCCCAGTACCAACGGTTAGAGTCCGGATGAAAGAGGCAGGTGATCTTATGTCTGAACAGTCGCAGCATATCCATTTTGAGAACACGAATAGGTGGAGCACCAAACAGCTCGTTACCATGGCGTTGATGTGTGCCTTGGGCGCCCTGTTTATGTACGTGCAGCTGCCCATCCTTCCTTCGGCGCCGTTTTTGACGTATGATCCGTCGCTGGTGCCGGCGATGGTTTGTGGGTTTGCATATGGCCCCGGTGCCGGTACTGCTGTTGCAGCTATGGCGATCGTTATCCATGCGCTCACTACGGGTGACTGGGTCGGTGCGCTTATGAACCTGGTTGCCACGCTGGGCTACATTCTGCCCGCGGCTATCGTCTACCAGAAGATGCATACCTATAAGGGTGCCGTGATTGGCCTGGCGCTGGGCGTCATTGCCGCTACGGTGCTGTCCATGGTCGCGAACCTGACCATCGGCGTTTGGTTCTGGTATGGCTCGGCCGATGTGATTCTGCCGCTCATGCTTCCCGCCGTTTTGCCGTTTAACCTCATCAAGACCGTGCTCAACTCGGTGTTGACGCTGGCGGTGTACAAGGCGGTCTCCAACCTCATCACGCCTAAAAAGGACCAGGTCAAAGGTCGCGCATGATTGAGTGTCGGGGCGTTTCCTTTAGCTATGACGGTGCCGCACCGGTACTCGACGGCATCGATCTGAACATCGAGGATGGCGAGTTTTTCTGCATCCTCGGTGGCAATGGGTCGGGCAAGTCGACGTTTGCCAAGCATCTGAATGCACTGTTGCAGCCCGATGCGGGCACGGTACGCGTCAACGGCATGGATGCGTCCGACCCCGAGCTGGTCTACGACATTCGTTCGACCGCGGGCATGGTATTCCAGAATCCCGATGACCAGCTGGTGGCAACGCTTGTCGAAGATGACGTTGCGTTTGGTCCCGAAAACCTTGGCGTGCCGTCGGCGCAAATTGCGCAGCGCGTACGCGAGGCGCTGAAGGGTGTGGGCCTGGTGGGCTTTGAGCGTCACGAGACCCATGCGCTTTCGGGCGGCCAAAAGCAGCGCGTGGCGCTTGCCGGCGTGCTCGCCATGGAGCCGCGCGTGCTCATATTGGACGAGGCTTCCTCGATGCTCGATCCGCGTGGACGCAAGGGCCTCATGAAGGCTTGCCACGCGTTGCACAATCGTGGCATGACCATCGTGATGATTACGCACTTTATGGAAGAGGCCGCCGAGGCCGATCGCGTTGCTGTCTTCCAAGCGGGCCGCGTTGCCATGCTCGGTAAGCCCGAGGAAATCTTGACGCGGGCGGACGAACTTGCGCAGCTCAACCTGGATATGCCGGCGTCGTGCTGCCTAGGTAGGGCACTTCGTGAGAAGGGCGTTTCCGTTTGCGCGCAGGTGCGCGAGGCAGATATGGTCGCCGAGATTGCGCGGGTTTACGCCGAGCGGGGCGGGGCGGACGTCGCAGTGCAGCCTTCCGCATCCGATTCTCGTATGCTCGACAATGCATCCTTCGCGACTAACGAGGCGGCCGCATCGGAGCCCGTTATCGAGATTTCGCATCTCTCACATAGTTACTCGCTGAGCGCCCGCGAGCGCCGTCGATGGCGCAAGCGGGCGACCACTGCGGACGCATCGAGCAAACAGGCTCTTTGGGGCAACGATCCAAACAGTCCCTGGGCACTGCGCGATGTTTCGCTGACGGTGCGTCGTGGCGAGTTTCTGGGCCTGGCGGGTCATACCGGCTCGGGTAAATCAACGCTGGTTCAGCATCTCAACGGGTTGATTCGTCCGCAGGAGGGAAACGTTTGCGCGCTGGGGCTCGACCTATCAAGCAAGAAAGACGCCGCCGCGGTTAAGGCTAAGGTCGGCGTGGTGTTTCAGTATCCCGAGCGCCAGCTATTTGCCGAGACCGTGTCGCAGGACGTGGCGTTTGGCCCGCGCAACCTTGGTCTGCCGCAAGACGAGGTTGCGCGTCGTGTCGCATCATCGCTTGCGCGCGCGGGTCTCGATCTCGCCGCGATAGGCGACAAGAGCCCCTTTGAGCTTTCGGGCGGCCAGCAGCGCCGCGTGGCGTTTGCCGGCGTGCTCGCCATGGAACCCGAGGTCCTGGTACTCGACGAGCCCATGGCGGGGCTCGATCCGGCTGCGCGCAGGGATTTCCTGGGGCTCATCGATCGGCTCCATCGCGAGGGCCTGACTGTTGTCATGGTTTCACACAGCATGGATGACTTGGCTAATTGTTGCGACCGTATGGTTGTGATGAACGAGGGCGCGGTGTTTGCCGAGGGAACGCCTGCACAGGTTTTTGCGCACGCGGACGAGCTCAAGTCGATCGGTCTAGGTGTTCCTGCCGCTCAGCGTATGGCGTTGGCACTTGCTGGGACTGGCGTGCCGCTGCGCTGCGACAAACTCTATACGGTTGAGTCGCTGGCCGATGAGCTGGCCGGCGTGCTGATGGGCCGTGCGGGCAAGCCCGCGGACGCCCTCTGCCAGGTCGATTCCAAGATGCCCGCGCGAGAGGAGGGCTGCTAATGGAGGCGTTTTCGTTTGGTAGCTACTATCCTGGAGATAGCGCGGTCCATCGACTGGACCCGCGCACCAAGTTGCTCCTAGGTTTCGCATTTCTGATCACCGTGCTCACCGTTGGCAGCTTCCGCGGGCTGGTGCCGGTCGCAATGTTTGTCGTGCTGGTCTATGTTGTGACCCGGGTGCCGTTGCGTCGGGTCCTATCATCGATGGCGCCACTGCTGGCGATTGTCGTGGTAGTCGCGGTGCTCAACCTGTTTTCCGACCAGAGTGGCCGCATCCTGTGGCAGCTTGGCTTTTTGCAGGTGAGCGAGGGCTCGCTGCGTTCTGCTGCGTTTGTGGCGTGCCGCCTGACGTTGATGATGGCCGGCATGAGCGCCATTACACTCACCACGCCGACGCTCGACCTCACCGCGGGCTTTGAACGTCTGCTCGCACCATTTGCGCGCGTGGGGCTTCCGGCGCACGAACTCGGCATGATTATGGGTATCGCGCTGCGGTTTATGCCGCAATTTGCCACCGAGATGAAACAGACGGCCGATGCACAGGCAAGTCGCGGCGCGCGCGTGACGGGCGGTCCGCTCGGCGGCGTGCGCATGCTCGGCAGTGTGGCGATTCCGCTGTTCACCGGCGTGTTCCGTCATGCCGAGACGCTTTCGGCCGCCATGGATGCGCGCTGCTATCACGGCGAACAGGGACGCACGCGTCTGCATGCGCTTACGTTTGGCCGGGGGGATGCACTGGCCGCGGTGGCGATGGCGCTGCTGGTGACATGCGTTGTCGTTATCAATCTTCAACTTGTCTAAGCTCGATTCGAGCGCAAGAAAGGGGTCTCTATGACCGACATCGATCGCACGGCTCAGCTCGAGCGCGCCTGCTCGTATCTCAGGCGCATTCCGGCGTGGTATCTTGCCACGACCGATGCGAGCGACGGGTATCAGCCCCGCGTGAGGCCGTTTTCGTTTGCCATGGTCGATGAGGGCAAGCTGTGGTTTTGCACGTCGCGCGACAAGGACGTGTGGGCGGAGTTGAGCGCGAATCCCAAGTTTGAGGTATCGGGCTGGAAGCCGGGGGAGTGCTGGATCGTGTTAACTGGCGAGGCCGCGCTCGAGGACGATGCATTCGTGAGCGACAAGGTGCGCCAAGCGGGCTTTAAGCACATGGTGGGCATTGGCGAGCAACACGATAGTGCCAACGACGGCCGCCTTGCATTCTTCTCGGTCCGCAACATCGCTGCGCGGTTCTGCGATATCGACGGCAGCGAAGAGCTCCTCGAGCTCTAATTTCCCAAATTGACTACCCATTCCAAAAAGACTGGTCAGGTGACAGGAGGAAACGTGGACGGATTGAATACGGTGCTGGAGTATCTGACGTCGGTGCCGGCGTGGTATCTGGCGACGAGTGTGGACGGGCAGCCGCATGTGCGTCCGTTCTCGTTTGCACAGATTCAGGACGGCAAGCTGTGGTTTGTGACGGCGCGCACCAAAGACGTGTGGCAGGAGCTTCTGCAAAACCAGCGCTTTGAGGCCACGAGTTGGTGGCCGGGCCATGGTTGGTTGATCCTGCGCGGACGTGCGGGGCTGGACGACCGGGCTTCGAGCGAAATGCGCGAGGCCGGATGGAAGCATCTTGAGCGCTTGAGCGAGCACTATGAGGGACCTAACGACCCCACGCTCGTCTTCTTTAGCGTCGAGGATCCTGAGGCTTTTATCTGCAATCACGACAAATGGGTGCCGGTCGAGCTCTAGCCAGCTGGCTCTTCCTAACAACTTAATTTTCGCATGGGCGGGCCCCGTATTGCCCGGCGCCGTTATGGGTGCCGGGCAATACGGGGCCCGCTCCATTTGTCAATTCCTTCAAGCGAATGTGTCGGGAATGTTTCAATGCATGAACACGCAAGCCATTTACGTATTCATGCATCTTTTGGTGCTAAAGTTTCAACCCACTTCATAACGACCGCTGCGAAATGCGCATCGGTGCATAAATCGCAGACAAGGAGTCTGATATGTCTTTGAAGGTTGGAATCGTCGGCGCGGCTGGATATGCCGGAGCCGAGCTCATTCGCCTCGTGTTCGGCCATCCCGAGTTTGAACTTGTGGCCATTACGTCCAACGCCGATGCCGGCCAGCCGCTGTCCGCGGTGTATCCGAGCTTTGCTGGCGTGAGCGACCTGGTTTTCACCACGCATGACGCCCCCGAGCTCAAGAGCTGCGATGCGGTTTTTCTTGCCGTGCCGCACACGGCTGCCATGGCACAGGTGCCTGCACTGCTTGCCGCAGGCGTTTCCTGCTTTGATCTTTCGGCCGATTACCGTCTGAGCGACGCGTCCGTCTTTGAGGCATGGTATGCCGCCGAGCACACGAGCCCTGAGTTGCTCAAGACCCGCGCTTTTGGCCTGCCTGAGCTGTTCTGCCAGGACTTAGGGACCGCTGCTTCCAGCCATGCCGCTGGCAGGCCCGTGTTGGTCGCCTGCGCCGGCTGCTATCCCACCGCAACGAGCCTTGCAGCCGCTCCTGCCGTGCGTGCGGGCTGGGTGGCCGAGAACGGCCCCGTAATCGTCGATGCCATTAGTGGCGTGACGGGTGCCGGTAAGTCCTGCAACGCCCGCACCCATTTTTGTAGCGCGGACGAGAACCTGGAGGCCTATGGCGTGGGCAAGCATCGCCATACGCCCGAGATTGAGCAGATCCTGGGCCTGACCGATCGCGTCGTCTTTACTCCGCACTTGGCACCGCTCAAGCGCGGTCTGCTTTCCACGGTGACGATGCCGCTCGCGCCGCAGACTCTCGACACGTTGGCCCTTGAGGACGTCGTCGACCATTACAAGAAGTTCTACGCCGGTCGCACCTTTGTGCGCGTGCTCGATGCCGGCCAGCAGCCCAAGACGGCTTCGGTCGTCGGCACCAACGCTGCCCAGATCGGTCTTGCGCTCAACAAGCGCGCGGGCGTGCTGGTGGCGACGGGTGCTATCGACAATCTGTGCAAGGGTGCAGCAGGCCAGGCGGTCCAGTGCGCCAACATCGTTTTTGGCTTTGACGAGCGACGAGGCTTGCCCACAGTGGCGTGCCCGGTGTAGCACATTCGATTGTTAACGATTTGGTAGTCGAGTATCGAGTTGGGCGCCACTTTTAAGCTGGTCTACTAATTGCGACCGGTATGGCGTGCCAGCCGATGCCCGTTTTTTTGTCTGATATAAGGAGTCGTAGGGACGATGAATACCGACCTGATTGATATTAAGATTCGCGCCGTCGAGGGTGGCGTTACGGCAGCTGCCGGCTTTAAGGCCGCAGGCATCCATGCGGGATTCCGGAAGAATCCCGAGCGCTTGGACTATGCGCTCGTCGTGCCCGATAGGCCCTGTCCCGGCGCCGGCGTGTTTACGACCAACCGCTTTTGCGCGGCGCCCGTGCAGGTGAGCCGTGCCAACCTGGGCGGTGCGGACAGGGGCTATGGCATTATCGCCGGTGTTTCAATCAACTCCGGCAACGCGAACGCCGCCACGGGCGAGACCGGCCTTGCCTGCGCGCGCGAGACCTGCAACATCGCCTCGCAGGTTATCGGCTGTGAGCCCCAGCAGATCCTAGTTGCATCCACGGGTGTGATTGGACAGATTCTGCCGATCGACACGTTTGAGACGGCTGTTCCGTCCGCCTACGAGGCGCTCTCTGCCCATGGCGGTGCCAATGCGGCCCGTGCCATCATGACGACCGATACGCACTCCAAGGAGTATGCCGTTCGCTATCGCAGTGAGGCTGTGGGCCATGCGGGCAACGCTTATACGGTGGGCGGCATGTGCAAGGGCTCGGGCATGATCATGCCCAATATGGCCACCATGATCGCGGTCATTACGACCGATGCCCCCGTCGAGCCGGCGGCGCTCCACACCCTACTGCTCTCGACCGTTAAGCAGACCTTTAATAAGGTGACAGTCGATTCCGATACCTCGACCAACGACACCTGCATCATGCTTGCTTCTGGCGCTGCTGCCGCTGATACCGAGGCTATCGTCGAGGGCACTGACGCCTTTGACGAGTTGGCCTTTGCCGTGCACGAGGTGTGCGAGAGCCTGGCGCGCAACATCGCGGCCGATGGCGAGGGTGCGTCAAAGCTCGTGACGGTTAACGTCACCGGCGCCGCCAACGACGAGGAAGCCGATATCGCCGCCCGTGCCGTCGCCAACTCGCCGCTCGTCAAGACCTGCATCGCCGGCCACGACTGCAACTGGGGCCGCGTTGCCATGGCGCTCGGCAAGTGCGGCGTGAAGTTTCATCAGGAAGACGTTTCCATCGACATGATGGGCATGCCTGTCTGCCGCGACGGTCTGACTGTTCCCTTTGACGAGGACGAGGCTCTGCGACGTTTTGAGGCGTCCGAGATCGTGATCTCGGCCGACCTGGGTGCAGGCGACGCGGCAACGACCGTGTGGACCTGCGACCTCACGCACGAGTACATCTCCATCAACGGCGACTACCGTTCCTAGATTCCAGGCACGCTGCGCATCTTGCCGCGATTGCGGACAGCGAAGCACAGCGTGATAACGATACGAAAGACGAGGCAGATTATGAAATTCGCACGCGATTGTCGTTCGAGCGAATCCAACGAAGCAACCGCGCAGCTGCTGTTCGAAGCGCTGCCGTGGATTAAAAACCTGACCGGCAAGACGGTCGTTATCAAATATGGCGGAGCCGCCATGGTTGACGAGCAACTGCGCCGCGACGTGATGAGCGACATCGTTTTGCTCAAGATCATCGGCATGCGCCCCGTCATCGTGCATGGCGGCGGCAAGGCCATCAACGAGGCGCTGAGCCATTACGATATTCCCGTCGAGTTTAAGAACGGCCAGCGCGTGACCACGCCGGCGACCATGGATATCGTGCGCGAGGTGCTGGGCGGCAAGGTCAACCAAGAGCTGGTCGCCGCCATCAACCGCCACGGCAACCTGGCCGTAGGCGTGTCGGGCAGCGATGCCGGCACGCTCATCGCCGAGCCGCTCGACCCCGAGCTCGGTCGTGTGGGCAAAGTGACGCACGTCAACACCGACTATATCGAGCGCTTGCTCGATAGCGAGTACATTCCCGTCATCGCTACCGTCGCGGCGGGGGAGGACGGCGGCTTCTTCAACATCAACGCCGATACCGCCGCCGGCGCCGTTGCGGCGGCGCTCCACGCGCACAAGGCGATCTTTTTGACTGACGTCGACGGCCTGTACAAGGACTTTAGCGACAAGGACTCGCTTATCTCCAACCTAACGCTCGACGAGGTTAACGAGATGCCCTACGGTGGCGAGGTCGATAAGGGCATGATTCCCAAGCTGCGCGCGGCCGTCGATGCGCTTGCCGGTGGCGTATTCCGCGCCCACATCATTAACGGTACCACGCCGCATTCGCTGCTCCTGGAGCTGCTGACCGACGCCGGCGTCGGCACCGTGATCCATTCCACCGAGACGGCCTACGAGTTCGATACGCACCCGCACCCGCTTTCGACCTTTGCGGCGCGCCTGACCGAGAACCTCGACGAGGTCGAGAAGCTCCAGACGGTCTAGCCGGCTCGAAATTGCTACGCCATTACGCCCAAACTCCGCGCTACCTGGCGCTTAACGAAAGGTATCTCATGTCACTTGCAGCACAACAATCGCTCGAATCCCACTACGTCATGCACACCTTTGGTCGCTCGCCGGTCGAGTTTGTCGAAGGCTGCGGCATGAAGCTCACCGGCGACGATGGTCGCGAATACCTCGATTTTCTTGCCGGCATCGGCGTGTGCAGTTTGGGCCACGGCAACCCGGCAGTGCTGTCGGCGCTCGAGGCTCAGACCAAAAAGCTCCTGCATGTCTCCAACTATTTCTACATCGAGCAGCGTGGACAGGTCGCGGCGCTGCTGTCCAAACTCGCTAACGATGATACGGACGGTGCACGCGTGCTTGCCGACGCGATTGCCGCTGGCGACGAGACCACGGCGGCGGCACTTGGTGCTCCGGCTGCGGGCGAGCAGGTGTGGGAGACGTTCTTTGCCAATTCTGGTGCCGAGGCCAACGAGGGCTCGATGAAGCTCGCGCGTCTGTACGCCAAGCGTGCCGGCAACGGAGGCAACACCATCGTGTGCATGCGCGGCGGCTTTCACGGTCGTACGCTCGAGACCATTGCCGCGACCATGCAGGATTGGCTGCAGGACAGCTTCCGCCCGCTGCCGGGTGGCTTTGTGGCCTGTACGCCCAACGATGTGGATGAACTGTGTGCAATCTTTAAGCAACTGGGAAGTGAAATCTGTGCCGTGATGCTCGAGCCGATCCAGGGCGAGAGCGGTGTGCATCCCATGACCGAGGAGTTTATGGCTACGGCGCGCGACTTGGCGCACGAGGCAGGTGCCGTGCTTATCGCCGATGAGGTCCAGTGCGGAATCTTCCGCACGGGTAAGCCGTTTGCGTTCCAGACCTATGGCGTGGAGCCCGACATTATGAGCCTTGCCAAGGGAATCGCCGACGGCGTGCCCATGGGTGCCGTGGTGGCAAAGAAGGAAATCGCTGACGTCTTTAAGCCCGGCGATCATGGCTCGACCTTCGGCGGTAGCTGCCTGGCTGTCGCGGCCTGTGCCGCGACGCTCTCCGCGCTTGTGCACGGCGATTATGCCGAGCATGCTGCCAAGGTTGGCGCCTATATGGAGCAGGCGCTGGCTAAGCTTCCGCATGTGGTAGAGGTGCGTGGCCGCGGTCTGATGCTCGGCTGCGATCTGGATGATGCTGCGGGTGATGCACACGACGTTGTAACCCGTGCATTGGGGGCTGGTGTCGTGATCAACGCTACGGGCGCTCATACGCTGCGCTTCCTTCCGCCGCTCGTGTGCGAAGAGGCCGACGTGGACAACCTGATCGAGATCCTGGCGGGTGTTTTGGCCTAACACGGCGCAATAACTTAATTTGGACCGGGTTCCGGACTGCGGACGTGCCATATGCGGCACGATTCAGCGGTCTGGAGCCCGTTTTGCTATCGATTTACCATGGCTGGGATAGGCCGTGTGCAAAAAGTGGCAAATATGAGTACGGGCACTAACTTCGTAACATATAAATTAGGCACTTTTAGATGAGTTGGGCCACATATGTCCAGTTTTGTAGTTGGCAAATTGGCTTAACTGGACTATCGATCGTCGTTCTAATGCCGGATTTGCCTTTTATGACTTCGAAAACGCTGCTACTAAAAAGGTAGCAGTACTCATATTTGGCATTTTTTGCACACGGGTATTCGCCAAGGGTCCATTTCGCCGCCCGAGCCCCGCTTCGTCGCTCCGCTCCTCGCGTGCTGCGCTGGAAAACGCTTCGCGTTTCCTCAGCTCCGCACTCTTGCGGGTTCGAATCCCATGCACCGGCCCAAAAAAGAAAGGCCTCCATCGCTGGAGGCCTAACAATTCAATGGCGGGCGATGAGGGATGTCCGCGTGCGGCTGGCGCCGTCCGCGCCCCGCTTCGTCGCTCCGCTCCTCGCGTGCTGCGCTGGAAAACGCTTCGCGTTT
>CALEBN010000017.1 GCA_937943045.1 uncultured Collinsella sp. | reverse complement strand
AAATCCAAGGGTTATACCCTAAGAGCAAACCACCCCTTTTAGGGGTGGTTTTGATGCAAAAGCGGGCGATGCCCGAGTGTTCTCGCAGATGTTTTGCGTGGATAAGGGCGCGCGTTGTACCATATAGACGTATATGTGTACATATGAAAGGGGCCCCGTGGCCAAGACGGTATATTCCGATAACCAAAATAATGTCGATGCCCTGGCTGAGCGTCTGAGCAGCCAGACGTCGCTTTCTGCCGAGCGTGCCAAGCTAGTTGCCTATGACCTGCTCTGCCGCAAGGCACTCAAGATCAAGTCGAGCGCGCTGGCGCAGATTTTCCGCTCCGTCGATAAGGAATGCGACACCAAGGCGATGCGCGACGAACTCATCGCGGCAAAGATCGTTACCAAGATCGAGGGCAGCGGCATTAACGGACGTCCGGCGTTCTATACCATTCATGCCGAGATAAGTGATGCTCAGGAGCAGCTTGCCGAGGCTGTCGAAGAGGCCGTCGAGGACGTTGTCGAGGTGCCCGCTTCGGTGGAAACGGCCCCGCGCGAGCATGTCGATACCGACGAGCTGCTCGATGAGAACGTCGTTCGCGCCTTTACGGCCAAGGCCGGCCGCGGCGGTTTTGGTGGGGGCGGCAAGCGCGATGCTCAGCGCCGTGCCCAGCAGGAGCGCTTCCGTCGTGCCGTGGCTCAAAAGGATGAACTCGATACCGAGACTGTTGTGACCGAGGTTGCCGCTGAGTCGCAGAAGCCCGCGAAGGAGCAAAAGCCCGTGGAGGCCCAAGAGCGCAAGCGTCGTCGCGGTGCTCACTTTAAGGCTGTGCAGCAGGATGTCGCGCATGAAGCTGAAGAGCCTTCCGAGGTTGCGGACGATGTTGAGGAGTCTGCCAAGAGGGCTCCGGGTTCGTGTCGTCCCGGCCGCGGTTTTGCGGGACGCGCGTATCCCGTAAAGCGTCAGGAGAAGGGCGAGCCGGCTTCGACCGCTCAGGCCGATAAGGCCGAACAAACTGAGAAAACCGTTGAGCCGGTGGCTTGCGAGCAGCAACCTTCCGAGTCGCAGCCTGCGGCCGACGCCGAGGTCAAAGCTCAGCAGTCCGCTGATAAGCAGACGGGGGAGAGCGCTTCGAGCAAGCCCCGCCGTCGTCGTCACCGTGGCGGTCGTGGCTCAAATGCCGAGGCCCCGGCCGAGAAGGCGGCGACGCAAAGCAAGGATGTGAAGGCTGAGGCCCCGGTGGAGCAACCCAAGCGCCAGCCGGCGAAGGGGGACAAGCCCGAGCGCTCGCAAAAGGGTCCGTCCGCGCCAAAGCAAGAGCGTAAAGCTCAGGCAGATTCCAAGCGCAAATCCCAGGCGCAGTCCAAACCGACTGCAAACGATGTGGCCCCCCAGCAGCCTGAGCCGCTCGCTCATGGCGAGGTTTCGGCGTTTGCTCTGGCCCGTGTCCTGGGCAGGCAGCTGCTCAAGGTCGTTCCCACGCCTACGGCGCTCTCCAAGATTAAGGAGCAGCAGACTCAAATTGTTAAGGTCGAGGGCAAGGACGGCAAAAAGGCTCCGCAGCGCACTCAGCACAACGAGATGTCCAACCGCAAGATTGCCGAGGAGATTGCGATCATCCAGGCTTGGATAGAGCAGAATCGCGGCGCCGACACGCCGGTCGCTTCGCGTCGCCAGCGCGCCTACCAGATTTTTAACGATGAGAAGGCCTTTGACGGCAAGCATGGCGAGCGTCTGATTCGGCGTATGACCGAAAAGGGCATTAGCATGCAGGCAATCAAGGTTGCTCCCAACCGTCCTGTGCACTTTACGGGCTTCTTTACGCTGGGCGCCGACAAGCCGTTCATTATGGTCGAGAACCTGGACACCTATGACGAGATCGTCAAGCTCCTGCGCGGCCGCAAGCACGCTAAGCTTTTTGGCACCAAGGTGGGTGGCGTGATCTTTGGCGGTGGCTGCAAGGCGAGCGTTTCGCACGCACTGGATGATTATCTGGCCGAGATCGGCTATCGCTTTAACTATGTCTACTACGTGGGCGATATCGACCGAGAGGGTGCGCGCATTGTCGAGCAGACCCGTAATGCCAATGTTGTTGAGATTCGCCTGCATGCCGGTATGTATCGCGCCATGCTCGCCGAGCACAAGCGCCGCGTGAAGGCCGGCGGTGAGTGTGAGCCCGCGGCTGCCAACCAGGGCGTGCCGCAGAACCTAGCGGCGACGATCAAAGATTTGCCTATGGTCACGCGCGTGCAGTTCCGCAACGTGCTGCGCGAGGGCGGACGCATTCCGCAGGAGATTCTGATGACCGCCGACTATCGGGATGGCGACTCGGGAAGCTTCGACCGCATGCTGAACAACTAAATTTCGCCGGCCCCGGGAGAGCGTGGACACCGGCTTAGGTTTCCTGCTCTACAGTCCTGCTCACGACGGAGGCCACATTAAGTGGCCTTCTTTGCGTGCGGAACTCGCGACAAACTTAATGCCCGGCCCGCCGGGGCCACGCGCCATTTTGTAGATGGCGCCTCGCTTTTCGGAACTGGGCTGATATTTTCTAGATGTAAGGCGCTCTTGGTCCTTTCGGGCTTGGGGCGTCTGTCTTATATAGGTAGATTCCTTGCGGGTTCGAATCCCTCCGCTTGGCGGCGTTGGCTCGATTTTCTTAACGCGAGGAGCTCTCGGTCGACGTGGGACGGAGGGATTCCGCGTCCGCCTGCCGGCGGCCGCGCCCCGCTGCGTCGCTTCGCTCCTTGCGTGCTGCGCTGGAAAACGCTTCGCGTTTCCTCAGCTCCGCACCCTTGCGGGTTCGAATCCCTCCGCATGCCCACGAAAAAGCGCTCCAGGTTCATAAGAGCCTGGAGCGCTATGTTCTTTGGGGCTGGGACGGAGGGATTCGAACCCCCAACAGCCGGCACCAAAAACCGGAGTTCTACCGTTGAACTACGTCCCAATGTGTAGTGTTGCCCAAAAGCAACCCGTTTAGTTTACCTAATCTGCGAGGGCATCGCAAACGCCATCGAGCAGGCGTACGGCGAGTGTCTGCGCATCACTTGCGGTGAAGGTTCCGTTGTAGCGCGTCATGCCCGTGAGCTCAATGCGGATGCGCGCGGGCTTTTGCTGCGCGGCGACATTGGCGGTGCGGATGCGCTGTGCAAGGTTGTGACACTCGGCAAGGGCGATCGTGGCGCGCGGCGCAGCATCTGCGGGCAGCTCATCGCTTGCGATCTCGAGCACCAGATCCACGTCGGTCGGAACCTCGGAATCGCAAAGCATCATGCCGCTGCTGTCGGTCGTCGCCGTGGCGATGTTCCACATGCGCGATGCAACGCTGCGTGCGATGGGGTCCTCACCGATGACGGCAATCTGGAAGCGCTCGAGCACGTTGGCGGCGCGGGCAAAACCGATGCGCGACTCGGCCTCGGTAACCGAGGGCTTGCCCTCCCACACGTGATGCAGGCGGTTGATATAGGCGTAGGTATCCTGGAACGCCATGCCATCGGCAAACAGGCCAACATTTTCCTGGAACTGCTGCAGAGCGGCCTCGGTGTGCGGGCCAAAATAGCCGTCGTCCTCTCCGCAGGCAAAACCCAAAACGTTGAGCGCGCGCTGCAGGGCCTGAACGTCGGCGCCATGGAAATTGGGCATGCGCAGATAGAGCGTGCGGTCGCCCAGTTTATACGAGGCGTCTACCAGGGCGCTCCAACAGGGGATATCGACGGCGCAGCCAGCGGCAAGGCCACTGTCGAGCCTAAAGGTGCCAACAGCCTGCTCGGTGGTGGTGCCAAAGCGCTTGTCGGAGACCTCGGTGTCATCGATTGTATAGCCGAGCTGCAGAAGGCGGGACTGGACGTCCTCGACGGCTGCTCCCTGCATGCCCGTTGTAATAGGTTCCATGAACGAACCCCTTTCGGCGTACCATTCGTACTATTTGAGCGTGTGTCGGATAGACAACGCAAAGGGATGCATAAACATGCACTCAACAGTGTAGCAAGTTGTACCCAAATACGCTGCTGACAGGTTTTATTACCCCCGCTAGTTAAGGCGCTCCACAAAGAAATCTGCCATGGAGAGGAACAGCTCGCGTGCGTGCGGATCAAGCTCAACGTTCTCGATGGCCGCTTTGGCCTTGGCGGTCAGGTCGAGCGCGTAAGTGTGGGCGTAATCGATGGAGCCGGTCTCCTGGAAGATCTCCACGGCGCGTGCAAGTTGCGCGGGGTCCTCGGTGCCCGAGGAAAGGATTGCCTCGACCTCGTCGTGATAACGCTCGTCTGACAGGGCGTGCACGGCGATGAGGGTGCGCTTGCCCTCGGTGATATCGGTGCGGAAGTCCTTGTTGGCGGCCTCTTTGGTGCCGATCAAGTTGAGCAGATCGTCCTGAATCTGAAAGGCAAGGCCCGTGTGTAGACCAAAGGCGCGCAGCGCTTCGATTTGCCCATCGCTGCCGCCGCCGATAATGGCTCCGGCGGCAAGTGGCGTGGCTCCGCTGTAGTACGCCGTCTTGTGTGTTGCCATGTCCAGATAATCGTCGACCGAGATGTCAAAGCGTCCATCGCGGACCCAGCCCAAGTCGAGCGCCTGGCCCTCGATGGTGCGAACGATCATCTCGGTGAGCTCGTGGAGTACACGGAGTTTCACGTCTGCCTCGAGTGTGGGGTCGTCGAGAACCGTCTTGGTGACCATGGTGAGCGCTAAATCGCCGCAGTTGATGGCAAGGCCCGTGCCCTCGGTAAGGTGCATGCAAGGCTTGCCGCGACGCAGCTGGCCGTTGTCGGCTATGTCGTCATGGATAAGCGCTCCCGACTGAAAGTGCTCGATAGCTGCCGCCGCGCTGCGGGCGCTCTCAAAGCTGCCACCTACCGCGGTGGCGGCGAGCATGCAGATGAGCGGGCGGTGGCGCTTGCCGGCATTGGCCGTAAATGTCGAGAGCGGGGTATACAGGTAGCGCTCGATATCGGCAGAGGTCGCCTGTCCGTCAAAGAACGTGGCCAGATAGTCGTTGATCTGGCCAAAGTGCTGGGCTAAAAAGCTGGTAAACGGACTGGACACGGGTTCTCGCATTCTTTCTTAGGTTGCATCGTTGCGGTGTGCAGATACCATATTGCCACATTGGAGTTGCCGGCGCGTCTGTTTTGGCGATTTGGGGAAACGGGACGCGTGCGCGTGCCGGCTGCTTATATAAGCCTAAAGTGCTCGAGCGCCTTGACGACGCCATCTTTGTCGACCGAGTCGGTGATGTAGTCGGCGCGCTTTTTAAGATAGTCCGGCGCATTGCCCATGGCGATACCGACATCGACGGCGTTCATCAGCGAGACGTCATTGCTGGCGTCGCCGATGCCGTATACGGTTCCGTGGTGGGGATCGAGGGCGTCGAGTACAGACTGGATGCCCCCGCGCTTCGTGCATTCGCGGGGCGAGATTTCGGTTACCTCGAGTTCGAGCTCGTTAAAGCACAGCAGCGGCTCAAGTGCCTTATCTTGAGCGATGTGGTTGGCGAGTGATGTAGACATCAAGATCTTGTAGACACTGTAATGTTGCAGCTGCGTGACTGCGTCGCCCAGGGTGCGCGCGTATCCGGGAGCATCGGGCGCATCGGCACTCATGCGCACGACGCCGTTGAGGCCCTCAAAGCGGATGACCTCGCCCGATTGCTCAAGGTAGGGGGCAAGACGCTGCAGCATGCTGGGCGTCATCGACAGATCGCGAATTGCGTGTCCGTTGATCTCGGCGTAACCGCCCGCAAGACAGACGATGCCGGTCCAAGGCAGCTCAAGAAGTTTGGGGTGGATGCAGCTCAGGGTGCGTCCCGTGCAGATAAAGGCCATATTGCCGTTGGCGACAAACTCGCGGATTGCCTGCGAAACCGCCTCGTTGGGATAGGGGGAGAGGTCCCGCTCGTCTTCGGGAAGGTCTTGGGCGAGCCTGGGGTCTTGCCAGGCGAGCGTTCCGTCGATATCGAAGAAGCAAATATTGCCGCGCTTATGGGCTGCGCTGGCGGCAGGGGAGGCCGAGGTGGTGGGCACAAATTCCGGCTCGAGGCCCATGATCTGGTCAAAATGCTCTTTAACGCGGGGAACGGAGATGCCGATAATCACCTGGGCGGTCTTGCCCGTAATGATGAGGCCCTTGGCGCCCACCGCGACAAACGACGCGTTATCTGCAACGATGGAAGGGTCTGCGACCTCGACGCGCAGGCGCGTGGCGCAGTTGGTTGCGCCCACGATATTGCCAACGCCACCTAAAAGCTGAATTACCCGCTCAGCGAGGACGTGATCTTGATCGGATCGACTTTTGACCTCGTCATTGGGAGATTGCTCTTTGGCAAAGTCGCTTCCCGTTAAACAATCGATTGCCGCGCGATTGACGGCATGATCCTCGCGGCCCGGAGTCTTAAGGTCATAGACCAAGATGAGTGCTCGAAAACTAACAAAAAAGATGAGGCTAAAGGCAAGGCCGATACCGAGCGCCAAAAGATAGGCACCGGCATGCGTGCGCATGAGCGGAATAAAGTTGAAGGCTGCCATCTCCATGAGGCCGCCCGAGAAGATGCCGACGATGCCAAAGAGATTCATGGTTGTGGCAAGGCAAGACGATAAGACGGCGTAGAGCAAAAAGAGCCCGGGGTGGGTGAACATAAAGAGAAACTCGAGTGGCTCGGTAACGCCGCAAACCACCGAGGCGATGATGGCGGGAACAAGGATGACCCTGAGGCCGGCGCGGCGCTCGGGTTTTGCGGTGGAGTAGAACGCAGCTGCGATGGCAGGAAGGCCAAAGAGCTTGACCCAGCCGGTGGCGGTAAAACCGGCCCACGGCGCAAGCTCATTAAGGGGGCGCGTGCTATGGGAGAGGATGGGGAGCAAACTGCTCCACGTGGCGTAGATGCCGTCGTTAATGACCAGGTTGTCGTAGTAGATTGGCATGTAGAGCAGGTGGTGCAGCCCCATAGGCTCGAGCGCTCGCTCCAAAAACACAAAGATGCCCACGCCAAAGGGGCCGACGCTCGTAAGTGCATGGCGCAGCGTTTCGGTCATTGCGTATACGGAGGGCACGATGGCGGCCGAGATAGCGGCAAGGGCAAACACGGCAAAAAAGCTGATGAGGTAGACCAGCGAGGAGCCCGAGAAGGTGCCGAGCCAATCGGGAACCTTGGCATCGTAGAAGCGGTCATGGATGGCGACGACGGTTGCCGATACCACCAGCGGGCCGATAATGCCGGTGTCGAGCGTCTTGATGCCGTCGATGACGGTGATGCCGTTGGCGGGGGTCAAAGATGACGGGTACTTAAGCCCAAGGTTGTCTCCGCTCAGCTTAATGATCTCGCTCAAAAAGAAGCAGTAGGCAAAATAGGCGACGAGAGCCTCGAGGCAGCAACGAGCCGGTTGTTTTTGGGCAAGACCGATGGGCAGCGCTACGGCAAAAAGGAGCGGGAGGCGTTTAAAGACCGTCCACGAGCCGCGCTGGATGATAGCCCAGAAAACGTACCAAGGGGTTCCGTATACGGCGAGATCGCCGACGATGTCCGCAGTCGTTGCGAGAGCGGAGACGCCGACCATGAGGCCTGATATAGAAAACAGCATGGCGGGCGCGAACATTGCCCCGCCAAAGCGTTGGATTTTTTGCAGCATGTTCTGCCTTCCGAATATCGAGGCGCGTTGCGCGTGGGGAAACGTTTAAACAATGGATTCATTGTAGAGGACCAGACGATTGTCGTACCGGCAGTTTTGAGCGAAACCGATTTGGGCATGACAGAAACCGTCAACGGTTAAATCCTGTCGCTTTACCGATATTCGGTTTAAACAACTTTAAGAAATGCTATCGTGCCTAGCCGGAAATGAATAATGTAGAGGTGAAACAATGCCAAAAGCGATATACGAAGGAATCTACCGAGAAATACGCTCGCGCATCATTAATGGGACCTATGCGTTTCAGGAGATGCTGCCAACCGAAGCCGAGCTGACCGCGGAGTTCGGATGCACTCGCAATACCGTCCGTCGCGCCTTGGGTATGCTGGCCGACGGGATGTTTGTGCAGCCTATACACGGCAAGGGCGTGCGCGTTATTTGGCTTAAGGGCGAAACCGACATGTTGGGCGCACTCGAAGAGGTTGAGTCGTTTGGCGAGTTTGCAAAGCGCAACAATGCCGTTGCATCGACGGACGTTAAGTCTTTCGAACATCTGGTTTGCACCGAGCAACTCTCTCGTCACCTGGGCTTTAAGGTGGGCGAGGAGCTGATTCGCGTAGTGCGTGTCCGAAGCCTCAACGGCAATGCGCGCCAAGTGGACCATGGCTATTTTTTGGCGTCGATCGCCAAGGGCCTGACTCCCGAGATCGCGGCAGATTCTATTTACGGCTATCTGGAGCACAAGCGCGGTGTCAAAGTGATGGCGAGCCGTCGTACGGTGAGTGTCGAGCTCGCCAACGATGAGGACTGCAGCTATCTTGACCTCGGCAAATACAACTGCGTTGCCGTCATGGAGAGTCAGTCGTACACCTCGGATGGCATCTTGTTTGAGGTGACGCACACTCGCACACACCCCGAGATCTTCCACTACCGCGTCAACTCCAAGCGATAGCCGGCTAGCTCGCAGCCTGACGAGACTCATGTCCTCAAAGCGAAAACGCCCGGTCAAACCGACGATGCATCGGTTTGACCGGGCGTTTTCTCTGCATTCGATAACAAATAATTGTTTATACAAAACTTGTCAAGTATCAAGTTGAAATTACCGTTCACCGAAGTTTTTCTACCGCTCTAGTAATACTTGTTCAAACAACTAGCCAAATAGCGTATCGTTCAAATCAGCAAAAGGGGCAAAGTCCCCGAGCCAATCTCCGAAGGCGGCGGCAAAGGGTGCCGCCACGGTGTGAAAGGGTGGATTGTAATGAAGAACGAAATGAGCAGAAGGCAGTTCCTGGGCTTTGCTGGTTCCGCGGCTGCGGTTCTTGGTCTGGGTCTCGTGGGTTGCGGTGGTTCTGCCGGCTCCGGCTCCTCTGCTTCTGGTGACGCTGCCGAGGTCTACTTCCTCCAATTCAAGCCCGAGGTCGACAAGGAGTGGAAGGAGATCGCCAAGGCCTATAAGAAGGAGAAGGGCGTCGAGGTCAAGATCGTGACCGCCGCTTCCAACACCTACGAGGAGAAGCTTAAGTCCGAGATGTCCAAGAGCTCCGCTCCGACCCTGTTCCAGGTCAACGGCCCCACCGGTCTTAAGAACTGGAAGGATTACTGCGCCGACCTGTCCGATACCAAGCTGCGCGGTGAGCTCATTGATGACTCCCTGGCTCTGCAGTCCGACGGCAAGGATGTGTGCATCGACTGGGTTCAGGAGAGCTTCGGCATTATTTACAACAAGCAGCTGCTCGAGAAGGCTGGCTACAAGGCCGAGGACATCAACTCCTTCGACAAGCTGAAGGCTTGTGCCGACGACATCCAGGCCCGCAAGGACGAGCTTGGTGTCGAGGGTGCCTTCACTTCCGCCGGCATGGACGACTCCTCCAGCTGGCGCTACACCACCCACCTTGCCAACATGCCGCTCTACTACGAGTTTGAGAAGGAGCACAACCAGGAGGACGACGAGATCAAGGGCGAGTATCTCGACAACTACAAGCAGATCTTCGACCTGTACATCACCGACTCCACCTGCGATCCTTCGCAGCTTGCTTCCAAGACCGGCGACGACGCCACCAACGAGTTCGCAACCGGCAAGGCCGTCTTTTACCAGAACGGCTCTTGGGCCTACTCTGACCTCGTCAAGGCCGGCATGACCGACGATCAGATTGGCATGATGCCCATCTACATCGGTGTTGACGGCGAGGAGAACCAGGGCCTGTGCTCCGGCGGCGAGAACTATTGGTGCGTCAGTTCCCAGGCTTCCGAGGATGCCCAGAAGGCCACCGAGGACTTCATGTATTGGTGCGTCACCGCTGACACCCCGACCAGCATCATCGCCGACAAGATGGGTCTGACCGCTCCGTTCAAGAGCGCCAAGGAGACCACCAACGTCTTCTCGCAGCAGGCCGTTGCCATGGCCAAGGACGGCAAGAAGACCGTCGCTTGGGACTTCGTCTACATTCCCTCCGAGGAGTGGAAGAAGAACCTCAAGCAGGCTCTGATTGCCTACGCTGCCGATAACAGCAAGTGGGACGGCGTCAAGAACGCCTTCGTCGATGGCTGGAAGACCGAGAAGACTGCTTCCGAGTAAGCAGTTGCTGCCCGAGCTATCTGATTAGCGACAGGGGGGCGGGCAGACGTAGGTTTGCCCGCCCCCCTACATATTGAAAGGACCCTTTTATGGGCAAAGCACTCAAGCGCTGGTGGCCGCTCTTTATGTTGCCCACGTGCCTGGCGTTTATGATCGGGTTCGTGATTCCCTTTATCCAGGGCTTCTATCTCTCGTTCTGCCAGTTTATTATCATTAGTAACGCGCACTTTGTCGGTATCGAGAACTACGTGCGCGCGCTGTCCGATCCGCAGTTCTCCACGTCGTTCTTCTTTACCGTGGCGTTTGCCTTCCTGTCGACGGTGCTCATCAACGTGATCGCCCTGGCCATTGCGCAGGCGCTCACCCGCAAGGCGCTCAAAGGCACCAACATCTTCCGTACGATCTTCTTTATGCCTAACCTGATCGGCGGCATCGTGCTGGGCTACATTTGGCAGATTCTGATCAACTGCCTGCTCTCCAACGTGGGCGCCCAGCTCATCGCCCTTAACTCTGCTGCTGGCTTCTGGGGCCTTATCATCCTGACCCTGTGGCAGCAGGTCGGCTACATGATGATCATCTACATCGCTGGTCTGCAGTCCATTCCGTCCGACTACATCGAGGCCGCCAAGGTCGACGGCGCTACGGCATGGCAGACGTTTTGGAAGGTTAAGATCCCTAACCTGATGCCGACCATCACCATCTGCCTGTTCCTGTCCATCACCAACGGCTTTAAGCTGTTCGACCAGAACCTCGCCCTTACCGGCGGCGCCCCCGCGCACTCCACCGAGATGCTCGCCCTGAACATCTACAACACGTTCTATTCGCGTGCCGGTATCGCATGGCAGGGCATTGGTCAGGCCAAGGCGGTTATCTTCTGCATCCTGGTCGTGGCCATCTCCATGATTCAGCTTAAGGCCACGAGGTCCAAGGAGGTGCAGCAGTAATGAAACGCGATAAGGTTATCAACCGCGCGCTCTCGATTTTCTTTACGATCCTGTCGCTCGCGTGGATCTACCCCGTGTTCATGATCGCGCTCAATTCCTTTAAAAAGGCAACTGCAATCAGCACCACCACGGCATTCGATCTGCTCACGCCCGAGACGTTCAACGGCCTCGCAAACTACATGCATGCCCTTAACGAGCAGGGCTTTGCCTCGGCATTTATGTACTCGCTCATCATCACGGTCACGTCGGTCGTGCTGATTCTGGTGTGCTGCTCCATGTGTGCTTGGTACGTAGTGCGCGTCAACAGCAAGATCTCGAACTTCTTCTATTACCTGTTCGTCTTCTCGATGGTCGTGCCCTTCCAGATGCTCATGTTCACGCTGTCCAATTTGGCGGACCGCATCGGCTTCAACACGCCGTTCAACATCTGCTTTATCTACCTCGGCTTTGGCGCGGGCCTGGCGGTCTTTATGTTCGCCGGCTTTGTAAAGAACATCCCACTCGAGATCGAGGAGGCGGCCATGATCGACGGCTGCAACCCGGTCCAGGTGTTCTTTAAGATCGTCCTTCCCATCATGAAGCCCACCTATCTTTCGGTCGGCATTCTCGAGACCATGTGGGTCTGGAACGACTACCTGCTGCCCTACCTTACGCTCGACTCCACCAAGTACAAGACCATTCCTATCTTGATCCAGTACTTCCGCGGCGGCTACGGCCACGTCGAGCTCGGCCCCATGATGGCTTGCATCATGATGGTCGTTGTCCCCATCGTCGTCATGTACATCCTCTGCCAGAAGTACATCATCGACGGCGTGGTGGCAGGTGCCGTCAAGGGCTGATGCCGTAACTGTTTTGCAAGTTTCTGCGGCGCCCTCAACATGGTGCCGCATATCGAAAGGTAAAGACATGGCCGAGATCGTTCTCAAACATGTTCAGAAGGTGTATCCCAACACCGAGTCCAAAAAGAAGGGCTTCTTTGGCAAAAAGAAGAAGACCGAGGAGAAGAAGCACAACCTCAAGGTTACCGAGGATGGCGTGCTCGCTGTTGAGGACTTTAACCTCACCGTTCACGACCAGGAGTTCGTCGTCCTCGTTGGCCCGTCTGGCTGCGGTAAGTCCACGACGATGCGCATGGTTGCTGGCCTGGAGGACATCACCTCGGGTGACGTGTTCATCGACGGCAAGCGCGTCAACGACGTCGCTCCCAAGGACCGCGACATCGCCATGGTGTTCCAGAGCTACGCTCTGTACCCCAACATGACGGTGTACGAGAACATGGCGTTTACGCTTGAGCTCAAGAAGGTCCCCAAGGACGAGATCGACCGTAAGGTTCGCTCCGCTGCCGAGATCTTGGGTATCACCGAGTACCTCGACCGTAAGCCCAAGGCGCTTTCGGGCGGCCAGCGTCAGCGTGTCGCTATCGGCCGCGCCATCGTGCGTGATCCTAAGGTCTTCCTGATGGACGAGCCGCTGTCCAACCTGGACGCCAAGCTGCGTAACCAGATGCGTGCCGAGCTCATCAAGCTGCGCCACGAGATCAAGGGCACGTTCATCTACGTCACCCACGACCAGACCGAGGCCATGACCCTCGGCGATCGCATTGTGGTCATGAAGGACGGCGTCGTCCAGCAGATCGCCACCCCGCAGGAGGTCTTCAACCATCCCGCGAACATCTTCGTTGCCGGCTTTATCGGCGTGCCGCAGATGAACTTCTTCGATGCCCAGCTGGTGCGCTCGGGCGACGGCTTTACCGTCAAGACCGACGACATGAATGTCGCGCTGGCCCCCGAGACCTGCGCTCAGCTCGCCCTTAATTGGGACGGCGGCGACGTGAAGGAGATCACGGCCGGCGTACGTCCCGAGCAGATTCTGCTTGCCGAAAAGGGCGAGGAGGGTGCGCTTCAGGGCACCATCGAGGTCACCGAGCTCATGGGTTCGACCGAGCACGTTCATGTGATGTCTCCCGACGGCCAGTTTGTCCTGATCATCCCCGTCGTCGATCTCGAGGCCAAGGGTGCGCTCAAGGCGGGCGACCCCATCTGGTTCAAGTTTGAGAAGAACGCGACCCATCTCTTCGATAAGGTGTCTGGCAAGAACCTTATCTAGGCCCGATCCAATCAGGCCCTCCTTTTGGGCGACTGCGGCTTTGCCATCCTTTTGCCGTGGTCACATATAAGGCTCCCCTTCCGTCCACTAGGCGAGAGGGGAGCCTTTCTTTGTGCTGGGGCCGTTGATCTGCCGGTTTGTCTTGATCTGTAACAGGAGGAGGGCCAAATTGGGTCTAGATGTTACAGATTGAGACAGCATCGAGCTGCCTATCCTTTCATCTCGATCTGTAACACGGGAGGCTGATTTCGGCAGCTACCTGTTACAGAACGAGATTGTTTGGTCGAGACAAATCACGGGCCGGCGTATCGGCACAAAAAGCGGAGCCGCGTTGCCGCGACTCCGCTTTCAAGAGGATGGGTAAAGGAAACGAAATTAGCTCAGGTGCCAAATCTCGTCGTTGTACTGGGAGATCGTGCGGTCAGACGAGAAGGTGCCGGCGTTGGCGATGTTGATCAGCGCCTTGCGTATCCAAGCGTCCTGGTCCTCGTAGTCTGCCAGCACGCGCTCCTTGGTCTGGATGTACTCCTCAATGTCGAGCAGGGCCATAAACCAGTCCTTGCCTTTGATGTCGTCGTGCAGACGCTGCAGGCGCTCGGCGTTGCCGGTCGCCATAAAGGCGGGGTTGGTGATGAAGTCCACCAGCAGCTTGATGCCGGGCTTGCGATAGAGCGCGCCGGCGTTATAGCTGCCATTGGCGTAGAGCTGCTCGACCTGCTTGGAAGAGGCACCAAAGGTGTAGATGTTCTCGTCGCCCACGAGCTCGGCAATCTCCACGTTGGCGCCGTCGAGTGTGCACAGGGTCAAAGCGCCGTTGAGCATGAACTTCATGTTAGAGGTGCCGCTCGCCTCCTTGGAGGCCAAGCTGATCTGCTCGGAGATATCGGCGGCGGGGATCACACGCTCAGCAGCGGTGACGTTGTAGTTCTCGATCATGACAACCTGCAGGTAGGGGGCCACGTCGGGGTCGTTGGCGATCCACTGCGACAGCGTCAGAATCAGATGGATGATGTCCTGGGCGATGGTGTAGGCAGGTGCTGCCTTGCCGCCAAAGATGATGGTGACGGGATGCTTAGGTCTGTTGCCGTTCTTGATGTCGAGATACTTCCAGATGATGTAGAGCGCGAGCATCTGCTGGCGCTTGTACTCGTGGATGCGCTTGACCTGGACGTCGATGATGGCGTTGGAGGGAATGGTCACGCCCTGCTCGAGCGCCATGAACTGGCGCATGATGGTCTTGGCTTCGGCCTTGGTGGCGGCCAGGCGCTCAAGAACATCCTTGTCGTTAGCGAATTCGGCGAGCTTGCTCAGGTCGCCGGTGCTGCGCCAATCGGTGCCGATCACATCGTCGAGCAGGCTGGCGAGCGCGGGGTTGGCGCCATGGATCCAACGGCGGAAGGTGATGCCGTTGGTCTTGTTGGAGAACTTCTCGGGATAGATCTCGTAGAACGGGTGAAGCTCGGTGTCCTCCAGAATCTTGGTGTGGAGTGCGGCGACGCCATTGATGGAGAAGCCAAAGTGAATGTCCATGTGGGCCATGTGGACGGTGTCGTGCTCGTCGATGATGGCGACGCGCGGGTCGTCGTGCTCGGCCTTGGCAACCTCGTCGAGCTTGACGATGATGTCGGCGATGGCGGGCGAGACCTTCTGCAGGCTGGCGAGCGGCCACTTCTCGAGCGCCTCGGCAAGGATCGTGTGGTTGGTGTAGGCGACCATGGAGCGCACGATGGTAACGGCCTCGTCAAACTCGATGTCGTGCTCGGTGGTGAGCAGGCGGATGAGCTCGGGAATGACCATGGTGGGGTGCGTGTCGTTGATCTGGACCACGGCGTAGTCGGCCAGATCGTGCAGGTTGCTGCCGCGCTCGACGGCCTCGTCGATCAGGAGCTGGGCGGCGTTGCTCACCATGAAGTACTCCTGGTAGATGCGAAGCAGGCGGCCCTGCTCATCGGAATCATCCGGATAGAGGAACAAGGTGAGGTTCTTGGCGATCTTCGTCTTGTCGAAGTCGATGGAGCTGCTGGGGACCAGGCCGTCGTCGACACTTGCCAGGTCAAACAGACGCAGGCGGTTCTTGGTGGGCTGGCCGTAACCGGGCACATCGATGTTGACGAGCTTGGAGGTGACGGCAAAATCGCCAAACTCGACGGTGTAGGAGCGGTCGTCATCGATCAGGATGTCCTGCTCGCTAAGCCACTCGTCGGGGACGGCCTTTTGCTGGTTGTCGGCAAAGCGCTGACGGAACAGGCCGTAATGGTAATTGAGGCCCACACCGTCACCGGTAAGGCCCAGCGTGGCAATGGAATCCAGGAAGCACGCGGCCAGACGGCCCAGGCCGCCGTTGCCCAGCGAGGGCTCGACCTCAAACTCCTCAATCTTGTTGAGGTCGTGGCCGGCAGCGGTGAGCTGGTCTTTAACCTCGGCATAGATGCCAAGGTCGATCATGTTGTTGATCAGCAGTTTGCCAATCAAAAACTCAGCAGAGATGTAATAGAGCTTTTTCTTGCCATTGTTGAGCGGGCAGGCGGCAGAGCGCTCCTGCACGAGTTTGACCAGCAGTTTGTAAATGCGGCGGTCATCGAGTTGCTCGAGCGAAGTTCCAAAGGACTGCTCGGCAAGATCCGCAAGATCGATACGGGGCATGTTTCCTCCTGTGGTGAGTTGTCTACATGTCAGAAATTCAAAAGAAGCCCGCGCGAGGGGATTGGGGTGGCCTCGCGCGGGAAAAGCGGTCGCGTCCGCACGGTGGGGAGGGGTCGGGCGCGGTAGCTCCTATTGGGGAAGCTCGATTTCGGCTTCCGATGGGATGCGGAAGTAGGTCTCGGTCCAGCAGGTGAGCTTGTGCTCGAGTTCGCGGGTGATGGCGCCATCAAGCATGCGCCAGGTCCAGTTGCCGCCCAGAGTGGCGGGGGTGTTGATGCGCGCCTCGTTGCCCAGATTGAGCAGGTCCTGCATGGTGTAGATGCAGGTATCGCTCACGCTGGCGGCGATGGTGCGGTTGAGCGCGTCGGCCATGGACTCGCCTGCCTGCTGGTGGGTATACAGGGCCGCCTGCTCGCGCTGACGCGGGGTGGCCGTTCCCTCATACCAGCCGCGTGCCGTTTCGTTGTCATGCGTTCCGACGTAGGCGACGGTGTTGGCAATGTAGTTGTGCGGCAGGTAGTACGAGTTGGTGCCCTCAAAGGCAAACTGTAGGATCTTCATGCCAGGGAAGCCCGTGGTGTCGCGCATGTCGATGACGCCGGGGGTAAGAAAGCCCAGGTCTTCGGCAATGATGGGAAGCGTGCCGAGCTTTTCCTCGAGCACCTTGAAGAGCTTGAGGCCGGGTCCCTGCGTCCACGAACCATATGACGAATCGGGAGAGGAGAACGGCACCTCCCAAAATGCCTCGAAACCGCGGAAGTGGTCCAGACGGATGATGTTGTACATGTCGAGGGCGGCTCGGATGCGGCCTTCCCACCAGGAGAAACCGTCTGCTTCCATGGCATCCCAGTCATAGATGGGGTTGCCCCAGTACTGGCCGGTGGCCGAGAACTGGTCGGGCGGCGTTCCCGCGACGCTGACGGGATTGCCGGCGGCGTCGATCTTAAAGAGCTCAGGTGTCGCCCACATCTCGACGGAGTCACGCGAGACATAGATGGGCAGGTCGCCGATGATCAGGATGTCGCGCTCGTTGGCATAGGCCTTGAGGCGGCTCCACTGGCGATCGAAGAAGTACTGCGTCATCTGGTGGTAGAGCATGCGCTCGGGATGGGCGGCGCAGACCTTGCTGGATGCCTCGCCGCGGCGGCGGAGCTCCTCGGGCCACTCCCAAAAGGCCTTGAGCCCGCACTCCTCCTTCACGGTCATGAACTCACAATAGGGAATGAGCCAGTCCTCGTTTGCCTGGATAAAGTCGTCGAAATCGGCCGGCTTGTCGGCAGCAAAGCGCTCAGCGGCGCGGTCGAGAATCTGACGGCGGCCGCCAAAGATAGCGCCGTAGTCGACATTGCTGGGGTCGGATCCCAGATACACGTCATCGATATCGCGCTGCTCCAGATACCCTGCCTCGATAAGCTCGGCAAAGTCGATAAAGTTGGGGTTGCCCGCGCGGGCCGAGAACGACTGATAGGGCGAATCGCCATAGCTGGTCGTCGTAAGGGGCAGAATCTGCCAGTAATGTTGTTTGCACGAGGCGAGAAAATCGACGAAGTCGTAGGCATTCCAGCCAAAGCCGCCGATTCCGTATGGTCCGGGCAGAGATGAGACGGGCATGAGGACGCCGCTTGCACGCTCCATGAATGCGCTCACCAACCTTCTTGTTGTGGGGTCGGCCTGCCGATGGATGTGCAGTCCGCCCCCGATGTTCTGATTCGATATGCCTATTGTAAAACATGTTGTTTAAACATGTACAGGCAAGATAAAAAAGTTGGTCGATTTTCGGCGAATGGTTACATGCCATGAAAAAGCCCCGACCTCACAACGTGAGATCGGGGCAAGAGCGGTATGTAGGTTTTTGCTACTCGGCGTCGGCGAAGCCGTTGGGGTTGTGGCTCTGCCAGTTCCAGCTATCGCGGCACATGTCCGCGATGTCGTACTGAGCCTTCCAGCCCATCATGCGCTCGGCCTTGGAGGCATCGCACCAGTTGGCGGCGATATCGCCGGCGCGGCGCTCGCGGATCACGTAGGGCAGCTCCTTGCCGCAGGCCTTGGAGAAGGCGGCGACGACCTCGAGTACCGAGGTACCGGTGCCGGTGCCCAGGTTAAAGATCTCGACGCCGGTCTTGCCGTTCATCCAGTTAAGGGCGGCAACGTGACCAGAGGCCAGATCGCACACGTGGATGTAGTCGCGCACACCGGTGCCGTCGGGTGTGGGGTAGTCGTTGCCAAAGACCTGAACGGCCTCGAGCTTGCCCACGGCAACCTGCGCAACATAGGGCACCAGGTTGTTGGGGATGCCCTTGGGGTCCTCGCCGATCAGGCCCGACGGATGGGCGCCGATGGGGTTGAAGTAGCGGAGTAGCACAACGTCCCACTCGGGGTCGGCGGTGTGAACGTCCATAAGGATCTGCTCGATCATCCACTTGGTCCAGCCATAGGGGTTGGTTGCGGGCTTCTTGGGGTCTTCCTCGGTGACAGGCGGGTTGTCCGGGTCGCCGTAGACGGTCGAGGAGCTCGAGAAGATGATGGACTTGCAGCCATGGTTGCGCATGACGTCGATGAGCACCAGGGTGTTTTCGATGTTGTTGTGGTAGTACTCGACGGGCTTGCTCACCGACTCGCCGACGGCCTTAAAGCCGGCGAAGTGGATGACGCGGTCGATCTGATGGGTGTCGAAGATCTTGTTCATGGCCTCGCGGTCGAGCACGTTGGCCTCGTAGAAGGTGAGGTTCTTGGCAGCCTCTTCGCCCACGATGGTCTTGACGCGGTCGACGGCGACGGCGCTGGAGTTGGAAAGGTCATCGACGATGACGACCTGGTAGCCGCCCTCGAGCAGCTGAACGACGGTGTGCGAGCCGATAAAGCCGGCGCCACCGGTTACGAGGACGCAGGTGTCTTTGGGGTCGAGTGCTTTGGACATGTAGCCTCCTATCGAATCAGGAACACTTCTTCAGGGGAGTATAGCGCAGGCAGGGGCACTCAAAACGTGCAGGGCAGGAAAAGCAGATGAACATGCTAACGTACTCATGGAAATGTTTGGCGTGGGCATACCCTCGACCTTGACGTTTGCATACGAGCCGCCGACCATACGGTTTGCTGCCGTTCGTGGAAATCGTTGGGATGCGCCGGATGTACGCTAATATGTATGAGTTGAGCGACATATAAATAAACATGTAACGGAGTAGATATGTCACCAAACAGCGATTCCATCCTTTCCCAGGAGCTTTCGCGTCGCACTGCCCTCAAGGCCCTGTTCGGCGCAGCTTCTGCAGCCGTTCTTTTTGGTCTGCCCGCTCGCGCCCATGCTGCGGAAGCCACCAAGGAAACCACCGACAAGCTCAATGCGGCCCAGGCTCAGCTTGACGAGGTTCAGGCCCAGCTCGACAGCATCGCAAATGAATACGCGGCGCTGGCCAACAAGAACGCCCAGACCCTCAACGATATCGAGGGCGTACAGGGCCAGATTGACAGCACGCAGGCGCAGATTGACGAAAAGAAGGCCGAGCTCAAAAAGAAGCGCGGCGATCTTTCCGATCGCGTTTCCGCCAGCTATAAGTCGGGCGGCACCAACATCCTGTCGCTGCTGCTCGCCTCGGGTTCGTTTGAGGAACTCGTCGCCAATGCGCACTATGTTGAGAAGATCAACAAGAGTGACCGCGACGCCATCGAGGACATTCAGGCCATCCAGGAAGAGCTCGATGCGCAAAAGACCGAGCTTGAGTCGCAGAAGGCCGACTTGGAGAAGCTCAAGGACCAGCAGACTGCCCAGATGCAGGACATGCAGGCCAAGCAGCAAGAGGTCCAGACCGTGCTGAGCGGTCTTTCCGACGACGTCAAGGAGCTCATGGCTCAGCGTGATTCCGAGATTCTCGCTGCCGCCCAGGCCGAGGAGGCTGCCAGGAAGGCCGCCGCTGCTGCCGCGGCCGCCGCGAACAAGAACAATTCCTACTCGGGTGGTTCGAGCTCGGGTGGTGGATCGTATGCGCCCGGAACTCCGCAGCAGAATGCCGGCTCGGGCAAGCAGCAGGCCGTCGTCAACGCGTGCTACTCCACGCCTTCGCCGGGTCAGAACTGGTGCGCGGCGTGGGTTACCAATGTCTTCCGTAACGCCGGCGTTGGCTACTTTGGCGGTAACGCGTGCGATATGTTTAACGCCTGGTGCTATAGCTCCGACCGCTCGGCGCTGCAGGTGGGTATGATTGTTGCCGACTCATCGCATAGCGGCACCGGCATACCGGGCCTGATCTATGGCCACGTGGGCATCTACGTTGGCGGCGGCATCGTTATGAGTAACGAGGGCGCCATCACGTCGAGGTCGCTTGACTCGTTCATTGGGTTCTACGGCACTGGCTCTGGCGTGCGTTGGGGCTGGCTCGGCGGTATTGCGCTGTCGTAACTGCGGCTTGAAGCTGGTTGGTCCGGGACTGCGGGCGAGGCATAAGGTTGCCTGCTCTACAGTCCTGCGCAAGACGAAGGCCACATTAAGTGGCCTTCTTTGCGTGCGGAACTCGCGACCAACCTTATGCCTCGCCCGCAGTCCCGGACCTTCCGGGTTCAAAGCGCGATACACCGGACTGGTTGTCTGATATAAAGATGGCGAAGGCCCCTTTCGGGGCCTTCTTTGTTAAAGGAATTCGCCTACTCCGTGGACTTCGGTTTTGGAATTTGGAGCCGACGGCTCATCAAAGTGGAAAATGAAATATAACCTAGCTGCAATAATCGCCTTGTTGCGAACTCGAACTGATCATGTAGATCTAAAATAGTCGCAATATACAATTGTCGTGTGGTGCGTTGGGTTGGAGCTGCTGCGGGTCCTATATGGATTGCGGTCTTGCGCCCCGATGTTCAAACAGGTTTCTCTCTAGACGGGAAGTTGCTCATGGACACCATATATGACGGAGACGACTGGGTCGATCATTATAGTTGGCGACTAGTCGGCTCGGATGACAATGGGGATGTGGTGTTTGATGGACTATGTCCAAAGCATCTCCATCCTTTTGTCTCGTCGTTAATTGAGAGTTCCGCTCGTGTTGCCCCCTACAGCTCGGCGTCGCTTCATGATACGGACGTTTTGAAGACCATAAAGGAATCAATTGACGAGGGCACGATGAGTAGCTTGCTGTTTTCTCGGCTTGTGGGGCTAGATGAGATTGGCTCGAAACGACTGCTTGCGGGCGAAAAGGTGGAACTCACTTATCGGTCGATGATTTCAATCCTGCGGATGGCCGATGTTCTTCGCAAATAAATGAAAACGGGACAAGTGAGCTACATCACTTGTCCCGTTATTAATTAAAGTGGACCGCGGCGAGCGGGCTATAAAAATTCGCCTACTCGGTGGACTTCGGGTTGTAGGTCTACTCCGAATTGGTCCTTGACGGTTGCCTGGATGTGGCGGATGAGTTCGTCGACGTCGGCGGCGGTGGCGTGGTCGGCGTTGACGATGAAGCCGCAGTGCTTCTCACTTACCTGCGCGCCGCCGACGGCGTGGCCGCGCAGGCCGGCGTCCATGATGAGCTTGCCGGCAAAGTGGCCTTCGGGGCGCTTGAAGGTGGAGCCGGCGCTCGGCATGTCGAGCGGCTGCTTGTCTTCGCGGCGCTGGCGGTAGTCGTCCATGTCGGCCTTGATCATCGCGGCGTTGCCCGGGGCGAGGTTGAAGGTCGCCGAGAGCACGATAAAGCCGTCGTCGGCAATGCGGCTCTTGCGGTAACCCAGGTTGAGCTCATCGACATCGAACTCGATGATATTGCCGCTGCCGCGGGTGCCGTCGTCGAGCATGCGGGCGGGCTTGTAGACGCGTACAGATTCCAGCACATCGGCCATGCAGGCACCGTAGGCGCCGGCGTTCATGTAGCAGGCGCCGCCGACCGATCCGGGGATGCCCGAGATGGGCTCCATGCCGGTAAGGCCGGCCTCGGCTGCCGCCGCGGCGACATCGGAAAGCAAGGCACCGGCTGCCGCCGTGACATGCGTGCCGTCGACCGTAATGTCGGAGAGGCCTTCGCCCAGCGCCACGACGACGCCGCGGATGCCCTTGTCGCCGACGAGCAGGTCGGAGCCGTTGCCCACGATGGTGAGGGGCAGATCGCAGCGATAGCAGGTATCGAGCGTGGCGACGAGGCTCTGCTCGGTATCGGGCGTGACAAAGACGTCGGCCGGGCCGCCGATCTTAAACGTGGTGTGCTCGCGCATGGGCTCGCTCATCAGCACGTTGTCCTCGCCGGCAACGCCAGCAAGCGCGCACAGCAGGTCCTCGTTAAAAAAGTCGTTCTCGTGCATACGAATATCCGCCTTTTGGTGGTTGTTGTCATCAATCGATTGCAATATACCCCACCCGGACGGATTTGGTGCGCTGGCGGCGATAAAACAGCCGTCTACCGGATTGGTAAAGTGTTTATCACCGAGGTAGAGGGGTAGTCGCTATACTTTCAAGAGATTGCGCGTAAACCCGGAAGGAGCGAGATGGCCAACAAAGTCACCCTCAAGCAGATCGCCCAGGAGGTGGGGCTTTCCCCCTCGTCGGTCTCGCTTGTGCTCAATAATCGGCCCTGTCGCATCTCGGAAGAAAACCGTAAACTCATCAAGGAGGTCGCGGCGCGCAACCACTATGTTCCCAACCAGATTGCGCGTAGTCTGGTCATGCGCGAGTCGCGCACGCTGGGCCTTATCGTCCCTAACATCGAGAGCCGCTTTTTTGCCTCGCTCGCCGGTAGCCTGGAAAAGCGCTGCCGCGAGGACGGCTATGCGCTCTTCATTACCAGCTCGGGTGGAAGTGCCGACGACGATCTGGAGCTGCTGCGCCAGCTGGTAACGCGCGGCGTTGATGGCGTCTTCCTGGTTGTGGGCGACGAGTTCTCCGACGACCGCGCCCTGCGCGAAGAAGTCAGCCATCTGCCTATCCCTGCCGTGATGGTCGACCGTGCCATTGAGGGGCTCGAGTGCGACAAGGTGATGTTCGACCACGAGATGGGTGGCTACATGGCCACTCGCTATCTGATCGAGCAGGGCCACCGTCGCATTGCCTGCTTGGTTAACGCGCGCCGTTCCAATACGGGGCGTAAGCGACTTGCCGGCTATGAGCGCGCGCTGCGCGAGGTTGGCCTGCCTATCGACGCACGTTTGGAGTTTGAGAGCGAGTACTACATTCCGAGTGCCTACGAGGCCTCGGAGGCGGTGCTCGCAACTGATGCCACCGCTGTGTTCGCAAGTTCGGATAACATCGCCCTCGGTCTGCTCAAGCGCTTGCACGAGATGGGGAAGAGTATCCCGGGCGATATCTCGGTGGTGAGTTACGACAACTCGGCGGCCGACGTTCTCTTTGAGCCGGCTCTGACCGCGATTGAGCAGGATCCTGGTGTCCTTGCGGAGCATGCTTTTGGCTGCATGTCCAAGCGTCTTGCCGGTAGGGGCGGTAGACGTGCCGAAGAGGTCGTCCTGGAGCCGGCGCTTATCGTTAAGGGCAGCGTGCTCGAACTTACCGAATGTAGCTAAACGTACTTGTTTGTTTGCATAGATTGCATGCGGAGTGTCTGCTATTTGCCGGCGGGGCCGGAGTGCCTGCCTTGTTTTGAGAAGTTC
>CALEBN010000016.1 GCA_937943045.1 uncultured Collinsella sp. | reverse complement strand
AAGCCGACCGACCTCATCATGCGAGACGAGGTCGATACCTGGGCAGTCGACGATCTGGCCGTCCACTTCGGCGCGGGCGACCGGCGTGATAAATGTCCCATCTGGTTTGACGCCGACGGGATCGATGAAGATCTCGGCAACCTTGGGATCGTCCTGCAAGGGCTGCAGGGGACCCAGACCGATGAAATCGTCAATGGTGCTTTTGATGATGTAGCCGATCCAGTTTTCGTCGGAGATACCGAAATCGGCGCACACTTCATGGGCGACACCGTCGATCTGGGCCGGAAGCGCCTGACGGTCGATAGAGCCGCCGTCGGCCATGGTCACACCGAGCAGGTCGCGCATCTCCTGGCGGATGCGCTCCTTGATTCTGAGAACGGTTTCGTCTGCCATGGGCTACTCACCGCTCTCGGTGGTATCGGCAGAAGAGGGCAGGGTAAGGGTAAGGCCACTGGCGGTGCGGATCTTGCCTGCCTGCTCGGGCGTGACTTCGAGCGTCACGGTGCTGTATCCGTCAGAGGAGCCGCTACCGGAGCTGAAGTTTCCGTCGAGGGCGGCGATACGCACGGAGTCGGCGATGACGGTGAACCCGTCGCCGCCGAGGGAGCCGTCATTGGGCTGGATGACCTTGACCCTGTCGTTTACGCGGAGCATGCCGCCCATGCCGGACTGGGCATCGACGGAGATGGTCACGGCCTCCATGCCGTCCCCGATCGCGGCGGCAAGGGACTCAGGGTTGTCCTTGCCGGCAGTCGATGCGTTGGTGAGCTGGGAGCCCTTGGCGATGTACTGGGTTGCGACACGGCCGACGGGAGTCTTGGAGGAGTCGTCGATATCCTTCTTAGTGATCGCGCCGTCCGCCACCGTGCTGTTCGGAACGGAAACGAAGGCGAGGTCGCTTGCGGAGATCTCGTCGCCGGCGTGGATGGTCTTCGTGGCAGCGACGATTTCGGTGGTGCCGGAGAACGCTTCTGCGATTCGGTTGTTGGCGTCGATCTCCGATACGACGGCGACACCTCCCGCGAGGATGGCGATAACAGCGAGACCGGCGGTGACCTTCTGCAGGCGGGAGACCTTCACGGCAATCTTCTCCATGCCCGTGAGGCTCGGACCGTTGGGGGACGCGGCGCCACGGCGGCCGGCTGCCCTCTTTTGGGCTTTCGCTGCCTTGGCTTCTTCTTTGGCCTTCTTCTTCTCGGCCTTGCGTTCGGCACGGGACGGCTTCGATGGCTTTGCAGGCTTCTCGCGCTTCTTTTTCGGCTCCTGTTCCTCAGCAGGTTCAGGATCGGTAAAGAAGCTGGAGGATTCCATCTCGTTGACGGGAATGTACTTGTCGGTCTCCTGCGGGGGATTATACGGAAGGTGCGAGGCCTGATGGTAAGCGGTTTCCACTTCTGGCTGGAATGCGGTGGCATCCTGCGCCGGAAGCGTGGCAGTCGTATCGGGCGTCGGCTGGCGATACGGATTCACGGCAGGAGAGGGCTGGTCGTAGACCGGATGCGGCTCGGATGCCGATGCAGCCGGGACATATGCAGGCGGCTCATAGGGAGAGGGGTGCTGCGCTGTAGGTGCCTGAGGGTGCTGCGGAACCGTCTCTTGAGCCTTCTCGGCAACCGTATCGGGCGTCGGTGCGGCATATGCCGGCATAGCCGGAACCTGCGGCTGATAGCAAGGTGCGGCAGCCGCGACCGGTGCCTGCTGGGACATGCCCGGCTGGCTGGCGGCTTGAGGCTCGGGCTGCGGAGCCTGTGCAGCCTGCGCGTCCTGCATCGCCTTGTAGGATGCGGCGTGGAGATTCGCGATCAGGGCGGCTGCATCGCCTGCCGAAAGCTCGCCTGAACGGACTTTCGCGAGGATCGCATCGGTATCGTTGGTGTCTGGCATGGTGTTCCTTTCTCGCTTTCCTGTGTAGAGATGCCGTCAGACACGCGGCATAGCAAAAGGATATCAGGCATTGGCACATGATGTCGCCTGATATCCTTTCATTTTAGCTCATTGGGAAGGCTATTTATTGTTCGTTGCCTGGTTGACGGCTGTTTTCATCTCGTCGATCACTTCTTGCGGAAGCTCTTTCGTGGATGTGTACTCCTCGTATTCGGGGGTGTCCGAACCGGCTTTGAAGGAATACTTTCCATTACCCGAATCCGCCGGTCTCCATGCCTTTCCCGCAGTGTAGGGGACGGCATGTGCCGTGACGTGCGCCCCGATGGGGATATTGAAATCTCCGAGCGAATAGGTCGCAAAGTATCCTTTCAAGGACGATTTCGTCTGGATGCCCCAGGCCCACGCGCGTTTGCTCTGGGGGACGGCCGAGGAGGGGGCTTCATAGAACCAGACCTCCACTTCGCCGTTGAACCCGTTGGCACGCAGGGACTTGACGGCCGCGGTCGCGATTGCGAGTCCGGGGTCATCGGAGTTCTTCGCGACAAGGAGGTTCTGCGACGCCATGGTGGCATCCCTGGCTGCGGAGCAGTCATTTGTCTGGGCGTTCTGCTGGTCGAGGGCTGCGGAGAGCTCGAATGCGAAGCCGAGTGCGATGAGGAGCACGAGCATGATGATGACGTTCAGGATGCTAATTGCGCCGGATTCGCTGCGGACGCGCGTCATCGCGACACCTCCATTTTCTCGGAAACCGGGACCTCCACTTTGATCGTTTTCGACATCTTGATACCGTCGAAGCTGCCGACCGAAATCAGGGTCGGGACTTTATAGTCGACGGTCGATTCGAGAAGCGCCGTGGTGCTTGATTTCGAGATGGTCGTGATTCCCGTGGAACCGGAATCGGTGACGGCGGCCTCATCGGACCTGTCCGTATAGGAGACCTTGGAGTTCGTCACGGTGATATTGTCCTTGACGATACCCGGCGTGTTCGATGCGAGTTCGTCCTTTACCGCCTGGTTTACGTTTCCGGATGCGATTGCGGCGGAGAAATCGGACTTCATCGCGGCCGACTCGATTGCGGCGCTCATCGCGGTGCCCTCATATGCTATCAGGCAAACTTGGATAAGGCAGAATGCGAGGACGATGAGCATGGGGAGGACGATGGCGGCCTCGAGGACTTCCGAGCCTCTTTCAGAATGGATCCTTACCACGAGGACGCACCTCCTTCCACCGTTGCATCCTTTAACTCCACGGCGTTGGATTCGATCGTCATGCCGCCTCCGAACCCTCCGGCGGCATAAATCGCATCGCCGAGAACGGTCTGTGGCTGGATGGTCACGGATACGGTCGCGGTGCATTTCCGGGTTGAGACATTCGACTCCCTGTCCGTATAGGACGATCCGTTTGAATCGGGAATCCGGTGCGTGTACGCTTCCCTCTCGGCATCCGAGACGTCTGTCTCGATCTTCATGTTTTCAGCGAAAAAAGAGGAGGCGGCATTTACGGCTGCCTCCTTAGCTGATGAGGCATCGCCGCCGGGGTTTACGGCGAGCTCTCGGGCGGCTGCATGGGCGGCGTTGTCGACAGCGGTTGTCGCCGCCGAAATCTGGCCGAATTCCATGGCAGCCATGGCAAAGATCAGGAGGAACGGAACGCCGAGCGCAAATTCGATGATTGCGGCGCCCGATTCGGACTCCGGTTTCTTGAAGATGCCTTTCACGTCCAGTTCCTCCTTGGTTGCACATTTCTCGATTCTCGAAACAAATACCTTAGTAGTATGGTATTATGCTGTCAGAGAGAAAGGAGGTTGACTACTTGCCAACGCCGTTGATCGAGGTATTGGCAGCGTTGCGGGCAGACTCGAACCAGGAGGAGATGGAGCTGCCAGTCTTGGTCATCTGCTTCTGCATCTGGTTGCCGAAGGCGATCAGAGCAGCGCCGATGATGACGGCGACGATGGCAACAATGACGTACTCGACGGTGTCGGCGCCGCCGGCGATCTCACCGGCATAAACGCGATTGCGGATGGAATTCATGGGAATTCTCCTTCCTTTGTGTCCATTCGGACGGTTACAGAAACTCTATTCTCAGTTGTTCCTCGCAGATCGGCTACCCTAACTTCTCTGCGGGGAACAACGGGATAGACTGCTACATGATACACCCAAGAGGCACGCCGGTGCAAAGCCAGACGAGCAGGAAAGGCCCCATGGGCACGCGGCTTTTAAGGGTGATCTCTTTCGCACGGTAGCGGGGGATGTAGTTGGCGAGCATGGCGATGCACATCGCGCCCATGCCGTATACCGTGCCGTGGAACCCGCATGCCGTCGCGATCGCCGGGACGAGCCTGCGGTCGCCGGCACCGACTGCATCGGCGCCGCCGGTGATGCGGAAGAGATGGTTGGTGATGGCGAAAATCGCATAGATTCCCACACCGCACAGTAGGTTGCCGATCAGTCCGCTTACACCGCCGTGCCCGAACGCCGTGAGTACGGCGAGAGGGTACGTGGCGATAGACAGGCCGAAGGGCAGGACACGTGAGCGCTGGTCGCACATCGCGCCGACCGCCGTGACGAGAATCGAGGAAATCCCGCCGAGAAGAAAGAGCAGCGGGGAGTGGAGGTTGCCGGTCATCCCGACATAGCAGGTCGCGGCGGTACCGAGGCCGACGGCAAGGGAAAGCATGGCAGAGGTCATCTTGGAGATCGGTGCGACGTATCGGGCGCGGTACTCCTCGACGGTCTCATAATCATCGAGATTCACGCCGTCTGGCATGCGGCTGCCCGTCTCGATAAGCGCCTCGACTTTCTCACGCATGAGTTCCTTGGTGCGGACGAGCCTCATGGCGTCGAGCCACCAGATCGCAAGGTCCCGTTCCTCGCGCTTCTCGGCGCGTTTGCTCGGCTCGCGGTCGGGATTCTCCGCCTTGAACTTCTTGTAGACCTCAAGGTTCTCATCCCACCAGGAAAGGATCGCATCGCGCTTGCGGGCGAGGATGTTCCCGCTGATGGACGGGAGGGCGAGGCTGCACACGCAGCCCGTCAAGCCGCCTGCGACGATTGCCGCGACAGGTGACTTTGTGAGCATGCCGAGTGCGATAGTAAGGGTTTCGCTCGCGGCGAGGACGGCGACAGGCGTCGCGTCATATGCCTCCCCACAAGAGGGCTTCATGGTTTCATTCATAAACACGCACTTTCCTTTTGGTGTTTCTCTTGGGCTATTATACCGACTTCGTCTCATAATTCAATGCGCAGATGTCGCGAAATTATTTCTTATCAAAACCGTCGTAAAACCCCTGGTTTCAACTACGGGGATATAAGACGGTAGATATTATGCAGCTCAATACTGTATAATATCTATACCATGAAGCACAAGAGTAATCGCAACATAGTTTTCTCCTGCAGCTACCACGTGGTCTTCTGCCCGAAGTATCGTCGGCCCGTCCTCGTAAACGGAGTCGACGAGCGCTTCAAGGAGATCGCGTGGGAAGTCGCCGACGAGCTCGGGTTCGAGATCGCCGAGATGGAGGTCATGCCCGACCACGTCCACCTGCTTCTGTCAATCGATCCCCAGCTGAGCATCCACCGGGCGATCAAGCGCATCAAGGGGAGGTCAAGCCACGACCTGCGCGAGGAGTTCCCGTGGCTCAAGAGCCGTATACCGACGCTCTGGACGAACAGCTACTTCGTGTCGACCGTGGGAGGTGCACCGCTCGCGCAGGTGAGGAAATACATAGAGAGACAGAAGGAGGTCTAGCCGATGGAGCGCGGATTCAAATACCGAATTTACCCGAATGAGTCACAGCGCGACCAGATCGCGCGGACGTTCGGTTGCTGCCGCTTCGTGTACAACCGCGCCCTCGATGTCAAGAAGACCGCCTACAGCGAGACCGGGAAGAGTATCGCCACCAATGACCTGATCAAGATGATCCCTGCGTGGAAGCGCGACCCCGAGACCTCCTGGCTCGCGCAAGTGGACTCCATGGCGCTCCAGCAGTCCATCCGCGACCTCGACCGCGCCTACAAGAACTTCTTCCGACGCGTGCGCGAGGGCGGGAAGCCGGGCTTCCCCAAGTTCAAGTCGCGCCGGCACGCTCGGCAGTCGTACCGCACTAACGGCGGCAAGGTCCTCGACCGCAACCATATCGCGCTGCCGAAGCTCGGGACTGTCCGGGCTAAGGTATCCCGACCGCTCCAGGGGCGTTTCATATCGGTCACGGTCTCCCTGGACACGGCCGGCCGTTACTTC
>CALEBN010000015.1 GCA_937943045.1 uncultured Collinsella sp. | reverse complement strand
GGTCACCCGTGAGGAAGTGTTGGGTTCGAGTGCTGTGGACAATGTTCCAACATGCTGGGATCGAACTCGCTAGCCGGAATCACGCGGTACCCGTGACGCAGCAGCAGATCGACAAAAACACCGTTGCCAGCGGTGAGCGTACCGCTAAAAGTGCCATCGTAGACGCGACCTGCACCGCACGAGGGGCTACGGTCCTGCAAGACGCACGCAACAATTTCGGAAGGGCCGCCCGCTTGCTCGCAGATATCGAGCGCACGTTGAGCGCCCAGGCGAAACTCGCGATCGACCGAGATGCCCTCGCAGGTACGGACCTCACCGCCCACGATCTCGGACGGGTCGCGCGGCGTGGGCAGACCGCCAAAAACCTCGGGACATACGAGGAGTACCTCGGTCCCTGTGCGCTCGCAAGCCTCGACCAGCTCGCGATGATAGTTGTCGAGTCCGTTATACTTGCAGCTCTCGCCCATCAAGCAGGCACTTACCACAATCTTCATATACAACCCTCCCTACGCAAAACGCCCCATTTGAGATGGACACTCAAATGGGGCGATTGAGACTGCGCAACTAGTATTACTGCTGCTTAGGCATCAGCGGATTCTCGCGCGTGAGGAGATTCATAAACTCCTCGCCCGTGATCGTCTCCTTCTTGTACAGATAACGAGCCAGCTCATGGAGCTTAAACTTGTTCTCCTTCAGGATCTGCAGGGCGCGGTCGTGCGCATCCTCGATCAGCTTGGCGACAATTGCGTCCACGCGCTCGGCCGTACCGGGGGCGCAGGTGAGCGACGTATCCTGGTTGAGGTACGCATTTTGGACAGTACCGAGCGCCATCATGCCAAACTCATCGGACATACCAAAGCGCGTCACCATGTTGCGGGCGAGCTTGGTTGCTTGCTCGATATCGTTGGCTGCGCCGGTCGTCATCTCGCCAAAAATGAGCTCCTCGGCGGCACGTCCGCCGCAGTAGACAGCGAGCTTGTCCAGCACCTCCTGGCGCGTGGTCAGGAAGCGCTCATCCTCCTCGACCTGCATGGTGTAGCCCAGAGCACCGCTCGTACGCGGCACGATGGTGATCTTGGTGACCGGCGCGGAGCCCTTCTGGCGGGCTGCGACGATAGCATGGCCGATCTCGTGGTAGGAAACGACCTGCTTCTCGTGGTCGGACAGCACCGTGGACTTACGCTGCTGACCAGCAATGACGACCTCCACCGACTCCTCAAAGTCGTCCTGGGTCGCGCGCTTGCGACCCTCGCGGACCGCGCGCAGGGCGCCCTCGTTGATGATGTTGGCCAGGTCGGCGCCCGAAGCACCGGGCGTGGCGCGGGCAATCGCGGTCAGGTCAATCGGCGGCTCCGTCTTCACGCTCTTGGCATGCAGCTCAAGAATGTTCTTGCGGCCGGTCAGATCGGGCAGCTCAACGGGGATGCGGCGATCAAAACGACCGGGGCGCAGCAGGGCCGGGTCAAGGCTGTCCGGACGGTTGGTAGCAGCGAGGACAACGATACCCTTGTGGTTATCGAAGCCGTCCATCTCAGTCAGCAGCTGGTTGAGCGTCTGCTCGCGCTCGTCGTTGCCACTAAAGCCGCCGCCATCGCGCTTCTTGCCGATGGTATCGATCTCGTCGATAAAGACGATGCACGGGGCCTTTTCCTTGGCCTGCTTAAACAGATCGCGGACCTTGGCGGCGCCACGGCCGACGAACATCTCGACGAACTCAGAACCCGAAATGCTAAAGAACGGCACGCCCGCCTCGCCGGCAACAGCCTTGGCGAGCAGGGTTTTACCGGTACCCGGAGGGCCAACAAGGAGAGCACCACGCGGCAGTTTGGCGCCAATTTCCTCGTAGCGTTGCGGCTTCTCCAGAAAGTCGACGACCTCCTTGAGGGATTCCTTGGCCTCTTCCTGGCCAGCGACATCTTTAAAGGTCACGCCCACATCCTTGGAGGCGATAACGCGAGCGCCGGACTTACCCAGTCCACCGCCGCCAAAGCCACCGCCGCCAAAGTTCATCGACGGGCCGTCATCGCCCATAGCCTTCTTCATACGGCGGTTGAGCCACCAACCGATCAGGAAGAAGATGGCCATGGGAAGAATAAGCGTAAGCAGGTAGTAGGTCATCAGACCCGAGTTTTTATCGGGAACGACCGACTCCAGGGAGGCGCCGGATTCAAGCACACGATCGGTAAAGCCCGCGTCATTCGGCACACCGGTCGTCTTGTAGGCGATGTTCTCGTCCTCGCCCTTCTTGGTGTAATAAATGGTGTAATCGTCGGTATTGTACTCGACCTTGTCGACACTCTTCTTATCGAGCGCTTTGACAAACGTCGAGTAATCGGTCTTCGTAATCTGCTGCGTGTGACCGATGTTGGGGAACAGAACGGTCGAGAGCACGAGGTAGACGACGAAGGCGATGAGCACGTAGAGGATCATATTCCGTCTACGTTTGTTGTCATCCATCTCCATCTGCTTGAACTCCATCTACTGGGGTTGATAATGCTATCTAGAATACCCAACCCGGACGGCGATAAACCGACGCCGGGCACGAAAGGACAGAGATGGCATCACTGGAAGTCGGCAAGGTTCAGATCTACACGGGCGACGGCAAGGGCAAAACCACGGCTGCGCTGGGATTGGCGATGCGCGCCACGGGTTATGGGCTCGACGTGCTCATGCTGCAGTTTGCCAAGAAGCTGCACTGCGCCGAACACGATGCCGCGCCGCGCCTGGGACTGCGCATTATACAGGCCGATCGCGACACACCCGAGGCTTGCGCCGAGCAGATCATGGAACTTGCACGCGAACAGATCTCGCAGGTCGACGTGCTCATTTTGGACGAACTCGGCGAGGCCATGCGCCGCGGCTTTGTGACGCGCGAGGATGTCGAAGCGCTGATCGCGATAAAGCCCGCCACTACGGAGCTCGTGCTCACCGGCCGGGGCCTGCTGCCCCTCGCAGACCTCGCGGACCTGGTCACCGAAATGCGCCCCGTCAAACACTACTTCGACGAAGGCCTCCTAGCCCGCCAAGGCATCGAATACTAATTGATCCAAAGGGGACGGAGGAAAACGGATCATTTCGCCTTATCGCCGGGCCAATGATCCGTTTTCCTCCGTCCCCTACGGGTCATTAGGCAGTGGCGCGGCCGAGCCAGTTGCCACTGTGGTGGTAGATGGTAAACATCGTGGCCGTGATGAGCCAGGTTACAGGGTAAACCAGCAGCAGGTGCTCAAGCGACGGATCGAACGGCATAATCGCAAACACCCAGATCACCCTGAGCACAACGGTGCCAAAAATCGTGAGCAGCATGGGCTGCAAGCTCACGCCGGCACCGCGTATGGAGCCCGACGCGTTTTCGATAATCGAGAAGATGGCGTAGAACGGCGCGATGAAATGAAGAATCGTCGTGGTGTACGCCGCAATCGAAGCATCGTCGACAAACAGACGCGACAGAGGAGCCGAGAACACCAGCAGCACGGCAGACAGGCCACCAATGAGCATAAACGACAGCACGAGCGACGTATGGTAGCCCTTGCGCATGCGTTCGTAGTTGCGCGCGCCAAAGTTCTGTGCCGAGAACGTGGTGATCGACACGCCAAGCGCCTCGGTAACCATCCAGACAATGCCATCCAAACGGCCCGAAAGACCCCACGCCGTGGTGACATCGGCGCCAAACGAGTTGACCGACACCTGAATCAAAACGTTGGAAATCGAATACGCAGCAGACTGAAAGCCAAGCGGCAGACCACACGAGATCATGCTCTTACAAATGCCAGGATCAATGCCGAGTTTGGACAGCGAAAGCCGCCACGCACCCGGTGCGTGCATCATGCGAATCACGATCATCGTGGCGTTGGAGCAAATGGTCAGCGCCACCGCGATGCCGCAGCCCAGAGCCTCCATATGAAGCACGGCAACGAAGATGACATCCAGCACCGCATTAACAAGGCAGCCGGAAGCGATGATCACAGCAGGTCCGCGCGTGTCGCCCACGGCGCGCAGCAGTGCTGTTCCCATATTGAGCAGCAGCGCCGCAACCATAGCGGCAAAATAGCAACGAGCATAGGCCACGCCCTCGGCCAATAGCTCATGCGGCGTGTTCATAAGCACCAGCATGGGCTCAACGAACACTATGCCAAGAATCGAGAAAACGATACCGCCCACCAGCGCGAGGGTCATGGCCGTATGGACCGAACGACTCAGTCGCTCATCATCGTGCTGGCCAAAATACTGACCGGTAATGACCGCGCAGCCGGCGCCGACGCCAACGCAAAAGCCAATGCAGAGCTCGGTGAGCACCATCGTGGCCTGAATGCCACCCAGTGCAAGCTTGCCGCCAAACTGGCCGACGATATAGGTACCGATAAGCGTGTAGGCCTGTTGAAAAAACGAACTAAAAAAGATGGGAACGCACAGCGAAAGAAGCTGCTGCCAAATAACACCCTGCGTTACATCGATAGCCGTAGATTTCTTAGCCACACGCCCTCCCCACCAGCATACGTCAAACAACAAAACGGCAATTTAAGGCCAAAACCAATAGCAGCTTAGCACCGACCGGCATCGACCGAAACACCCCGAATCAGAGCCCGGTGCGAACTATCTGCCTAGTGATACAAACCCGGCTGGTAGTGATACTCATTGCTCACATGCGGGCACAGCTGCCAAAAGGCGACGGCACTCGCCGCGGCCACGTTGAGCGAATCGACCCCGTGCGCCATCGGAATGCGCACGGCCCGGTCGCAGCCCGCGATGGTCTTGGCGCCCAGGCCGGCACCCTCGGTGCCCATAAAGATTGCCAGGCGGTCAATCTCCTGTAGCGCGGGATCGTCCAACGACACTGAATCGTCCGTCAACGCCATGGCGGCACACGAAAAACCGGCATCGTGAAGCGCCGCCAGGCCGTCATGCGGCCACACGCGCGCCTCACTGCCAATACGCGTCCACGGCACTTGAAACACGGTCCCCATGCTCACGCGGGCCGAGCGACGGTACAGCGGGTCACAGCACGTAGGGCTCACCAGAATGCCGTCGACATTGAGCGCGGCGGCCGAGCGGAAAATCGCGCCGACGTTGGTGTGGTCGACAATGCCCTCGAGCACGCACACACGCACCGGACGCTCCCCCGCAGCCTTGACGACGCCGCCCAAGAACTCATCAACCGGAATCTGCCGCGGGCGACGAAACGCCGCGAGCGCACCGCGCGTCACGTTAAAGCCCGTCAATTGCTCCATGAGCTCCATGGAGGCAACGAACACAGGAACAGGGCCGGCGTCCTCGCGCACAACCAGGCGCTCAAACAGCGGCATCATCTGGTCGAGCCAGCGTTCGCCCAAAAGAAAGCTCACCGGCTCATATCCGGCACGCACCGCGCGCTCGATAACCTTGGCACTCTCGGCGATAAAGATGCCCTTTTGCGGCTCCAGCACGCAGCGTAGCTCGCGTTCGGTCAGTCGCACGTAGGCATCGAGCCGCTCATCCTCGAGCGAGTCAATTCGCAGCACCTCAACGGCATCAGTCATAACAGCAAGCCCGTACCCTTCTTACAGCAGCATCTATATCAAACGAGGCGACGCCAGGCGCCGCCCCTTCCTCATTCCGACCCGATAATACCGTGGGCAAATAGGAGATTTAAGCATCAACGCGACGATACGTCACGAACTCATAATCGAGGCCTTCGTCGCCCTCGCCCGCGGCAATCGTGGCAACCCCTTCGCGCCGCGCAACTTCCCACGCGGGATCGGCGTCCAAGTCGGGAAAGTACGTGTCCACGGCATGGGTGCAATGGTCGTGCGTGACCTTGGCCTCGGCGCAATACGGCAAAAACTGCCGATAGACATCGCCGCCGCCGATCACCCACGCAACGGGCTCATCGGCAACCGCAGCGAGCGCCTCGTCGATGCTATGCACCACGTCGACGCCCTCGACCGCAAAATCCTCGTCGCGGGTAAGCACGATATTGCGGCGGTTCTTGAGCGGACGCCCGCCGGGAAAACTCAGCAGCGTCTTGCGCCCCATGATGACCGGGCAACCTTTGGTGCACACCACAAAATGGCGCATGTCAGCGCGATTGGACACCACCATGTCGCCCTCGCACCCAATGCCCCAATCGTCACACACGGCGACGATGGCAGATAGCTTACACGTCATGAGCGCCACCTACACCGCAATAGGAATGTTCTTGACCTGCGGGCCGTGCTCATAGTCCTCGACGATCAGGTCGTCGGTCGTAAACGCATAGAAATCGTGCACATCGGGGTTAAGCGTTACCTTAGGCGCCGCAAACTGCGGACGCTCGATAAGTTCACGGACGATATCGACATGACGGTCGTAAATGTGGGCATCGGCAATCACATGCAGCAGCTCGCCGGGAATCATATCGACCGACTGCGCGACCATCATCAGCAAAATGGCGTACTGGCACACATTCCAGTTGTTGGCGGCCAAAATGTCTTGGCTGCGCTGGTTGAGAATCATGTTGAGTGTGGGCTTATCGTCCTGCGGGCGCTGCGTCACGTTATAGGTCACGCTGTAGGCGCACGGATACAGGTGCATCTCGGACAGGTCGCTAAACACGTAGGTGTTGGTCATGATGCGGCGGCTGTACGGCGTGTTCTTAAGGTCGTACAGCACGCGGTCCATCTGGTCAAAGTCACCCTCGGCATAATGGCTTTTCTGCCCAATCTGGTACCCGTAGGCCTTGCCGATGGAGCCAGTCTCGTCGGCCCACTCATCCCAAATATGGCTGTTGAGGTCGCGGACGTTATTTGACTTCTTTTGATAGATCCACAAGATCTCGTCCATGGCAGACTTAAGCGCCGTGCGACGCAGTGTGAGCGCGGGAAACTCCTCACGCAGGTCGTAGCGAGCCGTAACGCCAAAGTTTTTAATGGTATAGGCAGGGGTGCCGTCCTCCCACACCGGTCGGACCTTTTGGCCCTCGGTGGTGGTGCCATGGTCCAAGATATCGCGGCACATGGTTACAAACTGTTGATCAGCCTTGCTCATTGACCCTCCTGTCAGTCGCCTATAAGCGAAATTCATTGTAGCCCAGGCGCACGCGACCCCACAGCCCAAACATAAGCCCTCATTTTCTGACATATGCCAGAAATTCCTTGCGCATATCCGCACGTTCGATATTCTATTGTTGACATATGTCAGATTAGGAGAGTGAATGGCAGGAAGACGAGAAAAATTACGCCGCGTTGGGATCATCCCCGAATATCGCGGTTTTACCCCCGACGGCCTTGCCAGCGGAGATGCCATCGACATGACGGTCGACGAACTCGAGGTCCTGCGCCTATGCGACCTGGAAGGCCTCAATCAGGAGAAAGTCGCCCAGTGCATGGGCATTGCCCGCGCCACGGTGGCGTCAATCTGCAGCCGCGCGCATCGCAAGGTGGCAAACGCGCTGGTCAACGGGCGGGCGCTCAGTATCGAGGGCGGCAATATCGCATACTCCCCCATCACCACGACGACGGCCGCATGGCCAGCAAAGGAGGTCGGCACCATGAGGGTGGCAACGACGCACGACAACGGCAACATCTTTATGCACTTTGGCCGCAGCGAACAGTTCAAGATCTACGACATCCAGGATGGCAAGGTGCTCAACGAGCAGGTCGTGGGCACCGGTGGCACCGGCCACGGCGCCTTGGCGGGCCTGCTCGCCAACGGTGGCGTTGACACGCTCATCTGCGGCGGTATCGGCGGCGGGGCCATCAACGCGCTCACCCAGGCCGGCATCACGGTCTATGCGGGCGCCCAGGGCAGCTGCGACGCCTGCGTCGAGGCCCTCATTGCAGGCAAGCTCGCTCAGACCGGCGAGGCCACCTGCGACTGCCATGGCCACGACCACGAGCACGCCCATGAGCACGGCGAGTCCTGCGGCTGCCACGGCCATCACGACCACGACAGGCACGAGAGCTGCGGCTGCCACTAGCGGCACGTGCCCTGGCGCAAGCACGCTTCCACGTGTGTGACAACCTGCGAACAAACGGCGAAGGCCGCCTGGAGTACCATCCAGGCGGCCTTCGCCATACACGACTCAACCAGTCGCTATTTCTTATTGCGCATCTGAGCTTCCATCTGGCGCAGCAGGTCCATATCCGACTTAGGACCGCCCGTTCCCAGGCCGCCCATGCCGCCCAGACCCATGGCATCCAGACCGGGAATATTGGGCATGCGCATCTTTTTGCCCTTCTTACCCTTTTTGCCCTTCTTGCCACCGGCCTGCGCCTGATTGGCCATCGTGCGCATGCGGCCCATCATCTTGTTCATCTCGCCCCACTGCTTCATAAGGCTATTCACCTCGGTGGGGGTCACGCCGGCGCCCTTGGCGATACGGGCGCGACGCTGGCCGTTAATGATAGAGGGACGAAGGCGTTCCTCCTTGGTCATAGACATGATGATGGCCTCGTTCTTGTCGAAGATGCCCTCATCCAGGTTGCCGCCCATCTGGTTGAGCGCGCGCTGACCACCGGGGAGCATGCCCAGAATGCCCTTCATGCCGCCCATCTTCTTAACGGCCTTCATCTGGTCGAGCATGTCGTTCATGGTAAAGCCCTCGCGCAGCATACGCTCGGCAGCCTCGAGCTGCTCGGCGTCGGCCGCCTCCTGGGCCTTCTCGATAATACCGACGACGTCGCCCATGCCTAAAATGCGCTTGGCCATGCGATCGGGGTAGAACGGCTCCAGCGAATCGGGCTTCTCGCCCATGCTCACGAACTTAATGGGCTTACCGGTCACCTGGCGCACGGAAAGCGCGCCGCCGCCACGGGCGTCGCCATCGAGCTTGGAGATGATCACGCCGTCAAAATCGGTACGCTCGGCGAAGGTCGAGACGACGTTGACGATATCCTGACCGGTCATGGCATCGACGACCATCAGCACCTGATCGGGCTTGACGGCCTTCTTGATGTCCACGGCCTCCTGCATCATCTGCTCGTCGATCTGCAGACGACCGGCGGTATCGACGATGACCACGTCGCGCAGGTGGTCGACGGCCTCCTGAATGGCGCCCTTGGCGATGTCGACCGGATGCTCGCCGTCACCGCGGAAGACCGGCACGCCGATCTCTCCGCCGAGCGTGGCCAGCTGGTCGGCAGCGGCGGGACGGTAGACATCGCACGCGGCGAGCAGCGGCGAGCGGCCCTGCTTCTTGAGCAGGTAGGCCAGCTTTACGGCAGCCGTGGTCTTACCGGAGCCCTGCAGGCCGACGAGCATGATGACATTGGGAATGCGGTTGCTAAAGACGAGCTTGCTCTCGGTGGAACCGAGCATCTCGGTGAGCTCGTCGAGCACAATCTTGACGACGTTTTGCGCCGGCGACAGCGACTCCATGACCTCGGCGGTCATGCAGCGCTCCTTGGTCTTGGCGACGAACTCCTTGACGACCTTGAAGTTGACGTCGGCCTCGAGCAGCGCCATGCGAATGTCGCGCATGGCCGAGGTAATATCGGCCTCGGTCAATTTACCCTTGCCGCGCAGGCGGTCAAATGTGTCGTTGAGGCGATCGCTCAGAGAATCAAACACTAGTCACTCCTTAATTGGACTCGCCCACCAGGGCGCGGCAGAAATCTTTGGCATTGAACTCTTGCAGGTCATCGACCTGCTCGCCCACGCCGATGCGCAGGATTGGGAGCTTGAGCTTCTCGGCCACGGCCATGGCGATGCCACCCTTAGCCGTGCCGTCCAGCTTTGTCATGATAATACCGTCCAGACCCAACGCCTCGTTAAACTCAAGCGCCTGGTTCAGACCGTTTTGGCCTGTCGCGGCATCGATTACGAGTACGACCGAGACGGGCATGGGGCCGGCGGCCATATTGGCGGCGCGCTTACGCGTCACATTGACCACCTTGGCAAGCTCGCGCATGAGCTCGGGGCTCGTGTGCAGACGACCGGCGGTGTCGATAAGCACCAGGTCGCTGCCGCGCTTGTCGGCCTCGTCCAGCACGTCGTAGCAAACGCTTGCCGGGTCGGAGCCGCGGTCGCGCTTGATGACGGGGACACCGGCGCGCTGGCCCCACACATCGAGTTGCTCGATGGCGGCGGCGCGGAAGGTATCGGCCGAGCCAATCACGACATTCTTGCCGCGGGCAGCCATGGCGCTCGCGATCTTGCCGACCGTGGTGGTCTTGCCGGCACCGTTAATGCCCACAAACAGCACGCAGCTCGGCGTGTCGGCGAACGGATCTCGCTCGGCGGGCACAAAATGTTGCTCGAGCTGCTCGGCCAGGGCGCGACGGAGTTGCGGGGCGGTCTTGAGGTTCTTCTTGGCCGCGGCATCGCGCAGGTCATCGGACACCTTAATCGCGACCTCGGCACCCATGTCACCCATGACGAGAGTGTCCTCTAGGTCCTCCCAAAAATCCTCGTCGACCTCGCCGCCAAAATAAAAGACCTCGTTGAGGGCCTCGCGGCTGCGCTCAAGTCCGCGCGAGAGAGCATCGAAGAATCCCATTATGCATTCACGACCTTTCCGGTTTCGCGATCGAGTTTTTGCGAGACGACGCGACTGACGCCGTCGGCTTGCATCGAGACGCCGTAGAGGACGTCAGCGTCCTCCATAGTACGGCGCTGATGCGAGATAACCAAGAGCTGCGTATCGGAACGCAGCACGTCGAGTGCGCCGATGAGCTTGGACAGGTTAGCGTCGTCGAGCGCCGCCTCGACCTCATCCAGCACATAGAACGGCACCGTGCGCGTGCGATACACGGCAAAGAGCAGAGCGAGCGCCGTCAGGCTCTTCTCGCCGCCCGACATGAGCATCATCTTGGTGATGCGCTTGCCGCGCGGCTGCGCCACGACCTCGATGCCTGTCTCGGCCGGATGCTCGGGATCGGTCATCTCCAGATGTGCCTGGCCACCCGGGAACAGCATGGCGAAGATCTCGCGGAAGTTCGCATCGACCTTCTCAAAGGTCACCAGGAAGGCTTTACGCATCTTGCGGTCGATGGCCACCGTGATCTTGGTGAGCGCCTTGCGTGCGCTCTCAAGATCGGCCAGCTGCTCCTCGATGTAATCGGCGCGGCGCTTGAGCTGCTCGTACTCCTCCATGGCAACCTGGTTCACAGGGCCCAGGTTGTTGATCTGGCGCACGAGCTGGTTGAGCTCGCGCTCGGCGGCGTCGCGGTCGGTAGGCGCAGGAAGCATGAGCGCTTCCTCGAGCACCGTGGTGCAATCGGCGGTAATGGCCTTGATGGCCGCCCCTACCTGGACCTCGAGCTTGCCGCGTGCGACCTTGAACTCGTTTTGCGTCGCCGTGGCGGCATCAACCCGCTCCTTGGCACGAGCAACCTCGGCCTTGGCGTCTTCGATGGTCTTCTTAAGCGAGGCCGAGTCCGCCTCCTCGAGCGAAGCCTGGTCACGCAGACGCGCGGCCCAATCCGACGCGCGCTCCAGCAGGGCCGAATAGCGCTCGTGCATGGGGTCGACGCGCAGGCGCAGCAACTCGAGCGAGCGCGAAGCCTGGCGTGTTCCGCGGATACGACGGTCGATGCCCTCCAGGCGATGCTCCAGGTCGGGCACACGGCCCTTCAGCGAACGCAGACGCTCGCTCGTCTGAGCCAGGCGGACCTTGGCATCGGCGAGCTTGCCGGCTGCCTCGGAATCGTCACGACGCACGCGATCGAGCTCGTCGTTGGCTTCGGCAATCTGGAGACCCAGGTCGCTTGCCTGCGCGCGGGCCTCGTCACGCGAACGGGTGAGCTCGTCAACGCGCGGGCGCGCAGCGCGAACGGCCTCGGCGGCCTGCTCGCGGCGCTTGGAGATGCGCACGCGCTCGACCTCGGCGTTGTTGGCGCTTTGCTCCAGGCGGCCGATCTCGGAGAGCAGCGAGCGGCGCTCGCCCTCAAGACGGGCGATCTCGCCGGCGGCATCGCCCTCGGCGGCACGCGCCTCCTCGACGGCCGCATTAGCCTCGACGACCTGATCCGACACATGCTCAAACACGGCAGCCAAATCGGGCTCAAGGCCCTCCAGCTCGCGAATGCGACGCTTGCGCTCCAGGGCACCCGAAGCCTCGCCGGCATCGAGTCCCACGCGCACCAGGCCGCCACAGCTCACGCGGGCGCCATCGGGCGTCACATAGGTCACACCGTCAACGACTGGTGCCGCCAGCGCGGCAGCCAAGTCATCGACCACGTAATAGCCGCCGAGCAGGGCCTCGACAACCGGGCCATACCCGGAACGCACGGACAGACGGTCGACCAGACGAGAACCGGCAGCGCCCTTGGCAGCAGCAGAGCCGCTCACGCCGCGACCCACCAGCAGCGCCTCGCCCGAGGCCTTCTTTTGGTCCAGAGCCGCACGACCGGCGCGCTCAAGCGTAGCGGCGTCATCAAACAGCAAGGCATCGATATCGCCAGCAAGCAGCTGCTCGACCAGGCCCTCGAGCTCACGAGGAGCCTCGAGCACGTCGCCCAGACGACCCGAGACATCATCGCCCATCGCGCCCATCAGACGGCTCACCAGCGGCGAGCTGTCGGCCATGCGGGCATCGAGCTTCTTTTGGCTGGCAAGCTCCGAGCGCACCTCGGAAAGTTTGTTGCGCGCCTCACTCTCACGATTACGCAGGTCCTTCAACGCCGCACGGGCGACCTCGGTGGCCTCGCGAGCATCAATCTGGGCCTGGCGGGCCTGATCGAGCGCACCGTCAAGTTCCTCACCACGGTTGCGGCGGCTATCAAGCGATGCCGTGACCTCCTCGAGCTGTTCGTCGATCTGCTCCAGGCGCGAGGCGTACATGTTGTCCTCGACCTCGGCATTGCTCAGCGAGTCCTTCACCTTGGCGAGCTCGAGCGCGGCGTTATCGGCCACACGCTGGACATCGCGCTGCTCGCGCGTGAGCTGCGAAATCTGATTGTCGAGCGCAACGCGACGCTCGTGGAGCTGGGCGGCGGCAGGTCCGGCGGCGTCAACGTCGTCCTGGGCCTGCATGTACGCACCGGTCACTTCCTCAAGCTGGGCACGTGCATCCTCGAGCTCCTCGACCACGCGACGGCGCTGATGTTCGGAGCTCGAGATCTGGCCGCGCATGTCGGACAGGCGCGACACCATGTTGTGGCCCTTTTCCTCGAGCAGGCGCATATCGGAGTTGATGCGGCCGACCACGTCTTGCATATGGCGGCGCTGCTCGCCCAGATCGCCCACAAACAGGCCCTTTTCCTCGAGCATGACCTGGAGCTTCTCGAGCTCACGCTCCTTTTCGCCCAAGCGGTATTGCGCAAGCTCAAGCTCGGCAGCGCCCTCCTTGGAGCGGCTCTCCAGGTCGTTCCACTGCGACTGCAGCGAACGAAGCTCATCGACGGCCAGCATCTGCGTAAGCTCGTTCGCGCGCGAGGACAGCTCTTTGTACTTGCGTGCGCGATCGACCTGACGCTCCAGTGGCCGCAGCTGACGGGCGATCTCCTTATTGATGTCGCGGGCACGGGTCAGGTGCTCGTCCATCGATTTGATCTTCTTGAGCGCACGCTCCTTGCGGCGCTTGTGCTTGGAGATGCCGGCAGCCTCCTCGATAAGAGCGCGGCGCTCCTCGGGGCGGCTCTGCAAAATGGCGTCGAGCTTGCCCTGGCTGATGATGGAATGCGTATCCTTGCCCAGGCCCGAATCGTGCAGGATGTCCTGAATGTCCATCAGGCGGCACGGGCTCGAGTTAATGAGGTACTCGCTTTCGCCCGAGCGGTACATACGACGGGTGATGGCGACCTCGTCAAAGTCGACGGGCAGCATATGGTCCGAGTTATCGAGCACCAGCGTGACCTCGGCGACACCCACCGGCTTGCGCGCCGACGAGCCCGAGAAGATGACGTCCTCCATGGCCTGGCCGCGCAGCTGCTTGGCACTCTGCTCGCCCAGGACCCACAGAATCGAGTCGGAGATGTTCGATTTTCCCGAGCCGTTGGGACCGACGATGACGGTCAGGCCCGGCTCAAATGACATATGGGCGCGGTCGGCAAACGACTTGAACCCTTTGAGCGTGAGGGACTTGAGATACACGGTTCCTCGCTTAAACAGGCTTCTTGTTAAGAATCACGCCGTTGGTGGTGTAGCCCATGCGGTCGAGCGCCTCGAGTGCAGCGGCCCCCTCGGCCTCCTTCTTGGAGGAACCGGTGCCGCGGCCCTGGCGAATACCGTCGATGAGCACCACAGCGGTAAAGGTGGGCGCATGTGCGGGGCCCTCGGAGCCGACCAGCTTATACGCGGGAGGCTCGTGGCCGTCTGCCTGCACGCACTCCTGCAAGAACGACTTGGGGTTCGCGGGGTGCTCGGCACGCTCGGTGGCCAGGTGCGGCTTAAGCGTACGGTGGATGAACTCCGCCGCCGCATCCCAACCGGCATCCAGATACAACGCGCCCACGAGCGACTCGTAAACGTTCTCAAGCGCCGAGTGCAGACCGCGCGCGCCGGTACCGGTCTCGGAGGCGCCAAAGATGATGATGTCGTCGATACCCAGCTCGTGCGACACCTCGGACAGCGTGGCGCCCGAGACAAGGGACACTTTCAGGCGTGTGAGCTTGCCCTCGTCAAACTCGGGATAGGACTCAAAGAGCGAACGGGCCACCACGGCGCCCAAAATGGAATCGCCCAAAAATTCAAGGCGCTCATAGCTGGCAGAGACCGGCAGACCCTCGACGGCCGAGGGATGCGTGAGCGCCGCGCGCAGCAGCACCTTGTTATTGAACTCATGGCCCAGAATCTCCTGGGCGCGCGTGAGTCGTTCAGACAAAGCCAAGACTTAGGCCTCCTTGGCGTTTTCGATCGCGTCGACGGCGTCGGCGACAGAGTTGAGCGACAGCAGGGTCTCGTCATCGATTTCGAGGTCGAACTCGTCCTCAATGGCCGTCACCAGCTGCAGACGCTCGAGCGAATCGGCATCGAGATCGTCAAAAGTGGTCTCGTCGCTAATGTCGGCGACATCGACGCCCAGCACGTCAGCGGCGATTTCGGCGATCTTATCGAAGATTTCGGAGCGGTCCATAGCGCTTCCTCTCGTATGTCATGGAACACAACACAACACGGCAATCGGAGCCGCGTTGCAATACGGCTCCGATTCTACCCCACACGGTACAGGTTGAGCCACGTAACGGGGCTCTTACAAAACGATACCGTCCATGGAATTGGCAACGTCCTGGACAAGCCCGGCACGTACGGCCTGGGCCGCGGCAAGCGTACCGTTCTTGACGGCCTCGACCGACGTGGCGCCGTGGCCGATCAACACGACACCGCGCAGGCCCAGCAGAATCGCGCCGCCCTTGGCGTCGCCCGAAAGCTTGGCCTTAATCTCGCGCATCTGCTTTTTGATGAGCAGCGCGGCGATCTTGGTGCCGAGCGAGGACATAAAGGCACCCTTGAGCTCCTGCAGCAAAAACTTGGCAGCGCCCTCGGTGGCCTTGAGCGCGATGTTGCCCGACATGCCGTCGGCGACCACGACGTCAAAATTGCCCGACGTAAGGTCGGTGCCCTCACAGTTGCCCACAAAGCCGGGAACCGCGGTCTTCATGGCCGGGAAGCACGACTTGGTAAAGTTGGAGCCCTTCTCGTCCTCGGTGCCGTTGGCAAGCAGGCCCACGCGAGGATGCTCGATGCCCAAAACCACGCGGGCATAGGCAGCACCCATCTGGGCGAAGCGCACCATATCGTCCACCGTGACATCGGGATTGGCGCCCATATCGCACAGCACCGTCAGGCCACCGGCACGATTGGGCAGTGCGTTGGTCAAGCACGGACGGACCGGCTGCTTCTTGCCCTCTGCCAAATACCTAAACGGCGTGACGTAGGCCGTGGCGGCAGCGGTCATGGCACCGGTCGAGCCGGCCGAGAAAAACGCGTCCGCATTGCCCTTCTTAATGGCACGGCATGCAAGCACGATCGAGGACTTGCGCTTAGTCATCACGGCGCGGATGGGATCGTCCTCCATGCTGATGACATCGGGGGCCTCCAGAGCCTCCACGCGGGCATGCGCTGCGGCAAAGGGGTTGACGATTTCGGCGGGACCGACGGCCAAAATCTCGATCTCGGAATCTGCCTCGAGCGCAGCCTCGATACCGTCGAGGACAACCTGGGGCCTCTCGTCTCCGCCCACAACGTCTACACAAACGCGAACGTTACTCATTTCATATGCTCCTTATACAAAAATGGCCGACTCATTGAGCCGGCCATTGTGGTTCCAGTTGGAACGGCATCGTATCCAGAGTATACAGTTACTCGGTAACGATAACCTCGCGGTCCTTGTAGAAACCGCAGCTGGGGCACACGTGGTGCGGGAGCTTAACAGCGCCGCAACGGGGGCACGTGGACTGAGCCGCAGCCGAGATCTTCATGTTGGCGGAACGACGGGTATGGGTGCGGATACGACCCTGCTTTTGTTTAGGTACGGGCATAGTGACCTTCCTTATGAACTATCCAGTGTGGCGATTACGCGCAAGTAGCGATACTACCACAGTTTTACTCGTCAAGCTTGAGATTCTTCAATGCTGCAAATGGATTTTCCGTGGCAGCGGCCCATTCGGCCTCCGCCTTGGCGGCGCAATCGCATTGCTCGACGTTGAGATTGATGCCGCAGGTGGGGCAAAGGCCGCGGCAATCGGGCTTGCACAGGACAACGAACGGCGTGTCCATGACGACCGCGTCGTTGATGGGCTCACCCAGATCGACAATGCGATCCTCGCCCAGCAACTCGTAGCCGTCTTCGTAGGCCTCGGGGTCCTCGGGCTCGTTAAAGAGGTAGAACTCCTCGATCTCGCCTGCGATATCAAACGATGCGGGCTCCAGGCAGCGATCGCACTCGCCGGTGGCGTGAGCGCGGACCATGCCCGAAAGCAGAACACCGGTACCGGCGTTGGTAAAGACCACGTCGTAGGAAATGCCGTCCTGCAGCTGGTACTCCTTCTCGCCCACCGTGTAGGTGGCGACATCGACCTTGCCGGTCAGCGGATAAGAGTCTCCGGGAAACTCGAGCTGCTCGGAAAGATCGACGGTTACGCTCGGGAACTCAGCCATTACCACTGACCGTTCTGCTGAGCGGCGCCCTCGTTGAGCTGCTGACGGCAACGAGTGACGGTGCCGGTCAGACTCTTAAGGTTCTCCTCGAGGTGCGTAAAGACCTGCTCGGCGTAATCCTCGGCGGCATAACGCGTCTCGCGCTCGTACTGCTGGGCACGGTCGCGGATGTCGTCGGCCTGCTGCTGGGCTAAGCGGACGATCTCCTGCTCACCGGCAATGGTGAGCGCCTGCTGCTGAGCATCGGCAATGATGGAATCGGCCTGAGCGGCGGCGGAGGCCATAAGCTCCTCGCGCTCTTTGAGGATACGGCGGGACTTCTGCCACTCCTCGGGATAGCTCATGCGGATCTCATCGAGGATGTTAAAGAAGACGTCGGCGTCGATAACCTTCATCTGGGCGTTCTTGCCGAACGGCGTCTTAGCCTCTTCGATGAGCCCCTCGAGCTCGTCGACAAGACTCACGATCCTGTCGCCAGGAAAATTCTCGCCCGGCATCCGGTCTCCTTTCATAGGTAACATATCATCGAGTTAGTTTACCACATGCCACCAGGCAATAAAAAACGTCACGAAAAGCGATGTTTGAGTGCTTCGACCACGTTGGGCGGCACAAACGTCGACACGTCGCTGCCAAGCGACGCGATCTGGCGCACCACCGAACTCGAGATATAGCCGTACTGCGGAGCACTCATGACAAAGATGGACTCCAGCTCGCTATCCAGGCGATAGTTGAGGTCGGCCTGCTGCAACTCGTACTCAAAGTCGGTCATGGCGCGCAGACCCTTAACGACGGCACCCGCCCTCTGTTCACGTGCAAAGTCGACCAGCAGGCCGGTGAAGGGCAGTACCTCGACGCCGTCCAAATCACCGAGGGCCTCGCGGGCCAGCGCCACGCGCTCGTCGAGCATAAAGGTGGTACCCACGCCGTTTTTACCCTGCGATTCGGCCACGGCGACGATCACGCTGGGAAAGATACGGCGAGCTCGGCGGATCACGTCGATATGGCCAAAGGTGATGGGATCGAAGGTGCCCGGGACGATTACGCGGTTGATGGTGTCATTCATGGGTGTCCTCCGAAGGCACATCCTCGTCATTTTCGTTCTCGTCAGCATGGTCGTTCTCGTCCTCGGCCACCCAGCGCAGCAAGTCAACCGAGGTAATGCCGTAGCGCTTCTCTCGCACGGTCTTAAAACAAGCCGGATGAGCACCTGCATCGGCTGCGGCATGCTCAAAAAGGGCAAAGGCCCCGGGCGCCAGCAGTCCCTGCTGGGAAAGATTTTGCAGCAGCTCCTCGACCGGCTCGGCGCCAAAGGCATAGGGTGGGTCGAGCAAGATCAGATCAAAGGGACCACCCGGCACACGGCCGCGCGAGGCGCTCGCCAGCACATCGCCGGTAACGACACGCCAACGCGAGCGGTCGCGGCACAGCGACTCGATATTCTTGGTGATCAGACGGGCGGCATTGCGATCGATCTCGAACGTGGTGAGCGAGCGGGCGCCACGCGAGAGCATCTCGATTCCCAGGGCGCCGGAGCCGCCAAAGGCGTCCAGCACGCGGACCTCGTCCAGATCGAAGTCGAACGCCGACATGACCATGGACGCGCATGCCTCGCGCACGCGATCGGTCGTGGGACGGGTGACATCGCGCCCACGCGGCTCTTCGATCTTGCGGCCGCGCCATTCACCGCCGATGATTCTCATCCTCCGCTGACCTCCTTAAAGATATGTCGATAACGCATGGCGACCGCGTCGCGCAAGGGGCGCGTCGCCACGGAGTCAAGGTTGCAAGCATACCGCAAGAGCTCGACCGCGTCCAAATGGGCCCATTCGATAAGATCCTCGTCGGCGTCCAGGTCCACAAAGCGCAGGGTCACGCCGCCGTGCTGGCGGTAGCCCAGAATCTCGCCCTCGTGGCGCAGGCGCAGGTCCATCTGGGCGAGCGCAAAGCCGTCAGAGGTCTTTTCGAGCGACTGGAGACGGTCTTGTGCCGCCGACGCGCCACCGTTGCCCTTGGAGTGCGTCATGACCAGGCAAGTGCCCGACACGCTGCCGCGGCCCACGCGGCCGCGCAGCTGGTGCAGGGCCGCCAAGCCAAAGCGCTCACCGTTCTCGATGACCATGACGGTGGCGTTGGGCACGTCGACGCCTACCTCGACCACCGTGGTCGAGACGAGCACGTCGATCTCGCCGCGCTTGAAGGCGTCGATCACGCGGTCCTTCTCCCCCGCCGGCATGCGGCCGTGAAGGCGCTCGATGGTAAGTCCCGGCAGCGCCAGACGCAGTCGGTCGAGCTCGGTTGCCGTATCGTGCAGCGGCACGGGCACGGTCACACGGCCCTCGTCGTCACGAGCGATACCAGGAACATCCTCAAGCTCATCGGCCGAGTCGCTCGGCTCCACGAGCGGGCAAATCACGTAGGCCTGCTGGCCCCTTGCGTGGGCATCGCGGATGGCGCCGTAGGCCAGGTCGCGGCTCGACTCGGTGAGCACGCGCGTCGTAACGCCCGCACCCGGAACAGGTCGATGGCGAATGATGCTCGTGTCCAGGTCGCCGTAGACCGAGAGCGCCAACGTGCGCGGGATGGGCGTGGCCGTCATAACGAGAAGGTCGGCACCCGGGCCCTTGGCACGCAGAGCATTGCGCTGGCCCACCCCAAAGCGGTGCTGCTCGTCGATGACGACAAGCGACAGATGCTTAAACGCCACGTTGTCCGAAAGGACCGCGTGGGTTCCAAAGAGGACGTCGAGCTCGCCCGATTCCAGCTGCGCATGGATCTGCTCGCGCCCGGCCGCCGGCGTGGCACTCGTCAGGAGCGCCCAAGACATGCCAGCCTGGGAGAGCAAGGGGCCGGTCTTATCGGCATATTGGCGCGCCAGCACGCCCGTAGGCGCCATAACGCAGGACTGGGTGCCCGAATCGGCCGCGACAGCCAGCGCGCAGGCGGCGACGGCCGTCTTGCCGGTACCGACGTCGCCCAGTAGCAGGCGGTTCATCACGCGCCCGCCATCGCACATGTCGTGCAGGATGTCTTGGAACGCGGCCTCCTGCTCGTCGCTCAGCGAAAACGGCAGGGCTTCCCTGAGCGCCGCCAGGTGCTCACCCGCGGCGTGGGCGTAGGGAGCGACTTCGACCAAGCCGCCGTCGTTGCGCAGGCGCAGCGCCAGCTGAAGGTAGAGGCACTCCTCGTAGGCAAGCCGTGCGCGCGCGATATCGCGCTCGGCCATACTCGATGGAAAATGAATTGAGCGCAGCGCACGGGCATTGCTCATCAGGCGGCGCTTGACGCGCAAGCGTGCGGGAATCGGGTCGAAGGGATTGCCGACGACCTCGAGTGCGCCGCTAACGATGCGGCGCATCCACGCCTGGCTCACGCCATCGCTCACGTAATGGACCGGCAGAATGGTGCCCGCGGCACGCCCACCCTCGAGCTTTTCGAAATGCGGAGAGGCCATCTGCTTAAAGCCGTAGGCAAACTCGACCTTACCCATCACGGCCAGGCGGTCTCCCTGCTTAAACTGCTGGGCAATCCATGGCTGACGGAAAAAGGCGACTTGCAGCACCCCCGTCTCGTCCACCAGCGAGACCTCAGTCACCTGCATACGCGGGCGAGGCTGCTTTTGGACGATACGATCGACCGTGGCGACAATCGTGCAAACGGTACCGATGGGAGCCATCTCAATGGACCAGGAGCGCGTAAAGTCGAGATATCGATGAGGAATATGGAGAAGGAGGTCCCCCACCGTCCGAATTCCCAGACGGCGAAGGGCCTCCTCACGTTTACCCGAAACATATTTGAGTCGCGCGATATCCTCGTCGAGCGCATTGCTCTGGGCAAAGCGCTCCGAGACGCGCGGCACGGAGCACAGCTCGGACATGGCCAGATGCCTACTCGATCGAGAAGATCACGGGATAGAGCGGCTGCTCGCCACGATGGGCATCAATCTCCAGGTCGGGCTGAGCCTCCTCAATGGCGTCGACGATCTCCTGGAAGGCCTCATCGGACAGCTCCTCGCCGGCCAGAATCGTCAGCGCGTCGCCCTCCTCTTCCTCCTGCATGCGGTTGATGCAGTCGAGCGTGACCTGTTTCACATCGGAGCCGACCACGTCGATGGAGCCGGCAATGATACCCATGACATCACCGGAGTGAATCGGAGAGCCGTCAGAGGCGCTGGAATCGCGCACGGCACGAGTAACCTCGCCATCGCGAACCTCGCTGATGGCGTCGACCATGGCGGCAACGGCGTCCTCGAGCTCGGAATCGGGCAGGACCGCGAACAGCGCGGAGAACGCCTGCGGGACGGTCTTGGTGGGAACGACGGCAACCTTCTTGTCGGTGCAGGCAGAAGCTGCGGCCTCGGCAGCCATGCGAATGTTGCCGTTATTGGGCAGGATGATGACCGAGGTCGCGTTGACCTGGTCCACCGCGCCCAGCAGGTCGGCGGTCGAGGGGTTCATGGTCTGGCCACCCGAGACGATCACGTCAACGCCGAGGGACTTGAGGATGTCGGCCTCGCCCGAACCGGCGGCAACGGCGACAAAGCCCAGCGCCTTGGCGGGCTCGGCAGCCTTCTCCTGGTCCTCATGAATCTTGGCGGTACGGTCGTGGGCCTCCATCTCCATGTTGTGGATAAAGACCTCGTAGATCTGACCGAGCTGCAGCATGTGCTCGAGCACCAGGTTGGGGGTGTTGGAGTGCACGTGGATCTTGTAGTCGGGGTAGGCACCCACGAGCAGCTCGCAGTCGCCCATGGAGCCCAGGAACTTAAGGCACTCATCCTCGTCAAAGGGAGCGTCGGCCTTAAAGAGGAACTCGTTGCAGTAGCGGAACTCCGAGCCCTCCCAATCGTCGTTAGCCTCGATCTCAACGCGACCGAGAGCCGCGTCGCGGGCAGAACCGGCGGAATCAAACGTGGCGGAGAAATCCTCGACAACGGTGCTGCGGCCAAGCGCGGCGGCAACAAAGTTCTCCAGGAAGATGGCAAAGCCAAAGGCGCCGGAGTCGACCACGCCGTTCTCCTTCAGAACGGGCAGCAGGTCGGGCGTGCGGGCGACGGACTGGTAGGCCTCGACGACGATGGCATCGAGCGCGTCCTCGGCCGAGAACTTCTTCTTTTCGCACTCATCGGCCTTGGTCGAGACATCGCGAAGCACCGTGAGGATCGTGCCCTCGATGGGCTTGCGAACGGCCTGGAAGGCGACCTTGACGGCGCGACGGAAAGCGAAGGCGATGTTGGCGGACGTAATGGGCTCGTCGACAGAGACGAGACCCTCGGCCACGCCGCGCAGGATCTGCGAGGTGATGACGCCGGAGTTGCCGCGGGCACCCATCAGGGAGCCGTGGGTGATGGCGCCGGCGATGGCCTCCATATCGGCATCGGCGGGAAGGGCGGAGAGCTCCTTGGTCACCGAGGCGAGCGTGAGCGACATGTTGGTGCCGGTGTCGCCGTCGGGTACGGGGAAGACGTTGAGCTTGTTGATCTCCTCGGCCTTGTCGGAAACGGCAGCCGCAGCGATCGGAAAACAGGTGCGAATGGTCTTTGCAATCATGGGTATTTGAATCTCCGTTTTCGGATGCTAGTTCAGACGGCTCTTGAGCGCGTCGATGTGGATGCCGATCTTAAGGCTGGCGGGATCGATCTGGGCGATCTCCTGCAGGGTGAAGGCAACAGAGCTCGAAAGATTGTGGCAGACGGACTTCATGTTGACGCCGTTCTCGAGCACGACGTGAAGATCGACCGTAAGGCCGTTCTCGTCGGCGGAGACAAGCACGCCCTTGCGGAGGCGCTGACCGGCAAGCAGGCGCACGCTCTCGGCGCCCTGGAGCTGTTCGGCCATACCGACGACGCCATAGCACGTCATCGCGGCATAACCGGCAATATCGGCAATAACGTCGTTCGAGACGCTCAGGCTGCCGTTAATGGTCTCAGACACAAGAATCTCCTTATCTGGTGCTCACGGCACCATCTCGTGGGAGCAATCATTCCAATAGTTTACAACGAGTGCGCCATGTTGAGGTGGCGGGGTTCGCGATTACATCCGCGACACGAAATGTTGATACGGTAACGTTCGCCACAGGCGATCGCGGCATGAAAAAACCCGCCGCATAAGCGACGGGTTTTACAACCTGGCTCCCCGGGTAGGACTCGAACCTACAACAGCGCGGTTAACAGCCGCGTGCTCTACCATTGAGCTACCGAGGAATTTAAAAGCCCAGCGGAACGGGCTGAGAAATTCTGGCTCCCCGGGTAGGACTCGAACCTACAACAGCGCGGTTAACAGCCGCGTGCTCTACCATTGAGCTACCGAGGAATAGGTGTGCGCTCTCAAGCAACGAAGTTTATTATACGGACGAATCAGCTTAGGGCAAGAACTTTTTTGAGAATTTTTCCGACTAGTCATTGCGGACGTCCCCAATGACTGCATGAAAGCGCCCCCAAACGGATGTGCTTGAGGGCGCTTCTTGCTTGCGAGGTTAAGACTCGATGTAGTCCTTAAGCTTGCTGGAACGGCTGGGATGGCGGAGCTTGGCCAGAGTCTTGGACTCGATCTGGCGGATGCGCTCGCGCGTGACTCCAAACTCGCGGCCGACTTCCTCGAGCGTACGGGGATGTCCGTCGACAAGGCCAAAGCGCAGCTCGATAACCTTGCGCTCACGATCGGCAAGCGAGTCGAGCACCTGGGTGAGCTGCTCCTGCAGCATGGAGAAGCTGGCGGCATCGGGCGGGACGATAGCCTGGGAGTCCTCGATGAAGTCGCCCAGCTGGGAATCCTCTTCCTCGCCGATAGGGGTCTCAAGCGACACGGGCTCCTGCGAAATCTTCTGGATCTCGCGGACGCGGTCGGCACTCATGTCCATCTCGGCACCGATCTCCTCGGGGGTCGGGTCGCGACCCAGGTCCTGGAGAAGCTGGCGCTGCACGCGGACGAGCTTGTTGATGGTCTCGACCATGTGCACGGGAATACGGATAGTACGGGCCTGGTCGGCGATAGCACGCGTGATGGCCTGGCGGATCCACCACGTGGCGTACGTGGAGAACTTAAAGCCCTTCTGGTAGTCGAACTTCTCGACGGCGCGGATCAGACCGAGGTTGCCCTCCTGGATCAGGTCCAGGAACAGCATGCCGCGGCCGACATAGCGCTTGGCGATGGAGACGACCAGACGCAGGTTGGCGCTGATGAGCGCCTGCTTGGCCTCGAGACCCACGTTCTCGATGCGGGTCAGGCGACGCATCTCGGCGCGGGTAAGCTCGATCTCGCCCGCCTCGGCGGCCTCGAGCTTCTCGGTGGCATCGAGACCGGCCTCGATCTTCATGGCCAGATCGACCTCTTCGGAGGCGGTCAGCAGGTCGACCTTACCGATCTCCTTAAGGTACATACGAACCGGGTCGCCGGTCAGCATCACCGTGGAGGCATCGATGCCACGCACGCGCGAACGCGAACGGGACGTGCGCACGGTGCGCTTCTTCTTGCTCTTGGAAGAACCCATCTCGGCGTCGGCCTGACGGGCCATCTTAAGCTCGTGATCGTCGAGCGAGCCGGAATCGTGCTCGTCGTCATCGAAATCGTCGGTATCGCTATCGTTATCGTCATCGTCGACGTCCATGGGGGCGTCGTCGTTTCCGCTCGCGGAGATAATCTGGATGCCGCTGTTGCGCAGCGCGGAATACACCGCGTTGAGCTGCTCGTCAGACACATCGATATCCTTCAGGGCGACCTGAATCTCGTCCTCGGTTACCGAAGTCCTGTTTGAGCCGTTGCCCATGAGCTTTGCAACGTAGGATTCCAGCCCAGTACCCGTGCTCTCACTCTTTTTTGGCACAGATTCTCCCTTCATAGTCCACAGGACTCATTACTTTAGCACACACATTGACGTCTATACCCAAAATTCAGACTGGATATAGGCGTAAATACGCTGGTTGACCACAACATCTAGGCCTGATCGGCGCCCGCTGTCTCCAAACCGATCAAACGGAACGGGTCTGCCACGCCGCCGATCGACTTTTGGAGCTCACGCTGGCGCTGAGAATCTTGCATCGCTTGCATCGTCAGCACACGGCGCGCCTCGTCGTCGAGAGACCGGTCCTGACGTAGCTTGGCCTGTGCGGCGCGCATGCGGCGCTTGATGGTGTAGAGCTCGAGGGTGTCGAGCATAAACACGATGTTCGTCTCGGTGGGGTGCTTACTCGTCGACGAGATGCGCCCGGCGCTAACAAGGGAGGCTGCCTCGGGACACACCGCGCGCGCCGCATCCATGCACGCCGTGGGGTCGGTGCCCGGCGGCGTCGCGAGCACGGCCCACGCGATGGACTCGTGGCGCGGATCCACCCACTCGATCGAGCAGATGCGGTCGGCATACGTGCGGAACAGGTCGGGATAGCTCGTGAGCATCGTCAGCAGCTCGCGCTCCCCCGCCAAAGACTTTCGTTCCAGGTCGGTCAGCACGATCGGCATCGTCGGTGCCGCAGACGCGTCCGTTGCACCGGCAACCGGCGCCGCGCCATCCATGCCAACCGGCACATCGATCGGAGGCATATCGTCGACGACCCCGACCGGCGCGGCCCCGTAGGCCTCGAGCGGCACATAGTCGTACGGCTCTTCCTCGACCGGTGTGGACACCGGCGGCGTCGCACCCGACGCCCAGGTGCCGCGAGACGCCCCCTGCGAACCAGACGCCCGACCGCCTGCGCTGCCTGCGCGCTCGGTCTGCGCCCGCTGGCGCTCGTAGTTCTGCTCGCGACGACGCTCGGCGTCCTCGCGCTTGGCAACATCGCGAAACACACGGCCCGAGCTCGAACGCACCGTCTCCAAGTCCAACCCCAGCAGGTCGGCAATCTGGATAAAGTACGTATCGATCATGTAGCTATCGCGCAGCGGATAGATGAGCGTCAGCGCATCCTCGAGCGCCTTGGCACGACCGCCCGGCGTGGAAATGTCGCTCGACTCCTGCAGCGAGCGGTACACAAAGTCCATGAGGGGCTCGGCGGCGTCGATACGCGCCTGCAACGCCTCGCCACCATGCGCGGTGATGAACTCCATGGGGTCGTTGCCGTCGGGAAGCACCACGCAGCGCAGGTCCATCGAATCCTGCTCGATAAACTGAATCGCACGGCGCGCGGCCTTTTGACCGGCGGCGTCGCCATCGAACATATACACGATGCGCTTGGCAAAGCGAGTGAGCGTCTTTACATGATGTTCCGTCAGCGCCGTGCCCAGCGTGGCGACGACGTTTTTAATCCCCGCCTCCCAGCAGGCGATACAGTCGGTATATCCCTCCACCACGATGGCGGTATCCTGCGCGACGATAAACTCCTTGGCCCAGTTAAAGCCGTAGAGGTTTCGCTTTTTATGGAACACGCTCGTCTCGGCGGTGTTGAGGTACTTAGGCTGGCCGTCACCCATAATGCGCCCGCCAAAGGCGATGTTATGACCCTGCTCATCAAAGATGGGAAACATCACGCGGTCGTAAAAACGGTCGGCAAGCTGCCCGCGCCCACGGCTCACGGCCACGTTGGCATCGATCATTTCCTGCGGGGTAAAGCCTGCCTGCGACAGATGCGACACCAGCGCGTTGCGACCCGGCGCAAAACCCAGGCAGTAGCGGCGGCAGACGTCGCCGCCCATACCGCGGCTGGCGAAATACTCGCGCGGACGGCTGTCCTTACCGCGCATGAGCATGGTGTGGTAGAACTGGGCGGTCTCGGCGCACAGGTCGTAGATGCGGGCACGCTTGGTGCCGCGCTCGCGATAGGCGCCGGTATCGTGCAGCTCAATGCCGGCACGGTCGGCCAGGTAGCGAATCGACTCAGGGAAGCTCAGGTTCTCGCGCTTCATGATGTAGGTGAAGACGTCGCCGCCCTCGCCACAGCCAAAGCAGTGCCACACCTGCGTGGCGGGGATAATGTGAAACGACGGGGTCTTTTCGCCATGAAAGGGGCAGCAACCCCAAAACTCATGGCCGCGGGGCTTGAGCTCAACCGTTTCCTGCACGATGGCAACCAGGTCGGACGCAGCGCGCACCTGGTCTTTTTCCTCATCGCTAATCACGGATGCTCACCCCCTGCTCACCCAAATGATGACGGATATCGTCAATATTACCCTCGACGGTCGCGATAAGCTCGTCCAGCGAATCGAACACGCGCGACGGGCGCAGCCAACGTGTAAACGCCAGCGAAACCGAGGCGCCGTACAGGTCGCCTGCATACCCGATCAAGTTGGCCTCGAGATGAGCCGAGGCGGCATCGTCGGCATACGTCGGCGGCAGGCCCACGTTGACGGCGGCAGGCCATACGGTATCGTCGACCAGCACCAAGCCCTCGTAGACGCCATCGGCAGGCACCTGAATGCCCTCGGGCACCTGAATATTTGCCGTGGGAAAACCCATGTCGGAGCCCTGGTGACGACCGCCGGCAACAATACCTCGCAGCATATACGGGCGGCCGAGCAGCTCGGCGGCAAGCTCAACATGTCCCTGGCGGAGCTCCTGACGAATACGGGTGGCGCAGATCGTCTGTCCATCGACGCACAGTAGCTCGTGGCCATAGACGTCAACGCCGCGCTCGGCACCCCATGCCTGCATCTCGGCAACGCCCGATGCGCCGCCGCGACCCAGCCTAAAGTCGCTACCCACACGAATCGAGCGGATATCGACGACGCGCGAAAGCAACTTAAGAAAGCCTACGTGGTCAAGTGCCGCCACCGCGGGCGTAAAGGGAACGGCCACGACCGCATCGACCCCGGTGAGAGCCAGGGCATGCAGACGGTCGGCCGTCGTCATCAATTTTTGAGCGGGCGAAGAGCTCACCACCACGTCCGGGTCGGGATCAAAGGTGACCACGACCGCCTTGCAGCCGTGAGCATGCGCATCGCGAACGACCGCGTCGATCAGTTCGTGATGCCCCCGATGCACGCCATCGAATACGCCGATGGCGATCGACGCGGCGCCCAGGCAAGCGCAATCATCAAATGCATCAGCGGCGACGATACGGGCCTCATCCGACTCGCCCGCGAAAAAGATACGCGCGAGCTCGTGGGAGGCCAGCATCATCGAACACCGCCGATCGCCTGCGGAAAGACGTGCTCCATAACAAAGCGGCCGCCCTCGATACGGGCGAGCGCCTTGAACCCGCCATCGAGCACCAGCGCAAACGGCGCCTTCGACGCATCGAAGCCCCCAAGCGCACGCTCAATAGGAATACGACGTCCGCACAGCAGATCGTCGGCAAGATCGCCCGGCAAGTCGACGCGCGTGGCGCCCAGTGCCGCAATGGGATCCAGGGCAAAGCCGGCAGCGGACTCGGCAGAAAGCTCCTCGACCGCATGGCAAGCGCCGATGGAAACAACACCGGAGGCCGTACGGCGCAGTGCGGAAATATGTGCCGCACTGTCGCAGGCACGACCCAGGTCGCGAGCGAGCGCACGGATATAGGTGCCCTTACTCACCGAAAACGCCACGGTCCAAACGCAAACGTCGTCCTCGCCGCCCACGGCAATCAGGTCGGCGGAGTACACCTCGACCGGACGCGGGGGCAGTGACACGGCATTGCCCTCGCGCGCAGCCTTATAGGCGCGCACGCCGTTGACCGAAATGGCCGAAAACGCCGGAGGCACCTGCATCTGCGGGCCCAGCATGGCGGACAGGCGCTCGCGGGCATAGGCCGAATCGCGCAGGTCGGCGGCAATGGGCACTGTGCGGACGGCCTCGCCTTCCGCATCATCGGTATTGGTCTCGACGCCAAACGAGATGTCGGCGACGTAGCTTTTGGTATCGAGCGTGAGCATGCCCAGCAGACGCGTTGCCTGGCCCACGCCCACCACCATGACACCCGATGCCATGGGGTCGAGCGTTCCGGCATGGCCGACGCGCCGCTCATGGAGGGCGCGTCGGCATTGCGAAACCACGTCATGGGACGTGCAGCCCACCGGCTTATCGACGGCGAGCAGCATATTAAGTTGAGAAGGTGTACGACGAGCCATGTACCATCCAAAAAGTTAGAGCTCGACGGTCACCGAAGCGGGATCCTCCCCTACCAGCTCGGCCAGCATGGGAAGTGCCGCGGTGAGCGTCTCGGAAATCGTTCCGGCGTTGGTAAAGCCGGCGGCAGCGTGGTGCCCACCTCCGCCAAAATTGGCCGCAATCTCGGAAACATCAAGATCGCCCTTGGAGCGCAGGTTACCGCGCACCTTGGTATCGCCCTCGATACCCTTAAGGAACAGGCAGACCTCGACACCCATCACCGAGCGCACCACATCGACCAGGCCGTCGCACTCATCAGAGGTGACGCCGCAGTCCTTAAGGTCGCTCTCGTACGCATAGCTATACGCCACGCGCCCGTGCGCGACCGTCTTGATGCGACCCATGACGATGGACTTAAGGTGCAAGAACTCGACACGCATGCTCTGGTATACCTCGAGCGCGACGCGCGCCGGATCGGCACCGTGCGCCACCAGACGCGAGGCGGCATGAAACGCTGCCGCGTCGGCGTTCTGATACTGAAAACGACCGGTGTCGGTGACCAGGCCGCACAGCAGGCAGGTAGCGATGCTATCGCTTGCAGTAATGCCGCAATCGGCCAAAAAGCGATCGATAATCATGGCGCAAGCAGCGGCATTGACACACCTAAGGCTGACCTCGGCAAACTCCTCGCGCGCCGGGTGATGGTCAAAGCACGCCACGTGAGCCGAACGACGCAACACCTCGGCGGAATTATTAAGACGCTCGACGACCGGCACGTCTACCGAAATGAACAGGTCCGGGTTGCCGGTGTAGGCAGATGCCGGCACCAGCAGGTCGGCGCCCTCCATAAAACGGTAGATGCGCGGAACAGGATCGTCGTCTGCCAGCAGCAGGGCGATGTCCTTGTCGGGGAACACCTTCATAAGCGAAAGGCCCAGGCCCAACACGGAGCCCAGGGCATCGCCGTCGGGAGAGGTGTGACCCGAGATCGCAATGGAGGGCGCATCCTCGATGAGCTCGAGGATGCGTCGTTTAATATCTGCAGACTCGCACGAGGCGAGGTCGGCGGAATTAGTCATCTAAAGCTGCCTCCTGGGCGGCATCCGCTATCGGGTAGCCGTCCTCGTCCTTTTCGATCGCAAGCGTGGCCGGAACGTTTTCCAGCGCACGCGTGATGCGCTCGGCCTCATCGGTCGAGCGATCGATGCGAAAATCGAGCTCGGGCGTGACGCGCCAATCGAGCGAGCGAGCCAACAGGCTGCGAATACGACCCTTGGCGCTGGCAAGCGCCTCCATGACCTCATCGTAGCGGCTCGCATCGCACGACACGTACACGCGTGCGAACGAACGGTCCACCGCGACCTCGACCGCAGTCAGGGTGACCAGGTCGAGACGCGGATCGGAAACCTCAAAGAGCAGGATATAACCGAGCTTCTCGCGAAGCTGCTCGCCCAAACGGCGGGTTGCCTGCGTTTGCTTCATAGCGCTGCCCCCTACTCGGTACGGGCAACCTGGTCGATGCGGTAACCCTCGATCTGATCGCCGGGCTTGATGTCCTGGAAGTTCTCCAGGCCAATGCCGCCCTCGGAACCGCTCTTGAGGCTCTTGGCCTCGTCCTTGTAGTGGCGCATCGAGGCGATCTTGCCGTTGAAGACCACAATGCCGTCGCGCACCAGGCGCACGGAATCGGTCGCGGCGATCTCGCCCTCCTCGACGCGGACACCGGCGGCGATGCCGACTTTGGGCACCTTGAAGGTGTCCAGGACGGTCGCGGTACCCGTGGAGACCTCGACCTCGGTGGGCTTGAGCATGCCGATACGGGCAGCGTCGAGCTCTTCGAGGCACTTGTAGATGACGTCGTAGCAACGGATCTCGACGCCCTCGCGCTCGGCGGCGGAGCGGGCCTTGCCGTCGGGACGCACGCCAAAGCCGATGATGATGGCGTTGGAGGCGTCGGCCAGGACGACGTCGGTCTCGTTGATCGCACCGACGGCGGAGTGGATCGTGTTGATGCGGACCTCGGACTGATCCATCTTGTCGAGCGAGTCCTGAAGGGCCTCGATGGAACCCTGGACGTCGGCCTTGATGATCAGGTTGAGCTCCTTGACCTCGGCGTCGGCGATGGTCTCGAAGAGGTTCTCGAGCGTGACGTGCTTCACGCGGCTCTGCTCCTCGATACGGGCCTTGAGCGAACGCTCATCGGCCAGGGCGCGAGCCTCGCGCTCATCCTCGAACACGCGGAACTCGTCACCGGCGTTGGGCACGGACTGCAGGCCCAGGATCTCGACGGCGTCGGAGGGGCCGGCCTCGGTGACGGCGTTGCCCTTGGGATCGAGCATGGCGCGGACGCGGCCGTAGGTAAGGCCGGCGACCAGCGTATCGCCCACGTGCAGGGTACCGCGGGTCACCAGCACGGTAGCGACCGAACCGCGGCCCTTGTCGAGCTTAGCCTCGAGGACGTTACCGGAGGCAAAGGTGTCGGGGTTGGCCTTGAGCTCGAGCACGTCGGCCTGGAGCAGCACGGTCTCGAGCAGGTCGTCGATACCGATCTTCTGCTTGGCCGAGATGTTGACGAACATGTTCTGTCCGCCCCACTCCTCGGGGATGATGCCGTACTCGGTGAGCTCCTGGCGCACGCGGTCGGGGTTGGCGCCCGGCTTATCGATCTTGTTGACGGCGACGACGATGGGGACGCCGGCGGCCTTGGCGTGGTTGATCGACTCGATGGTCTGAGGCATGACGCCGTCGTCGGCAGCCACGATCAGAATGACGATGTCGGTCACCTTGGCGCCGCGGGCACGCATGGCCGTAAAGGTCGCGTGACCAGGGGTATCGATGAAGGTGATCTTGCGGTCGTTGATCATGACCTGCGAAGCACCGATGGCCTGGGTAATGCCGCCCGCCTCGCCGGCAGCGACGCCGGTGTGACGGATGGCGTCGAGCAGGCTCGTCTTGCCGTGGTCGACGTGACCCATGACGGTGACGACCGGGGCGCGGGGCTTAAGGTCGGCGGGATCGTCGTAGAACGAGAAGGTGTTTTCCTCCTCGGGGGTGATGATCTTGATCTGACGGCCCAGGTCGTCGGCAACGAGCTCGACGAGGTCGTCGGACATGGACTGCGTCATCGTGAGCGGCGTGCCCAGCAGGAACAGGCGCTTGATGATGTCGTTGGCCGGAACGTCGAGCGCCTCGGCGAGCTCCTGGACGGTAACGCCCTGGGAGACCTTGATGGCGTCGAGCTCCTCGGGGTTCACGCCCTGGGCCAGCGCCTCCTCAATCTTGCGCTCCTCCTGAGCCTTAGCAGCCTCGCGCTCGCGCTTCTCCTTACGCTTCTTGCGGCGACCGGTGGACTCGCGAGAGGCCTCCTCGACGGCGGCGCGGGCCTCCTCGAGCACCTTCTCGCGGCTGTACTCCTCGGCCTCACGCGCCATGCGGCTGTAGTGGTCCTCATCGTTGCCGTGACCGCCCTTGCGCTTCTTGCCCTTGCCCTGCTTATCGGGGTTGGGGAAGTCCATGCCGGCAGCGACGTTGTTGCTGGCGTTGGTGCGATGGCTGTGCGGACGGCTCTCGGAGGCGTTGCGCTCGGAGTTGCTGTCGGAGGCGTTGCGATCGTTACGACGGCCACCTCGGCGGTCGTTGTTGCCGCCACGACGGTTGCCGCGCTCGGCGGCGCGCTCGGCCTTGGCCTTCGCCTCGGCGTCCTTCTTCTCCTTGAGAACGGTCTCCTGTGCGGCGATCTGGTCGAGCAGCGAACGGAAGCGCGAACCGGAGTCGGAAGCGGGGACGGCGCGGCGCTGGGCCTCGCGGGCAGCCTCCTCCTTCTCGCGGGCAAGGCGCTCCTGCTCGGCCTTCTTCTTGGCCTCGGCCTCGGCGCGGGCGGCCTCCTCGGCAGCCTGGGCGGCGGCGAACTGGCGGCGCTCCTCCTCGCGTGCCTTCTCGGCGGCGATGCGCTCGCGCTCGGCCTCGGCAGCGCGCGCTGCCTCCTCGGCGGCGGCTGCCTCCTCCTCGGCCTGCTTGGCGGCCTCGACTTCCTTGGCGCGGGCCTCGATCACCGAAGCGAGCTGCTTGCGGACCATGGCGACGTAGGCGTCCTCCAGGGCGGAGGAAGCGGACTTAGCGGGAATCTTCATTTCGGCGAGATGACCCATCAGTTCCTTGGAGGTCATGCCGAACTCTTTGGCCAGGGTGGACACACGGACTTTTGCCATATGACTTCACCTACCCTTTCTGGCACCTTGGGTGCCTAGAGACTGAACGAGCGTGGGAGATGCACCGGGACCTGTCCGGCGCAACCGCGCGCTAGATCAGGTCCTCCGCATCATCGAAGGCGTCGGTGTCGTGGACACCGCAGAAACGGGAGCCCGGACGGGCCTGGTTGCGGCACTGGACGCCGTCCTCGGACACGTACTCGCAGCGACGGGCGTCGTCGTCCTCCTCGTCACCGATCAGGTCGGCGGCGGGCTCCTCGTGAACGGGGACGTTCTTGAGGATGTCGGCGGCAAGAGTCTCGGACTTGATGTCGATGTGCCAGCCGGTCAGGCGAGCGGCGAGGCGGGCGTTCTGACCCTCCTTGCCGATGGCGAGCGAAAGCTGGTCGTCGGGCACAATGACGCCGGCGTAGGCCTTCTCCTCGTCGATGAGGACGCGGGTGACCTTGGCGGGCGACAGGGCGTTGGCGACGTAGACGGCCGGATCGGCATCCCACAGGATGACGTCGACGCGCTCACCGCGGAGCTCGCCTACGACGGCGCGGACACGGCTGCCCTTGGGGCCGACGCAGGCGCCCACGGGATCCAGGCGGTCGTCGAGCGAGTGGACGGCGACCTTGGAGCGCTGGCCGGGCTCGCGGGCGATCGACTTGATCTGGACGGTGCCCTCATAGATCTCGGGCACCTCCTGCTCAAACAGACGACGCATGAGCTCGGGATGGGTGCGGGAGATGACGATCGGCGGACGGCTGTGCTCTCCGCGAACCGGCTGCAGGTTGGAGTTGGGGTCACGGACGTCGATGATCACAGCCTTAATGTGCTGGTTGTGCAGGTAGCGCTCACCCATCGGACGCTCGTTGCGCTCGTTCTCGTAACGGCGCTGGTCAAAATGTGGCAGCTCGGCCTCGACGCCATCACGGATCTTGACGATCGTGAAGTCGGGCGTGGACTGCAGCACGGTACCGCTGATGAGGTCACCGATACGGCCGGAGAACTCCTCGTAGATCTGCTCGCGGGCGGAGTTGCGCACGATGGCGTTGATCTCGGCCTTAGCGTGCTGAGCGGCAATGCGGCTCGTGTTCTTGGGGGTGACGTCGATCTCCTCGAACTCGGTGAAGTTGCCCTCCTCGTCCATGGAATCGTCGATCGGCTCCAGACGGTAGACGTAGATCTTGCCGGTGGTGCGGTCGATGGTCACCTTGGCGCCCCACTCAAGATGCAGGATCTCGGCATAGCTCTTGGCGAGCGACTGCTCCAGGCGGTCGATCAGGTAGAGCTGGTCGATGTGCCTCTCCTGGCAAAGCTCCATCAGGGCGGACATCATGTCGGATGCTGCCATCTTACTTTCCTTCCTTCGCGGGCTTGAAGTCATAGGTGGGCTTCAACTTGCACTTTTTAACATCAGAGAAATCGAGGGTGACGGACTCGCCGTCCTCGAGCTCGAGAGTCACGTTCGTCTCGGTCGCGGCGGCAATCTTGCCGGAGTACTTGCGACGGCCCTCGGTGGCGGTGGAGGTGAGCTCGCAGTCCTCGCCCACAAAGCGGGCAAAGTCGCGCGGGCGGCGCAGCGGGCGCGCCATACCCGGGCTCGACACCTCGAGCGTGTAGCTCGAAGAAATGGGGTCGAGCTCCTCGATCACGTCGCCGACCCACTTGGTATTGGCCGTGACGTCGTTGAGCGACAGGCTCTGACCCTCGGCACCCTCGATACGTACACGCACGCAGGGGGCCTTGGTGGCGCCCACGAGCTCAACGTCGACAATATCGACATCGTGCTGGGGAGCGACGGCCTCGAGCGCGTCGATGATCGCCTGCTCGGTCTTGGTCTTGACCATTGCGGCACCTCCATCCATACAAAAAAGAAGCGGGGCCGAAACCCCACTTCTTTCAATTACAACTTCATTTGCAAGCAAACTATACCAATACCTGCGAAAACGTGCAAGCGTTAAAGAAATTCGCAGGTCAGCGCGCCCACAGCTTCTCCACAAGAATAGGACAATTAGGCGAGGACGCCTGTGCGGTGCTCCCCAAAAGCCCCAAAACGGGCCATGCGTCCCAGCGCGCCGACCGAATCGGGCCCTATGGGCATTCCGTCCCTGGGCACACATCGACCAGACTAGAGCTGAGAGGCATTCTGTAGCGAGAAAGCCTGCCGCACGCATTGACCGTACAACCTTCCAGTATCTCTACGGCAAGGAGGCACCATGAAACGCCTAGGCACCCTCTGCGCGACCGCGCTCGTCGTCGCTGCCTGCTCGTTCGCTCTGGCGGGCTGCAACAACATCGATGGTAAAACCGGACCATGCGAGCCGGACCTCGGCAGCACCAAAGCCATCGAGAAAACGACGCCTTCGGAGCGTTTCGACAAAATAGACGAAGATATAGTCGATCCCCAGGGTTTAGGTCCCGACCCTCAAGAACAGTTCCCCATCGACCTTGAGGCAGACGAGAACGTCCATGTTGCCTGCGTGGGCAAGGACACGGATGGCTACGGTGACGCCGTGTTGGTCTTTGCGGTGACAAACAACACCGATGTCGACATGATGTCTGGCGATGTCGATGCTTATGCCTACGTCAACGGTGTCGTCCGCGACGTGCGCATGCGCCAACCCGTCGCCGCAGGCGAAGAAACGACCGCGATGCTCACCTTTGTAGGCACCTTCGACGATCCGGACTTTGACGTGAACAACGACCTCAACGACATCTACCTCAACATTTGGATGTTTGAGGAGCAAAGCGGCAACGTCTACTTTAGGGACCTGGTACACATTCCGTAGAGGATGGCGCTAGGCACCAGCCAAACAGGACACACAGCGCAAAACGAGGGACGACCCAACTGGATCGCCCCTCGTCTTTTATGCGTCAGTTATGCTCGCAGTGCTTACTTGACCACCAGGTTGACCAGCTTGCCGGGCACGCAGATAGCCTTGACGACCGTCTTGCCCTCGAGCCACTTGGCGACAGCGGCCTCGGCGGCAGCCTGCATTTCCTCGTTGGAGGCATCGCGGGCCACGTCGATGCGGCCACGGACCTTGCCGAGTACCTGGACGACGATCTGCACCGTGTCCTCGATGGACTCGGCCAGGTCGAACTCGGGCCAGGCGGCGGTGTAAGCGTTGCCCTCGCAGCCGAGCGCCTCGTGCCACAGCTCGTCGGCCCAGAACGGGCAGATGGGCGCCAGGACGCTCACGATGTCCTTGGCCACGCCGTAGCACAGGGCCTTGTCGCGGTCAGCACCCTCGGTGGCGTTGAGGTAGGCGCTCGCCGCGTTGACGAGCTCCATGACGGCAGAGATCGCGGTGTTGAACTGGCCGCGATCGAAGTCCTCGGTGCACTTGGCGATGGTGCGGTGACGCTCGCGATAGAGCTTCATCGCGGTCTCGTCGAGCACGGACTTGTTAAAGGCCACGTTGGCGTCACCCGACTGGACGAGCTGCCACACGATACGCCAGGCGCGCTTGATAAAGCGGTTGGCGCCCTCGACGGCCTTGGGATCCCAGTCGAAGTCCTTCTCGGGCGGGGCAATAAACAGGATAGCCAGACGCATGGTGTCGGCGCCGTAGGGCTCGATAACCGAACTCGGAGGCACGACGTTGCCCTTGGACTTGGACATGGTGTCGCCGTTCTCGTCCTTGACCATACCCTGGCACAGCAGGTTGGTAAAGGGCTCGTCCACGCTCAGCAGGCCCAGGTCGCGCAGCGCCTTGGTAAAGAAGCGGCTGTAGAGCAGATGCAGAATGGCGTGCTCGATGCCGCCGATGTAATTATCGACGGGCATCCAACGGTCGGCAGCCTCGCGGGAGAAGGGCAGCTCGGTGTTGTGCGGATCGGTATAGCGCAGGTAATACCAGCTGGAGCAGGTGAAGGTGTCCATGGTATCGGTCTCGCGCTTGGCCGGGCGGCCGCAGACCGGGCAGGTGGTCTCGTAGAAGTCCTTGCACTCGGCGAGGGTCTCGCCGGCGCCCAGGTCCAGGTTCTCGGGCAGCGTCACCGGGAGCTGATCCTCGGGCACGGGCACGATGCCGCAGTGCTCGCAGTGGATGGCCGGGATGGGGTTGCCCCAATAGCGTTGACGGCTGATGAGCCAGTCGCGCAGGCGGAACTCGACCTTGCGACGACCGCAGCCCATGGCCTCGAGGTCGGCCACGATGGCAGCCTCGCCCTCGGAGTGCTTACCACCGCGCATGCCGGTGTACTTGCCGGACTGGACGAGCGTGCCCTCGGCAGCGTGGGCGCAATCCCAGTCGACGGTCTCGGCATGGAAGGTATCGATGGTCTCGCCGCTGGCCTCGACGGCAGCGCGGTCGTCATCGTCCAGGATGATCGGCACGATCGGCAGGTCGTACTTGCGGGCAAACTCAAAGTCGCGCTGGTCGCCGCAGGGAACGGCCATGACGGCGCCGGTGCCGTAGTCGGCAACGACATAATCGGCAACCCACACGGGAACCTTCTCACCGTTGACGGGGTTCACCACGTAGCGGCCGGTAAAGGCACCGTGCTTCTCGAGGGTGCCCTGGGCACGCTCGACGGCAGAGATATGCTTGGAGTCCTCGACGATCTTGGTGACGGCCTCCTCGTACTCCGTGCCCTCGACGAGCTCGTGCAGACGAGCGTACTCGGGGGCCAGAACAAAGAAGGACACGCCAAACAGGGTGTCAGCACGCGTGGTGAAGACGGTGATCTTGCCCTCGTCGCCCTCGATGGGCTCGCCATCCTGGTCGCACAGGGTAAAGTCGACCTC
>CALEBN010000014.1 GCA_937943045.1 uncultured Collinsella sp. | reverse complement strand
GCACCAAGAACAATGCGCGCACCCGCAAGGGCCGCAAGAAGACTGTCGCAAACAAGAAAAAGGCAACTAAGTAATAGCAGAAGAGAGTTATGGCAAAGAAAACTGGAACAGTTAAGAAGAAGGTCGTCAAGGTGGGTGCTCAGGGCATGGCTTTTGTCCACTCGACTTTCAACAACGTAATCATCACCCTCACGAACGAGGTGGGTGAGGTTATCAGCTGGTCTTCGGCCGGTAAGATGGGTTTCCGCGGTTCGAAGAAAAATACTCCCTATGCTGCTCAGACGGCTGCCGCCGACTGCGCGAAGGTCGCCTATGATATGGGTTTGCGCAAGGTGAAGGTCTATGTCAAGGGACCGGGTGCCGGCCGTGAGTCGGCCGTGCGCACCATTCACGGCGCGGGCATCGAAGTGACGGAGATCATCGACGTGACGCCGATGCCGCACAACGGCTGCCGCGCTCCCAACCGCCGCCGCGTGTAAGTGGGACTGCGTGAAGTAACTTCTATCAAAGGATTTTTAAAAAGTTAAGAACAATGGCTAAATATATAGGACCTAAATCGAAGATCGCCCGTCGTTTCGGCGAGGCTATTTATGGTGCGGACAAAGTGCTCGAGAAGCGTAACTTCCCTCCCGGCCAGCACGGTCTGATGCGCAAGCGCAAGAAGGTGTCCGAGTACGGCGAGCAGCTCAGCGAGAAGCAGAAGGCGAAGTACACCTACGGGCTGCTGGAGAAGCAGTTCGCCCGTACCTACGAGGCTGCGTCCCGCATGGGCGGCATCACGGGCGAGAACCTGCTCAAGTTGCTGGAATGCCGTCTGGATAATGTTGTTTACCGCTTAGGTATCGCTCCGACCCGCGCTGCTGCGCGTCAGCTCGTATCGCACCGTCACATCTGCGTCAACGGCAATGTGGTGAACATTCCGTCGTATTCGCTCCGTGTGGGCGACGTAGTGTCGGTTCGCGAGAAGTCGAAGAGTTTGGAGGTGATCGCCGAGTCGTTGTCGGGAGCTTCGAAGAGCCGTTACGCATGGCTCGAATGGGACGGCGCCACGATGAGTGGCAAGTTCCTCCAGAAGCCCGAACGCGAGGAGATTCCCGAAAACATCAAAGAGCAGCTGATCGTCGAGTTGTACTCTAAGTAGTAATTTAACAACAAATTCATTATGGCAATATTAGCATTCCAGAAACCTGAAAAGGTTATCATGCTTGAGTCCACTTCATCGTTCGGAAAGTTCGAGTTCCGACCGCTGGAGCCGGGATTCGGAATGACCATCGGCAACGCTTTGCGCCGTATCCTGCTCTCTTCGTTGGAGGGGTATGCGATTACGACGGTCAAAGTAGCCGGTGTAGACCACGAGTTTGCCGCTATCCCTGGGGTGATGGAGGGTATGATCGATATTATCCTGAATCTCAAAAAAATCCGTTTCATCCGTACGGTCGACAACCAGGACGCCGAGAAGGTGTCGGTCAACGTGGCGGGCGTAACGGAGCTGACCGCAGGATACATTTCGAACTATCTTTCGTTCTTCAAGGTGTTGAATCCCGAATTGGTCATTTGCCATCTCGCACCGGGAACCAAGATGCAGATCACCCTTACGATCGGTAAGGGGCGCGGCTACGTTCCCGCAGAGGAGAATACCCCTGCCGAGTGCGAATTCGGTACGCTCCCCATCGATTCGATCTTCACGCCGATCAAGAACGTGAAGTATTCGATCGAAAACTATCGTGTGGAGCAGAAGACCGACTACGAGAAATTGAATTTGGAGATTACTACCGACGGTTCGATTCATCCGAAAGATGCGTTGAAGGAGGCGGCCAAGATTCTCATTCAGCACTTCATGCTCTTCTCCGACGAGAAGATCACGCTCAACATGGAGGACAGCAACGGTGCCGAGGAGTTCGACGAGGACGTATTGCACATGCGCCAGCTGTTGAAGACCAAGCTGTCGGATCAGGATCTGAGCGTCCGTGCGCTCAACTGCCTGAAAGCGGCCGATGTCGACACGGTGGGCGATCTGGTGCGTCTGAACCGCAACGACCTGTTGAAGTTCCGCAACTTCGGCAAGAAGTCGCTGACGGAGCTCGACGAGCTGCTCGCCTCGCTCAACTTGAAGTTCGGAATGGACGTATCTATTTACAAACTTGATAAAGACTAACTATGAGACATAATAAGAATTTCAATCACCTCGGGCGTCAGGCGGGACACCGCAAGGCCCTGATGTCGAACATGGCATCGTCGCTCATCCTGCACAAGCGCATCGAGACAACGGTGGCCAAAGCCAAGGCGCTGCGTCAGTTCATCGAGCCGCTGGTGACCAAATCCAAGGAGGACACCACGCACCAGCGTCGTATGGTATTCTCGTACCTCAAGCAGAAGGAGGCTGTGACGGAGCTGTTCCGCACGATCGCTCCGAAGATCGCCGAGCGTCCGGGCGGTTACACCCGCATTCTGAAGACCGGTTTCCGTCTGGGCGACGCTGCCGACATGTGCATCATCGAGTTCG
>CALEBN010000013.1 GCA_937943045.1 uncultured Collinsella sp. | reverse complement strand
GCTCTTCCCGTTGTTGGCTGTGTCAATGTGGGAGTTGTATATCATGGACTTGATGTCGGTATGAATTGAGGGAGATTGAATGGACGAGCTTTCCAAAGAAGTTGCATCTCAGTCATCCATTGTATTGGGTAAAGCTTATGACGATGTCGCGCATCCTGCGCTCTCGTCGCTCGGAGACACTCTGAGCTTGGTTCCTAGAACGGTCGCTGTGATACTTGGCCCCTGGAAGAAATGGGTGGTTAACGGCGAGAACAATATCGAGGAGGCGATTCGGCAAGTTGATCGAAAGATGGGAGACGTCCCGGAGGACTGTTTTTGCGAGCCTGCACCTAATGTTGTGGTACCGGCTATTCAGCAGCTGTCGTATTCGTATGACAGTCAGGATTTAAGGGACCTGTACGTTAATTTACTCGCGTCCTCTATGGATAAAAGGGTTTCTTATCTGGTTCATCCGAGCTTTGTTAGCATAATCGGACAGTTGACTCCCGATGAAGCCAAAATGATGTCATTTCTTTCTAAAGAGCCTGGTAAGGATCATGTTCCAGTTATTGATTTGCGCGTTGTTGAAGATGATGACATGCCAATTAAAGCTCGGTGGAGATTGCTTTGCGAAAACTATACGAACGTATTCGATGCCATCGTCCAATGCCCTGAGAACGTGTCCTTGTATTTGAATAACTTGGAGCGACTGAAACTGCTAAGCGGAGAAACGTACTGTTATGAGGGAGAAGACGATTATCTTGGTATTGAGGATTCTGAAAGGATCCGAAATATAAAGAAGGACATTACGCCTTCTGATGGATGGCGGTTTGATTGCGTACATCATGTTTTTAGGCTAACACCATTCGGGAAGCTATTCATCAAGTGCTGTGTTTAGTCTTCTCGGCTGCGTTGATGCGATTCGATTCAAGGTTCACCCTCGCTTTAGTCTTCGATGATGGTTCCAAATGATAAGGAGTGCATATGAACGAAGCGGTTTCAAAGGTTTTAGCCAACTTGGGTCTCGACGCCGATCCGTTTAAGCAGGAGAAGGTAATCGAACTGGTTAAGAATCCTCTTTCCGGAGCATGGGTTACTGTCTATTCGCACCATGATGCTGCTGATGGAAGGCCTTCTGTTTTCGCCTGTTTTGCCGATCTTACAAAAAAAGAGGAGATTCTTGCAGGTGATGATTGGCTAAAGAACGCCTTAAGCTTCTCACCAGGCTTCTGCATGTATAGAGACGACGTCACTTATCATAACGGGCGTGACGAAGGCTATGACTTTATTGTTGCCGAGCAGTATTTCTATCCGCTCGACCAAGCGCAGATTCTGGTCAACCAGGAATTTATCATGCTGTTTGAACTCTACCGCGGCGAAGACGGTTGCTACTATAGCGTCGACAGGTGTGGCGAGAGAGAAAAAGTCGTCGACTTTGCTGAAGACGAGGTGCGCGTCAGGACCAAATATATGCTGCGCTTTATTGCGGCTAAGCAATGTCTCTTCGTCCACTTTGTGGACGCGAGATTCGCATCTGCGCCCAGCTTTCCTTTGGGGAGCACTAAGTGCATTTCAGAGAGTGATGAGGTCGGGGGGAATTACCATATCGGGCAATGGTACACGAGCGATGCTGATGAAAGCTACCTGCTATCGATGCTTTACGCTCGAAGCTTTATCGAGCCCGGCGACGTCGAGACTTGCGGCGTATGGCCGTACGATGAGAAGAAAGAACGGTACCCTGAGTTCATCATCGATGAACGACCTGACGGTTCGCTCGTTCGATACACATGCGACCCGAATAAGCTTGGCACCCACTTTGAAAAGGAGCCTTGCGCTCCACATTACTTAACCCCCGTTTTCTTTAAGCCCGCTGTACTCGATAAGTACAGGAGCAACCCTCTCTTCGATGTTAGCGAGCACCACATTTCATGTGGGAGCCAGTGGAGGTGCGAGATTGACAATGTCAACCCGGACAGAGTCATGGTGTATCTCGGCGATTTGGGACGCGATCTTCCCGAGAGCGAGCGCACCCACTTCCTCTCCTTCGAGATGTCACCCGTTGACCAGCGCATTTCTGATGAGGTGTTCAAGACGGATTTGTTCAACATGTGGGTTAAGGATCCGACAGGCCCCGTTTCCATGCTTATGAGGGCGCGCATGGAGCTTGATAAAGCGTGGGAAAAGCGGTTTGGCCTGGCGCTGTTCAGGCCTTTCCACCGTGCTGACGAAGGCATTCTTGAACAAATCCACATTCCATCTGGTAATGGCGAGCCTGAATTTGAGGCCGTGATTATGGCCCTTACGAGAGCTCTTGTCGACTACATCGATGAAAGTTCTCTAAAGGGCGCTGATGCGAAGGGTAGTATTAACAAGCTGGAGGCCTTTCTTAGCGGGTATGACATCGTGACGGACCTAAAGCCTCTCCGTGACCTTCAGAACCTTCGGTCGGCGGGGGCGGCGCACGGCAAGGGCTCAAAATACGATAGGCTTTACGGCGATGTGGTCACCGAAGACCATAGAGAAGATGCGAAAAGACTCATTGCTCGACTTACGACCATGCTGAACGAGTTGACTGAGGCTTTAAAACCTGCCGACGATCGGAAAGAATAGTTGCAGGGTGATGGGCTGTCATGCGCTGGGGAAACAAGGCTGTTGCAGTTGGCGGATTTAGATATTCTTGTATCAAGACCTTCCGATTTCCTATAGATAGAGGCAGGTCCAATTAACTTTCAATGTGTATCCCCCTTGTTTTCTGAGTTTATGTAGCACTAGCTTCGTTTATAGGAATGGCTATGAGCGATACGGCGGCTTCAGTATGAGGCCGGCTTGCGCTTCTTCGGGATCCCACACTGACACCTTCCAAGTCCGATTTATGTCCGCGCCGGTATTTATGCTTTAAGCAAAGCGGCACGAGTGAACTTGCTACAAGCCTCATGCTGTGAGCACGTTAACCAATCGGTCGTGAAGGCGAGGTGAGTATGAAAGGTAGAAACCAGCACGTTACGAAGCGGGCGGATGGCAAATGGCAGGTTAAGGGTGAGGGGGCGCGTCGCGCTTCCTTTGTTACGACGACCCAGGGCGAAGCTATAAAGCGCGGTCGTCAAATTAGTTCTAATCAGCACTCTGAGCTAATCACCCATCGTCCCGATGGCAGAATCCGCGCAAAGGATTCCCATGGGCACGATCCCTTCCCGCCGAGAGGATAGGGGCTTGACGCCATTGTGGCTGCGGGCATGGATTAGCGTGTCCGCAGCCACAAGCGCCTTCCGGAAGTATGTGGCAAATTCTGGAATCCCCGAGCACAACGGCTTTTCCACATATAGGATCCGCAGGTAGAAGCATTGCGGTATTCCGGAGCGCTCGGCACGCCAGGGATTTGCTGCATACTTCCGAGTTTTTGGCCTTGTGCCCTTTGTTCTAGATGCTGCAAACACTTGATTGATGCTATTTAAGGTCTATAATCAAATAAAAACTCTGAAATATCTTTTCAAAACAATGAAAGGAATTTTGAGGACGATGCTTTGCCAGTTTACCTTCAGGAACTATAGATCCTATCGCGACGAAACTGAGCTTTCCATGCAGGCAACATCGATGAGGGAGTTCGAGCGCTCCCTTATAGAGTGCCCTGACGGGCAGAGCTTCCTTCCGGTGGCTGCGGTTTACGGGCCTAACGCTGGCGGCAAGTCTAACCTGCTCGAGGCTCTTGACTATATTCGTTCGGCGGTGGCAAGGCCGATCAGATTGTTGTCTGCCAGCACTGATGCGCCAGAAGGTAACCGATCTTCAATACCCCGTTGCTCTGCGTTCGAGTTCGATGACGTGTCGGCTGCTAAGCCCACCGAGTTCGAGCTCTACTATCGCGCGGGTGAGCATGAGTACCGCTATGTCCTGTCCGTGCATGCGGACGAGATCGTGTCCGAGGGACTGTGGCGGCGTAAATTGGGAGCTTCGCGTACGGCAATGTTGTTCGAGCGCGAGGGTGCTGAGGTCGAGCTCGGTCCCACGCTGCGCAAACTTGTTACGGCTGCGAGATTCAACCCGAGTCTGCCGTACCTGTCGTTCCTCTGTATCAACTTTGACGCGCCGGTGATCAAGGAGGCTGCCAGCTGGTTTCTTGATGGCGTGTTCCTGAACTACAACAGCTCTTACCTGGAGCGGATGCTCGAACAGTTGCTCGACGAGGATGACTCACTCGAGATCACGCGTTTTCTGCGTGCCGTTGACGTACGTATCGATGGCTTTAGGGTTGAGAAAGCTCCGGAATGGCGCGGCCAGCGCGTCTTCGTAAAGCATGAGGTGGACGGCAAGGGCTATGAGCTGCGCCTGTCCGAGGAGTCGGCCGGTACTCAGAAGCTCATGGGGTTGGCGTCGTTTCTGCTGGCGGCGCTCGAACGCGGCGGTACCGTCGTTGTCGACGAGCTCGACGCCAAGTTGCATCCGAAGCTCCTGCGCTACGTGATTCTGCTGTTCAAAGATCCCGAAGTCAACAAGAGCGGCGCGCAGCTCATCTTTTCGTCTCAGGACGTGTCCACTATGCGAAACGATGTTTTTCGCCGCGACGAGATATGGTTTGCCGCACGCGGCGAGGGGGAGGCGAGCCAGCTATGGTCGCTCGCCGACATCCACGAGGCAAATGGTAACTTGGTCAGCAAGAACGCGGCATTCGACAAGCAGTACCTGTCCGGCCGCTATGGTGCTGACCCGTATCTCACGTGCATTGAGGAGTGGGATTAATATGGCCGCGAAAAAGTCGAGGGACTGGCGCAGCGGCAAGCGCGAGGGACGCTCTCGCATGGTACAGATGACGCGCCATCTCGTGGTGACCGAGGGCAAGGAGACTGAGCCTCGCTACTTCGAGGGCGTGCGCGCCGCGTTGGGCGCAGCAAACGAGCGGAAGGTTGCCGTAGTCGTTAAGGGGACTGGCAAACATACGCTCGACCTGCTCGACTTCGCCGTCGAACACTGCCTCTATGCGCCCGAGACGTTCGACCACGTGTGGCTCGTGTATGACAAGGATGACTTCCCTGCGTCCGACTTCGACGCGATGGAGCGTAAGTGCAACGAGCTCTCTGGTGGTTCGAGGACCTTCCACGCGTTGTGGTCCAACCCCTGTTTCGAGCTGTGGCCGCTTCTGCACTTTCGCTACACGACCGCGCATATGTCCGCGTCCGACTGCCAGCATGCCCTCGCGCAGGAGATGTCGAAGAATTTGGGCATCGAGTACCGCAAGAACCTTGACGGGATGTTTGGGGCAGTGGATGATAGGCGAGGCGAAGCATTGCAGCGTGCTGGGCGCCTCGTCGCGTACCATAGGGAACTGGGTAACATTAAGCCATCTGCGCAAAACCCTTTAACTAAGGTTGGCGAGATATTTGATGTGATTGGGCCGTATCTGGTTTGACGGTCAAGTTCGATCGGGCTTGATGGGACTGGAGATTCATGAAAGATGTTGTTTCGGGCTGCCTGCCGTCTTTAACTGGATTGACCTTTTGGGACCCGATAGGATACTAGGCCGAATCTAGCGGTATTGACGCAGTCAACCTACGGGCCTGCGTCCTGCGGGGGCGGCTTTTCTTTTGAATTGCCGCCCCTTTTCATCATTTGTATGGATGTAAGATTCGGCCTGTCAAAATTTACATCTCAATAAAGAAAAGGCGAAATTGCGTGCGATTTTCTGCTCGTATGTAACTTTACTGACGTGTTGTTGCTCAGTCTTAATTCGCTGTGGTTGCCGGTAAGGGATTGACCGGAATTGGGCTTTTCCCTATCCGCTCCGTCGCGAGTTCTACATCGAGTGCATCTGCAACATGATGCGCCCGTGGACCATCGTGAACTATGAGCGTGAGCCGTGGGTGATGGACGAAGGTACCGTGCGCATTACGTTTGACATAAACATGCACGCGGCGGTGGATCGCTGGCGTTTGCTCGACCTGGGCGGTTGAAATGATCCGCTGAGACCTTTCCAGTCGAATATTTTTCGGGCGAGGGTTGGGTATCATGGTGAAAGCGATTTCAACGACAGGGGTGCTCGTGGTAAAGATGAAAGATGTGGCCGAGCTGGCGGGCGTTTCGAGCGCCGCCGTCTCGCGCTACCTCAACGGTGGCTACATATCGACGGACAAGGCCGAGCGCATTAAGCAGGCGATTGAGCTGACTGGATACGTGCGGTCCAGCCAGGCTCGCGCGCTACGCACCGGCTCCACCAAGCTCATCGGCGTCATCGTGTCCAAAATCAACTCGGAGTCCGTGAGCCGCATTACCGCTGGCATTGGCCAGGTGCTCGGTCACCGTGGCTACCAGATGCTGCTTGCAAACACCGACAATGCGGCCAATCGCGAGCTCGAATACCTCGATTTGTTCCAAAACCACCCAGTTGATGGCATTGTGCTGGTGGCAACCATGATTACCGACGAGCATCGTCGGGCGATTGAGTCGTGCCGCGTGCCGATCGTGCTGATCGGCCAGAATGTTGAGGGTGCGGCGTGCGTCTATCACGACGATTACGAGGCCGCCTTTGAGCTGGGCCATGCGCTTGCGGGCCGCGTGGATGGCAAGATTGCCTACATTGGAGTTACCGAGGAGGACCGCGCGGCCGGTTATGACCGCCGTCGCGGTTTTGAGGCCGGCTTGCGCGCCGCGGGTAACCCGCTCGATGCCGCCTTGATTCGCCTGGGCTCGTTTACGCTCGACTCGGGCTATGGTGCGGCGCGTGAACTGCTTTCCGTCGCTCCCGATGTTTCGTTTATCGCCTGCGCGACCGACACCATGGCGGCGGGCGCGCTGCGTGCTATCGATGAGGTTCGCGGCATGGGCGAGGGCATACACCGCGTGAGCGGTTTTGGCGACAACGCGTTTTTGCGCGCGCTGACGGGCGGCATTCCCACCGTGCATTATGGCTACCTGACCAGTGGCGTCGAGGCGACCAATATGTTGCTTAACACGCTCGATGGCGTGGAGGGGGAGAGCGGTCTCAAGACACTCAAGCTCGGTCATCAGCTTATGAATGTCTAGGTCTTGGGCATGTCTGTCTGCCTCCGAGTCGCCTGGTTTTGCCTTAAAACTACCTTTCGCCGGCTTTTTCCTACCGTTCACCCTACTATGAAAACGATTGCAGGCATATGAAACTGAAAACGATTACAGTGTAAGTGTCAAAGCTGGCCGGGTGCACATGCGCCCGTTGGAGGAAAGGGAAGTCATGGACTACCGCAAATCAGCCCAAGAGGTGCTCGACAACATCGGTGGCGCCGACAACGTTGTTTCGGCCGCACACTGCGCCACGCGTCTGCGCCTGGTGATCGCCGATAATTCCAAGGTTAACAAGGAGGCCATCGAGAACGTCGACGGCGCCAAGGGCGTCTTTGAGGCCCAGGGCCAGCTCCAGATTATTTTTGGCACCGGCACCGTCAACAAGGTCTACGAGGAGTTCATCGCGCTCAGCGGCGTCGAGGCTGCCACCAAGGCCGAGGTCAAGGAGGCCGCGGCGCAGCAGCAGAACATCTTTATGCGCGCCATTAAGGTGCTCGGCGATGTCTTTGTCCCCATCATCCCCGCCATCGTGGCTTCGGGCCTGCTGCTGGGCATTATGAGCGCCCTCAACTTTATGGCCTCCAACGGCTTTATCGCGCTCGACACCAATAACTTTATCTATAAGATCGCCGACCTGGTCTCGGGAACGTCCTTTGGCATTCTGCAGATCCTGATCGGCTACTCCGCCGCCAAGGCCTTTGGCGCCAACCCGTACCTGGGTGCCGTCGTCGGCGGTGCGTTTATCAACTCCTCGCTGCAGAGCGCCTACACGGTTGCCTCCGAGGGCGTTCAGACCATGGTCACCGTCATCCCCGGCGTGTACAGCTTTGAGTGGGTCGGCTATCAGGGCCACGTGATCCCCATCGTTATCGCCTGCGCCATTCTGGCCTTCCTCGAGAAGCGCCTGCACAAGATCGTTCCCGAGATGTTCGACCTCTTTGTGACCCCGCTCGTCTCGGTGTTCGTGACCGTGCTCGTGACGCTCGTTGCCGTCGGCCCCATCTTCGTGTGGGCCGAGAACGCCATCCTCGGTCTGATCCAGGCCCTGCTGACCCTGCCCTTCGGCATCGGTTCCTTTATCGTCGGCCTGTTCTATGCCCCCACGGTCGTTACCGGTATCCACCAGATGTACACCGCCATCGACCTGGGCCAGCTCGCTCAGTACGGCGTGACCTATTGGCTGCCCATCGCCAGTGCCGCCAACATCGCCCAGGGTGGCGCCGCGCTCGCCGTTGCCTTTAAGACCCGCGATGCCAAGATCAAGGGTCTGGCGCTTCCTTCGGCCCTGTCCGCCTTCATGGGCATTACCGAGCCTGCTATCTTTGGTGTGAACCTGCGCTTCTTTAAGCCCTTCATCGCCGGTTGCATCGGCGGTGGCTGCGGCGCCCTGGTCTGCGCGCTCACTTCGCTGGCTGCCTCCGGTACGGGCGTTACCGGTATCTTCGGTATCCTGCTTTGCCTGGCCCAGCCCGTGCAGTACGCGATCATGTTTGCGGTCGCCGCGCTGGTTTCCTTTGGCGTCTCGTTTGTCCTGTACAAGGACGAGCCCAAGGCTTCCGAGCAGGCCTAAGAGCTTTTGATTGAGGGGATGCCCGCGGGTTGTATGCTCGCGGGCGTTTCCCGTATCTGGTGCCGATCTCTGTTGCCTTGTTACTTTCGATCCGTTAGGACTTTGATATGTCTAATGCACTTGGCCGCGACCTTGCAAAGCTGGTTGCCGCTGTTGACGCTGCTGCCTCTGAGTGCGGTCATGGCGCGTATGGCCAGCGCTTTCACATTATGCCGCCGGCGGGCTGGCTCAACGACCCCAACGGTCTTTGCCAAGCGGGCGGCGTGTTCCACGCTTATTTTCAATATGCTCCCTTTGATGTCGAGGGTGGCGTTAAGGTCTGGGGCCATGCGACGAGTCGCGATCTTATGACGTGGGATTACGTTGGCGCCCCACTGCTGCCCGACGAGCCGTTCGATTGCCATGGTGTGTATTCGGGCTCCGCGCTTGCCGAAGACGGTCGCATTCGCGTGCTCTATACGGGCAACGTTAAGCTTTCCGATGCTGACGGTACGTACGATTACGTCAATACCGGCCGCCGCGCCGATACCGTCTATGTGGAGAGCGTTGATGGCCTTGCCGGTCGGGAGTTCAACCAAAAGCGCGTGGTGCTGGCGTCCGAGGATTATCCCGAGGATTTGACCTGCCACGTGCGCGATCCCAAGGTGTGGCGTGACGCGGACGGGCGTTATCACATGGTGCTGGGCGCCCGTCGTCGCGTGGATGGTCCGCATGTCGATAGTCGATTTTGTGCTATGCACGGCGAGGGCGCCGGTCGCGATGTGGGCGAGATCTTGGTGTATGGCTCGGCCGATATGCTGAGCTGGGAGCTCGAGAGCCGTGTGTCTACGCCCGAGCGTTTTGGCTTCATGTGGGAGTGCCCAGGTTATATTGAGCTCGATGCGAATGGCGATACCGCTGCATTTTTGTCGTTCTCGCCCCAGGGCCTTGAGGGCGGTCGTTGGGACCGCGGCAATGTGTATGCCGCTGGCTACATGCCTGTATCGGGCGACATTACGGGTGGTGACGGTGCCTATGAGCTGGGCGAGTTCCGCCTGTGGGACGCCGGTTTTGACTTCTATGCGCCGCAGGAGTTTACGTCCGAGGACGGTCGCCACATTTTGATCGGCTGGATGGGCATGCCCGATGAGCCGACCTATGGCAACGATCCCACTGTGGTGTGCGGCTGGCAGCACTGCATGACGGTGCCGCGTGAGCTTACAGCCGGTGACGGCGGCGTAGTGCTGCAGCAGCCGGCGCGCGAGATCGAGCGCCATTATGCCTCGGTGCGTGTGGGGGAGGGCTCGTTGGAGGTTGCCGGCGATACCTGCTTTGACGTTGTTGTTGACGGTGTCGATGGCGCGTTTACCGCGTCCGTTGATGGCGAGCTGAAACTGGCGTTTATGCCCGCTGAGGGCGAACTGTCCGCGCGCTTTGAGATGCGATTTACCGATGAAGGTCGCGCTTCCGCCGGCTGCGGTCGTACCGTGCGCTGGGAGCCCGTCGACGAGGTTCGTAACGTGCGCATTGTCGGCGATGTCTCGTCGGTCGAGGTGTTTGTGAATGATGGCGCGCTCGTGTTTTCGACGCGCATCTATCCGGAGGCCTATGGCGTGTCCGTTGACGCTCCGGGTGCGAGCGTGACCTGCCACGTACTCAATATCTAGGCGATTGGTCGTCTATCGGCGCTATACTGCAGCCGTTGCCCACGATGCGGGGAACACCCGCATCGTGGGTTTTTGTTTATGTAGGGAGGTTGCCGCGTGGACGTGCAACAGCTAGAAGAGGCCTGGGCTGCAAGGGCCGGCGCGCGTGAAGTGCGGTTGCTCGCGGCCTCGCATGTGCCAGCAGCGTTGTCGCTATTGGGAATTGTGCGCTCCGGTGACCGCCTGGTGACCTTTGCGGATGACTTTGCCGATGCGTTTTCGCGCGGCTTTGATGCCTGCGACGTGGCTATGGTGGGGGAGCCCTCGGTTGTAGCGTTTGCTGCTGCGTCCGAGGGCTTTGATGCTTCGTTTGATGCCGAGGGGCCGCATCTGTGGTGGTTCGTCAACTCTATTGGCGGCTTTGGCCTGCGTGTGCCCGATCTGCGTGCGCTGGGTCGAGCGGCTCGCGAGGCCCATGCGCTGCTGGTTGTGGACAACACCGTGGCATGCGTCTTTGGCTGCGATCCGCCGCGGCTGGGTGCCGTCCTGTCGCTCGAGGCGCTCGACCGCGTGTGCGCCGGTGATGCTTCACGCAAGTTGGTTGCCGTATCGGTTGCGCGCTCGCAGCTTAAGCGCCATCGTGTGGATGCTGCTGCCGAGTGCACATATGCCCTGCTTGAGGACTGCGGCTTGGCAGAGCTTAATTTGCCTGCTGACGAGGCCGGTGTGCTGGAGCGCGGGCTGGACTCGCTCAATACCCGCATGCAGGCACACTTCGACCGCGCCCGTGCGCTGGCCGAGTATCTGGCCGCCAACGAGATGGTGCGCAACGTGCGCTATCCCGGACTGAGCTCGCATCCCGACCATGCGGTTGCAACGGGAATCCTCGAGCACGGCTTTGGTCCGGCAGTTGAATTTGACCTTATCGAGCGTAGCGCGGGCGAGCTGTTCGATGCTTTGCCCGGGGAGTTTCGCACATCGCCCGCCGGCGGCGCAACGACGCGTCTTTCGGCCCCACGCGGCAAGCAGGGGAGCACCATCCGCCTCTTCGCCGGTACCGACAACCCACTGGTTGTAGCGTCAACCCTAGACAACGCCCTTCGCAACTAGCTAAATCATCCTCGACTCCATAAGTTGCGGTGAAATATGGATTGATTTACGGCTTTAACCGCATAAACAGTCCCTATTTCACCGCAACTTATGAGAAGGGGTTGTGCAGCTAAAAAAGCCCCGTCCCAAATTAGCTACTTTTTGATGCTGGCGATCAGGTCGTTTGCTTTGTTGGCGATGACTTCGTTGATCTCTGCCTGCAGCTCCTCGTAGACCGCGATGGCTCGCTCGCCGGCGGGGGTGAGGGTGGATCCGCGGGCGCCGTCGCGCTCGATGAGCTTGCAGCCCAGCTGGCCTTCGGCCTCGTTCACAATGCGCCAGGCCTTGGAATATGCCATGCCCATGCTCTTGGCGGCACGGTTGAGCGAGTGCTCGCGGGCGATACCCTGCAGCAACAAGACGCAGCCGTGGCCGAACACGCCCGGCAGATCTTTGTCGCACGCTTGAATGACCAACTTTGCCGTCGTCTTGTACTCCATACGCTCCACGTCTCCCCGCTAAAGTGTTTGCTGGGCAAACGCAAAGCCTGCGTCAAACCCTCGTGTGCTCTTCTTAAATCATGCATTGTAGCAGTCAAAGTGCGTTAAGATACTTCCCCAGTATTGGGCGCCCAAGGTTGGGCTGGGTCCTACGAGGCCTGCAGCCGACCGGTCGCATGGAAAAAGGAGAAACATGGCTACGTTCTTTCCCGGTGAGTCCCACACGTTTTCGGAGTATCTGCTGGTCCCTGGTTACTCGTCCTCGCAGTGCATTCCCAACAACGTCTCTCTCAAGACGCCGCTAACCCGCTTTAAGCGCGGTGAGAAGCCGGCAATCACCCTGAACATCCCCATGGTTTCCGCCATCATGCAGTCCGTCTCGGGCGTCGACATGGGTGTCGCGCTCGCTACCGAGGGTGGCCTGTCCTTCATTTACGGTTCCCAGAGCGCCGAGTCCGAGGCCGCTATGGTCAAGGCCGTCAAGGATCACAAGGCTGGCTTCGTTCAGTCCGATTCCACGCTGACCCCCGACATGACCATGGAGCAGGTCATCGAGCTCAAGGAGAAGACCGGTCACTCCACCATGCCGGTTACCGACGACGGCACTCCCAAGGGTAAGCTCCTGGGCATCGTCACCAGCCGTGACTATCGCCCCAGTCGCGATGACCACCAGACGAAGGTCTCTGAGTTCATGACCCCGCGTGAGCAGCTCATCGTGGGCGACAAGAACATCAGCCTCAAGGTTGCCAACGACGTCATCTGGGACAACAAGCTCAACGCCCTGCCCATCGTCGATGACAACGATCACCTGATGGGAATCGTCTTCCGCAAGGACTATGACAGCCACAAGACCAACCCCAACGAGCTGCTCGACGGCGACAAGCGCTACATGGTCGGCGCCGGTATCAACACCCGCGACTATGCCGAGCGCGTGCCGCTGCTCATCGAGGCCGGCGCCGATGTCCTGTGCATCGACTCCTCCGAGGGCTTCAGCGAGTGGCAGAAGCGCACCATCGAGTGGATTCGCGCCAACTACGGTGAGGACGTCAAGGTCGGTGCCGGTAACGTCGTCGACGCCGAGGGCTTCCGTTTCCTGGCAGACTGCGGCGCTGACTTCATCAAGGTCGGTATCGGCGGCGGTTCCATCTGCATCACCCGTGAGACCAAGGGTATCGGTCGTGGCCAGGCCACCGCGCTGATCGACGTCTGTCGCGCTCGCGATGAGTACTACGAGGAGACCGGCGTCTACGTGCCCGTGTGCTCCGACGGCGGCATCGTCTACGACTACCACATGACGCTCGCCCTTGCCATGGGCGCCGACTTTATGATGCTGGGCCGCTACTTCGCCCGCTTTGATGAGAGCCCGACTGAGCGCGTCAACGTGAACGGTCAGTACATGAAGGAGTACTGGGGCGAGGGTTCTGCGCGTGCCCGCAACTGGCAGCGCTACGACCTGGGCGGCGCCGCGAAGCTCAGCTTCGTCGAGGGCGTCGACTCCTATGTTCCCTATGCCGGCTCCCTCAAGGACGGCGTGGGCGGCACGCTCTACAAGGTCAAGTCCACGATGTGCAACTGCGGTGCCCTCTCGATCCCCGAGCTTCAGGAAAAGGCACGCCTGACCCTGGTGAGCTCGACCTCGATTGTCGAAGGCGGCGCCCACGACGTTGTCGTCAAGGACTCCCAGCAGAGCGTTTCCTACCGCTAAGCGGCTTTCCTAAGCACCGCACCTTGTCGTTCAAACCGTCGCTCGCGTACCAAAGTACGCGTCGCTCCTCTTTCATGTCAATCTGCGGCACTTAGAAAACCCGACCATGCTTGGGCGGGTAACAATTAGCGGTTGATTCACAACCACGTTATTTAGATAAAGCGAGATGCCCGCAAGTCGCAGGCATCTCGCTTGTCGTATTTGCTATCATCAGTCAAGTTAACCTTAGGGTCGGGCG
>CALEBN010000012.1 GCA_937943045.1 uncultured Collinsella sp. | reverse complement strand
TCTTGACGCGGCCGTCCATCATCTCGGGATAGCCCGTGAACTCCTCGATGGGGGTTACGGGAACGCCCGCGTCCTTGATGGCACGAGCCGTGCCGCCCGTAGAGATGATCTCGACGCCAAAGTCGTCAACCAGCGTCCGTGCGAAATCGACGACACCCGTCTTATCGGTAACCGAGATCAACGCGCGTGCGATCTTCACATCAGATCCCATGCAGTCCTCCTGTCTGGTACGCCGCCGTGCTCTGTGAGTCGGTGATACGTCGATCTGCAGCGCTCGCGCAGCGGCATTGAAAATACTGATTCAATGTAGCGCATCGAGCGCGACGTTGCACCCCGCAACGGGCGCATGTGCAGAAAAAGTTTGCGCGCGGAGGGGATGGACACGGCACTGGGCACGGTGAGTTGATGGAACACAGGGGCACCATAATTAGATGCCAATGGCGTGGTAGAACTGTGCTCGATATGTATCCGCAATAGAAAGAGGCACCATGGTCTCGCGGGTTCTCTACCGACCGTTTGATACCGAAGATTTCGACGCCATCGCGCTGATCCTGCAGCAGCTTTGGCACAACAACTCGGATAACGATGAGTACAACCGCCTTGAGGCCGCGTGCGATCTTGCCTACTGCCTTTCTTCCTCGACGTTTTCGCAGGTTGCCGTAATCGACGGTCAGGCGCGCGGCATTGCGCTTGCACGCGCAGGACAGAGCTCCGGCGTCACTATCAACGAACATTGGATGGATACCGAACGCGCGTTGCTGTCGCAGATGCGCGAGCTGGAGCCCGAAGCTTGCGCCGAGTATCTCTCGTTTGTGCGCGCCACCATTCGAACCAACAACCGCCTGCTCGAATGCAGCCCGCTGCCGCACGACAACGAGGTCACGCTGCTTGCCGTGGATCGCGATGTCCACGGCCTGGGCGTTGGCACGGTGCTGCTCGACGCCGCAATCTCGCATCTGTCCTCGCGCGGGGCGACCAGCGCACACCTGTACACCGATTCCAACTGCTCGTGGAAGTTCTACGAGCTGCACGGCTTTAAGCGCACCGCCACGCACCGCGCCAACCGCGAGGAACGCCGCCACGCTATGCCGCGCGAAAGCTTCCTCTACGAACTCGACCTAACCGTCTAGGCCCAGCAGCCATACCTAGTCGTTGGGGACGTTCTTAAATGACTAGTCGTTGGGGACAGTCTTCGTAGGTAGCGCATAAAAAGGGGATGGGCTTTCCCCAACAGCTGTCGAGAAAAGCCCATCCCATAGCTTACGACCGTTAGAACGTTCCGCCGCCGCCTCCGCCGACGCCGCCTCCGCCGCCGCCCGAGAAGCCGCCGCCTCCGCCGCCGCTCGAGCTATCGGAACTCGAAGCCAGCTCACGGATGCTCTCGTGATACACGTCGTTAAACGAATCGAGGGGGGACTGGTTTCCGTAATGATGGTAGTACCACCAGAAGCAGGGGTAATTGTCGTAGAAACCGTCGGACTCGCGCACCTCGGGAGGAACAGCCTCGGCAAGCTGACGCAGGACTTCCTTCGAAACGCCCAGCGCCACGCCCATCACCAGAAGTTTATTCCACAGGACCAGATCGCCGGGGACGGCTTCCTTTAGGCGCGTGAAGTCCTCGAGCCAATGCTTAAGCGCCTTGCAGCGCGCCGCCACCTCGGCGCCCTCCGGCGTAAAGCGGCGGAACGTAAGGCCCACGCCAATACCCACCAGCACAATCGGCACCGAGATAAGCGCGGCGATAATGTTCACCTGTGCGCCGTCGGTAAAGAAAATGGATCCCATGGGAACAAAGGCGATCAGAATACCGAGAACCAGGCAAAACACCATTGCAACGATGCCGTCCGAGGCAACGTACTCGCTATCGGCCAGCTTGCCCTTAACGGTGTTCTGATAGTCCTCGAGCTTGTCGCCCACGGGCGTAGCGTGCTGCTTGACGTAGTGCTGCAGCTCGTCAAACGTGCGCGAACGATCACCGTTCTCGTCGGGCTTAGCGCCGGCAAAGAAGACCTTAAGCACCATGTGGTCAATGCCCTTGGCCGACTTCCAGCCCGCATCACTCACCGTCACGCGGTAGGTCTGCTCCTCTTTCTCGCGCCCCAGCAGGCCCTTCTTAGCCTTAGTCACGGTCGCCTGCTCCAGCTTGATCACACGGTCGTCAGTGAGCTTCATGAGCGTGGCGATATATGCCTGATCGGGCACCTCGTTCCAGCTCATGAGGGCCGAAAGCACGGCGGGATGGTCGGCCGAAGGCACATCGCGGAAATATTCGTCCTGGAAAAGCGGCTTGGGCTTGCGGCGACGCAGCTTGAGCACAACGATTGTGCCGGTAAAGGCCACCGCCGCGACAACACTTAGCACGGCAAGTGCATTGGCAATCATGCGAGCGTGAGCGCGGCGGGCGTTAGCCTCGTCGGCCCATTCTTTCTCTTCGCTCAGGATCGTTGACATGCGCTCCTCACTTGAAGCGGAAAGCCATGGCACCCAGTCGCTGGGGAAGGCGATGCGCGCCTCGGCGAATTCGCCCTGATGCACGCAGGGAATGGTATAGGTGACCATGGGCTCGTCCTCATCGAGTGACACATCGCCCGTCAGCGGACCGTGGCCCCATGCGCGAAAGTTATCGCCCTTGACGGCCGCCGTCCCGGCAGCAGCATTTGCGAAGTACACTTCCATCTCGACGTCATCGGAATCCGCGGACCAGCCGTCACCCACGAACTTCCAGTAGAGCTCGGCGGTATCGGCCCAGTTCATGACCGCACCGGTCATGGTGTAGCTCACGTAATAGATTGCGCTGTCGCCGCTCTCGTGGGGGCTGAATACCTTGATCTTTACGCCGTCACCGGTCTGCTCGACCGTGTAGACGCCAGAGTCACCCTTGTTCGCGCTATCGACTTTGTTAAACGCGGTGTCCTCTTCCTCGACACTCAGCACGTCGACGCCCGCCGCGCCGCCCTGCTGGTTGGTGCCCGTATTGATCTCCCAAAACACGCCGTTGATGTCGTCGTCGAAATCGAACTGGCGTCCCTCGACAACGGTCAGCGATCCATCGGCCTCAACCGTGGCGCCGATGTAGGTTTGGCTCATGGAGTAGCCGTCGGCGTGTGCGGCGGCAGGCAGCAGCAACAACGCAAGCGCGACGAGTGCGCAGACGGAAGCGAATCGCGCGAATAGGCGGCGCTGCCGACAGGTCTTGGCAACGGGGGCGTTCATAGGCACATCCTTTGTCTGTGATACCAACAGCGCCATTGTCCCACGTTTACGGACACACATGACGAATATCTAGGCGACCGGAGCGCCAAACGGGATGAAAGTCACGCCCGCCGCCAGCAGCTAGTCATTGGGGACGTTCTTAAATGACTAGCCGTTAGGGACACTCTTTGAAACGGCCTGCACCAACGATAGATACCACTTCACAGCTCCGTCACAGGTGTAGCGGCTTTGTGTTGCCGTGACGCGCGCTGATTGAGTCCGCGAGCAAGGGGCATAAAGGAGTTGAGCGAAAACGGTTGCCCCTTTCCCGTTCGCTCGAGGATCATGTCCCCCTTTTCCGCGGAAACCCCGGCAGTTGCGAAGAGCTGCCGGGGTTTCTGTCGTCTAAGGTGCCGAGTTAATGGACAGGAATCACGGCACCGAGTCTGCGGCCCGCCATACGCAATGCGGGGCCTCGACAACTTGCGAGCCACGGCAACGCCTTCCCATCGCGCCCCGCGCTATACTCGTCCGCATGGATATCAACGCACGCAACATAGCAACGCCCGCCGCGAACGCGCCAACGACGACCCCCTCTCCCGCGCCCGCGCCCGTCGTGGGCCGTTTTGCCCCGTCGCCCTCGGGCCGCATGCACCTGGGCAACGTGTTCAGTTGCCTGTGCGCGTGGCTTTCGGCCCGCAGCCAGGGCGGCCGCATCGTACTGCGCATCGAGGACCTGGACGATCGCTGCAAGCGTCCGGAACTTGCCGCTCAACTGATTGACGACCTGGCCTGGCTGGGGCTTGAGTGGGACGAAGGCCCCTACTACCAGCACGATCGCCTGGACTTGTACGAGGACGCCCTGCACCAGCTGCAAGACGCCGGCCTCACCTACCCCTGCTTTTGCACGCGCGCCGAGCTCCACGCCGCGAGCGCACCGCACGCCAGCGACGGCACGCCCATCTATCGCGGCGCCTGCCGAGGCCTTTCTGCCGAGGAGGTTGCCCGCCGCAGCATCCTGCGCGCTCCGGCCACGCGCCTGCGCGTGCCCGCCGTCGACGACCTCGCAGACGATGTGGTCGAATTTGTGGACCGCACGTATGGTGCCCAATGCGAGGCGCTCGCCACCGAATGCGGCGACTTTTTGGTGCGTCGCAGCGACGGCGTGTTTGCCTACCAGTTAGCCGTGGTGGTCGATGACGCTGCCATGGGCGTCTCCGAGGTCGTGCGCGGATGCGATCTGCTGGGCTCCACGCCCCGCCAAATCTATCTGCAGCATCTGCTGGGACTTCCCACGCCGCACTACGCGCACATTCCGCTGCTCATGTCGCCGGACGGCCGCCGCCTTTCCAAGCGCGACCGCGATCTGGACCTGGGCGAGCTCCGCGCCCGCTTTGGCACACCCGAGGCATTGCTGGGCTGGCTCGCCGGGCAAACGGGCATCGCACCGGACACCACACCGCGCTCTGCCAAGCAGCTGGTCGAATACTTTAGCTGGGACGTCATCCGTGCGCATCGCGAGAACATCACTGTAACTGCCGAGTAGCCAAACGCCTCGCCCCTACGCAACATCCCAGGGCTGGAGTTCGTCGCCCAGGCGAACGATGCAGTCGTAGAGCACGGTGTGGCGCTCGGCCGGGTTGGCATCCCGATGGAAATGCCCGTAGTACCAGCGTTTGTAATCCAAGTGGTCTTCCAGCTCATCGAAAAATGCCGTAAGCCGATCAACGGCGGGGTAATTCCAGCCGGGTGCCGGATAAAGCGTGGGCGAAAGCATGCGCGTAGAGCAGGTGTGGGTGATCACGTAGTCGACCTTCCAGCCCACGCTGTCGAGCTTTGCCCGCGCCTCCTCAAAGTTGCGCTCGTCCGGCAGCTCCTGTGGCCACCAGCTGGAATACGGTATGCGGTATTCCTTGTCCACGCTCGTGGCACCGCCCATAGTAAAGATCGTTGAGTCATCGAGCTCAAAAACCTCGCCGCGCGTCAGGCGTCGGATGGGAGAGGTATCCGATAGGCGCTGCGTCAGCCCACCGTGCCACAACTCCATGGGGCGCTCCGCCCAATGATCGAAACGCTCGTGGTTGCCGTCGACGAACAGCGCGGTATAGGGACGCGATTCCAGCCAGGCGATGTCGGCGCACTCCTCGGCAGAGAAATCCCACGGAAAGCCAAAGTCGCCCGCGACGATGAGATAGTCGTCGCTCGTCAGGCTATCCCCAAGGTCCCAATCGCGCAGCTTTTGCATGTCGAGGCCGCCGTGAATATCGCCCGTCACATAGACCGTCATCGGATCACCACTTCCCTCTTATAACTTTCGAGATCGTGCTCGACCTGCTCGTCGCCCGTGGCATTGACCCACCACGGCCATTTAACGCAACACATCGGCTCGTCTACCTGCGCAAACCAAGCTTTGAGCTCCTCCAAGCTCACCGGGGCGTAGCTGTTGGCGTCCACGCCCACGTCATAGCGCAGCAGTCCCTGCCTGCGGTTGAACTCGTTGTATGCGCCGCCGCAACTGTGGATATGCCCGTGCAAATGCCAGCTGCCGTGCGACATGCCCTGCCAGTCGACCATGGGATAGTGGCTCAGCACGATTTTTTGGCAGTTGATCTTGAGCGCGCAAATGGGCGGCTCGACGATAAAAGCATCCGCTACCGCAGGCTGCGTCCAGTCTTTGTCGTGGTTGCCGGGCAGCAGATGGACGCGCTTGCAGGCAATGCTTTTGCGCAGCTCGTAGGCGTCTTGGACCGTCATCTTAAAGCTAAAGTCACCCAAGATGTAGAGCTCGTCATCCGCAGCAACCTTGCTGTTAATGTTGGCGACCATGGCATCGTTCATCTGCGCAACAGTCGACCAAGGCCTATCGCTAAGCCGTAGCATGTTCTCGTGTCCAAAGTGAGTATCGCCGGTAAACCAGATCACGGGGACCTCCTGTTGCTGCGGGGTATCCATCCCTTAGGGCTTACCCCTCGTTCTTCCATCCAAACGGGTCGAGCACCCAAAAAATCAGATCGAGTACGCCGCCGGTCATCATGGCGCCGGCAAGGGCCATGCAAACGTGCAGAGAACTGGCACTTCGGAGCACGTCGAATGGCCCCAGAACAGCCAGCAGCGCGACCGCTGCGCCGGCAAGGCACAACGCGAGGCACGGCCCCGCGTCCTTGACGCACTTCTTTGCGAGATGCTTGGTGTTATCGCTCATTGGTATCGAACTCCTTAGAGGATCGTTGTTTGGGTACATGCCGCCGCGGCAGAGCAGGGCGGCAGGGTAAGTGTCCCATGCCGTGCGGACACGTTTTTAAACCCATGTATCCGCAGGGACCCATGTCCTTGCAGAACACCCCCGAAGAATCGTCTAAGCCGCTGGCGGGCAACATACTGAACAGGGGGTCTTTCCTCGTTTGAGCGCGGTCGCCAGTGGCACGCTTGTTCTAATGGCATTTTGAGGAAGGTTTTTGCATCCCCCAGAACGGTGATAAATCTTGCCGTTCTTGATGACGATCACCTTGGTTTTTGAAGCAGCCACGCTGCGGGACTTGATGGGCGCATCCGCCTTTTGACGAGCCGGTGCCGTTTTCCGAGGCCAGCCTCTCGGAAAATCAGAATCGCAGAATCGATTGATGTAGCTGTCGAAACATCCATCGAACAGCAGCCCCGTTGCCAAGCCCGCCATGAACCCACAGGCAATCGCGGCCTCTCCTCTAATTTGCATATGTCCCTCCTTAATTAATCTTGAAGATAAAAGCGGCGCGCGCCGCAGGACCCATGCCCTTGCGGCGCGCGCCGAAAATGATCCGCTTTCCTCCGTCCCTAACGGATCAGCTGGCGGCGCTTGTCGGACAGGAAGACGCCGGCGGCAACCAGGACCGTGCCTCCAATTACGAACGTCTCGCCCAGCAGGTTGGACACGTCGCCCGTGGCGGGCATCGTCGTCTGCTGCGTGGTGGCCTCGGACGCCGAGGTCATGTGCTTGGCCTGGTACGCCACCTGCGTCGCAGGCTGAGTCTGCTCGCCATTCCCGCGCTCGGCGGCCTCTTGGCGAGCGATCTCGGCGTTGAGCTCGACAATAGCCTGGTCGAGCTCGGCCTTGGCGGCGGTATAGTTGGCAAGCGCCTCCAAGTAGGCAGGTGCCACAGCATCCGTCGCAGCAACGGCAGCGTCGAGCTCAATCTTGGCAGCTGCGGCGCGCTCGGCGGCATCGTGGGCTGCAGCGATCTTAGCGTTGAGCGCCTCATCCGCATCGTTGGCACGGCCGCTAGCGATGGCGTCGGCAAGGTTGATCCTGCGCAGGCGGGCAACCGCGGCGGCAGAAGCATCGCGATCAGCGGTCGCATCCGTTACGGCGTCGTCCGCCGCAGTCACGCCAGACTCGGCATCGGTCTTCGCCGAAGCCGCTGCCTCAACAGCAGCATCGGCAGCGGCCTTGTCCTCCGTCGCCTGAGCAAGCGCCGCGGCGGCATCATGTAGCTGAGCCGCACGAGCAGCAGCCGCGACGGATGCGGCCTGAGCCGCGGTCACAGCCGTGCCGGCACCGCTCGCAGCAGCCTGGGCGGCAACAAGCTCGGCCTGGGCAGCAGCGACGTCGGCATCTGCCTGGCCTGCCGCACCCTGCGCGGCATTCACTGCAGCCTGCGCGTCAGCCTGAACGGCACGCGCCCCCTCGAGCACCGCCGAGGCCGCATCAAATGCACGCTGAGCAGCGGCAACGTCGGCAGAGTACGCAGCCAGCTCGTCCTGGGCGGCAGCAAGCGCGCTCTCCTTGTCGCCAACGCCGGCGCGAGCGGCATCCAGCGCACGCCGGGCAGCGGCAGCCTTGCCCTTGGCGACATCGAGTTCATCAGACTTGGCAGTCACGACACTCTGCGCCGCGGTAACCGCAGCGCTGGCAGCGTCCACGTCGGCGCGGGCATCAGCCACGGCACGCGCAGCGGCCTCAGCCGCGGCCTGCTTCTCCCCCACGGCAGCCTGGGCATCCGAGGCCCCAGCGGCAGCAGCGTCAACATCGGCGGCAGCAGCATCGACTTGAGCCTGCCTTGCAGCGGCGGCCTGCGACGCGGCGCTCACCTTGCCGCCAGCCTGCGCAGCCGCGCCCTGAGCGGCAGAAAGCTCCTGACGAGCCGCGTCCACGCCCTGCCCAGGATTTGCCAACGAGTCACACCACGCATTAAGCGCAGCCTCGTATTCGGCAACCGTCATCGGATTGGCGGCATTCGTGTACCATCCTCCAGACATAGAGAACGTCTGCGCCTGCGTAAGCCAACGGTTCATCGTCCCGCGCGTGCAAACCCCCATACCCGTTACGGTGTAATCGGGATCGATCACATTCATGTAGTGACCGACTGTATGCACGCTCCCGCCATGCGCAGCCACGTAGCGATCGATTTCGTCGCCATGCTGCTCGTAGAAATCAAAAGCAGCCTTTCCCGTAAGGCCCGTCGCTCCCAGCGTAGCCGCAGCGCGGTCAAAGACGGCCTTCTCCTGATCGACCCACTGGATGAACGGGTCGCTTCCGTAGTTCCACGCCACGTTTTCGCCCACGTTGAACTGCATGGCGTGCGCAGTCTTGGTATCGGAGAAATTCGCATCGGCAATCGCGGTCGCCATCATGGCATACGTCACCTTGAGCTCACCCAGGCCAACGCTCGCACGATACTTGTTGCACGCCTTGAGCCACACAATCGCTTGCTTCATGTTGGTCAGACTCGTCGCGTCAACCTCCTCGCCCACCTTGGTGAGGCTGGCATATTTGCAGTTGAGAATCAGGTCCGCCGCATCGTCGGCACCCACGCTCTTAAAGAACGCAATGGCGCCCTGGCGGTAGTTTTCCGCCGAGGCGTTCGCCGTAGCCTGAGCGGCGTCGAGCTTGGCCTGCGCTTGAGCTACAGCCTGATCGGCCTGCTGCTTTTGAGCCTTTGCCTGGTCGAGCGCCTTGTCGGCAGCGTTCTTCTCGTCCTTAGCGGCCGAGAGCTTGGCCTGAGCGTCGGCCAGCGCCGCAAGCGCATTGGCATGCTCGGCCTTAGCCTGATCGACGGCGGCGTCTGCCGCGGTCGCAGCAGCCGTGGCAGCGTCCAACTTGGACTGCGCGTCAGCCGCAGCCTGCTGCTGGACGGCGAGCGCCTGCTGAGCAGCCTGCACCTCACCCTCGGCAGTGGTCACTTCCTGCGAGGCAGCAGCGAGTTCGCCCTCGCGCTGCGCCTGGACCGACTTGGCGGCGTCCAGCGCGGCAGCGGCGGCGTCCACCTTGGCCTTGGCAGCCTCGTACTCCGGGCCCGCGGCACCCTGCTCGGCACGGTCGAGATCGGCCTTGGCGGCGTCATAGCTCGCCTGAGCGGCATTCACATCCTTATCGGCCGCATCCTTTGCCTGCTGAGCTGCCGAAAGCTTGCCTTGCGCGTCCTGCTGTTTGGCCGCGGCGGCATCAACGCCAGCCTGGGCATTCGAAAGCCTGACCTGCGCGTCGGCGGCCTGCTGCTTTGCCTGCTCCAGCTCGCTCGCGGCCTGCTCGGCAGCGGCCTGAGCCGCGGCAACAGCCTCGGGCGTGGCATCGGCAGCAGCGGCCTGCGCGGACTTGAGCGCAGCCTGGGCATCGTCGGCGGTCTTCTGGGCAGCGGTCAGGGCTTCACCCTTGTCCGTCAGATCCCTCTTTGCGGCATCGAGTGCAGCTTGAGCGTCCTCGAGCGCCTTCACGTCCGCATCGGCCTTGTCCTGCGCGGCACCCATCTGCTGCTCCAGCTCGGCCGAAGCTGCAGAAGCGGCAGCGTCGCTTGTGCCACGGGCCGCATCGTAGGCGCTCTGAGCCTGCTGCTGGTTGGCAGCGGCGGCGTCGTAAGGAGCGGCGGCCGCATCCAAATCGGCCTTGGCAGCAGCGGCCTTAGCGCGAGCCGCATCGACCGCAGCCTGCAGGTTGGCGACCTTCTGCACCGCTGACACCGTGCCCGCGCCAGCGCTAGCAGCAGCCGCGCTCGTCAACGGAGACAGCACCGCAGCCGGCTTCGCAGTAGCGTCGGCACCGTTCGCACCCTGCGCCACCGCAGTCAGCGGAGACAGCAGCGACCCGCCCGTCATGGCGATCGTTGCCGCAGCAACTGTCGCCATACGCCCGGCGGCCTTCGCCTTACCCGCAGCGCCGCCATTGATGTTCTTGTTCACGTTCTTGCTCATTGCCGATTCCTTCCCACGATGAGCTGATGTTTGACACATAATCGATCCAATATGCCCCGCTAAAAAGAGGTGATAACGGGGTAATTAAATCGGAGGAGTTGGAGACAAGCCCACATCCATCAGCGGATGCCGAGCTCATACTCCCGCTCGCGCTCAATATCATTCAGGTACTCATAATCTTCGGAGCTAAGCTCTAGATCATCTTGAGCGAACATGTAGTTCTCGGCCTTAGAACCAATACTGCAACCGTAGATGGTATTGAGATCGATATGGTCGGTATTGTCGTTGTAAAGGGGGAAAATTCTGCTGGTCATGCTCAAGTACCTCTCAACATAAACTGAAAACTCGTTTGCTTGGTCTCTTTTTGAGACCCCATCTGATGTGCTATGGCTGCAGTATATGTTCTCCCCTTTTACAATGCAAGCGTAATTTCAAAAAGTTCTAGGAGCGATAATTGCGCAACACCATCACTTGTCGCCACCGCCATCCTCTACCGCGCCCTCACGCGCAGCGCACTCGTTGAGATACTTGACCGGAATCGGCCACACGGACGGAGCCTTATAGCGCGAAAGGCCTATGTTGGCCAGCTGAACCAACAACTCAGACAAATCATCGCCGTCGAGTACCTCAATCGAACGCACGTGAATCGCAGTCGCCATATCCTCCTGGGTGCCGTTGTTGACGCCCACAAAATAGCAAGTCTTGCCCGCACGCTCGAACGTTCCAATGCCGTAATAAGGCGAGTTGTAGCTCTCGAAAATCTCTTTCTTACGCCCTGCTTTGCCTGTGAGCTGATGCTCACCCACCAGGGCCATAAAGTTATTGGAAAACGTCGTCAGTCCCGTATCCCGCACGCGCGCAAGCATAGACTGCCCGTCCACATGCACGTCAAAGACATAGGCCCCTTATCGAGTTTGCCGTCCGCGGTCAGCAGATCGAGCTCCATCTCGTCCTCGGGACCATCCTCTGCCGAATGTGAGGCATAGCGCATGCCCCCATCCGCGCCAATCGCCAACGTAGCGATACGCGAATCCAGCTCAATCTTGTCCTTTGTTTTATGCGGCACATCGACCAAGCCACACACCGTCACCGACTCAATATCCAAAGCATCAAGATCAAACGCCGTCACCCGCTCGTCGACAACATCCTGCTTTACCAGCAGTTCTTTGAGCATGGCGCCCAGGATCGCCTCTTGCGCATTGCGATCCTTTTGCTTTGGCGCCACCTTAAACAGTGGCTCGCACACATCCGGTGTCACGTGCTGTTCCACCACGCCAGCATGTAAGGCATAGCCGTCGTCCTCAGCAACCTCATTGGGCACAACGACAAGGTTCAGCGCCCGCGAATCCACGGCCCTTCCGCCATACGTTGCGCGAACGCCCCACGAGGAATCGTTAAGTCGATCGGCCAGCTGGCGCGCCACTTCGGCAAGCCCATTGCGCGCAAACGACACCACGATTCGCTGCCCCGCCATGCGCTCCGCAACCACGCGCGCGTACTCATCACCCTTGAGCACCTCGTAGAAACTCTTACGCGGGTATTCCATGAGCGTCACCCGGGCGAAGTCGCTGTAACGGCGTTCGAGAATCTGCAGCTCTCGATACAAAATGCCCTTCTTGGTATAGGCGACCTTGTCCGCCTGGGCCGAGAACGTCAGATCACGGCGCTTGGACGGCTTGTCGCCCTTGGCTCGGCGCAGGATGTACTCGTCTTTTTGTTCGTGGGCAAGCACCATCGTCGCCACGGGCGATAGCCTGTAGCCCACTTGGCTCTTAATCTTTTCGAGCTCTTTCTCGTCACCTTGTGCCCTGCCAATAAGCACACGGCGCTTGGTAAACGTCCGAATCTTAAGATCAAAGGTGCAATCCTCATCGATAACGATTTCAACCGTTTCGATCTTGGCAGGTCCCCTTCCGTCGCTTTCGACAGCATCGCGGCGGGCACCCTTGGCGCTAATGACATACAGGTGCCCGGTGTCATTGGGAACTTCGTCCTCAATCCCCTCAAACTGAGAGCAGGAGTTGAACAGCAAGCGGAGCGCAACGTAATCGTCCAACTCGTTCCAATTAGTTTTAATCGGAACTATCTGCTCCTGATAAAGCGAGGCATTAAGGTCGCCCGTCTGCACGCCCGCTTTGACCATCAGAAAGACGCGGTTGTCTGCAAGCTGCGTGAGCGCGACGACCTTGCCCGTCTGGCACACATCGGCCATAAAGTTCGCCACGGCATGCTTGCCCGCATCGCCGACGTTGCACCAAAAGACCGAGTAGCGCTCCTCGGCAGCAGCGGCATCGAGCTGCAACACGAGCTCTGATACGGCGATGTCTCCCAAACCGCACGGCTGGTTATGCTTCGATTGCACGGCCGATCGCCTCCATCATCTCCAAATTGATTGCACCGTCGGCGGCCATATAAGGAACGGAGAACACAGTCCCCTCAGCATCGAGTGCCTTGGGCACGCACTCAAGCGCTGCCTCATCAGCCAAAACGTTGACGATTAGCAGGCGTTTCGCCCCAACCTTTTGAGCCTTCGCCCTAAAGCGCTCGGCATCCGACGCCTCGCGACCGTCGCGAACATAAGCGATATAGGCACCGATGCGATAGTGCTTAAAATCGATCCATACCCCGGTCGTGTTGCCAGCAGCATCGAGCACCTCAAAGTCGCCACCTGTCTCGGCGTGTGCCGCATCGCCACGCGTAAGCGAATAGCGGCCGTCGTAATATGCCTCAAAGATTGCCCTTCCGGCAGATTCTCCCAGCTCACCCAGGTAGACCGCCTGGAACATATAGGGCGTCATGTGCGCCGTCGCCGCCGGCTGCAGCGTTGTGGGCACCCCGTCGCTCGACCAACGCTCACGCACTTCGCGAATTGACAGCAGCTCGGGTACGCGCGCCGCCGCCTGGCTCACCTGGCGAACCGTCGCGCCCTTTAAGCCCTCCTTGCAGTGGCAACGATCCTCCAGACGAGCAGCAATCTGCTCGACGGGCTCACCATCGTAGCTAGGGAATTCAAAGTGCGGCACCTTGCATGCCCCGCCTTCTGCATAGGCATAGCCATTTGCAGCATGCGACATGCGCAGCGCGGTACTCCGGCGCTCTGGGTATTGCGCGAGATCTTCCCACGGCAGGCAAAAATGATGCAGGTAAAAGTCGCGCTCGCCATCAAAAGCAGTGAGATCTTCGTCCCCGGCGTTTAGCGAGGTAACTTTCCACGCCAGCTTTTCGTGCTTTTGCTTGGCAAGGTTGTTCCTAAAGGCGGCAAGGTTCTGCTGCTTAACGGCAGCGTGTTCCTTGTTGTCCGTCATATGGTTGTTGGCAGCGGCGCAGGCACCAACCACCTGCTCAAGCTCGTAGCCCATCGGCAAATCATGCAAGAACGAAAAGTTGCAATCGTTCGCAATCTCGCGGTCGAGCAGCACCTGCACGCAAGGCATCTTTACACTCGTGCGCATCAGGCGACCCACAGCCTGTGCCACAATGCGAGCGCCTTCGACCTGATAAGAGAGGGTGTCGCGCACCGGCAGGCTCTTATTAACGCCAGATAGAAGCATCCGTACGTTCCGGCGCTTTTGAGTAAACGGAACCTCGCCGCGCGCTACCAGTTCCTCCTGCTCCACCACGCCAAGTAGCGCCTGCTGGACAAACTTATTTGAGTTGATCTCCACTCCCCAGGTCAAACGACTTGTGGGCGACTCGATATATAAGAAATCAAGATCCATCTTGGGGCGACGGTCGGCATTTTCAAAGCCGCAATCGACCTGATGAACCATGTCGCACAGATTCTCCGGCACCTTGTATTTGAGATTCTTGGAAAAGCCACCGGCCGAAAGATTGATAAACATCAGGGTCGGCTGGCCCAGCTCGAGACGTTTTTGAGCGCCACGCCAACCTGCATCCCATTCCGCAGCGTTAAAGCACGGCACCATGTCCTTGGCGGCCTCAAGCGATTTCTCGTACGACATCTCGGGGCACTTGATGTTTCTAATCACCAGCTCCGCGACAATCTCGCGCGCAAGATCCAGCGCCAGACTATTGAATTCGCCATGGTTTCCCATGTGGCGCGTGGTAAAAACGGCTCCCGCCCGTTGCTCGTTACGCGCCACACCACGGGCCCAAGTACTCACGGCAACAAGCGTCTTGCTCGGGCGCTTCAGCTCAAACTCGATGCTCTTGGCGTCGCTCACGCCCACCCTGTCAGCAATCTTTAAGCGCAAGCGCACCGCAAGTCCCTCACTCACGCCAATCCCGTCAAAGAACCGCATCGCGCGCTCGTACACCTCGTCGGGCGACACAATGATGCCGCCAAAGGCGCCGCCTGCCAGCGCGACCATGCCGGCAATTTCCTTGGACTCATCCACCCAGGCAATATCGACGTCGTACTCCTTCGCAGCCTGTTTGTTAAACAGCTTAGTCTGTCGCACGATTTCCTGGTTGAGCTCGCCAATCCAAGCGTCCTTGCGAACCACGCCATGAACCTCGTCAAGGTAATCGAGGTTGAAGTTTTTGACGGTCGGCGCACTCCATGTTGCGCTCATGCACACGCAAGGCGCTTTGGCGGCAATGGAGGCAAGGTAGGCCTCGGGCATGCGCTCAATGCCGTGGCTGGTTAGGTACGTGGTAAACATGTGCTCGATGGTGGTTTCCATCACTAGATAATCGACACCACGCGCATACATCGAGTCGTCGGCGGCATCGATCTCGTCATTCTTACGATCTTTAAAGAACAGCGCCAGCATCAACGAATCCCAAAAATACTTCTCGCTGGTCTGGTTGTTCCTAATGCCCAGGGCATCGATGATGTTCTTGCGCGAAAGGTCGTCCTTGTACGAAATGCTGCCGTAGTACAGCTTGTCCATAAGCGTGGCGCAACGGGCGAGATGACCCACCACCATCCTGACCAGACCGCGTGCACGACGCACCGCCTTGCTGACGGTTTGCTGCCCACTCCCTCCGCGAGTGATAATCATATTGCGAGTACCGCCCTCATTGAGTTTGAAGCGCAACGGATTCGCCGAGTTGTCGCCCACCGAAATATCGTCGCTGCCAAACAGATGTCGACCGGAGAGCTGCTCTTCTTTCGCCTCGTCAGACAGCGCAAAAGGCGGACGCAGTTTCATGTCCTTAATACAAGAGGCGAGTGCCTTTTGAATTTTCTTGGCATCCTTGGCGATTTCTTCGGCATCTTCCTCTACGCTCGCCCGCGAAACCCTGTTCCTCTCGGCGTTTGACCCTTTGTGATCGCCCGACGTGGAAGCGTGCGTATAGACCGCCATCCATTGATCTCGATTCCCCAGTAGCAAGGGGTCCACCACACCGCCGTTAAAATGACGATCGAGGATACGCAATACTTCGTCCGGTTGAAACGTCACGGGATCGTCTGTCAGCGTCGACAGTATGTCGGCCTTCATGTGGTCGATTTCATCAAAGATAAACAGGCCCTTCTCGGCAGCCATTGCGTTAAAGAGCACAACGCCTGCACCGGTCACTGTATCGATCCTATTGATGAGCTTTTGCGGCGTCAGGGCAATCACATGCGGTATGCTCTCGTCATTGAGCAGGGCAGACGGCCAAATCTGGGGGATCACCTCCATGCCGCGCGTGATGTTTTTGAGCTCGTGGCTCACAGCCCAACGCAAGCTCGCATCCGCCGACGATAGCTTGTCGCGAAGGGCGGGGGTCAAACGGTCTGCAACACCTCCCAGACGATTTCGAGTGTCAAGGATGCCCAAAAGGTCATCGGCGATCTCCATCGCGTTGCCCCACGCTCGCTTAATGATGCGATGAGAGCTCTCGTCGTCCGCCTCGATGGGACACGGAATGTCGCGCACGCCCACGGCGCCCTTACCGCGCGTAGTCTCAATCCAATGCAGGATGTTATCGCCCGCACGCGGAAGATCGAACACCATGCGCTGCGCGGCATCGCCATCCATGCCCTGTTCAACCAGCAATTTGCGCACGCTCGCAACGTAGTTGTCGCGGTTGTCCTTACCCGGCACCACAAACACCAGGTAACGACGGCCCGGGCACTTGTTAAAACAGCCCGAATCGTCCCAGCCACCGGCGATGAGGTCGGCTGTGACCTGCTCGGCCGTATAGTTTTTACCCGAGCCCGTCGTGGCGCCCAAAAAGTACAGGCCATTGTTGCCCTGATCCTTGGGGGCAAACAGCGCACGCTCAAAAAACTCGCGCATCGCCTTTTGACGTGCAAGATAGGGAGCGAGCTCCTTGTCGTCCGCAGACGACGGATTCGATTGGCAGTTGAGATCCCACATAGCCATGGTCAAACCTCCGATTTAGTTGTTACACGTGTTTGATACCATCCCGTGCGGACAAAACTCGCGCTGGGCGGTCAAGGCGGCGGCGTCCATGCCGCTTGAGAGAAGAAAGAAAGGAAAGAGGAGCAGTCAGCGACTACTCGCACGAAGCGAGCAGTTTCTTAAGATCGCACTCCAACGCCTCGCGCTCTTTGGCATCGATCACTGCAAGGGCGACACGCATCAGGGATGCATCGGCGGCAGACTCCTGAACCTGGTCGGGGCGCTTGCTAAAGCTTTTCCCGGCAGCCTTCCGATCGGTCGCGCCGTTCAGTGCGGTGGCTAAAGATTGTCATCGGACTTTGCGCTGGCTTTGGCCGCCTCTTCGCCCGCGATCAGGTCCTTAACCGTTATATACGCACTGTACGTAGCATCCTCGATCTTTTCCAAAACATCATCAGGGTCGCAAGTGCCCCAAGTTTCTTCGAGGACTCGAGCCAATCCCCAAGCAGCGCTGAGCAGGACGTCAACGTCCTTTAGATCTAAATGATCGACCGTAAAGGGATAGTCCGCGCACTCCAGTAGATACGTGTCAACTGCGCCAATTGCCTCAGCCACGTATGGCTCAAGATCGCAATGGGGTTGGAGGGCGCACAGCGCCTTGTGCGGATCGGTCGGCTCGATCCAATACAGCGTTGTCGCATCCTCGCATTTCTCGAGCGGATAACGCTCAACCGCCTTCTCCCAACTTTCATACCAAGGATCGGCATCGCCGTCCGTCATCGACCTGCAAAGATCAATCGCCGCAGAAACAGTCGCACACGAGCATCTATAACTGGCGCCTTTCCTAAAATCATCATTGAGCTCGTCGTCGCCAGACAGCCTCGCCTCCATGATCAGAAACGGGCCGTCATCATCTGTAATGCTCATGGGATAGTTGTCACATTCGTAGTACGGATACATTTTGTCTCCAATCAACCGTTCGGTCACATTAACAAGCAATATCAAAACCGCGCTCACGCGGAGGGTTGTCGTCCTCGATCCATTCGAGCCCGTCGTTCTCATCGATTCCGGCATCGGGGACTGACGACCATCTGAACTCGAAACCAAGCTGGTCAAGCTCATCGACTCGCTCACTGATTACTCCGTACGCATCCAACGCATTCTCGAAATCCTCCGAAGACACATAGCCGCGCTCGCACTGCTTGCGCATCTGGTGCAAACGACCCATGGCGGCAGCGATGATCTCGCGAAGAACGATAACCTCGCGCTCGCATACATCGATGTTTCCTTTGTTGAGCTTGATGCAATCGGACATAACGGCCTCCCTGGTTTTAAGCCTTTTCGCTTGATTCCATTGAACAGCCGCAAACAGCCGCGTAATATGACTTTTATCGGGTTTTAAATTTTGGCTGTTTGGAGCATTAATGCTTGATTCCGAACAAGAGCCGTTTAGCTGGGGTTTCGAGGCTGGCTTTCTTCGCTCTCCCGTCAATCCCCGCATGCTTCTTCTTAACAGAACGCCAGAGATTGATTGCGCCGATGACGGAAACGCAACCGGCAATGCAAGCGCATGGAATCTCGTCTCCGTAGCCAACGACCTATTACGCGTCGACTTAAGCTCGCTTTTCAACGAGATTGGGGGCCACTTTCGTGAGCGAGCAAAATTGCGCTTTTACATCGATTTGCAGAACGCCATTCGTCAGCCCCCTGCTCCCCACGATGCGCAACACGCTTCGATGGACTACGCAGCCGAACCAGACCATGACGACTGGCTCGATCCAGACGATTCCGACCAAGAGTCCGCGCAAGCAGAATTGAACGAAGCCGAAATCGAAGTCAACCTTCAAAAACAAAAGGAACGCGACCTCGATTTCTTTGCTCCGATATTCGATAAAGCCATTACGCGCCATGCACACGGAGAGATATCTGGCATGGCCAGGTATCTCCTTGAAAATGTCTGCAGGCAGTGTGTCATGAACATCACAGCGATTCCCGACTATCGCTATTACAGCTGCTGGATGAACAACAACGCTATTGAGTGCAACGAAATCAACCGCCTGTACCGCGCGGTGATCACGACATCGGCCCAACTCAATAAGCAAGAAATGGCGTCCCTCTTCAGCTCCTATCTCAAGCTCGTGTCGAACGACATGGACATTACAACTACCAACGGCAAGACCGGGCTAACAGAACCGGTGCCGTATAAACGCGACAATCCAAGAGACAACTATCCAAAGGTCAACTCGCAGATAGAAACAGCTTGCGTTTGCACCAATACCGATCTCTTTCGAGCGCTTCTCATTGTTTTTTATCAGGAATGTCTGGAGCTTGCCCCGCTGCTTAAAAACACCGAGGCACCTAGCCTGCTCGCGCAAAACGAAGAGTTTTTCCCAGCCGCCATCAAAACAAGCGACCCGCGACAATTTCGATTATTCGATAATCAGCTGCCGGCAATCATCCGCTTTGGCGACGCTTTTGCATACGCAGCCAAAAAGCACTTGCCCGGAAACGAAACGGCTCAAAAGCTCGAAGAACATTTGAGCGATATAAAACGCATGAATAGCGCCCCCTTTATGCAGGCGTTTCGCAAGAACTATCTCGAGGCTATGCGCGAGAACCAAATCTACGCAAATGGAGACTTCCATACGTATGCAGAGCTTAACGACCAGGAAAACCTCAATAGGCTCGTAAGGCTTCAAGCTGTTATTGCAAAGGCAGGAGAGCTTTACTTCACCGAAGAGGAATGTTCCTTTGCAAGCCTTTATGCCCGCATCCTCCACGAGCTGCTGCTGTGCGGCATTATGCCGATAACATGCCAAACCTGTGGTTCGCTCTTTTTTCCGACCGGCCCTAACAGCAAGTACTGCGATCGATATAACGCGGCGACCAAGCTCTATTGCAACCCGCGGCACAACGCCAAAAAACATCTTGGTCGCAAATCACCCCGCGACGTCGCACTCAATATACGGAGAAAAGCCGACACGGCATACGAAAAGGGTTTAACGGATTGTGCCCACTATTTTGACAGCCTTGGCAATTTTGTTCTCGATGGTCTTGGCCCAACATACCAAGCGAGCGACCTAATTTCCGACGAGCTCTATGCGGCATGGCTGTCTATCGTCAACCAGCCCAATTGCAGGACAAAAATCAGGCGACCAGATAGGAACGGTTTTCCATACCCCGTACTGTGGTACGGATTCATCCTCAATGGCATACAGTATGTACAAGTCGAGTTTCCCGAAGCCGAGTACCCGGCGCTTTTTGAACGCTTGAGCCAGCTCGCCGAAAGCCCGCAATCAAAGTGCACGCTGAAGCACAAGGGACCCGGCGAGCACCCATACAGCTCATGGCTTATCAAGTTATACGAGTTGTTGGAGATCATTGCGCAAATTAATAGCGCCGACCAGGTGGCAAAGCCCATTCCATTGCTTGGAATAGATAGGGACGATTGTGTCTCGACCGACCCGACCGCCCAAGGCACACGGAGCGCGCCCGACGCATGCGTCTACAGCACCGGCACGATAGATAGCCTTAGCTTTACCGTGTATACGAAGGGATATGACCCGGAAAAGCGGGAACGAGCCTGATGTAGCGGCTTCGAGCGAAGCCGCCGGTCACGGGGTGGCACCGGGGCGCGGACGCCGCGGGCCATTGGGAGCAACCCTCCTCCGCTACCTGCGCGACGTGGCAGCGCCGCTGCGTCGTCCCTGTCGCCGAACATCGTCCTGAAGGCGCGGGCGGGTGTCCATGAACAGCCGCGCCCGCACTAGCCTGGGGGACAGCCGCCCCGCCACCAGCAGTGCGCCGGCACGCCTCGGCACCGCCAGGGTCTCCGCCTCCACGGGCAGGGCAACTTTCTCGATGACCTCGGCAGAGCACACGCCCGACAGGTCAACCCCGTTGTAGACGATTGGCCTCATGCGTTGCCCCTCGCGCGCCCGTAGGTGTTACCGCTACTCTGAAAATGACCAGATGATCACCCAACAATCTTTGGCGAGTGGGGGCTGAACGCATCGTTGCCGTTCTGTTCATCCACCGCCCTGCGCCCCAGGCTTAAGGGTTCTGCCGCGTCATCTTCCACCCGCACGGACAGGACATAGTAGAAGTCGGCACCCTGATTCCCACGATCCCGCACGTAGCCAAGGTCGGCCAGGCGGTCGGCCAGCTCGTCCCTCGAAACCAGCTCATTCGAGGTTATGCGACACGCCACAGGCTCGATCTCGTAGGTGTTCGTCTGGCTTATGGCGTTCCGATAGAAGCGGAACCACGACGTGCGGAAGAGATCCTTATGGTGCGAGTAGACATGCCCGTCCTTAATGGCATAGAAGTAGAAGAGAAAGCGCCCGCCCTTGCGGAGCCTGCCGCTGCTTTCGAGAAAGTGATAGTAGTCATCGGGAGAGTCCCCTCGAATGTAGCCAATCACGAACGATTCGCCACCATGCCCGTAGGAGTCGCTATCCGTCTTGCCCGCGCTTGGAGGCTCAGCCACAACCATTTCGGTGAAGTAGCTCAGCCGGTTCAGCCGCGTATTGCTTGCCGTGTTCTCGCCGATGACCTTCTCTATGAAATCGCGCAACGCATTCTCTGCCGTCCTGCTGATGCTCGGCTTCATGGCGAAAGCGCCGACACCCGGCAAAATCTCCTCGAAGAGCCGGAATTGGCCCTTCTCGCCCGTTTCGCCCGACCCCGGATAAAGCACGTAGCTGCCAACCGTGCGCCGTATCGCGTCGTTGTACGTGTGCATCTTCAGCAGGTCACCGCGCTTGTAGGTGTTCGTGGTGGAGGCCGCCTTCTCCTCGTTAAGTTCCTCGCGCTCTGCCTCCTCGGTGCCCACATCCTTGCCGACAAGCCCCGTCAAGTCGGTGATGCGGTACTTGGCGTCGAAGTGGACGAATGCAACAGCTCCATCTTGCACTGCGGCTCGCTCGTTTGTATAAGCATCCGGGAATATCGCGAGCGTGTAGTCGGGTCTGAACGGTCTCGAGTACGAACCCTCGTAACGAGTGGCATGAAAGTCACGGGGCGAGAAGGTGCGGTTGTAGTAGAGGTTTACCTTCGCGCCGCACTGCGCAATCTGGAATGACTGGCAGGAGCGTACGCCCTGCTTGAGGGATATTGACAGCCCACCGTCGGGATTCGTCCCGATAAATGGGTGGTCATCGGTGCTTATCGGCTCGCACCCCTCGATCCCCCTTACGATGTCGTACAGCTCAAAGAAGATCCAGTACTCGTAGAGGAGGGCCACATTCTTCGATTCGCCCTCGTAGATGTCATCCTTGCCCTTCCAGTCGAGCTGCAGCGCCATATCGAGCATGGAATATGCGAAGAAGATCTGCGAGTATCCCTCGCGCTTCTGCAACACCTGGTTGTTCTGAGGCATCATCTGCAGGGTGCCGACATCGTCGAAGAAGGCGTCGCTGAGTATCGTATCCAGCATGGCGTGCAGCGCGGCGGCTTCGCGATAACACTCCGTCTGCCGAGTATCGCCCTTCTCGGCATCCAGGACAGTCATCAGAGAGGTGCAGATCCGGTCAATCTCATGCAGGGCAAATTTCACAAACCGATTGGCGGGCGTGTCGAGCAGGTCGTACTTGCGCGTGACGCTGACCATCTGGGGGAGGTAGACGCCTCCCGCATCGCCGCCGCAGTTCAAGCGCGTCCACATCCGGCTGTTCGAGAAGGGGTTCGTATAAAACCTCCGGGACGGCATGCCAGCCCCAACCGACCGCAGCTCGTCCTCGTGATCCAGCGTCCTATCAGGGTTCCTCTTTATCGCCTCGAAGAGGGCTTGGAGGTTCGGTTCGTAGCAGAACTGCCGCAGGAAGACGAACTGCTCAAGCAGCGTCTCGCGATTCTCGTCGGCTTGCTTGTAAACGTTCGACGTGGAGCCCGAGTAGTCAAGGAGCAGCGCAGCGCACCTTGCGGCAAGCTCCTCGGTGAGCTCGATGTAATCGTCTTCATAGCCAATCTTGAGCGGGACGACTTCGAACTGTAGCATCGGCGCATCAGCTTCCTCGCCGAATCGAATCCTCGAACGCCCGAGATAGTTCACGAACTGGAAGGTGACACTATTGCCGTTTCTGTCGCACCTGATATTCTTGCCTTCGTTTTGGAACGAGGCGCGAGGATGCAGGCCACCATCAGGGGTCCGCTCGTATTCGAGCACATAACATGTGGTTTCGTTGATTCGAAGCGTGGGACTCCCGTCAAGACCGTCCTTGACGGCGAAGGCTGGTGTTGAACCAGCGCCATTCTGGGATGCTTCCGGCTTGAGACCGAAACACGTCAGCCCGGTTAGCCCGGTCTGCTGTTCCTCGTCCCAATCGACTCGGTCATGCGCACCGCTCTGGTAGAGCCTGGCTATTGTTCTTCCATCCGCTGCAAAGCGGATTGCGCCGATGCTGCCGTCCATAGGCTAGATGAAGCTCGCATACTGCACGTTATCGAGTTTCGCTGCCATCTGGCTTATCTTAACGGAGCTCAGCTCGCCATCGCATATGTCTTTCAGGCTTTTAAGCAGATTGCCGATCTCACGCTTGTTACCATGGAGCTTCGGCAGCACCTTCTGGACAATCTGCTCATCGACAGAACGCTCGAGTTCGTAGTTCTCGCCGTCAAGCTCGTGCGCGGCATTAACGTACATTCGCACTTCGCGCACGGTGCGGAAGGCAAACTCATAGCCGCATTTCTCCAGCTCTTCATACAGCTTGCCGAACTTCTCGAAGATGGCGTTAGCATCATCTTCGCTGATGTAATTGGCTCCCTCCCATATGTCCTTGGCGAGACGCAGAAAAGCCTGGGGGACGCCGGAAGCTGCGACGGCAACGTCCGGCGCATCCTCGATGGCTTTGAACCCTGCGAGGACTTCGGCCTTCGACGGCTTGAACTCTATGACGTTTGCCCTGTCGAGCACCTTGGGGCTAAACATGTAAGTGGTCTCATCGATGTTCACGGTGCCGACAACGAACAGGTTCTGCGGATAGGGCAGCCTGTCAGCACCGCCATCGCCGTACCCATCAAGCACGATGAGGTTATCCTCGCCGATGGTCTCCATGTGGCTGAGGAAGTCTGAGAAATACCGCTCGACATGGCTCAGGTTCATCTCGTCGAGGATGAGGAAATACGGAACCTCGGGGTTAGCGTTGGCCCGTTCGATGAGTCTCAGTATGCCGGTCTCTTCGTACGCGCCTTTGCCGCCGTCTGCAATCGGGTTGAAGAAGCCCAGCACCTTGGTGTTGTCGGTCCAGTCGGCACCGACCGGGACGAGCAACCAGTTTGGCTCCCCGTCTTCATCCAAGACCTCAAGGTACTTTGCAAAACGCTTGGAAATCCGCGTCTTGCCTGTTCCGCTGTTGCCAGCAAGGATGACAAAGGGCTTTGCCAGTAGTGACGTGATGTAGCGCCTGGAGAAGTCGGTTTTAAATTCAGCTGGAAGGTTGTTTAGCTGAAAAGTCCTCTTCTCTCTGCTTGATGCTTTCGATGAATTCTTTGCAGCAAGGTCGATTAGTTGATGCATTGCGGGCAGCACGTCATCGCCTTGTTCGTAGTCGATGCCCTCTTCGGCAATCAATTGGCTCGCTATGAGGTTTCGCATGAACTCAGCCACGCTGTAATCAAACTCAAGTTTCCCTGCGTAAACGTCAGCGAAATACTTGAATGCCGTGGTCAGGCTACCAGCCCTCATCTTGCATCCGCGATTGCAAAGGGCAATAAGATCGTCAATTCTCGACTTGTAGTCGTAATCTATCGCACCCGAAAACTGCCCGTCTTTGTATCTGCTTCCAGTGGCGAAGAAGAGTTTCGTTAGCTCCAAGATATATGCATCTTCGGAGACGCCCACAGGCTTTACTTCGGCTGCATCCATCCAGAATGTCCTTTCCGCAAAACCGTCCTCTTGCAACGGCGATGAATCGTTTACTTTGCCCGTCACTGGCAACAACAGCAGTGCGGCAAACAAGTTGCCGACATTTGGACGCTTTGCCCCGTCTCCTTGTATTTGCACACGTACTTTTCCGCCTTTTTTTGCAACGGGATAACGCGTGCCAAGGGAGACAACTTGCCCAGTAGAGGGTACGACTACTTCCAAGATGATTGCGTGTCCGATAATGTCAACTGCAGTCAGCGTATCCCCGTTTGCAAGAGAGCCTGAACCTTTGAGTTCGTACTGTCCAGCACCACCTTGTCCAACTGTTCTCCCGCGAACGGATAGCGTATTCTCGCTATATATAGAATTCGGAATGGGATAGCTCAAATTCCATTCATCGACAAAGGACATGGCAACCACCACAATTAATCTGCTGCATAGTCAGCTATGCATCTAGCAACGTACTCAGCAAGCTTAACTGGCACGGCATTGCCAATCGCCTGCTCAATGTCTGTCTTGGACCCGACAAACTCAAACTCTTCGGGGAAGGTTTGCAGATAGCTGCGCTCCTTGTATGTTAAGGCTCTCACACCTTCAGAAATATCAGCCTTGTCGGCATGATGCCTCTTATATGCTGGCGGTATCGGACGGTTGGTGCCTCGTACCGTTACCGCTGGCTCGTCAATCGTGAAGACGCCCCTACGCTGGAAGTTGCGTGGATGCATGTAGAAGTATTGCGTGCCGAGCGAATCGCCAAGGTAATCCCTGACGGTCATCTGCTTGTCGCTCAGCCTTGAATCCAAGAGTTCGCCGAGAAAGTCATCTTTATCACCAAGATGACCGACAAGGATAAAGCGCCTGCGAATCTGAGGCACACCACATAGACTGGCGTTGAGGACGCGCCTCGTGAGACCGTATCCAGCATTGCGGAATATTTCCAGCGCCTCGGGCAGGACGTCCATCCGCTCGATATTGTAAACATTCTCCATGACGAACCACTCGGGTCTGACGTCCCGAACTATCTCAGCATATCGGATGGTGAGATTGGCCCTTTTGCCGCGCTGTCTGGCGCCCGCAATGGAGAAGTCCTGGCAAGGGGGGCCACCGATTATCATCGACGGCGAATACTCTTCAATTTTCGGGACCGCTTCCGCATCGTAAAGATCGTATTTGAATGCCGGGTGGTCGAAGTTTGCCGAATAGATGTCGACAGCCGCCTGCCAGTTATCAAACGCCGCCTTTATGTTGAAGCCCGCATTCTGGAATCCGAGCGACATACCGCCGCATCCCGAGAAAAGATCAACGCAGTCCATCGCTCACATCCCTCCTGTACTCTAGTAGCGCTCGTGCAACGTAGGTGGCAAGGTTTACCGGTACGGCGTTGCCCACCATCTGGTTGATATCCGTCTTACTCCCAAAGAACTTGAAAGACTCCGGGAAAGTCTGGATCCTACTGCGTTCCTTTGGAGTCAAGCACCGGGCTTGACTGAGGTCCGCCGCGTCGTTGGGGTGAAGCTTGTAGTTCGGCGGTATCGGCCTGTCCACACCACGAATAGTGACCGAGGGCTCGTCGATGCTGAAGATGGCCCGCCTCGTGTAGCTTCGCGGAATTCTGAAGTAGTAATCAATTCCAAGCTCGTTACCGAGATACTCACGAATTGTCATCTGATGGTCAGAAAGGCCCTTCTCAAGATATGGGTCGAGGAACCCGTCGGGCGCCCCAAGGCATCCGATCAAGAAGTATCTCTTGCGAGCTTGGGGGACCCCGCACAGGCTTGCATCCATCACTCGCCCACTCAAGCCATAACCCTGCGCTTTGAGGGTGGCCCGAATCGCTTCCATGGATTTGCTCGTTCGAACGCGTGGGACGTTCTCCATAACGATGAAGCGAGGCTTGCACCTCGCGATGATCTCGGCATATCTAACAGAGAGGATTGCGCGCCCACCATCCTCGGATCTCTTGCCGGCCTGCGAGAAATCCTGACAAGGAGGCCCGCCGATGATGATATCCGGAGCGAAGCCGGCAACTTCCTCGGATACGGAAACGTCGGAGAGATCCCTTTTGAAAACAGGATGCTGGAAGTTAGCGCGATAGACATCAATGGCAGCGTCCCAATTGTCGTAGGCAGCCACAACATTGACGCCAGCCTTTTCGAAGCCGAGGGACATTCCGCCGCAGCCGGCGAAAAGGTCAACTGCCGTTATGTTCCTCTCGTTTTCCACGCGCTCGGTCTCCATTTCGATAGATACAGACAAATAAATAATTATAATTTCGTTTCTTCCAACATGCTTCAAGATCAGTCGGCAACAGAACAAATCCAGTTGTAACGCTTCGCCCGGACAAGAATCGCTCGTGCTCGATTCGAGCTTATTGCCGCCCAGCAGGGCAACCACTGTCGCATGCTCGCCCGTCAGAGGCCGTCCGCGCCGCATCCGCGTCCGCTCCGGATGCCGCGCCGGGTCGGTCGTGCCGCGGACCGTCCCTCGCGGCACGCACCCTCCGCTCCCGCGAAAACCCGTTCAACACAAAGGCTTTTAGGTATAGCCTTATTGCTGTACGCCACGAAGTTCCCGCCCACTCACGCCCTCGCTGCCAAACGAATACGCATCCCTCTCTCTTCTATGGATGCAACGCTGCCGAAATATAAATCGACTCATGCGATCGCTCTCCGACCTCAGCTGAAACGTTTCAGAGCGCAACAATCTTGAACCTCGATCCACCCTCCAGACAAACCTCCTCAGTTCATCCATTACTATCGAAAAGATCTTCCATGAATTTTGACGGCCTGTTTCAGCTGTAATGGAAATAAAAACCAGCTTTTCGAAGTCGGCGCCACAACCAGGCAAGCATTTCCGAAATCGCAGCATCACATCGCTCGATATAAGTAATTTGCTACTGGTGCAACGGCCCCGAGCACCGTTCCCGCGCGACTCTATCGCAAATACGTTGCTTAGAACAGGGCACTGCCACATTTCAGCAAGCCAATCCGAATCCTCGTTTGGTCGGGAGATAGTCCAATTACCCTTTAAATATCATATCGTTGTGGTATTCAATAAACTCAGCTCGTGGGGCAAATCGCTTCGGAAGCGTAATCGGCTCTCCGTTGTAGCGCCACAAATTTACCGCTTCCTTGAAAGTAGCGGCAGGCTAAACGAGGGCGGTGAGTTCCTTTTCTACTTCTACGCCATTAAGGACGGGCACGTGTACTCCCATCATAAAGATCTCTTTCGTACGACCCATTTCCGCTTCTACAGGAACGCAATCAGCGAGACAAACACTTACGAACTTGAACCCATGCTTTGCAAGGTGAAGGCTAACGAGCTGGTTTCGAGAGACGAACTAGCCGACCGGCTGGCCGCCATTGGTTACGAGCGGAATCGTGGGAGCCAGGGGGCGGACTTCCACTACGTGCTTAGCGTGGAGGTCGAGAACGCTGCAGTTGTGCCGCTGAGTCTCGCGTGCGGATTGGTCGACGGGCAGAACGGCAACGATGCTTTCAGCCCGCACTCGCCGAAGTTGGTGGGATAACATTTCACGAGCATGTCGATTGGTACAGGAGGAAAGATTATGGACGAGAGAATCAAATCGATAATCCACAAAGCTGTTGATGATGCCGGGCGTTATCCGTTTCTCTTCATCGGCTCTGGCCTCTCCCGTCGTTACTGCGGCACGCCGGGATGGGAGGGGCTGCTTTCGGATATCTGCGCCGAGGTGCTTGACGACCCATATGCCTTCGCGCGCTTCAAGAGCCAGGCGAAGATTGCTGTCCAGAACGGCGAGGTCGAGTCCGAACTGCCGTACGTTGCCACGCTCATGGAAAGCGAAGTAAACCACGAGCTCTTTGCATCGGATGAATTCGCTGCCTTCCGCGAAGATCACAGTGACGAGCTTACCGGGGACGCTTCGCCCATGAAGATCTACGTCGCAGATAAGATCGCGAGAGCTCGTCTCGTCGAGAGCGCCGAAACTGAGAAGCTGGCGAAGGCGGGCAGGGAAAAAGTTGCCGGCATCATCACCACGAATTATGACTGTATGTGTGAGACCCTATTCCCTGGTTTCACGACCTACGTCGGAGAAAGCGACCTCCTGTTCTCTGACCAGGCTTTCTCTCAGGAGATATACAAGATCCATGGCTCAGTCTCGAGGGCGGGAAGCATCGTCCTGACCAGCGCTGACTATGCGGAGTTCGCGCAGAAGAGGAAGTATCTCTCGGCGAAGCTGCTCACCCTCTTCGTCGAGTATCCCGTCATCTTCCTCGGTTATTCGATTCAAGACGAGAACATCAGGTCGATACTGGGTGACATCTGCGAATGCCTACCAGATGACAAGCTCAAACGGCTGGGCAAGCGGCTCATCTTCGTTCAGCACGCAACCGACACCTCTGTTGGCGAGATTGCTATGAGTTTCGGTGGCCGTACGCTTTCGATGACGAAGATCACCACGGATGACTTCGAGTCGATCTACGATGCGATGCGCAGCTTCCGGAAAATGTATAGCACGCGATTTATCCGCGAGTTGAGGGGCAGCGTGTTCAGGCTTGCGGAGCATATCGACCCGAGTTCCGACATCATCGTCTCAGGGATAGACAATGTCCTCAACGACCTTGACCCGGACCAGAAGATCGTCATCGGCCTGTCGGTGTCACCAAGTAGCATCGGAAAGCCGATTTCACCTGAAGATATCTTCGAGGACATCGTGCTCGATAACCTTCGCTATGACCCAAAGTTCATCGTCGAGAACTATCTCAACATGTACGTGCGCCAACGGCCCAACAACATGCCTGTCTTCAAGTACACGCGCGGACTCGGTGGAGAGGTCGGTAAGGACATAGCGACTTATCTCCCAACGCTCACCTCGATTGATAGCTATCGAAGCGAAACGTTCCGCAAATCGATGCCTGCGACTCGTCGCAGATTCGAAGGGTCGCTGAGCATAAAGGGCCTTGCGAATGCATGCGCGCCAAAGAGCCCGTTCGCGTTCATCCCGTGCCTTTCAGAGGAAGAGATGGACGTCGACGACTTGGAAGCGTTGCTGAAGCGGGCACTGGCTGACGTGGGAAACGACCCTGCCAAGAAGAGGGCTCTGTTGAAAGATTCGCATTATCGGAAGTGCGTCCGCATCTACGACTTCTTGCGCTATGGAAAGTAGGAAGTCCCCCAACCTTCACCAATAGTCCGGGCAACGGCATCCGAACCTAGATCCAGTTGGGGGACATGCTCCCGAACTATGCACGGTTTCCCGCGCAAAGCTAGTTTAGCAAAGAAATGTGGAGATTGGCGGTTGGGCGCTTGAGATTCCTGCCAACTGCCGCACCCCTTGAATATCAACTTCATCCGAACACCTCCCAAATTCATCCGTACATGTACGGATGAATTTGGGAATCCGATACCCTGAGGGCCGGGTCGGCCGGCCCCGGGAGATCGGAGGACGCCATGTCCGGAAAGAGCGGGAAGGGCGCCGCGAGGGCGGTCCCGAGGGCCCACGGCAGGCGATCGGCGATTTCATGCAACTACGGCTGAAGTGTCTTTATGTGGTTCAGCGCACCCAACAGTACCGTTTGATTTCGCTCAAAGCATAAACGAAACCATGCATATATTCCCAAGGCAATCAGGCATGGCGTCACGAAAACCCGGGCAGCGATTGAATTGTTGCCCGCCCATGCAGACAGACACCCTCCGACCGTAAGTGAGATGATCATGCTGATCACGCTGGGGGCCCAACTCGTATAATGCACCCCACTCACCGCCTGTTCGACTATTTCGCATTTCTTTTTCAGGCTAATGTCCTCATCCACTTCACCAAGAGAAAAGTCCACTCCCGAAATTAAATCGAGCAATTCAGCCTCACTGTAGCCGCCTTCCTTGAATCTTTTAATGAAGAAACCTCCTGGTCCAGGCCCACAGATAGGACGGTTTACACGAAACAGTTCCTTATAGGCGATTCCCATTGTTAACTCCTTAAAGTGCAGATGCTATTTACGCTATCGTTCTATCATTTCGTCCGGACAGATTTTTATCGGACCGTCGGCAACCGTTCACAAGGACATCCCGTTCAGTAACTCCCCGCGCTCCTCATACCCGCGCTCGAGCTTCTTCCCAAGCTCCGCAGCGCAGCGCTTCGTTTCCTCGGCAAACAGGTCATCGATAGCCCTGTCAATCCGCGTGCAAGTCTGCCGATGCTCGTCCTTCCAGGGCAGGTTGAGTCCCAAACTCGCGTCCCAATAGCCGCCGAGTTTGGCGTTAATTACTTCCTCGGGATACAGCACGTCGCGGCGAATGTCCTCAACTACATCGTCCTCGTCCATATCGCAGGCCGCATCGCCCTGCTCGAGGAACTTGCGCAGCTCCTTTTGCGCCCGGATGTTGTTCAGCATGCGAACACACACCACGGCCAAAAAGCGATAACGTTCGCATAGATCCCACTCGCCTTCGAGCCATACGCGAAAGCCCAGCATTTCGCTCGCGGACTCATCATCCATCAGGATCAATTCCCACGGAAGCACATTGGCGAGTGCGTCCTCCCCCAGCCTTTGCACGCCGTCGCGCATAAAGATGCACGGCTCCACGTCGTAATAGCCAAAACCGTGGCCCGCATCGCGACGATTGATGACATGCTTGGGCAACAGGATGATCTTGTCGCTGGGCTCGGGATCTATCTTCCGCAGCTTTTTGACCTTGCGGCGGGCGCGCTTTAGGCTGCGTTCGCTATCGCCACGGCCGCGGCCGTCCGGCTTGCCGCCGTATCGAAGGGCAACCTCACGCGCCAGGATCTTTGTGTCCGCAGCGCACAGCAGGTCGCTCACGGTGGGCAGGTCTTCCCACTCAATGCCATCGACGTCCCAAATCCTGTTCATGTTCAACCTCTTTCTGGCTGTGAATTTACGCACTTGTTCGCCCTGCACAACGTACTTGTAAGGCATGCGCCCCGCTAGAGCGCCTTCTTGCTGGGCGCAATCACCTCGTCCACCAGGCCCAGCTCCAGAGCGCGCCTGGCGTTGCACCAGCAGTCGCGCTCGGTGAGCTCGTGGAACTCCTGGGCGCTCAGGTTGCCATGCTCGGCCAGCAGCTCGTCCAGCTCGGCGCGCATGGCCGCTGTATGCTGGGCCACGATCTCGATATCGGTCTGCTGCGCCATGCCCATGCCGCCCATCAGTTGGTGGATGAGCACCTGCGTGTGGCGGTACACCTGACGGTGGTCGCCGCAGGCCAAGATCACCGCGGCCATCGAGGCCACGACGCCCTCGCCCACCGTGATCACGGGGCAATCGAGCGACTGCATGGTGTCGATGAGCGCCAGCCCCGCCGTGACGCTGCCGCCCGGGCTGTTGATGATGAGGGTGATGGGCTCGGTCGCACTTTGATGCTCCAGCACCAGCATGGACTTAATAAGGCCGTTGCAGGTCGCATCGTTGACCTCGCCCTCCAGCAGCAGCACACGGCTGTTGAGCAGTTCGCTTGCCATATCGACAGCGGCAACACGGCCGTCCTTGGACTTCTTTATGATGCTGGGCTCACGATACATAACGGGCATGGCAATTCCCTTCTAAACGGAATCGGTAAGGAGGCAAAAACTGGACCGCACGGCTTACGACTAACGGAAGCCGTGCGACAAAACATGCAAGATGGGGTACACAAAGCTGCAAGGGCTAATCCCTCAGCCACTTGGCAGCATTGGGATGATCGGCGCAAAAGTACTTCTTGGCGCGGAAGGGACGCATGCCGGTCACCTTGACCAGGCAATCGGTGCGGGGCATAAGCCCAACCTCGCCTGGGGTCATCACGCAACCGCGCACATCTACGGCAGTGCGCTCGGCGCCCACGTACTTGGTGCCCAAAACCGACTCGCCACACAGTTCGCTTATGTAGTTCTGCGTCGCGATGTTGCTGCCGCCGCCCATATAGACCAAACTATCGCAGTTATCGAGGATGGTAAGCGCCGTGGATTTGCCGTACACGACATCGAGCTGGCTCAGCGATTGCGCACACATCAAAAAGCTAATGCCGCGACTGCGCACAGTCGCAATGCTGCGCTCAAAATCGGGGATGCGGCCCACATTGGGAAACTCATCGAGCACAAACTGCACGCGACGCTGCAAATGGCCGCTGGGGCTGGCATCGGCACGGCGCTGGGCAAGGTTAAACAGCTGCTTAAGGGCAACGTTCGCAAGCCATGCATTAGCCGAATCGTTGTCGCTCACCTTAAGATCGATCATGCGCTTGCCCTCGTCAATACGATCAAGACGCATCTCGTCATTCTCAAAAACGCGCATGAGCTGAGGCGTCTTAAGCCGCGAGATAGTTGCATTGAGCGTGATCAGAATACTCTTAAGCGTCCTATCTGCCGCACCTCGAAAATCGCGATACTGCTCAACGCCATACAGATCAGCGTTCTCCGCACCAAACTTATCGAGAAACTCCCTGGACTCCACCTCTTCTACAAGGTAGTCCAACGGGAATCGCCCCTCACCATCTCCCGTAACCTTGATGAGCGCAGCCAGTTTAAAGACGTTGTTCATCTTAAGGTAGCGGCGCGGGGCATTGGGGTCCTCACCCGGCGTAAGGGTGCCGGCAAGGGTCTCCAGGAGGAACAGGATTCCAACAATCGCTCGAAGCAGCAGGTCGCTCGCGTTATTCCAGAACGGATCATACCTAAGGCTACGGCCGTCAGGATCGACCCCCTCCATGATTGCCGCCACTGTGGTGGGGATATCCTCGACATCCATCACGTAACGCAGAGGGTCGTATCCGGCCGACTGCTCGGGATTAACAGTATCGAGAACCGTTACCTCGTAGCCGTCCTCTTCAAAGCCTTTCCCCGTACGGCGCAGCAGCTCACCCTTGGTGTCTGTGACCACATAACAGCATTCGTGGTGATTGAGCAGGTTGGGCAAAATGAAACTCGCCGTTTTGCCGCTGCCGGTACCTCCAAAGGCAAAAACATTGTTGGACACACTCGTCTCCCAATGCTTGTCGTCCTCGTAGAACGCCACCGTGGCACCCTGCGCCAGGATCACGTCGCGCTGCTCATCGCCGGACGACAGCGCCCGCATCTCCTCCTTAGTCGCCCACTTCTTGGTCTGATACTCCGTTTGCTGCGCGGCCTCGTAGCCGTACATCTTGATGACTGGCATGGCGTGACCCCTTTCTTGTCCGTGGCGTTAGTGGTTGTTAAGCAATGCGATCGTCGCCGTCGTCCTCATTGAGCTGTGCCGAGTGCGGCGACTTGGTCGCGTGACCGATCAGGCGCTCGGCCTGCGCCAGATAACTCTCGCGAGCAGCAGTTGAGACCGTTGTGTCGCCCAGGTACGCAAGCAGTGCATGGATCATCAGCTTGTCAAGCAGGTCGTAATCTTTATGATGCTTGATATTGAGGAGATAGCGATTTTCGAGTCCGTGTACTTTGTTGGTCAAATCGATTTCCATCTTTTCCTCCATGTAATAAAAAGTGTGTCGTTCGTCCAAAAGTGCCTCAAACGGGCGTTTGACGCATAACTCAAAGTTGAAACGCGGACTCGTATCGAACACGCGTCGCTGCACCTTGAGGTAGCGCTTATAAAACATGACGGCATCATCTTCATCCGCCGTAAAGCCACGCGATCCATCGCGGTGCAGCCGGTCGCATGGCTTTCTGCCATCGGTATGGCGCACGAAGGAGGACGGGATATAGGCACCCTGCTTGGTGCTGTACTTCATCCCTGTCGCAACTTCCTCGAACAAGAGAACACCAGCCGATTTAAAGCCCGCAGTACGCCCGTGCCTAAACATACTCACCACAGTCGCTACACTGCCTATGCGGCTATCGCGCGGGGGAAAATACAGTGGCAGCAAAGCGAGTGTCGCGGCAGTCAAAAGTTCGCGGGCCTCGTGTACATCGGCTCGATACTGCTCGGGCACCAGCCCGGGAATATCGGGCGAGCGCTCTTCCAGCACGCCAACGAGCGATTTGGCCAGGCGCTCGACGTTCTTCTCGCCGCAGTACGGACACGGAAGAGACCGTTCTACCTTTCCGTTCATTTCGCACATGTCGCGGAGATCCTCGTCGATCGCACTGAGGAATGCCTCGTAGATGTTGTCCCGTTTCTTCATGAATGTTTCTTTCTATCCGGTTTCGGGTGTTTGGTGTAAGTCTGTTCTAAGTTTTAGAATGCTCTGAGGTATGGATGATGACAATCGACCTAACCTGCAGCTTCGTTAGTGAAATCACCCTGCTTGATAGCGCGGTTTGCCTAAAGGCTGTGTAGCGATTGCATCAAGCAGTTGGTATTGAGTTGGTTTTGGATTGCTTCGAGGATAGCACAGTAGGCTGTTCTCGTCATTAGAAATTTTTAAATTTTTCTGCTATTATATAGCCCACCAAGAAGAAAGGGCTCTATACATGCGTGAAACAACATCATTGCCACGTCTCACCGCCGCCGCCCTCTCGCGCGCGCTTAACCTAGAACAAGGCAGCCGCCTACTCACCGTTCGCCTACCTGGCGCCATCGGCTGCGAGGCGCTTCGTGAATGCTTCAGGCTGAACGGCAACGGCGTACCTAATATTTGCGAACTTGAGCCCGGCAAGCAGAACACGGGCAATGACAACGCGGCGCCGGTGTTTATCGATGCCACAGCTTGCGTTCGCAAACGTTTTCGCGAAATCAACAGCGCATGTGAGGCGCTCATTAATGATCTGGAGCCTGGCTACCTGGGCTTCTGCGATTGGGAGGCCTATCTCTGGTGCCTGTATGCACTAGCCCTCTCCGGTCGTACTCGAGCCGCCGTACTGCTGCCGTTCGAGTCTTTGGACAACGCCGAGCAGGCACGCGCGATTCTGTTGCGCGAGGGGCTCGTCGAAAGCGTCCTATATCACCCGCTCGCCGAATCTCCGATGCACGGCATGTACGCACTTATTGTATTGTCGACGGGAAATCGCAGCGTTTCATTCCGCAATGCCGCCACGCCCATGCCACGCCTTCGGTTTGCCGACGGGGCTCGCTACCCCAATCTTCCCTTGGCTTTCTCCCCTGACTGGAGCGGCATCGAGTGCGACTCACGCAAAACGGTTTCCATTGAAACCGTCGAGCTCGAAACGCGCAAGCTACTCCAACACCACGCCGCGCTCTCCAAAGGCAGGGTTGGCCTGATCTCCGTAGCTCAAAACTACAGCGCAACGCTCGGCGACAGCTTTATGCGCGTGGTGCCGTTTATGCCCCGAGACAGCACCACCTCGGATGACATCGACGCTGTCGAGGTGCGCCGCATTTCATCTCAGGATTTCCGCAACGGCTATTTGCTGCCCAAGGATGTTGCGGAAGGCGCGTCGGAGCTGGATTCCGAACCTGTAAAGGTAAGTCCAGACGTGTTGGCTCGTTACGAGCTTCGTTGCGGCGATATCGTCATGCCGCGCATACTCGGTCGTTACGGCGCGTCGAACCTACTTGTGGTCGGCATCGATGATGCAAAGCAGCATCTAGTTGCCTCGCACAACACCACCGCCATTCGCCCGGCGATTCCAACGATGACCGACGAGGAGCGCATGGTGTATGCAGAGATGGTCGCGGCGTACCTCACCGACGGCCATGGGTCCATAGTTTTGCAGGTATTGTCCGACAATCAGTACAGCCACGCCATCCGCCCTACCGATCTGTTCGAGATCGAAGTCCCACCAGCACTCGACCCGCGTACGCGCGAGTATAGCGAATCCATCAATCGCTTTGCCGAGGTCGTAAGGGCCAAGAAACAAGCCGAGGCCGCTGTCGCCCAAGCCCAGCGCAACCTCGAAGCCGCAAAGAAGGCCGTTACTCAGGTGGTCGACCAGGCCTGTGAGTAGCGCATACATAGGCAGTAGAAACGTCTTAAGCCGGCGGCAGGAACTAATCCTGCCGCCGGCTTAACTATCTAGCCTATTCCCATCCCGTGGTCTGAGGATTCCATTTGCGCACATTCGCCGAATGATTAAAGCACGGTGTATACAACCGATTGACGACCCCTTCTGCCCCAGCAATGTTCCCCGCGAGATCAAGTACCCCCGCCTGCCTCGCCATCTTTATGTACTGCGCAGAACCATTTTGTTTCCACCAGAGAGGCGCCACGAACTCTTCCGGCATTGCCACCTTGCGGGCAGATGCTTCTTTCTCGACCCTCTCGACAAGCGTAGTCCCATCGACGAAGCAAGTTTTCGCGTACACCAAGATGTCGACTATATCCTTGATTCGCGAAGAGGCACGGCCCTCATGCATCTCTACCATTGCGAGCAATTTATCTGCAAGGGCACTCTCCACTCGGCATACTCGATAGTCGCAGACTGGGAGCCCCTCAATATTCAAACGATCGATCGGCGCAAGAACCTCAGGCTCAAGTCCCCGCACTTCATCAATTACCAAGTCAATTGAAATTGGCTGCAGCTTCTTGGTTCCCATAAAGGGGGTGAACCACACCTTCGCACCACACCGATACTCATCTTCTTTTTTGATCTGCTCTGCACGATCAAAGACAAACGAAACGAAATCCTCCAGATCAATCGAAGCCGCCCGCGCCAGATCGGCAACAGCCTCTTCGAGGCTCTCCTCTTGAGCAACCAAGTCAATATCTCTTGTGACACGCGCATCGAGTGTTCGCGCCAGGACGCTTTGGCCACCCTTGAGTACAAAGCGGCCGTCATCTTCTGAAAAAACGCGACATAGGAAGCGATGAAAGTAGAAACCGACGATCGCCCGATTAGTATCCATCGGCGATTCTCTTGCGGCATCCCTAACAGCCATCTCCAGTGCGGCAGGTGTTTTGTACTTCACCATGTCCTCCGTTTTTCATTACTCGTTCAGCGCCGTCAACAAGGACATCATCAACTCGCGTCGTTTGGCGGTTTTAGAGTTCTCCTCTACAAGATCTTTCAGCCGCTGTATCTCGAGCCCTCGCCCAAGCGCGTCGTTATAGGCATCGATAATTAATGAGGGGTCCTCGCAATCGAGGCAAAGATCAACAAGCGTGCGCTCGGGTTTAGTTACCGGCAGGCCGTCGAGCCAGACGATGTCCTGCTCAGCGATCTCGCGCTTTGCAAAAGAAAGGGATTCGTTTCTCGTATTGATGCGCATGGGCGCGGTCATCCTGTAGGGGGACAGATAGAAATCGCCCATTTGCTGTAGGTTCGCCGCTGTCGTACCGCTCACGGCGATGCCATCCCACTGGCGTTTTCTCTCCCACGCGCAAAGGGAGGGATTGGTGAGTTTCCAAAAAGCGTTGAGCTCGTCGGTGTCTCGGCGCTGCGTGCCCGACATCCGGTAGGCGCCGTGGCATATCCGTTCAAGACGCCCCACGCGGCATGAGTGTGCCAGCGCATCTCGAGAGATGTCCATACGAGCCGCCTGGGCTGTGGTGAACACGCCCTCACTCTCGGAAAGCTCGCTTATCGCCGTTATGTTGCTAAAGTACTTCATGTTGCAATTGTAGGATATTCTCATGCTTTTGCAACGTGATTTTGATTCCCTATGACCGGCGTGCTTTGCGTACCCCTTTTCTGCCACCACTTTGTCATCGGCCCACCATCCCCTGCTATCGAGGTCTAATACTTTTCCGCGAAGTGAACGTCTGTTTTTGGACCCCTGGAGCATCCGCATTTTTCAACGGCATAAACGCAGGATTCTGGCATCAAAGCCGCAGGAAACGGCACCCGAAAAGTGTCGATGCTTCGGGGGTCCGTTTTCACTCATTCACTTCTCGGAAAAGTATTAGACCTCGCTGTCAGCCGTCCCAAAGATCAGACTGCACCTCCTTCACGCCACGCAAAACCTGCCTTTTCTGCCCCCGCCCGCCTCCGCGCCACCCAAAAACTCATCCACTATTAATCTTGGCTCAAGAATCGCTTAATCTATAACCTGCACTATAGAGTTCGACCAAGGGCGGGGCGGCACCGCGCAACGCAGGCCGCCGAACGCAACGCTCGCGCCCGGGCAGATAGCCCGGCGTCGCGCCCATCGAACGAAAGGACAGGTCATGGACGACCTCGAAAAAGTTGAAACCATCCGCACCAAGTGCAACGTGAGCTATACCGATGCCAAGGCCGCGCTCGACGCCGCCGACGGCAACGTTCTGGACGCCATCATTTGGCTCGAGTCGCAGGGCAAGACCCAGACCACGTCGGCGCACGCCGCCACCGAGTCCGCGCCAGTCGATGAGCCCTCGGCCGAGATGGTCGCCGCACAGGCCGCCTACGAAAAGTCGAGCGAAAAGACCGACTTCTCCAAGAAGATGGACAGCGTGTGGGAGTACCTCAAAAAGCTCTTCCGCCTGAGCCTGGACACCAAGTTTATCGCCACGCGCCGCGATGCGATCATCCTCAACATCCCCATCCTGATCCCCATCGTCGCGCTGTTTGCCTGGGGCGCCACGATATGGCTGATGCTGATCGGTCTGTTCTTTGGCATGCGCTACCGCATCGACAGCGACGGCGACGTGCCCGGCAGCATCAACAACCTTATGAATCACGCCGCCGACGCCGCGGACGACATCAAGCAAAATCTGAACGACGACAAGTAATCGCAGACGGGGGCACGCATGGCACGGATCCTGATCGTAGAGGACGAGGAGAAAATCGCCCGCTTTGTGACGCTCGAGCTGGAGCACGAGGGCTACCAGGTGGAGCACGCCGCCGATGGCCGCACCGCCGTGGACCTGGCACTGGAGCGCGACTACGATTTGATTCTGCTCGATGTACTGTTGCCGCAGCTCAACGGCATGGAGGTCTTGCGGCGTGTCCGCAAGCACAAGGATGTGCCAGTGATTATGGTCACCGCGCGCGATGCCGTGATGGATAAGGTGGCCGGGCTCGATGCCGGCGCCGACGATTACCTGACCAAGCCGTTTGCAATTGAGGAGCTGTTCGCACGGATCCGCGTGGCGCTGAAGCGCTCGGAGACCGTGCGGGCGGCTTCGGGTGTTGGCGGCGCCGGCGCCGGGGCTGGCGTAGCGAGCAGCACGGCCGCCGGTATCGCCACAATGTCCCCGGCAACCGACACGGCCCAGGCTGCTGCCACGCCCTCCCCCGCCACACTCACCGTGGGCTCGGTCGCGCTCGACCCCGACCGCCGCGAAGTCACGGTCGGCGGCTCGCCCATCGCGCTCACGGCTCGCGAGTTCGACGTCCTCGCCCTGCTTATGGCGCACGCCGAGACCGTACTCACGCGCGAGCGCATCGCGCACGAGGCGCTGGGCTACGAATACGTGGGCGACACCAACAACGTCGACGTGCACATTGCGCACCTGCGCGCCAAGATCGAGGACGCCGGGGGTGCCAGCATCATCCAGACCGTGCGCGGGGTGGGCTATGTCTGCCGCGCGTAACGCCGAGGCCAAGCGCGTCACCTCCATCGCCCGCGCCATCAACTGGAGTTATATGTGGCGCCGCCTGATGAGCTACGTCTGGCTCGATCTGCTGCTGATGGTGATTGCAGCGGCGATCCTCGTCTATGGATACAACCAGACGCTGCCCGACGGCGCGTTTACCGCAGGATGGATCCCCAGCGCCACCGTTCACGGCATGTCGCTGACGCCCGCGCGCGGTTGGGACCTGACAACGCTCACCTATACCGTCGAGCTTACGCGCACCACCAAGACCTTCCCCCTCGCGCAGGACCTCGTCGCACTATGGCCTCTCTACCTTGTCGTTGTGGGTTGGCAGGTCATCAGCGTGCTCAACATGCTCGGTGGTGCCCGCCGTGTGCGCCGTACCATGGCACCGCTCAACGACTTGGCCTTGCGCGTGGACGAACTCGGCCGCATGCAGCTCGCCGGCGGCAAGATGGAAACGCTGGAGCAGGCCATCGAGCGCGCAAGCGTCGACTCGCCGAGCGTCACCACCGGCGACGCCGACCTGGCAAGCATCGAGGTCGCGCTCAACCGCCTGCTGCGCCAGATGCAAGAGGCCAAGCTGCAGCAGATGCGCTTTGTCAACGATGCAAGCCACGAGCTGCGCACGCCCATCGCGGTAATTCAGGGCTACGTAAACATGCTCGACCGCTGGGGCAAAGACGACCCGGACGTGCTGGCAGAATCCATCGCATCCCTCAAGGCCGAAAGCGAGCACATGCAGGAGCTCGTGGAGCAGCTGCTGTTTTTGGCACGCGGCGATGCCGGCCGCACCGTGCTGCGGCGCGCGAATACTAACCTGGCTGCACTGGTCGGCGAGGTATGCGAGGAATCGCAGATGATCGATGCCGAGCACACGTATCGGCTGGCCTTTGATGCTGCGCTTGTCAGCGACCCGCGCTGCGACGCGTCCGTCGACGTCGCGCTCGTGAAGCAGGCCCTGCGCGTAATCGTGCAAAACGCCGCCAAGTACTCGGATGCGGGAACGACCGTCACATTTGGCGTAGCGCCCGATGCGGGCATGGGTACGATCGACATAAGTGTTGAGGACGAGGGCATCGGCATGAACCAGGAATCCGCAGCTCACGCGTTCGAACGGTTCTACCGTGCCGACAACGCGCGCGATGCCGGCGCGCAGGGCTCGGGTCTGGGGCTTGCCATTGCCAAGTGGATCGTCGATAGCCATGGCGGCGTCATTGGCGTGACCTCAGTCGAGGGCGTTGGCAGCCGCTTTACGATTCGCCTGCCGCGGTAGGAAGCCCCTCGGCATCAAAACCACCCCTAAAAGGGGTGGTTTGCTCTTAGGGTATAACCCTTGGAT
>CALEBN010000011.1 GCA_937943045.1 uncultured Collinsella sp. | reverse complement strand
GCGGGTGGTTTCTGATGCGGCGCGCTGCGCGCCCCGCACAGGCTAAAGCCCGTAATGCAAAAAGGGATCCGTCCATTACGGACGGATCCCTTAAACAAGTGATCGTCAAACCGATTTACTCGGCGTCGGTCTCCTCGTCCTTCTTCTCGGAAGGCAGCGGGGTAACCTCGATCTCGACGCCCAGAGTCTCAGCAGCAGACTTCATGGACAGGGAGATACGACGACGGTCGAGGTCGATCTCCATGACCTTGACCTGAACCTTGTCGCCCACATGGGTGACCTGAGAAGGCTGATCGACGTGCTTGTTGGCCATCTCGGAGATGTGCACCAGGCCCTCGATGCCCTCGCCCAGGTCGACGAAAGCGCCGAACGGGACAAGCTTGGTCACAGTGCCCTCGACGATGGCGCCGACGGGGTACTTCTTGACCAGTGCGCGCCACGGATCCTCGGTGGTCTGCTTGAGACCCAGGGAGATGCGCTCGCGGTTGAGATCGACGTCGAGAACCTCGACCTCGACCTCCTGGCCGACCTTGACAACCTCGGAAGGATGGTTGACGTGGTTCCAAGAGAGCTCGGAGATGTGGATGAGGCCGTCGATACCGCCGAGGTCGACGAAGGCGCCGAAGTCGACGATGGAGGAAACGGTGCCCTGGAGACGCATGCCAGACTTGAGCTTGGACAGGATCTCGGAGCGCTCAGCCTTACGGGACTCCTCGAGCACGACGCGACGGGAGAGGACGACGTTGTTGCGGTTGCGATCCATCTCGATGACGCGGGCCTCGATGCGGGTGCCCATGTAGGAGGTGAGGTCCTTGACGCGACGGAGGTCAACGAGGGAAGCGGGCAGGAAGCCACGCAGGCCGATGTCGAGGATCAGGCCGCCCTTGACAACCTCGATAACCTCGCCCTCGACGTTCTCGCCGGAGTTGAACTTCTCCTCGATGCGGTTCCAAGCACGCTCGTACTCGGCACGCTTCTTGGACAGGACCAGACGACCGTCCTTGTCCTCCTTCTGGAGAACCAGAGCCTCGATGGGATCACCGAGTGCAACGATGTCTGCAGGGTTAGCGTCCTTGCGGATGGACAGCTCGCGGACCGGGATAACGCCCTCGGACTTGAATCCGATGTCAACGAGCACCTCGTCATGCTCGATCTTAACGACAGTGCCGTTAACGAGATCGCCCTCATCAAAGTCGGTAATCGTACCGTCGATGAGGTTGTTCATCTCCTCCTCGTTGACATCGTCAAGAGAGAAAATGGACGAGTTCTGAATCTCACTCAAAGGTGGACCCCTTTCGAACTACGGGGCCCCGATTGCTAGGACCTACAGAAGGGTGCGACAAGCACACAACGTTTAGGAACACTCGGGAGCCGACAGATACTAATGTGACGCTTATGCAATCACGTTCGTATAGGTTACGGGGAAATCATTTCGATTTCAAGCGTGAACTGCGATTTTTTACTCGTATGGAGACTTTTTCGCAATCTTGTGGACGACCGTCTCCATAAGTTGACGATAGGCAGTTAGGCATACGGCTTTGGGGTAAAGTATCCGGAGCAACGATTCTGGAACGATTTATCGAGAAAGGTGCCCGCGTGCTCAAAGCAGTCGTTTTCGATATGGACGAGACGCTTCTCAGCATCAACCTCAACGCGTTCATCCTTCGCTATTTTAAGGATGTCTCGTCGATGCTCGCGGATATCGGACGCCGCAGCCGCGGTGGCACGATGGCGCGCCTCGGCACCATTCTGGTCGACCTCAACGCCAACCGCCGAAGCGGCACGGACAACCGCACCAATCTTGAATTTTACCGCACCGAGGTCGAGCGCCGATGCGGCATCTGCCTCTCCGATCCCCTCATCTACGAGGCGTTTACCTACTACGACCGCGAAGTGCTTCCGTACAAGAACGACGATGTCATCAACGCCCACGCCATGCCGGGCGCACACGCCGCTCTCCAGGCCGTACAGGACGCAGGACTGCGCTGCGCGCTCTTTACCAACCCCAGCTTTCCCCAGGGGGCCATCGAGTGCCGCATGGGTTGGGGCGACCTGGCCGACGCCCCCTTTGAGCTCGTCACGCACATGGGAAACACCACCCGCTGCAAGCCCGATGCCACCTACTATCTCGAGCAGCTTCAGGTGATGGGACTCGACCCACACGAGGTCCTTATGGTGGGCAACGATCCCAAGCGCGACTTCCCTAGCCCCGCCTGCGGCATTCAAACTGCCTATGTTGGCCAGGGAAAACCCGGCCGAGCCACCTGGCACGGAACCATGGAAGACTTCGCCCGCGATTTCAACGCCGTAGTAGAAGCCTTCTACGAACACCAAGTAGCCGACGAACTGTCCTAACAGACCTGGGTTTTGCCGATCATGATGTTGAGGATCTCGACGTCGGTGTCTTTCATGCCCACACGGCCCACATAGCCCATGCTGGCGATCGTCTGCTCGACGGTATCTTGGATCAGGCCCTCACCGGCACGGAAGCCGCGGCCCTGCATGGCCATATCGTGGCCCAGAATCGCCGCATCAACGGCAGCAGAAATCTTGGCGGCACAACTTGCCTTGGCGCCATCGCACACGATGCCGCCAACGTTGCCGAGCGTGTTCGAGACCGTCGCGCCGATCTGCTCGCGCGTGCCGCCACACAGCCAGGTAATCGCGGCACCGGCACCACATGCGGCGCAAATAGCACCGCAAAACGCCGAGAGTGCACCGATATAGCTCTTGATATGCACGGCGATAAGATCGGACAGCATCACGGCGCGCACCAGGCGCTCGTGGTCGCAGCGCAGGTATTCGGCATACTCCATGACGGGCAGCGCGCAGGTAATGCCCTGATTGCCCGAGCCGCACACAATGGCGACCGGCAGCGCGCAGCCGTTCATGCGGGCGTCGGACCCGGCGGCCGCACGGGCACGGGCACGGCAGGCGACGTCATCGGCACGAGCACCCAACAGTGTACGGCCCACCTCGGCACCCCAAGCGTGCGCGAGACCCTCGGCACTGATCGCACCGTTCAGCTCAATCTGACGCTCAACGGCAGCGCGGGCGCCCTCAATGTCGCCGCTCTCGATAAAGTCAATGATGGTCTCAATCGACATGGGCGTGTCGGCCTTATCTGCCGCACGCTCGGCCACCACGCGCTCGGCGCAGGCGGCACACTCCCCCGCCGACTTGCCGCATACCGGAATACCGTCGAGCGTATGGCACGTGACATTGGTGTGGTGGTCGGTAATCTCGACGACCGCGGTATGGCCCCCGGCTGTGGCAGTCACCTTGATGTAGAGGTTGGGCACGCCCTCGACAAGTGACACATCGCAGTAGCCGGCGTCGGCGAGGAGCTCGGCCACGCGAGCACGGTCTTTATCGTCAACGCTCTCGAGCACCTCGAGCGCGCTCTTGGCGTCGCCGCCCACGGCACCCAGCACGGCCGCCGCCTCAATACCGTGCATACCGCCCGAGTTGGGGACGGTCACGCTCTTAACGTTCTTGATGATATTGCCCGAGCAGGCAACATCCATATGATCGGGTTCGCAACCGAGCGTCTGGCTCGCCAGCGCCGCTGCATAGGCAACGGCAATGGGCTCGGTGCAGCCGAGCGCACAGACAAGCTCGCGGTTCAAGACATCGCAAAACGCGGCATCGCGGATGGAATCGGTAGGCATAGGTATCTCCTGCTTACATAACGGACTGGGCTCTCGATAATAGTTAACTCTATTTATTTGATAACAATGCATCAAAAACCGCAACCCAAGTTCCGGCGGACGGCGTTCAAGCGCAAACTGACGGCATTCATTCATGAGAAGCCGGTCTTGTCGCATGCTAAAGCGTTTGACCAAAAAACGCCCGAGCGTTTACACAAAAGTCGCGCTATCATGCAGTCGAACGCGGTAAAACCTATAGCAATTCCGCCGCACGGACCAGAGAGGAACCACTCATGAAGATTGGTATCGGCAACGACCATGCCGCCGTCGAGCTCAAGAACATTATCTCCGAGCACCTGAAGGAGCGCGGCTGCGAGGTCGTGAACTTTGGCACCGACACCTCCGAGAGCTTCGATTACCCCATCGCCGGCTACAAGGTGGGTAAGGCCGTGGCCAACGGTGACGTCGACCTGGGCATCCTCATCTGTGGCACCGGTGTCGGAATTAGCCTGGCTGCCAACAAGGTCGAGGGTGTACGCGCCGTCGTCTGCTCCGAGCCCTTCAGCGCCAAGCTCTCCCGCATGCACAACAATACCAACGTGCTCGCCTTTGGCGCCCGCGTCGTGGGCTCCGAGCTCGCCAAGATGATTGTCGACGAGTGGCTCGACGCCGAGTTTGAGGGCGGTCGTCATGAGCGTCGCGTTAACCTCCTCAACGAGATCGACCACACGCGCGGCCTCAAGGTCGTCGACGAGGCCTAAACTACTCAGTGCCACAAGCTAACAGCAGGGGCCCGCTCGGAACTCATGTCCGAGCGGGCCCCTTCATAGATTTTGGAATAAAAAGGGCGCCGCGGATGGAGTTCCGCGGCGCCAAAGCCACACGCTAACAGCTTTAAGGAGTCAAAGCTGGTTTAGCCAAAGAAGCGCTTGATCTCGATCTCGGCGTTCTCCAGGCAGTCGGAGCCGTGGATCACGTTGGCGTTGACATCGACAGCAAAGTCGCCGCGAATGGTGCCGGGGGCAGCATCAAGCGGGTTAGTAGCGCCCATAAGGGTGCGCATCTTGGAGACAGCGGAGAGACCGGAAACGACCATCTTGACGACCGGACCGCTCGTCATAAAGTCGCAGAGACTGCCAAAGAAGGGCTTGTCGGCCAGATGGGCGTAGTGCTCCTCGACGGTAGCGCGCTCGAGCGTGGTCATCTCCATGCGCTCGATGACAAGGCCGCTGCGCTCAATGCGAGCAACGATCTCGCCGATCTTGCGGTCGCGCACGGCGTCGGGCTTAATCATGATGAAGGTCTTCTCGATAGCCATAAAAGTAGCCTTTCAAGTAGGTTCGCGCGTGCCCAAGTCCCATTCCGGCACCCGCCTGGACTGCATCGTAACAGAGTTTTAGCTGCAGTTAAACAAAAAGCTGTTTATTGAAACGCTGCAATTTATTAAAGCGCTCCACATGTGTCACTTCTGTTTTGAAGCCCGATTAGAGTACCATCCGACCGCACATCAACCGCATCGAACCGAGCGGACGGTCGGTTGCCGCCCGTGAACGTACCCCCTTCACAACCTGCCCAAAGGTCCTACAGAAGTTCTCGACAAGCCCCTCACCCATAGCAACAAAATACGGGCGCCCGCAACAGCAGACGCCCGTAAAAGCAAAAACGATTTATCAATAAATGGCCAAAACCGCTTCAACTAAAACCTTACTTTGCCCCGTGGCCCATCTCGACAACCTTGGTCAGCGATCCAAACACGCCCTCGTCGGCCACGAGCTGTGCCTCGGCACGCTGCAGCTGCACGGCAACGGCGGCAGGGGCGGTACCGCCCTCGGTCGTGCGGGCGGCGACAATCGACGGGATGTCGAGCGCCTCGGTAATATCACGCTCAAAGAGCGGGCTTGCCTCCTGGAACACCTCAAACGGCAGGTCCTCAAGATTGCAGTCGCGCTTCTCACACATCAGGACCAGATGGCCCACCACGGCATGCGCCTCACGGAACGGCAGGCCACGCTTGGCCAGGTAATCGGCAACATCGGTGGCGGCAAGGTGCCCCACACCACACTCGCGCGCCATGGCATCCTCGTTGACGGTCCAGGTCGAAATCATACCGGCCATAACGGACAGGCACTGCATGAGCGTATGGGCAGTATCGAGAGCGCCCTCCTTGTCTTCCTGCAAGTCCTTGTTATAAGCGAGCGGCAGGCCCTTCATGGTCACGAGCAGCTGCACCAGGTTGCCATAGACTCGGCCGCTCTTGCCGCGGATAAGCTCGGCAAAATCGGGGTTCTTCTTCTGCGGCATGATGGACGAGCCAGTGGAGTAGGAGTCGGAAAGCGTGATAAAGCCAAATTCGGAGCTCGACCACAGCACGATCTCCTCGGAAAGACGCGACAAGTGCATCGCCATGACGGAGCCGGCGTAATGCAGGTCGAGGAGGAAATCACGGTCGGAAACCGCATCGAGCGAGTTGGGGATCACGCCCGCAAAGCCAAGTTCGGCGGCCGTCATCTGACGATCGAGCGGATAGCTCGTACCGGCAAGCGCGGCAGCGCCCAGCGGGCAGTTGTCGGCAGCATCAAAGGCGGCCCGCAGGCGTGTAAAGTCGCGCGCGAACATCCAGGAATACGCCAGCAGATGATGCGACAGCAGCACGGGCTGAGCATGCTGCATGTGCGTGTAGCCCGGCAGAATCACCTTGTCATACTTTTTGGCCGCATCCACCAGCACATGGCGCAGTTCAAGATTGGCCTCCATGAGCTCCTTGGCCAGCGCCTTGACGCCCAGGCGCGTATCGGTCGCAACTTGGTCGTTGCGCGAACGCCCGGTATGCAGGCGCTTACCAGCCTCGCCGATGCGACGCGTCAGCTCGCTCTCGATGGACATATGAATGTCCTCGTCGTTGATATCGAAGGTGAAGTTGCCGGCATCGATATCCTGTTCGATTGCGGTCAGACCCTCGGCAATCGCCTGCTCGTCCTCGGCGCTGATAATGCCCTGGGCCGCCAGCATCTTGGCATGTGCCTTAGATCCGGCGATATCCTGCTTATAGAGATGTTTGTCGACCGGCAGCGACGCGCCAAACTCCTGCGTGACCTCGGCCACGCCCGCCTCAAAACGACCGCCCCAAAGAGCCATGGAACCGTCCCCTTTCATCAAATACCAAAACAAGCGCCCAAAGCAATGCGCCCTGTCGCTAAAGCGATTTTTCAACCGCTAGTTTTACACACTCCCTGCCGTGCGCTGGGCCATGTAGCTAATTTGCAAAGAAGTGACGCACCATGCACTTGGCGCCCAACGTCTCCCTCCGGATGTTGCCCTGCGAATCATCGATCCAGGCCTTCAGGCTCATAGGGACGTCCTCGACCTTTGCAGCATCGAACTCGGGCACGAGGGCAAGTAAAGCATGCGCGATAGCATGGAACATAATGGATACTCCTCATATATATAGGCGCAGAGCCGCCAAATTGATAGAAGGAGCCCCGCCGGATAACCCCGGCGGGGCTCGGACTCAGCCGCAGACGCGGCATCAAATACGCGGGCGGAACGTAGGGGCCACCAATGTTAAGAAGTGTCAGCAAGCATAACGAAAGGTAGGGACCCCGTGCGCCCGTTATGTATCACGCGGATGGGCCGCGCGAATACCAAGGAAAGGGAGGCTTAAGCCTGGGCGGCAGCAGAGCTGGGACCCTGGACCTTAGCCCACGTCTTGAGCGACAGCGTATCGATCTCGATAAAGCCAGCGCTAGCCTTCTCGTCAAACGTGGTGTCGCGGTCGTAGGTGGCCAGACCGTAGTCGTAGAGGCTGAAGGGGCTCTTGCGGCCGACGACATGGCAGTTGCCCTTAAAGAACTTCAGACGGACGGTGCCGGTCACGAACTTCTGGGTGTCGGCCATAAAGGCGTCGAGCGCGTTTTTGAGTGGACTGTACCACTGGCCGTTGTACACGGCGGTGGCCCAATCCTGCTCGAGCTTAATCTTAGTCTTGAGCAGGTCGCCCTCAACGCAAATGTCCTCGAGTGCCTTATGGGCGGTAATGAGCGTCAGGGCGCCGGGAACCTCATAGCACTCGCGGCTCTTGAGGCCCACCAGACGATCCTCGACCAGGTCGAGACGGCCAAAGCCGTTGTCGCCCGCAATCTTATTGAGGGCGATGACGATCTCGGAGAGCTTCATCTTCTTGCCGTCGACGGCGACGGGCTTGCCGACCTCAAACTCAATCTCGGTATACGTCGGGGTGTCGGGCGTGTCCTCAGGATTCTTGGTCATAACCCAGGCGTCGTCGAGCGGCTCATTCCAGGGGTCCTCCAGGTGGCCGCACTCAATGGCACGACCCCACAGGTTGTCGTCGATGGAATAGGGGTTGTCGTTGGCACCCTCGGGAACCGGCACGTTATGGGCGTGAGCGTAGGCGACCTCGTCGGGACGGCACTTCAGATCCCACTCGCGAACCGGAGCGATAACCTTAAGCTCGGGGTCGAGGGCCTTGACGGCAGCCTCAAAACGAACCTGGTCGTTACCCTTGCCGGTGCAGCCGTGGGCGACGTAGGTCGCGCCAAACTCGTGAGCGACCTCGACAAGCTTCTTGGCGAGCAGCGGGCGAGACAGGGCGGAGAGCAGCGGATACTTGTTCTCGTACATGGAATTTGCGGCGATGGCCTTAGTCAGGAACTCATCGGAGAACTCGTCGCGCAGGTCGAGCACCTGGCAATCAAGAACGCCCAGGTCGAGCGCCTTCTGCTTCTTGGCATCCAGGCCGGTCTCCTCCTGGCCCACGTTGCCGCAGACGCAAACGACATCGAGATTCTTCTCGTCTTGGAGCCACTTGACACATACGGATGTATCAAGACCACCGGAATATGCGAGAACGACTTTTTCCTTGCTCATGGCTGTTTCCTTTCGCCCTTGGTAGCTAGTTAGAACATCGGTCAGTTGCAAGTCATTTCGAGGTCAAAAACCGTGCGATATCAGGTTAAATAGCAATAATCAGCACATACATGCCCTGGAAACATGCAGCAATGTCGTGCTAAAACCCAACTACCTCAAAATGACTCTGTTGAGGCAATTCGCCCCATGCGGACAGAGACGATTGTTATCGTCGTCGGGAAATTGCGCGCTGGCGTCGGATGGCATTGTCTGCAGTAGTGATGATCTTTACGAACTGCATCTGCCTCTCCTTTCACCTATCGCCGGGCGCAATTCTAATATCGTAAACGGTACCTTTTCCTCGGTAAGCGGTTGTTTTTCCGTCTCCGTTTTCGATGGTCGCTATATTACGCTAAAGTGCCCGCGGCACAAGCGACAAATTCATATTTCTGAAAAGTTTTTCCATTACTTTGTGAATGAAGATGCAAACGCGCGCCAATCCTGCGAAAATACGCCTGACTACGAGTTGATGGTTATAACGTCTGAAACAATTTCGAAACGAAAGGCTCGCTTTTATGCAAACTTACGAATCGGACGCCAATATCGGAAACATTAAGCTCATCGCCGTCGACATGGACAAGACACTGCTGACCGACGAGCGCGTGCTGCCGCAAGGCCTTGACGAACGCCTGGACAAGCTCGCCGAAGCCGGCATCGTATTCTGCCCCGCCAGCGGACGTCCCGCCCCCAAGCTCGAAGAGATGTTCGAGGGCATCAAGAACCGCCTCGCCTTTTGTCCCGACAACGGCGCATGCGTGATCTATCGTGGCAGCTATATCTATAAGAGCATTATCGACGTGGAGCTGTACCAGCAGGTCTTGAGCCGCGCCTCGGAGGATCCTCGCGCTGTCCCCGTCCTGTGCTGCTTCGACGAGTTCTACGTGCTTGCCCGCGACCATCAATACCACGACGAGATCAGCGTCTACTACAACACAATCAACTACGTCGACAGCTTTGAGGGCATTGATATCGAGTCCAACAAGATCTCGATCTTCTTCCCCGCCTACGATGCCGAGCCCGCATTCCGCGAGACCTATAGCCCCGAGTTCTCGGACAAGCTCTACGTCACCAACGCCGGGCGCGAGTGGATCGACTTCATGAACTTGGGCGTCGACAAGGGCGCCGGCGTCGCGCACCTGTGCGAGCACCTGGACATCGATATCGCCGACGCCGCCGCCGTGGGCGATACGTACAACGATATCCCCATGCTGGAGCGCGTCGGACATAGCTTTATCGTGGACAATGCCGAGGAGCACATGAACGCGCATGCCAAATGGCGCATTCCGAGCAACAACGACGGGGGCGTACTGACGCTCATCGACGCCATCTTGGCGGCTCGGTAGCCGTCCCATCGGGCCTGGCCGGGCGGCACGGGATAACTTTTCGCTCGGTCAGGTCCTGCGCAAGACGAAAGCCACATTAAGTGGCTTTCTTTGCGTGCGGAATCTACGAAAAGTTAACCCGTGCCGCCCGGCCAGGCCCTAGGTTTACTTACCTGCCGCCAAGATGGCGTCTTGGCGCCTAGATACTTGGCTGATTTTTTGGAATGAAGGGGGCTCCTTGTTGGTAAGGAGCCCCCTTCTGCTTTTGGTTACTTTGGGGTTGTTGGTGCGTCTTTATTTTGCGTCGGCCCAGGTTATGCCGGTGCTGGCTTCGGCGATCAACGGTACGCGGAGGTCTACTACGTGCTCCATGACGTCGCGGACCATGGCGGTGAGGCGCTCGACTTCGTTGATGGGGCACTCAAAGTCCAGTTCGTCGTGCACCTGCAAGATCATGTGGGCGGCAAAGCCTTCTTCTTCCAGACGGCGGCTCACGCGGGCCATCGCAATCTTGATGATGTCGGCGGCTGTGCCCTGCATGGGGTGGTTCATTGCCGTGCGCTCGCCAAAGCCGCGGAGTTGCGGGTTTTTGGCCTTGAGCTCCGGAATGTGGCGACGGCGGCCGTACATGGTCTCGGCGTAGCCCGTCTGCTTGGCACGTGCCACCACGTTGTCTAGGAACGTGCGCACGCCCGGGTAGGCCTCGTAGTAGCGGTCGATCATGTCGCGCGCCTCGGCCATCGAGATATGCAGCGACTGCGACAGACCATAAGCCTGCTGACCATACACGATGCCAAAGTTCACGGCCTTGGCGCGACTGCGCAAGTCAGGCGTTACCTCGGACACCGGCACGCCAAACACGCGCGCGGCCGTCTCGGCATGGAAGTCCTCGCCCTCGTTAAAGGCGCGCACCAGGTGCTCGTCACCTGAGAGATGTGCCAGCAGACGCAGCTCGATCTGCGAGTAGTCCACCGCCAAAAAGACGCTTCCCTCGCCTGCCGAAAACGCCGTCTTGACGGTACGGCCCAGCTCAGAGCGCGTCGGGATGTTCTGCAGGTTCGGGTCGCTCGAGGACAGACGACCCGTTGCCGTGATGGTCTGGTTGTACGTGGTGTGCACGCGACCGTCACCGCGGCGCAGCGGGCCCAGCGTGTCCAGATAGGTGGACTTGATTTTGGACTTCTCACGCCAATCCAAGATCAGGCGCACGATTTCGTGGTCACGGGCAAGATCGCTCAGCACCTTGGCGTTGGTCGAATAGTAGCCGCGCTTGGTCTTTTTGAGGCCCTTGGTCGGAAGCCCCATAACGTCAAACAGCACGTGCGAGAGCTGCATAGGGCTACCGATGTTAAACGTCTCATCACCCGCCAGGTCGCGAATGCTGCGCTCGACCTCGGTAATCTGGGTCGCCAAGCCCTCGGACAGACTGTGCAGGCGGTCGGGGTCCACGAGCATGCCCGCGCGCTCCATCTTGGCAAGTACCGGAACGAGCGGCATCTCGATGCCATCGAACACGTTGGCGGCGTTCTCGCGTGCCATGCGGTCGCGCAGTGGTGCGACCAGTGCCAGCGTCAAGGCCGCCGTGCGAGCGGCGGGCGCAGGAGCATCCTCGCCAGCACCCTCCGCACCGCGCACCGCAGGCAGCGCCATCTGCAGATAGGTATCGGCCAGATACGCCTCGTCAAACTCGGAGCGGTCGGAATCCAACAGGTAGGCGGCGACCACGGTATCGAAGATGCGCGTGGAATCGACTGCCAGCGGATCCATGAGCTCGGGCTCGGAAGAGTCGATGGGCGAAAGCTCATGCAGCAGCGCTTTCATATCCGGGCTCGCCACGCGGCCCTCCATAAACAGGCGCGCAAGCACACCGACAATCACGCCGTGGGCGAAATTGAAGCCATCAACCACGGCAGTGGTACCGCCGTCGCCCTCCTCAAGCGCAAGCAGCCCCTTGGACGTCGCCAGCCACAGCGTGCGCGTCAGGCCAAAAAGCGCGCCCTCCTCCTTGTCATCGTCCACCACGGCGGCAATCCACTCGCCTGCCTCGATCGCACGAGCGATCTCGTCGGCAGCAGCAGCGAGCGCCTCGGCATCGCCAGCGGCAGCACGCATAACGGGGGGAATCTCAAACGTGCTTGCAGCGGCCGCAGCCCCACCCTCGCCACCGATCAATGCCAAGAAACGGTTCTGCATGGCCGTAATGCCGAGCGTGCCCAGCGCCGCGGACACTTCGTCGGCAGAAAACGCCGGGAAGGACGTTTCGTCAAAGTCGAGCTCGACAGGCGCATCGGTGCGAATGGTCGCAACCTTGCGGCTCAGCAGCGCGTCGTCGACGTGCGCACGAAGGTTCTCGCCCATCTTGCCCTTGACCTCGTCAGCATGCGCGATGACCTCGTCCAAGCTGCCGTACTGTGCGATGAGCGCGCTCGCCTTTTTGGGGCCGATGCCCGGTACGCCGGGAATATTGTCCGACGTATCGCCCTTCAGACCGTAAAAATCGGGCACGAGCGCCGGCGTGATGCCGTGATACAGATCATCCACGCTCTCAGGTGTCATAATCGCTACGTCGGATAGGCCCTTGCGGGTCGAGACCACGTTGACGTGCTCGGTCACAAGCTGATACATGTCGCGGTCGCCGGTCACCAGCAGCATGTCGCAGCCTGCCTCCTCACCCAGGCGCGCCATGGTTCCCAGGATATCGTCGCCTTCCCAGCCCTCGGACTGCAGAATCGGCACGTTGAGCGCCGTGAGCAGCTCCTTGATCATCGGAAACTGCGCGTGCAGATCGGGATCCATGGGCGGACGCTGCGCCTTATACTGCGGCAGCATCTCCATGCGCACGCGCGGCTTGCCCTTGTCAAACGCCACGACCACACCGTCGGGGTTAAAGGCGTCGATCATCTTGAGAAACATGTTCAGAAAGCCAAAGATCGCGTTGGTGGGGCGACCGTCCGGCGCGTTCATGGTCGGCGGCACGGCGTGGAAGGCGCGATGCATGAGCGAGTTGCCGTCGATAACGGCAAAGGTGCGGCGCTTGTCAGACATATTGAATACCTCGCTTTGGGCTGGGCACGGTTTGCTCACTCCAGTTTACACGCTCCCCGCCCCGCGGCCACCGCACATCAAGCTCCCCCGCCACCGTGAGCCCGCGCGTGATACGATGGCTCACGGTACATCAACCAGCACGATCGATCCGAAAGGAGCCTGCGTCATGGAGCGTCCCTGCGCATGGAAAAAGTACACGCCACAGCAAGTCGAGGAGCTCGAGGAGCTTTGCCGCGGCTATAAGCAGTTTTTGAGCGAGAACAAAACCGAGCGCCTGTGCGTCAAAACCGGTATCAAGATGGCCGAGGAGGCAGGCTACGTCAATCTGGAGACCGTGATCGCTGAGGGGCACGCGCTCAAGGCCGGCGACAAGGTGTACGCCGCCAATCACGGCAAGGACCTTATGCTCGTCAACCTGGGCACCGCCCCGCTCGAGCAGGGCTTTAACATCCTGGGCGCCCATGTGGACTCGCCGCGCCTGGACCTCAAGCAAAATCCCGCCTTCGAGGCCGGCGACATGGCCTACCTCGACACGCACTACTACGGCGGCGTCAAGAGCTACCACTGGGTGGCCTCCCCGCTCGCACTCGTGGGCGTCATCTGCAAAAAGGACGGCACCACCGTCGACATCAACATCGGCGACAAGGCAGACGACCCGGTCTTTACCATCTCCGACCTGCTGATCCACCTCTCGAGCGAGCAGATGGCCAAGCCCGCCAAGGACGCCGTCGATGCCGAGATCCTCGACGTGATCGTGGGCGGCCGCCCCGTCAAGTTCGATGAGGACGACAAGGACGCTCCCAAGGAGCCCGTCAAGCAGATGTTCCTGGACATCCTCAAGGAGCAGTACGACGTCGAGGAAGAGGACTTCCTCTCCGCCGAGATCGAGGTCGTGCCTGCCGGCCCCGCCCGCGACATGGGCCTCGACCGCTCCATGATTTTGGGCTATGGCCACGACGACCGCGTCTGCGCTTACCCCTCCATGCTTGCCCAGATCGACGTCGCCAACGTTGAACGCACGAGCATCACGCTCATCGTCGACAAGGAGGAAATTGGCTCCGTAGGCGCCACCGGCATGACGAGCCGCTTCTTCGAGAACACCGTCGCCGAGATCATGACGCTCGCCGGCGAAGACAGCCCGCTGGCCCTGCGCCGCGCGCTCGCCCGCAGCCGCATGCTCTCCTCCGACGTGTCCGCCGGCTTCGACCCGGGCTACGCCGGCAAGTTCGAGACCAAAAACGCCGCCTTCATGAGTCGCGGCCTGTGCTTTAACAAGTACACGGGCAGCCGCGGCAAGGGCGGTTCAAACGACGCCGACGCCGAGTACGTGGCCCTCGTCCGCGACATCATGGACGAGGCCGGCGTGGACTTCCAGACCTGCGAGCTCGGTCGCGTCAACGCGGGCGGTGGCGGCACCATCGCCTACATCATGGCCAAGTACGGCATGAACGTCATCGACTCCGGCGTTGCCGTCCTGTCCATGCACGCCCTGTGGGAGGTCGCCAACAAGGCCGACATCTACGAGGCCTACCGCGGCTACAAGGCCTTCCTCGAGCGCGCCTAACCAGCCCCTCATCAGTTGCGGTGAAATAGTTCCTAAATAGCCCTTTAGACAGGTCGAACAAGAACTATTCCACCGCAACTTCTTTTTTGGCAGAGGAGAGTCCATGCTGCAGGTCATCATTTCGCCCGCCAAGCAGATGCGCGCGGCCCAAGATGCTTTTGAAGTCCTGGGTATTCCACCTTTTGCGCACGAGACGGCTCGCCTCCACCGCGCACTGCTAGATATCGAACGAAATGAAGGCAGCGGCGGCCTGCAGGCGCTATGGAATGTGAGTGACAAACTGCTGGGGCCTTGCCTCAACACCCTGCATGAGTTCGGGCCCATCCTGAAAAACGGCGATCTCGACAATCCCGCCCTCGCCCGCCACCTCTCCCCTGCCGTCATGTCCTATCACGGCATTCAATACCAGAGCATGGCGCCCGAGGTGATGGATGCCGCGCAGCTCGCATGGCTGCAAGACCATCTGTGGATCCTCTCAGGCCTTTACGGATGCATACGCCCCTTTCATGCCGTCGAACCGTATCGGCTGGAGATGGGCGCGAAGCTCGCCGTTGACGATGCCCGAGACCTCTATGCGTTTTGGAGCGACAAGCTCGCGCGGGCTATCGCCCCGGCAGGCTCAAACACCACGATCGTCAACCTCGCCAGCGTAGAGTATGCCAAAGCCGTCCTGCCCCACCTCACGGGCGACGCCACAGCCGTCACGTGCCTCTTTGGCGAGGGCGTCCGCAACGGGAAGCCCATCCAACGGTCGACCGCCAGCAAAAAGGCGCGCGGCTCCATGGTGCGGTGGATGGCAGAAAACAAGCTCGAGGATGCAAGCGAACTTACCGCATTCAACATCGGCTATCGGCACATCCCCGAGCTTTCAGACAAAAACACCCTGGTATTCATGAGCGCGCAGGCACAATAGGTCCGCCATTTCCAAACACCCCGCTATTTCGCCAGACCGTCTGCTTTGGCAATCTCGCTCGTCGAGCCATCTTGGTAGGTAATCTTAACGTGCTCCACCTCGGGCACCGCAACACCCGATGGAGGCTCCAGGCGCCATTCGGTCAAGGCAATATCCATAGTCGTAGGCACGTCGCCCTGATTCTTGAGCTTCACCGTCAGTGTTTTGAGCGTCGCATCATACGTCACGCGTTCGATTTCCTCACCAGGAATGGACCCACCGCTCAACTGCAATTGCACAAACTCGTCGTGCGGATACCAATAGTCGCCCGGCGCGGCCACGGTATTGCCGCCCGCGACCTTCACCGTCATAATCGGCAGGTTATCATCCGCCTCAAACGTCCAGGCAGCTCCCCCACGCCCGCCAAACGTCCAGATACAACAGGCAATCACCATCACGACAAGGATCGCAAAACCAATTGCGACCAGCCCATGATGGGCACGGCTCTCCTCGGCCGATACATCCCATTGCGTCTCTCGATATAGATGCTTGTCTTCCATGTTCGCCTCCCCACGGGCATGCTCATCGCGTCAATCGTACCCATTCAGGCTATACTTGAGCCCACCACATAAACGGGGAGCTTGCAGGACAAGACGGCAGGCTGAGACTGGGCGCGCCCGCCCTGACCCGCAAACCTGATATGGGTAATGCCAACGAAGGGAGCCGTGCCAATGAGCACACAAACCGAGCCCACGCTCGTCACGCAAATCGACTTCGCCCGCGCCGGGCAGATCACACCGCAGATGAAGGAGGTCGCCGAGCGCGAGCATCGCGACCCCGAGTACATCCGCGAGCGCGTGGCCGACGGCCGCATCGCCATCCCCGCCAACATCGTGCATATCAAAAAGGGCATGCGCGCCTTTGGTGTCGGTGAGGGCCTGTCCACCAAGGTCAATGTCAACCTGGGCATCTCGGGCGACAAGGCCGATGCCGCCGAGGAATGGAAGAAGGTCAAGATTGCCGAGGACTACGGCGCCGACGCCATCATGGACCTCTCCAACTCGGGCAAGACGCGCCAGTTCCGCCAGCAGCTCATCGACGAGACACCGCTCATGGTGGGCACCGTCCCCATGTACGACGCCATCGGCTACATGGAAAAGCCGCTGGTCAAGCTCACCAAGGACGACCTGTTCGAAGTCGTGCGCGCGCACGCCGAGGACGGCGTGGACTTTATGACCATCCACTGCGGCATCAACAAGTCGGTCACCAAGACCTTTAAAGAGACCGGCCGTCTCATGAACATCGTCAGCCGTGGCGGCTCACTGCTGTTTGGTTGGATGGAGGTCACCGGCAACGAAAACCCCTTCTACGAGTACTTTGACGAGCTGCTCGAGATTTGCCACGAGTACGACGTGACGATTTCGCTCGGCGACTCCTGCCGCCCGGGCTGCCTCTACGACTCCAACGACGCCACCGAGACCGCCGAGATGATCGAGCTGGGCAAGCTGTGCAAGCGCGCCTGGGCCGCCGGCGTCCAGGTCATGGTCGAGGGCCCGGGTCACATGGCGCTCGACGAGATCGCCGCCAACATGAAACTGCAGAAGCGCCTGTGCCACAACGCCCCGTTCTATGTGCTCGGGCCGCTGGTGACCGATATCGGCGTGGGTTACGACCACATCACCGCCGCAATCGGCGGCGCCATCTCCGCCAGCTCCGGTGCCGACTTCCTGTGCTATGTGACGCCGGCCGAGCACCTGTGCCTGCCCAACGCCCAGGACGTGTTCGATGGCCTCATGGCCACCAAGATCGCCGCACACGCCGCCGATATCGCCAAGAAGGTGCCCCACGCCCGCGACATGGACGACAAGATGGGCCAGGCACGCCGCAAGCTCGACTGGGACGCCATGTGGAAGTGCGCGCTCGACCCGGTCACCGGCAAGAAGCGCTACGAGGAATCCCCCGCCGCCACCGAGGGCACTTGCACCATGTGTGGCAAGATGTGCGCCGTCCGTACCGTCAACAAGGTGTTTGAGGGTACGACGATCGACCTTGGCATGGAGGACTAACTCGTCACCGGAGCCACAAACGGCCACAAGGTGTTCGTCAATTGTTGACATGTGAACATTGTCTTACATTTGCGTAAAGATTGCACTGCCCGCCCGGGATCGGCATACAGCCGACCCGGGCAACTTTATAATGCAGGCAGAAGACCCATTTGAATCCGACCGAACAAGGGAGCGAACATGGATCGCAGTAAGGTACCCGCCGTCCTATCCATCGCAGGATCCGATTCCAGCGGTGGCGCCGGCATTCAGGCCGACATCAAGACCATCACGGCGCACCGTCTGTATGCCGAGACAGCCATCACGGCCATCACCGCACAAAACACGCTCGGTGTCACCGCCGTGCAGAACATCTCCCCGGATATTGTCGCGGCGCAGATCGATGCCGTTTTTGACGATATCCGACCCAGCGCCGTCAAGATCGGCATGGTTTCCTCTGCTGAGATTATCGAGGTTATCGCCGACCGTTTGAGCGCCTGGAACGCAACGAACGTGGTCGTCGATCCCGTCATGGTCGCCACTTCGGGCGCCCGCCTCATTGCCGAGGATGCCGCCGAAGCGCTCACGCGTCGCCTGTTCCCGCTGGCGACCGTTATCACGCCCAACATTCCCGAGGCCATGGCGCTGCTCGATTATGAAGTCGATTCCGAGCGCACGCAGCAAAATGCCGCCATGCTTCTCACCCGTCGCTTTGGCTGCGCGTCTCTCGTTAAGGGCGGGCATTTTGTCAACGAGGCCAACGATGTGCTAGCAGAGCCCGCGCCACTCGATGACGAGGGCAACCATCTGGGCGATCCGCTCACCACGTGGTTCCGCCACAAGCGCATCGAGACCGGCAACACGCACGGTACTGGCTGTACGCTTTCGTCCGCCATCGCCTGCGCGCTGGCCCAGGGCATGGATCTTGCCGATGCCGTCAACGCCGGCAAGGCCTACCTAACGGGCGCTCTCGCCGCTGGCTTTGACATGGGCAAAGGCTCCGGCCCCGTCAACCACATGTGGCAGTATTAAGATTCGCAGCCCAAAACCACCGCAAAGGGGACAGGTACCTTTGCGGTGGTTCCCACAAACATCTCGATCCGTAACAGTTAGAGTCCATTTTTCGGCCCACCTGTTACAGATTGAGACATTCAAATTCCGCTGAGAAGATAATCGCGATCTGTAACAGTAGCTCGGCAACATCAACCCTAGATGTTACAGATCGAGACAAACGACCGATATCGACCTAAATAATCTCAATCTGTAACATCTAGCCCGTTTTCGGCCTTACAGCTGTTACAGATCAAGACAAACAAACGAAACAAGCCACCGCAAGGGTACCTTTGTAGTGGCTTGGGGCTGTGCTACTCACCGAGCATCTCTTGGAGCTTGGCTGCCACGGCGTGGCCCAAGCTCTCGTGGCTTTCGGGCATCATATGCAGATAGTCGATATCGCCCGGCTCGGCAAAGTCGGCAGCATTCAAAAAGTCGCAGCCAAACTGCTCAGCCACATGCGCGTAGTACTCGCCAAAATGCTCCGAGGCCTCGACGGAATGCTCGTCAAAGTCGGTCATATACACATCGGCGATCTGCGGCTTGATCTTGATAGGAGCCATCAGCAGAATGCGCGGACAAGGCGCAGCGTCGGTCCACGGAAACGCGCGGACAGCGCGAATCAGCGCCATGGCGCCACGGGCGATATCGGAAGCTGTCACGTTAAAGACCGTCTTACAGTCGTTGGTGCCCAGCATAATCACGATCGCATCCAGCGGCTTATGAGCCTCGAGCAGCATCGGAAGCGCGCGAATGCCGTTGAGGTTAGTGTCCAGATGGCACATATCGTCGCGCACCGTCGTGCGGCCGTTGAGCCCCTCCTCAATCACATGCCAGCCCTCGCCCAGGTCACGCTGTGCCACGCCGCACCAGCGCACATCGTGCGCATAGCGCACCGCGGTGCCGTCGCGCATACCTGCCGGATCGTAGCCATAGGTATTGCTGTCGCCAAAGCACAGAACGTTTTTCATCGTAAGCCCTTCCTTTAGTAAAAAGCCGACGGGAGCAGCCCTCCCGCCGGCTCGACCTATCTGTCGGCACGTACCGATTACAGGTACTTGCGCCAATCGTCCTCGTCCTCATCGTCCTCGGCAGCAGCCTGGGCCTGCTCGGCGGCGCGAGCAGCCGCAGCGCGAGCGGCAACCTGGGCATAGGACTCCTCGTTGCGCTCGGGGAAGTTTGCCAGCACGTGCTCGAACTTGGCAAAATCCTCGTCCCAGCGCGTAGAGGGCACGGCAAAGAAGACCTGCTTGACCTTAAAGTCGCCCGACGCGAGCTCCTTACGGAAGAGCTCGGCCACGGTCTCGGCGTCAAAGCCGTTGTTGTCGCAGCCCCAAGCACCCAGTACGAGCTTCTCGCGGCCCAGCTCATCGCATATAGCAAGCACAAAGCGAATGCGGTCGCGCAGGGCGTCAAGCAAGGCATCGTCGCTCACGCGGTACTCCTGGCGAGCACGCTTGGCGTTGGGTGCAGCGGCGACGATTGCGTCGGCATAGGCGTGCACATGTTTGCGGTCGAAGCGCACCGCGGGCACCACCAGCGCACGGTTGCGGTACAGCTCACAGTTGATGTTGCGGCGACGGTTCTCGCCGTACCATTTACGCTGCTTATCGAGGACGTTGTACAGGTACGAATCGGCACAGAGCGTAGCCTCCTGGCCCAGATAGCCCTGGATGTAGCCACCGCCCGGATTGGTGAACGAGGCAAAGGCAAGCACGGCCATATCGCAGAACTGCGCATAGCCGCGGCCGTTATCCAGAATGGCCTGCGTGGCAGAGGCGTCGAGCACGGTGACCTCGGGCAGGACCGGAGCGGGCTCCTCGGCGGCAGGAGCGGGCTCGGCTTCGGTGGCCTCCTCGACGGGCTCGGGCGCCACCTCGGCATCGACCGCAGCCTCGACCTCGTCGGCCTCAGACTCCTCGGCGACCTGCTCCTCGGCAGCAGCCACTTGGGCCTTAGCCTTCATCGCCGCGACAAATCCGGCAGGCATGCCATCGAACTCGCGCACGCCGGCAAGCGAGCGCTCGATATCCTTGGCGCACGCTTCGGACACAGTCGCCACGTGACGCTCGGCGGCCTTGGCACGGGCCTCGCGCTTGGGGTTGGGCTGCCCCGAGCGATTGAGCCTGCGGTTACGGTTCCTGTTGTCGACGTCTGCCATAAGTGGTCACCTTTCTCGGTCTCTGCCGCTATCGGCTTTTCCCATCCATGATACCCCGCCGTGTACAAAAAAGACGGCCCCGAAGGACCGCCTTTCGCATCGATTTACACGTGCGCAAGCACCGCTGCAATTTGGTACTAGTCGCGACGACCAAGGATGTTCAGGATGCGCAGGAACACGTTGATGATGTCCACGAACAGGTTGGATGCCATGAGCACGGCGTTGGGCAGCGTGGGCGGCACCGTCGTGGCCACATAGGTGTCGTAGCCAATAAAGCCGGCGAACACCACGATCACGATCAGGTCGGTGATAGACTGCGAGACGCCCATGAACATCAGCACGATCTCGACCAGAATCGTGGCAAGCAGTATGCCAAAACCAATGCCATACACACGCTGGAAGAACTTGGGGAAGGTTACGCCCAGCGCACCAAAGACAAAGGTGATGGCGGCCGTGGCGATAAAGGCGGTGTTAATGGTAGGCAAGTCGTAGTTGGCAAGACCAAACGAGGCCGTCAGGCCAAAGGTGCTCGCAAAGACCACGTAGCCCACGAGTGACAGGCCCACAGACTGCTTGCCCGCAGCAGCCGACATCATGACCATGCCGACGATGGTCAAAATAAATGAGCCAAAGACCAGCGGCAAAGCGGCGCCGCTCATCATCATGCGCGCAAACGACATGGTACTCGTAAAGTAAGCACCGGCGCCCATGGCGCAAAAGCCCAAAAAGATCAGGGCAGACATGACAAGGTTGTACGCGCGCGGCGACATCTCCTTGGCACGGCTTGCGCCGGTCTCAATGGGGCCGTTCTGATAACCCTGGATATCGTTCATAATATCGTCCTTTCAAAAGCGCTGCGACAGCGCCGTAGGTGACAAGATTCCTGCCATTGTACCCGAATGCCGCGCGCTCTTACCTGCGGCGCTCACTCTCGAGCGTACAGTCGAATGCCCACACCCACCAACGCATCAGATGGGCCTGCGAGCCATCCGGTCGCTCGCGTGTCTGTTCTTCCAGATACAGTTCGGTCGCATGTCCGCCAAAACGAACCTTATAAGTCGCCGTACGAATGCCGTGAACCGTCAGGCCAAAACCGGTGGACGAGACAATCTCGTCAATCGTAAAGCAGCGACCATCGACCCAGCAGACGGTAACCGGCACGACCTGTCCGCCCGCGAGGATGCGGGCCACGACGTCCACATACTGCTTGTGCACGCGTCGAGTTTTGCCATCTGTCTGTCGATATTCCATGCCCCCTATTATCGAACGCATGTTTGCATATTGTAAAGCGAACAGACTGTGGTTTTGGGATGTTGGGGCGCGCACGTGTCCTCATGGCGTGCTAGCAAAAAGAACACCCGCGGTCAACAGGGCAAATATTCAATGTTAGTGCCAAAAAATTCACTTCTCCCATCAGAACTCGGTAAAGAAACCCGCAGGAGGTGATACGATTTATCATGTTTTTGTAACGTGCCTGCAAACTTCGAGAAAGCCCATATATGGACGTAACGTTCTCAGCCTTCCTCGGCCAAATTGTGTCGAACCCAGTCCTTGCCGTCACCGTGATCCTCGCGCTCGGCGCCATCTTCGTCAATGGATGGACCGACGCGCCCAACGCCATCGCGACCTGTGTCACTACGCGTTGTATGCCCGCCCGCGCCGCCATTCTCATGAGCGCCGCATTCAACTTCCTCGGCGTGCTCATCATGACGCACTTTAACGCGAGCGTCGCCAACACCATCTCACATATCGTCGACTTTGGCGGAAACAGCACCATGGCGCTCGCATGCCTCTGCGCGGCGCTGTTCTCCATCGTCGTCTACGGCGCCACGGCATCGCGTTTTGGCATCCCCACCTCGCAAAGCCACAGCCTTATCGCCGGCCTGACCGGTGCCGCAATCGCCCTCGGCGGCGCGAGCAGCGTCAACGTCCACGAGTGGATGAAGGTCATCTACGGCTTGGCGCTCTCCATCGGCCTGGGCTTTGTCATGGGCTGGGTCCTGTGCAAGCTCGTCTCGATTCTTTTCGCCGCCGCCAACAGGCGACGTGCCAACGTCTTCTTTAAATACGCTCAGATCGCGAGCGCTGCGGCCATGAGCTTCATGCACGGCGCGCAGGATGGACAGAAGTTCATCGGCGTGCTCTTTTTAGGAGTGGCCTTCGCCAGCGGCCAGACGAGCGTCGGCGATGCCGGCATCCCCATCTGGATTATGCTGCTGTGCTCGGCCACTATGGGTATCGGCACCAGCGTGGGCGGTGAGCGCATCATCAAGTCTGTCGGTCAGAGCATGGTCAAGCTCGAAAAGTACCAGGGCTTCTCCGCCGACCTGGCGGGCGCCGCGAACCTGCTACTTGCCACCCTTACCGGCATCCCCGTATCCTCCACCCACATCAAAACCTGCGCCATTATGGGTGTCGGCGCCGTCAAGCGCCTCTCGGCCATCAACTTCGGCGTGGTCAAGGACATGATGTTCACGTGGTTCTTCACCTTCCCCGCTTGTGGACTCATCAGCTTTGTCATGGCCAAGCTGTTCATGATGTTCATCTAGTCAAACCGAACGGCCATCCGGACCGCAATACCTCGCCCACCCGTCTTCGCCTCGAAAGGACCCACTCATGGCAAAGAAACCCGATTCGTTCTACTTTGACAACTACGTCGCCTGCGCCGACCTTGCTGTCCAGGCCGCAGAGTTGCTCATCAAGATTTTTGAGAACTTTGATCCCGCGCAGATCCACGGCATGCTCGAAGAGATGCATGCGATTGAGCATGCGGCCGACAAGAAGCACCATGAGCTCGAGGATGCCCTGCTCACTGCCTTTATCACCCCGCTTGAGCGCGAGGATCTGGACCTGATGAGCTGCTCGCTCGACACCGTGCTTGACCGTATCGAGGGCGTCGTGCAGCGCGTCTACTTCACCAACATCCAGAGCATCCACCCCGATGCCATTGTCATCGCCCACAAGGTGACCGACGCCTGCCGCGCCATGAAGGACCTTATGGTCGAGCTGCCTAATTACCGCAAGTCCAAGACCCTGCGCGAGCTGGTCATCCAGATCAACACCATTGAGTCCGAGGCCGATGAGCTCTACATCAACGCTATGCGCAACCTGCACGTCAATGGCAAGGACCCGCTCGAGGTCATCGCCTGGCGTGACGTCTACGCTTTCCTGGAGTACTGCGCCGACTGCTGCGAGAATGTGGCTGATGTCGTGGATTCGATTGTCATGAAGAACAGTTAATTGGGGGTATGTGTCCCGGCGGCGAAGGGCCGGCACCTGTTTGCTTTCTCACTCCGGCTGCGTGGCAGAGTCGTTCGAAAGTAAACAGGTGCCGGCCCTTCGCCTTACATACCACCATTGGGAACTTTGGCTGATGGTTAGAATGCGATGGGAACCTGGATGATGCGGCCTTTTATGCCCGATTGGATACTTTGGGGCTGCATTGAGCGTTTGGCTGAGCGTAGCCTTGGGTACCTTTTGATTTACCTTGGATTGATTCGCTGACTTTGGAGGGTTTGGTTATGGAGTATTTGGATCTTGCTCGGTCTCGGTATTCTTGTCGTGAATTTGAGGCTCGGGCTGTTGAGCAGGCTGTGGTGGATGCCATTGTTGAGGCTGGGCGTATTGCTCCTTCTGCTTGTAATAATCATCCAACCCGTGTGATGGTGTTGGATACGCCCGAGCTTTTGGAGAAGGCGGCTGCTTGTCAGCCTCGGTTTGCTCGTGATGGGTCCATCTTTGGCGCTCCGCTCATCTTCCTCATTTGCAGCGTTACCGACGACGCTTGGGTTCGCCCCTATGACCAGATGAACTCCAGCGCTATCGACACCTCGATTGTTTGCGATCAGATGATGATGGAGGCCGAGGAGCAGGGCTTGGGAACGTGCTGGGTATGCCATTTTAAGCCCGAGCTAGCCCGTGAGCAATTCAACCTGCCCGAGGGCGTTTATCCCTATCACATGCTCGTCTGCGGCTATCCTGCCGACCACATCGCCGACCCAGAGCACCGCGAGGCCCGTACCATTCCCCTCTCTGACTTCCTCCTCAAGTAGTTTTTGGCACATGCCCTAAAATCTACCTTTTACCGCGCACCCTTCGCCGAGTTCTGCCCTATCACACGCAGAGCTCGGCGTTTTGTTTCCCAACCCGTATGCAGCCACAAAAAAGGAGCCCGCAGGTGCGAGCTCCTCTTAAGGGCACTAGATTGTAGCTCTGGAGCTAGTCCAGGTCGTCGGCAGCAAAGTTGTCGATCGGGGCGAAGGGGTCAGCCACGGGGACAACCGGATCAGCGACAGGCAGCGGCTCGGCGGCGGGAACGGTCACCGCAGGAGAAGCGGCAGAACCAACCGGCGTGGAGGCCATAAGATCAGCGGGGAAGGAATTCTGGGCATCGTCCATGAAGTGCTGGATGAGCTTGAGGTACTCGGCCTTGAACTCCTCACGGGAAGCCTTCAGACGGTCGATCTCCTCGAGCTCGGCCTGCTTCTCGGTCAGGGCCTGACGGATGACCTCGCGGGCCTTGGCGTCGGCTTCGTTGCGGATACGCTCAGCGTTCTCGTTGGCGTCGTTGACGATGCCCTCGGCGGTCTGCTGGGCAGCGATCAGCGCAGCGGAGATCTGGCGCTCCTGAGCGGAGAAGTCGGGTGCGGGAGCGGCCACAGGAGCGGCGGGAACGGCCTGAGCGGCAGCGTCCTGAGCCTGGGCAAGCTGGGCCTGCGTGTCGGCAAGCTGCTGCTCGGTGGCAGTCAGACGACCCTTAAGATCGACAATCTTGGCAAGCATAGCGTCAACCTCGGAGGACAGCGTCTCCAAAAAGACGTCGACCTCGGCGGGATCATAGCCGCGCTTGGCCTCAGAGAAAGTCTGAGCCTGGATGTCAGCAGGGGTAATAGCCATAACAAGTTCTCCTTTATCATCGCCTTGGCGCCGGGCGCCCGACGTAAGTTACTGAGCCAGTACTATACGAGTATACCTATAAGAAGCTGCAGAATCAGCCTCTGCACCAACTGCAACGCAATAATCGCAACGACCGGCGAAAAATCAACGCCGCCCATCGGCGGAATAAACCGACGAAACAGGTTGAGCCACGGACCGCAGACGCTATCGAGCACCGCGGCGATATCCTGCAGCAGGCCGCCCTGCTTCATGGGAATCCACGTCATAAAGCAATAGACCACAATAAGTGTGGAGTAGAAGTTGAACAGCGTGTTGACCAGCTGGACAATGGTGTAGATGTTGATGAGAATCTCCTCGTCTTGGGTTTACTTAAGGTAGCCGTCGGCGCGCAGCTTCTTGAGGTCCGAATCCTTGACCTCGCAGCCGGCGGGCAGCACCATAAACACGCGATCGCCCACCTCTTTGACCGTAGCGCCCAGGCCGCAGGCAAAGCCATAGCTAAAGTCCAGGACACGCTTGGCGACCTCGGTGCGAACGCCAACAAAAATCAGCGCAACGGGCTGCTTGGTGCGCACGCGGCGGACAACGGTCTCGACATCGTCATAGCTCTCAGGGCGCAGGACATAGGCAGGCAGCTGCGGCGTGGCGTTAATGATGTTGTTTGCATAGGCCGAGGCGTCGCTCGGCGCAGAAGCGGGCGCAGGTGCCGCGGCACGAGCGCGGGCGCTCTCGGCATAACTCGACGGCGTGTCGTAAGCGCCGGGGCGATAGCCGCCTGCGGCACTATCCTGAGAACGCGACGGCGGATTGTACGTCGTTGCATGACGCGAGTCATCGCCGACCAGCTGGCCGGAGCGCGTATACACGGCGACCGACTCGGCCTCACCGCGGCGCGTTTGGCCCAGCAGGCCGTTACTCGGCTCGTCCTGGGTATAGAAGCCCTCGCCCGAGGTACCGCTGTAGCCGTTGTTCTGATAGCCATCATCGTAGCCGTCATCGTAGCCGTAGTCGTCATCCTGGTCATAGCTCTGGTCGTAACCCTGCTGGCCGCCCAGGTGCATCTTATTTTTAATCTCGTCAAGGAAGCCCATGGTTGTGTCCTCTCACGGTTTAGTGCAGGCGCTCTGTAAACCAGTGCGCACTTCAGAGCCCTATTTTACTGCAAACTCCGGGCTAAATACTACCCTGCCCAGGCGAACGAGCGTAGAGCCCTCCTCAAGGGCAGGCTCAAAGTCCTCGCTCATGCCGCAAGAAAGCTCGGGCAGCCTCAGATCGGGATGCGACGCCTCCAACTCATCCCTCAGCTCTCGCAGCCCGGCAAAGGTGCGACGCGCCACATCCTTGTTCCCCCGAGGGGCCATAGTCATAAGGCCCTGCACACAAATTCCCTCAAGTTCCGCAAGCTCGCCGGCAGCGCCACGAATCTCATCGGGCGAAAAACCGCCCTTGGACTCCTCGCCGCTTACGTTAACCTCGATCAGCACCTGCTGGGGGGCGGCGAGCTCGCCAGCTTCGATCTTGCGAATGGCACGGCTCGAGATCGCCTGCGCCAAATGAAGCGACCCCACCGAATGAATCAGCTCGGCCGAGCCCAACACCGCGTTGATCTTGTTGGTCTGAAGGTTGCCAATCATGTCGAAGCGCACCTCGGGCAGCTCCGGATGATCCGCCAGACCTGCAAGTTTGCGGACGAGCTCTTGCGGGCGGTTCTCGGCAAAATGGCGATATCCCACCTGGATGGCCGCGATGGTCTCATCGACGCCGACGGTCTTGGACACGGCAATCAAACGCGCGGCATCACGGGGCCTCCCGGCGCGATCGAGCGCGGCATAGAAACGCTCGAGTATCTGCTCGCGGCGAGCGCGCATTACATTCAAATAGTTATCCATTGCCAATCGCCTCCGCTAACAGCACAACAAGTAGTCCCATGCTAACGCAAGAGCGCAGCCCCGCATCCGCAAGGCCGCGCTCCCTTAGGTATTTACAATCTCTCAACGAACGGGGTACCCTACTCCTCGTCGTCCTCGGCATCATCCTCGTCCTCAAGATGATCCAACAGGTAGCGAAGTCCCTCGCTCACCTCGTTAGCGGGCACCTTGGCAACAAAGCGTGCATCCACGGCGGGCCTCATAATGACGCCCTCGCCCGAAGGCACGCGCATGCTCTCGAGCTCGTCCTCATCCGTACAGGCGATATCGCCGGCAGTCATACGCTGTCCGGTCAAAAGGAAGGTCAGACGGCAGGCGGCATCGATGGAAATCGAGGCAATGCGATCGAGGTAGCGCGAAACCATGATGGCACGGCGCAGGTCGTCATAGTTGCTGTCGTCGTCCATAAAATCGCCGGTGTCCATGCGGTTAAAGGTACGGAAGAACTTCTCGTACGCCGCATGTACCGGCTCATCCTCAACGGCCAGGTTGCAGATGATGGACATGTCGTTGGTGACGAGCGCGGACAGCGACGAGCCCAGCACCTGGTACACGGCCTCGGCCTCGGCCTCAACCGTGCCGACGAGCTCCTGAGGCAGCGAGATGTCGGCCTTGACCATGTGACGCGTGGCGCGGCAGATCTGGCGAACCTTATCGGTCATGCGCTGCAGGTTAAAGTCGACGTAGATAATCGTCTGCAGCAAACGGAAGTCGGAGGCGACCGGCGACTGCGTAGCGATCAGGTTGTAGCACACGGCCTCCAAGTTGGCGCAGCGAGCATCAATCGAAAGCGTGCGCTTCTTGGTCTTAGTGGCGAGCTTGCGGTCGTCGGTCACATAGGCCTTCACGGCGTCGTGAAGGGCAAGATCGACGGCCTCGTAGATGCTCAACATCTCGTGACGGGCCTCGATGAGCTGACGGGAAAACAGTTTGCGCATGGTTCACTCCAATCAGTTGGGTGCGGTCATGCCGCCCGCACAGTGAATACGCACCGGACCAGGTCCGATCGGCTTGGGACTAGTCGCACCGATCAGCCAAAGCGGCCGGTGATATAGTCTTCCGTCCGCGAATCCACCGGGCTGGTGAAGATCGCGTCGGTTTGACCATACTCGATGAGCGTGGCGGGCTCACCGGCAACTTCCTGCAAGAAAAATGCGGTGTAGTCGCTAATGCGAGCGGCCTGCTGCATAGAATGCGTGACGATGATGATCGTCATCTCGGGCGCCAGCTCGGCCATCAGATCCTCGACCTTAGATACGGACGTGGGGTCGATGGCGGAGCAGGGCTCGTCCATCAGAAGGACATCGGGCTGCACCGCAAGCACACGCGCGATGCACAGACGCTGCTGTTGACCGCCCGAGAGCGCCAAACCATCCTTGTTGAGCTGATTGGATACCTCTTTCCAGAGGTTGGCGCGCTTGAGCGATTCTTCCACGATGTCGTCGAGGTCGCTTTTGCTAGTCACGCCCTGCAGACGAGGGCCAAAAGCGACATTCTCGTAGATGGATTTGGGAAACGGGTTGGGCTGCTGAAAAATCATGCCCACGCGGCGACGAAGGTCGACCGGGTCGACGCCCTCGGCATAGATATCGTTGCCGTCGAGTGTCATGGTGCCCTCGACGCGAGTACCCTCGATAAGGTCGTTCATACGGTTGATGCAGCGCAAAAACGTCGATTTACCACAGCCCGAAGGACCGATAAACGAGGTGATGGCGTTTTTGGCGATGTTGAGGTCGAGCCCCGTCAGCGCATGAAAGTCACCGTACCAAAAGTTGAAATCCTTGGCCGTGATGGCCGCTTGCTCCGGCGTGGGAGCGGACTGATAGACGGACATGGGACTCCTTAACTAGCGGCGCTTGCGCGACAGATAACGCGCAAACAGGTTGAAGGCCAGAATAATCGCCATCAGCAAAAGCGCGGTGCCGTAGGCTGCGTTCATGTTGATGCCGTCGTTGGCAAGCAAATAGAGGTGAACGGTCATGGGGCGACCGGAATCGAACGGCGATATGGGCAGGTTGATGGCCTGACCCATGGTGTAGAGCACCACCGCGGTCTCGCCGATGGCGCGGCCGATGGCAAGGACGATGCCGGTGGCAATGCGGCCAAAAGCAGAAGGAAGCACGATCTTGGAGACGACCTGCCACTTGGTGGCGCCCAGGCCATATGCGCCCCAACGGATATAGCGCGGAACGGCGCGGATTGCCTCCTCGGTGGTGCGCATGACGATGGGCAGCATCAGAAGCGCCAGCGCCAGGGCGGCCGAAACCATCGAAAGACCCAGGCCCATGGCCTCAACAAACAAGGCGTAACCAAAGAGGCCCATAACGATGGAAGGCACCGAGGCCAGAGCATCGGCAGCATAGCGGATGATGTCGACAATCTTGCCCTGCTTGGCGTATTCAGCCAGATAGACCGCAGCCAAGACGGCAACCGGCGTGCAGATGAGCATGGCGAGTGCCGTCACGTAGATAGTCGAGACGATCGTGGGCCAAATGCCGCCCTCGGCGTTTACGCCCTGCGGCCAGCCGAAGATAAAGTCGAGCGAGATATGCGGAAGACCGTTAATGACCACGTAGGCGATGATGGCGAGCAACACCAGGGTGGTGATATAGGCCGCGGCGCGAAACACGCCGAGCATAATCTTGTTGGACAGGTCCTTGTTGATGCGGCCCTTCTTGCCATGGGAAAGGGCACGCTTGATGAGCTCGCGCGACGAGGTCGCATCGACCGTCGTGTCAACGGAATCGGACATAGCCTACCCCCTCTTCTTTGAAATCAGGCGAACGATACCCACCAGTGCAGCTGAGATGATAAACAGGACCACGCCCATGCCAAACAGAGCCGAGCGATGCAGGCCCGAGGAATAGCTCATGTCGAGTGCGATCTCGCTCGTGAGCGTCGAGATGGGACTCGAGATGCTATCTGGAATGACCGGGCCGTTGCCCACGACCATCAGCACGGCCATGGTCTCACCGATGGCACGCCCCATACCCAAGACAATTGCATCGACAATGCCCAGCTTGGCTGCAGGCAGCACGACCTTGTAGATGGTCTGCCACTTGGTGGCACCCATGGCATAGGACGCCTCGCGAATGCCCATGGGGATGGAATTGAGGGCATCGATCGTGAGCGTGGTAATGGTGGGAACGATCATGATGGCAAGCACAAACCACGCCGTCAGCGCGCCAAAGCCAAGACCGCCGGTCAGCTGCGCGATAAACGGGCGGATGATGACCATGCCAAAGAAGCCGTAGATGATGGAGGGGATGCCCGCCAGCAGGTCGACGGCGGGGCTGATGAGCCTGCGCACGCGCTTGCTGGCGATCTCGACCAGATATACAGCCGTGCCCACACCCAGGGGCACGCCCATGGCGAGCGCACCGACCGTCACCAGACCAGAGCCCGCCAGCAGCGACATGATGCCGTAGTGGCCCTCGGATGGCGCCCACGTAAAGCTAAAGAAGTCCGCCAGGCCGATGTCGGTAAAGACGGGCAGCGCCGAGTACGTGGTAAAGACAAAGATCAGGATAACGGTGACGACCGCCAAGAACGCGCAGGCAAAGAAGATCCACTGCAGCGCCTTCTCCTTGAGATAGGTGCTACGCGACACCAACGCCAACTCACGCTTTTTGGGCGTCTGAGCCTCCTGCTCAATCTGGGGGGTTTCCTGTGCTTCCACGCTACTCACTCCCCTTTCCGTCGTTGGTGACGGGAATAAAGCCCGCCTCGCGAATCTGCTTGTCCATCTTCTCGGACGTCACATAGTCAATGTAGTCCTGCGCCTGATGCGAAGGCGTACCCTTCACAAAGAAGTAAAGGTCGCGCGAGATGGGATAGCCGCCACTTGCGACCGTCTTCTCGGATGCCTCGACATGGTTGACCGAAACGGCCTTAACCGAGGTCGTGGCGTTGAGGCTCTCGACAAAACCCAGCGAGATGTAGCCAATGGCGCCATGCGAGCGGGACACGACGTCGCGCACTTGGCCCGTACCCGAAAGAACGGCCGAGCGGCGATCGAACGGCATGCCGTCCATCACGATGGTACGGAAGGCCTCGCGCGTACCGGACGCCTCGTCGCGGTTGATAACCTGAATCTTCAGGTCCTCTCCGCCGACTTCCTTCCAGTTGGTGATCTTGCCGGCGTAAATATCGCGGAGCTGCTCGGTCGAGAGATTGTCGACCGGGTTGTCGTCGTTCACGATGACTGCGATGCCGTCGTGCGCGATTACGATCGGGGTCAGGCCAAGGTCTTGTTCGTCGGCATTGAGGCCACGAGACGAGCTGGCGATGTCGGCCGTGCCGTTGCTGACGGCCTCGATACCCGCAGAGGAGCCAAGGCCGGAGACGAGCACATCGGTGCCGGCCTCTTCCTTAAAGCCCTCGGCGGCAATCTCGGCAATGGGAAGGCACGTCGTAGAGCCGGCAACGGTAATGGAAGAGGCAGAAGATCCCGAGGAACAGGCGCACAGCGTGAGCGTGAGCACTGCTGCACTCAGGACCGATGCGATCTTTCTCATAGCATCACGCCGATCGCAGCATGGCGCCCACAGGTGCCGCCCTCGTTGCGGTAGGAATAAAAGCGGTCGTTCTGACGAACGGTGGAAAGCTTGGTGTCCACAATGCTGCTCGCCTCGACGCCGGCGTCCATCAGCGCCTCGCGAATGGCGGCGGAAAGATCGAGCATACGAGAAGCAGAGGCATCGATGCACGCGAACTCGGCGGCAAAGCGATCCATAAGTTCTTGGGACACCTCGTACTCGTCGCCCAGGATATGGGGCCCAATGTAGGCAGAGATGTCGTCCGGCTTGCAGCCAGCCGCCTCGCAGAGCGCTTGGCACGCCTTGGCGGAAATGCGCGCAATCGTGCCCTTCCAGCCAGAGTGCACCACGGCAAAGCCGCCGGGAGCCACCAGCACCACGGGAACGCAATCGGCAAAGCAGAGCATCACGGGTACCTCACGGGCCATGCAGACGATGGCATCGCAGCCCTCGGCAATCTGCTCGCGAATGTTCTCGAGATCATCAGCACCGTTCGAGGTCACCGTCACGACATGGTCACCGTGTACTTGATTGGGAACAAGCAGGTTGTGCTCGCACTCGGCGGCACCCAAGGCCTCGAGTGCGCGGCGACGATTTTCTTGAACGGCAAAGGGGTCATCGCCAACATGCGAGCCCAGATTGAGTGAGGAGTACGCATCTTCGGAAACACCGCCGGCGCGTTCGGTAAAAGCAAAGCGAACATCGTGCGTCGCGCCCTCTACCAACGTAACTCCATCATGGTCGACACGCGAAACGCTGTCCGCACGTGCTGCCATACTAAAGCCTCCTAATAACACAAGTATCGCGGCGACGCCGCAGCAGTCCGTGCCACACGGCTGCCATACTTCATCAAAAGGATACCCGCAGCGGTAGGGGCTAAACGTAAGGGGAACGTAAGGAGATTGGAGGCTTTCGTTTACAAAGGCAAAACACAACAAAAAGGGTGCGCCCAATCGGACGCACCCCATACAGGTCGCTGAGAAAAACGAACTAGAAGCTGCCGCGCTTGAGGAAGTCAGGAAGCTCAAACTGGTCGTTGCCAAAGTTGGGGAGCTCGGTACCACCGACGTTGCGAGTCGGGGCAGCCTGAGCCGGGCTCGTGGCAGGAGCGGTGCGCTGCGGCTCGGTAGAAGCAGCGGCCTTGCTCTGGGACTGCTGTGCAGCGAAGAGCTCGTCCTGACGGTTGACGTTGGAGTCGGAGAAGCCCGTAGCGATGACGGTAATACGCACCTGATCGCCCAGGGACTCGTCGACAACGGTACCGAAGATGATGTTGGCCTCGGGGTCGACGGCGTTGGCGACAACGTCGGCAGCGTCGCTGATCTCCTGAATACCCAGGTCCTTGGAACCGGCAATGGAAAGCAGGACGCGCGTAGCGCCATCGATGGAGCTCTCGAGCAGCGGGCTGGAAATAGCCTGCTGGGCAGCGTCGACGGCACGGGTGTCCCCAGAAGCGGTACCGATACCCATCATGGCGGTACCGGCCTGCTTCATGATGGTCTTAACATCGGCGAAGTCCAGGTTGATGATACCGGGGACGGTGATGAGGTCGGTGATGCCCTGGGTGCCCTGGGAAAGGACGCCATCGGCGATTGCGAAGGCCTCAAGCATGGTGGTCTTCTTCTCGGCGATGTCGAGCAGCTTGTCGTTAGGGATAACGATCATGGTGTCGACGCAGTCGGAAAGCGTCTTAATGCCTTCTTCGGCGCTCTTCTTGCGCTTGCGGCCCTCAAACGTAAAGGGCTTGGTCACGACGGCGACGGTCAGCGCGCCGACCTCGTTCATCGCGATATCGGCAACGATGGGGGCAGCGCCGGTACCGGTGCCGCCGCCCTCGCCGCAGGTGATGAACACCATATCGGCGCCAGCGAGCGCCTCGGCGATGTCGTCGCGGGACTCATCGGCGGCCTTACGGCCGACCTCGGGGTTGGCGCCAGCGCCCAGGCCGCGGGTCAGGTCGGTGCCGATGTGCACCTTGATATCGGCATCAGAGATCGCGAGTGCCTGAGCATCGGTGTTGATGGCAACAAACTCGACGCCGCGGATACCCTCTTCGATCATTCGATTGACCGCGTTGGTACCGCCGCCGCCGACGCCGACCACCTTAATGACGGCAAGGTAGTTGTTGATCTCTGTCTCGTGCATGTCGGTCCTCCGAACAAAGGTTATTGCCATAGCATGGGTTGACCCCTGCGCACATTAACCTTCAAGTTGAAAGTAAATGCAAAGGTAAACCGTATTATGTTTGCACATTATGAACGTATCAGTCAAATAATTGACGGTGAAAACCAAACAAACCAGATAAACGGCGCGGTATGCCCCGTCAACAAAGGCCAGAAAACGCTACGAGGTCGGTGCGTTCCTAAACGTATAGTTGCCAGGAGATCGAACGTTGATATACGTCACGCCCTCCACCTGCGAAAGCAGCTTGGTCACGATACGCTCCTTTTTGGCAATGTCGTCCGAATCTCCGAGCGACACCTCGATACCGTTATCGAGATTCGCCGAGATGGCCTCGACCGAGGGCGTGGAAATATCCTTGATCTGGCCCAGGAACTCGCTCGAGAATCCGCGGACGTAATCCAGGCCGGCCTTGACCGCCTTGGAATTTACCGCTTGCCCCGAAACCGGCGCGACATCGGCCGAGACATCGGTCAGCAGCACGGCTCCGTAATGTTTGGCGAGCGCCAGGGCGGCATCGATGCCGTTTAGGGTGTTGGCACCCTCCCCCGTTGTGATGACATTGCCCTGGTCGTCAACATCGACCGAGGTAGACAGCGGTGCAATCCATGTGTCATCGTCCCCGATCGCCCATGCAAGATCGTCGGAGCTAATGTAGGCAATTGCGATAACCTTGCGTTCCGTCGGCGTGATGATGAGCGTATGGGGAAATTGACGCTGAACATCCACGCCCGAAACCCACGGATTTTGCTTGAGACCCTCGGTGATCTGGTCGGGATTCACATTGAACAGCGACGTGTCCTCGGGCAGATCGATCAGCTGGATGGCATCGTGCTTGGTCACATGCTCGCTGCCCTGGATCTGAATATCGGTAGCGGCGAACAGGCCAGAGTTAATGACGACGACGGCAACGACTGCAAGCACTGCCAGAGCGGCAAGGATGCCGCCCACGATTTTACCCTTGCCCTTAACGGCAGAAGCGGCACCCGCCGCATGATTTGCCAAGGCGCCGATCGATGACAACGGATTAGAGCCCTTTTTGCCCGATTGCGGTTTTGCGGAGGCCGACACCGACGTCAGCATACGTGGCTTAGATGCACCCAGCGCGCGACCGGGACGCGTCACCTTTGCCCCCAACGAGGGCTTGGGCGACGCTATGGGGCGAGAAGGTATGGCGCCCATCGCCGGTTTGGGCGTCACCGAGGGACGTGCCACCGGACGAGCAACATTTTTGGCCGCGGGGCGTCCGCCAAGCTGCGAACCGGCAGTCGAACGCTTGGCAGGCCGCACGGACCCAGCAGGCTTAGAAGGCATAACGGACTTACGTTGAGGCTGAGACGGTGCGCCGGAACGCCCTCCGGCGCGGCGGAAGGTTGGTTTCGATGCTCTAGAAGCCGAGGAATTTAACTTCCGGTCTGAGCTCGATGCCATACGCCTCCCTCACCTTTCCGTGCACATGTCTGATAACCGCGGCCACGTCATCGGCCGAGGCGGTTCCGTTATTAACGATAAAATTAGCGTGTACGGGCGAAACTTCCGCGCCGCCAACCGAAAAACCCTTTAATCCACAATCCTCGATAAGCTTGCCCACGCTCGCATCGGGCGGGTTGCGAAATACCGACCCGCAGGATGCACAGCCCATGGGCTGTGTGCGCTTACGCCGCGTCAGGTACCGCTCCATACGCTCACGGATATCGGCCTTGGGCGCAGGTTTGAGCTTGAGCACGCACTCCAGAATGATCTCGTTACGCGGCAGGCTGCATTCACGGTAGCCCCAAGCGATCTCCGAGCCCGCGTAATGCTTGATGCCGGAGCTCGGGTCAAACGTAACGACATCTTCGACCAGCGAGCCAATCCACTCGGTTCGCGTGCCGGCATTCATGGACACGGCGCCGCCAACGGAGCCGGGAATACCGACCGCAAACTCAAGGCCCGAAAGGCTGCGCGACAGCGCGTCGTTGACTAGGCGAGCGAATATCACGCCCGCACCGACCGTCAGCGTACAACCGTCTTCGGCGACAACCGTACGCTGGAACTCACGCCCCAACGAAATGACGGCGCCGCGATAGCCTGCATCGGCAACAAGCAGATTAGATCCCTTGCCGATAATGACCCACGGCACCTGCTCACGATCGAGCACCGCCACGGCGCGACGCAAGGCATGATAGCTGTGACACGTCACAAAGAGGTCCGCCTTGCCGCCGATACGATAGCTCGTATGGCGCGCGAGGCGTTCATCCTCAATTACGTCCGTATCGATCATGCCCGAAAGCGCCATGACGGCGTTAAACAGACCCATGGGGTTTAAGCGTCTTTCTTGGCAGTCAGATACTCGATGAACTCGGGGCCGACCGTCGTGACGTCGCCGGCGCCCATGGTAAGCAGCAAATCGCCCTCGCCCACCATCTTCTCGAGCTCCTCATTGAGCTCAAGACGGCTCGAGCAGTACACGACCTCCTTGCCGGGATGCTTGGCGCGCACGGTATCGGCAAGCATCTTGGACGTGACGCCCGGGATGGGCATCTCGCCGGCAGAGAACACGTCAATCAACAGCAGCTTGTCAGCATTGGCGAATGCGTCGGCAAAGTCATCGCACAGAGCCTGCAGGCGCGAATAGCGGTGCGGCTGGAACACGACGTCGACATGTTTGTAGCCCAGCGAAGAGGCAGCAGCGAGCGTCGCCTTGATCTCGGTGGGATGATGGCCGTAATCGTCAACCACCGTGATGCCGTCGATATCGCCCACGTGGGTAAAGCGACGGCGGACGCCTTCAAAACTCGAAAGTGCCTTAGCGGCGGCGTCGATATCGAGGCCTAGGACATGGGCGACGGTCAAGACGGCCGTGGCGTTGAGCATGTTGTGACGACCGGGGTTGCTCTTAATCTCGACAGCGTGCTCGGTGCCGTCCTCAAAGCGAACGATAAAGTCGCTCTGGATGCCCTTGACATCCGGATGCACGCAGACGATGTCGTTGGTCTCGGCAAAGCCATAGGAAAGCACATGACGGCCCGTCGACTTGGCAAGCTCGACCAGATGCGGGTCCTCGCCACAGACGATGACCGTGCCGTCCTCGCCCACCAGACTCATAAACTTGGCGAAGGTGGCCTCGATCTCCTCGATACCCGAGTAATGATCGAGATGGTCGGCCTCGACGTTGGTCACGATGACCACATTGGGGTTAAGGAACAGGAAGGAGCTGTCGGACTCATCCGCCTCGGCGACGAAATAGTCGCCCGAGCCGTTCTTGCCGTTGGTATCGTAGCCCTCGACAATGCCACCGATCAGGAAGCTAGGGTCCAGACCCATGCGGTCGAGCATGGTGGCGCACATCGAAGAGGTCGTGGTCTTGCCGTGAGTACCGGCGACGGCGACGGTGGTGTAGCCGTGGCCCAGAGCCGAGAGCATCTTGGCGCGAGGCCACACGGGAATACCCAGCTCGCGCGCACGGACGAGCTCGGGGTTGGACTCGGGAATAGCGGTAGAGACCACGACGACGTCGGGCTTGACCTCGTCGATGGTGGCGGCCTCATGGCCCACATGCACCTTCACGCCGGCGCGGGTAAGCTGGCGAATATAGCGCGACGTCTTAAGGTCGGAGCCGGTAACGACATAACCGCGCTCGTGAAGGACGAGGGCGATGCCGCTCATGCCGGCGCCACCGATACCGATAAAATGGGCGCTCTTGAAATCGGGCGCGGAGGTTGCAGTCTGGGAATCAGCCATGTGCTCGTGTACTCCTTGCGTAAACACTGCCTGTAACCCGTCTACTGTACCGCACCTACCGCATCCGCGCGAGGGCGACCCACGATATCCCGTCTAACTAACGCAATCCTTCTACCGCGTCTGCCAAAAGGACGGCAGCGCGGTCCTGGGCCAAACCGCGAGCCGCCTGACGCATGGCATCGCGCGCCTGCGCATCATCGATAAGATGCAGCAGCTCATCGGCAAACGCCTGGGTATCGATATCGGCATCGGCGCAGAGCACGCCAGCACCGGCATCGACCAGATAGCGGGCATTGGTGGTCTGATGATCGGCCGTCGCATGCGGATACGGCACCAGTACCGAAGGTGTGGCAAGGGCCGCGATTTCGGCAACGCTCGAAGCGCCCGAGCGCGAGAGGACCAAATCGGCCGCGGCCAGCATATCGCCCATATTGTCGATGTAGGGCTGGACGCGATACCGCTTCGCCTCCTCGGGCATCAGGGCAAGAGCACGCTCGGTGTCCTCGAAGCCATCGGCGCCCGTCGAATGCAAAACATAGAGATTATCGCGCGAGAGCAACTCGTTTTTAAGCGAAGCCACGCGCTCATTAAGATGTTGAGCACCAAGTGAGCCGCCAAAAACCAGCAGGAGTGTGGCGTCCTCAGGCACGTTGAGAGCCCTGCGACCGCGAACCCGATCCCCCTCGATCACAGAACGGCGCACGGGGTTGCCGGTCATGAGCACATGGTCAGGATCGCCCTCGCGCTCAAACACGGAACGTGCTGCCGGCACCGAGATGCAAACGCGGGCGGCATGCGAACTCATCATCTTGTTAGCAAGGCCCGGAACGGAGTTCTGTTCGTGCAGCAGATACGGAATGCCCGCGTCTTTGCACCAGCCCAGAAGCGGGACCTCGACATAGGCGCCAAAACCTATAGCGACATCGGGCTTGCAGGCTTTAGAAAAATGGCTGCCGAGCGTGCGCTTCGCCTTATAGACACGCCACAGCGAGCTCAATGCCGTCCAAGGGCGAGAGCGGTCGAAGCCCGTAACCGTAATCGGCACAAAATCGAACCCTGCCTCGGGAACCAGACGACCCTCGAGCTTATGCGACTGACCCACAAACACAACGTGGTGGCCACGGTCACGTAGCTCCTCGGCCAAGGCGAGTGCGGGGTTGATATGTCCCGCCGTGCCGCCGGCTGCGATAGCAACGGTCATCTTATCGGTCATGGTAGTCCCTTCGTACGCGCGGCCCCTGGTCGTCGGTGCGCAAGCGCGCCGACGGGTCCGAATTCAAGTCGATCCGATTATATCCGCCACCCGTATTGCGCGGCGTCGGTCGTTGCGGGCGACTCTGCGGCGCCGAGCGCGGACGGGCATCCGACTCCGAAGCAAAACCGTTCAAGACGGTAAAACCGCCACGCGACGAGCGCTCCCCACGCGTATGGGGAACACCGGCAGTGCTCTCGTCCATAACGGCAAAGCTATCGCGACGACGATCGTATTCATCGCGTCGAGCGCTCTCGTGCGAGACGCGTAAAATAAGCCCGGCGAGCATGAGCGACACGATAATCGACGAGCCGCCATAGCTGATAAACGGCAGCGGCTTACCCGTCATAGGAAACACGTTGAGAATACCCAGCGCGTTGATCAAAAACTGCACCGCGAGGATAACCGCAGAGCCCGAAGCCATGAGCGCCCCGCGACGATCGGCGGCCTGCTCGGCAATTCGAAACGCCGAGTAGATCAGCATCGCAAACACCAAGAAAAACAGCAGCGTCCCCAAAAAGCCAACCTCCTCGCCAATGATGGCCAGGATGTAGTCGTTGTGTGCCTCGGGCAAATACGAGTACTTCATGGTTGAGTTGCCGATACCGCGGCCGAACAGTCCGCCCGAAGCAAACGCCATAATGGCGAGCGTTGCCTGATACCCGTCTCCATATTCATCTGCCCAAGGGTTCAAGAGAACCTGAATGCGCACCATACGGTACGGCTCGACGACAAGAGCGATCACGATGATGACGGCGCCAGCAAGAATCGCACCGATAATGAATTTTGGGTCAAGACCGGCAAAAAGCGCCATGCACATGATCGTCAACAGAATAATCAGGATGGTGCCAAAGTCGGGCTGAATAAAAATCAAGACGAGCGATATGCCCAAATATAAGCCCATGCCCTTAAGGAACTCATTGATGTTACCGCCGGGCGAAAACACGCGATCGAGCATGATGGCAGAATAGGCAATGGCAAACGGCTTGAGAAACTCCGATGGCTGAAACTGAATGCCGGCAATGCTCAGCCAACGCGTAGCGCCACGGCTGCCGCTACCAAAGAGGAACACCGCAAGCAGCAAGATCATCATAGCGATAAGGGCAAGTTTAAGCGCCCCTTCGCCAAACCAGCTATCGGGTGCAACGCGCGCGATGAACTCGAGGGCAGCAACACCGACGACAGTGAACATAAACTGCCGGAACAAAAAGTAGGTCGCGGAGTCGTTCTCGTGAAGCGCCTCGACTGAAGAAGCCGAGTACACCATAAGCAGGCCAAAACAGACCAGCGAGAACAGGCAGGTCAAAAAGACCAGGCGGGGTCGCATGATACGTGCGGGGACGCCGGCGATATAACGTTCGCCGATGCCCTGCGTGCGACGACCGGCGCGCGGCGTGATGCACTGCGAGGAAGCACGGTCCGAGTCGGGCCTCCTCATATTCTGTCGGGGGCTCTCCTCTCTCACCGGCAACCCCTATTCCATTTGCGTATTGGACGCAGCGGCAAGCTGGGCCACATAGTCCTTAAACACGCGACCGCGCTCCTCGTAGCCCGAGAACTCATCGAACGAAGAGCAGGCGGGCGACAGTAAGATCACATCGCCGCGGCTCGAGAGCGAACGGGCAACGTCCACGGCATCGCGCAGGTCGTCGGCCTGGGCGATATCGACATCACCGTCGACATCCGCCTCGTCCATAGCGGCGGTAAAGCGCTCGCGCGCGTCGCCAAAGCAGACCACCGAGCGAACGTTATCCATCACAACGCGGGCAAAGGACTCGAGCGGCGTGCCCTTATCGTGACCGCCGAGCAGCAAGATCACATCGTCATCGGGAAACGCCGTCAGGGCCTTTTCGACCGCATCGGTGTTCGTTGCCTTGGAATCGTTAACATAGCGCACGCCATCGATCTCGCCACAGGGCTCAACGCGGTGCTCCAGCGGCTGGAACGAGACCAGGCCGCGACACACACCTTCAACATCGGCGCCGACCGTCAGGGCCGCCGTGGCAGCACACAGGGCATTGATTACATTGTGATGGCCCGAAATCTTAAGCTCGGACGTATCGACGAGCGGGGTCTCGACGCCCTTCAGGCGAATGACCATCTTGCCATCGCGCACAAATGCGGCGTCCTCGCCCGCAGGCTCGTCAAAAGCAACCTTGCAGATGCGACGGCCCGGAACATAGATGTACTCATCGAACTCGTGGATACCGGCATCCTCGACATCAACAATCACCAGGTCATCGTCGACCATATTCTCGAAGAGCTTAATCTTGGCGAGCGCATAGTTCTTATGGCTCTTATGCCAGCCCAGATGATCGGGGGTAATGTTGAGCAGCACCGCCACACGGGGGTGAAGCTCCTGGGTCGTTGCGATCTGATAGCTCGAAAGCTCCGCCACAAACCACTCGTTATGCGCACGGCCATCGATCTCGTTCACCGGAGGCTCGCCAATGTTGCCGACAGCAACGCTCGCCTCGCCCGCCGCCTTAAGCAGGTAATCGGTCAGCGACGTGGTTGTCGTCTTGCCGTTGGTGCCCGTAATGGCAATCCAATTTTGGGGAGACAGACGGTAGGCAAACTCGGGCTCACCCATAATCTGGACAGCGTGATCACGGCCAGCCTTAAAGAATGCCGAGAACTCCGAGATGCCCGGACACGTCACGCATACATCAAACGCGCCCTCGACCTGCTCGGTTCCGTAGACAAACGATGCCCCGTGCGCCTCGAGCGAGCGCGTGGCATCGTTGGGCTCGGACGTGCCGCCACCGTAAACGGTAACGGTACTCACACGCTCGGGATGTGCAAGCGCCCAGCGAGCGACATCAAGACCGGACTTACCCTGGCCCAAAACGAGCAGGCTAAAGACATCAGCAAGAGGCATGAAAGACCACTATCCCAACTGGAAGAACAAAGCGAGGCCCAGGGCTCCGAAGGCCGCAGCGACAATCCAAAAACGGATGACGACCTTGGTCTCGGCCCAGCCCTTCTTTTCGAAATGATGATGAATGGGCGCCATAAGGAAGACGCGCTTGTGCGTAAAGTGGAAATAGACAACCTGGATCATGACCGACAGGGTCTCGACGATAAACAGACCGCCGATGATGAGGGAAACGACCTCGGTGTTGGTCATGATGGAGGTGCAGGCAAAAGCGGCACCCAGGGCAAGCGAGCCGGTATCGCCCATAAAGATGCTCGCCGGATAGCAGTTGAACCACAAAAAGCCCAGGCAGGCGCCGGCGCACGCCGTGCAGAAGATGGACAGGTTCACATCGCCGTGCAAAAACGCCATGGCAGCCATGGCCAGCATGGCGATCATGGAGGTGCCGCCGGCAAGACCGTCCAAGCCGTCGGTGAGGTTTACGGCGTTGGAAAGTCCCGCGATCATCAGCCAGCAAAAGACAAGGTAGAGCCACGGAAAAGAGAGGCCGCAAATGGTGGTCGAGAGCACACCAAGGTCGATCGTCAGGCCACCGGGGAAACGAATCTCGGGGGCGACGCCGCACCAGTTGACAGCAAGCACGGTAAAGGTAACGCAGATGAGGGTAAGGCCAATCATCTTGGCGTGAGGCGTCAGGCCGAGCGAGCGGCCGTGCGTGACAGAAGTCAGGTCGTCGATGAGGCCAAGAACGCCGGTTGCCAGCGTGGCGAGCAGCACAAGCACGAGCTCGGTGGTGAGCTTTCCCATCAAAAGGCAGGTCAGCGAAACGGCAACCAGGATGATGACGCCACCCATGGTGGGCGTGCCCTGCTTAATCAGGTGACGCTTGGGGCCATCGGCGCGAACCTGCTGGCCGATGCCCTCGACCTTCAGGAGCTTAATCCACCACGGCATAAGCAGCATCGCGATGACGGCGGCGATGCCCAATCCCAAAAATGCCTGGTACGTAGGATACGAAGGATTGCCGAACATGGACTAGCACACACCTTCCACAAAGCGATCGAGCTCAACGAAGCGTGAGCCCTTGACCAGCACGACATCATGCTGCTCAAGAGCGCCGCCCATACGGTCGAGCACCTGCTGATAGTCGGAGAACACCTGAATGCGGTCCTCATCCATACCCATCATGCGCGCGGCCTCGGCCATACGCTGGGCAAGCTCACCGCCGACACATGCGAGCATATCGAGCTTCTTGGCCGCCGCATAGGCGCCCACCAGCTCATGCATGCGAGGAGCCTCGTCGCCCATCTCGCCCATCTCGCCCAGAACCGCCATGCGCGAACCCGTGCACGAAAGCGAACACAGCAGGTCGAGGCCGGCTGCCATCGATTCGGCACTGGCGTTATATGAGTCGTCGATGACGCGAGCGCCGCTCTTGGCGCGCTTGATTTCCTGGCGATGCCCGGTAATCGTAAGACCCCTAAAGGCGGCATCGATCTGCTCGGGCGTCACGCCAAGACGATAGGCAACCGCCGCGGCCTTGACGGCATTGGGAACGGACTGCGCGCCGGGAATGGCAAGCAGTGTGTCGATAGTCTCGCCCAAGCCAAAATCGAGCGTAAAGACCGGGCGTCCCTCGTCATCAATGCGAATGTCGCACGCACGGACCTCATCGTCGTCCGAGACGCCCGCAAGCATCACGTCGACGCCCGCAGGCGCGGCAAAGGTGTCGCGGATGAACGGAGTAAAGTCGTCCTCACCACCCAAAACCAGCAACGGGAGAAGGTCTCCGGCGGCGCACATGCCGCCAACAATCTCGGATTTGGCACGAGCGATATTCTCGCGACTGCCCAGAATACCGATATGGGAGGTGCCAATCTTGGTCACAATGGCAAGGTTGGGATTGGCGGACTGAGACATGCGCTCAATCTCGTGGAAATGGTTCATGCCCATCTCGAGCACCAGAACCTCGGTGTCGGCAGGGGCCGCCAGCACCGTGAGCGGCATGCCGATCAGGTTGTTGAAATTGCCCTTCGTGGCCCAGACGCGATAACGCTTGGCGAGCACGGCGGCGAGCACGTCCTTGGTCGTCGTCTTGCCAATCGAACCGGTAATGCCGACGACCAGGCAGCCAAGCTCCAAGCGATATACATGCGCCAGGCGCAGCAAGAACTCCTCGGGGTCGTCGGTCAGCAAGATGGCGCATCCCTTGTCCTGCGCCAGCGAAACCAGCTCGGCATCGGGTTCGCGCGTCATCACGACGGCACCGGCACCCGACTCAATGGCACGGGAGGCAAAATCATTGCCGTCGACCTTTTCGCCGGGGAAGGCGACAAAGATCGTCCCCTCCTCGACCTGACGCGAGTCGATAACGCACCCGCGGCATACCCGATCGACTTCTTCCGTCACGGTTCGGGCCCCTGTTGCGGCCGCGAGGTTGTTGACGGCGATCTCTATCATTGCAGCTCCCCTGTAAACCTAATAATGCTATCGGCGTATTGTATCCCAGCGCCGCCTATGCGTGGTGCAGGGCATGTGAACAACCCGGATTAACCGACTGGCCACTTCATGGATAGTAACCCCCTACTTGGTGCGCGGGACACCCAACACGTCAAGCGCGCTAGCCATAATGGACTGGAACGGCACTGCGGCGGCATCGGAGCCTGACGGGGTTCCGTCAAGGGTGATATAGCACAGGACCTTGGGCGACTGCGCCGGGGCAAACCCCATAAAAGACGACATGTAGTTCTCTTTGAGGTAGCCGCCGTTCTCATCGGCGCGCTCGGCCGTACCGGTCTTGCCCGCCACGTCGTAGCCGTCCACCGCGCCGCCAACGCCCGTTCCCTCGGCAACGACCGTCTGCATACACGATGTCACCTGCGAGGCGGCCTCCTCGGAAATCGCGCGATCCCCCTCGCCCCAATCCTTTTCATCGCCCTTGCTGGATTTATAGAAGTGCGGCGTCATCATCACGCCGCCGTTGGCGATACCGCCCACGGCACGCGCGACCTCAATCGGAGAGACGGACAGCGCCTGGCCAAAGCTCATCGAGCCCAGCGTGGCGCCATCGTACTGATCGCGTTCCTTGACGATGCCCAGGCTCTCGCCCGGAAAATCGACGCCGGAGCTATGACCGATACCCCACTTGTCCACATAGGTGGCAAAATCATCGGCACCGATCTTGCGCCCCACCAGGACAAAACCGACATTGGACGAACGGCGCATCATCTCGCGTACGTCCATTGTCATGGTGTAGTCACGCTTGTCGGCATCGGTAACGGTATCGTCGCCCACCTTGATACTCGCGGGAACCTCAAACGATGTGCTCGTGCGCACAACGCCCAAATCAAATCCGGCGCCCGCAACCAGCGTCTTAAAGACCGAGCCGGGCTCGTAGGCATCCGTCACCAGACGAAGGTTCATGTCCTCGGTCTTGGCGTTTTCCAAATTGGTCTGGTCGTAGGTCGGATACGAGCAGGCGGCCAGGATCTCTCCAGTCGTCGGGTCGGTCACCAGGGCCGACCCGTTTTTGGCCTTCGTCTTCTCGACCGCCTCGGCCAAGGCATCTTCCGCGGCGCGCTGAATGTTGACGTCGATCGTCGTCACGATATCCACGCCATCGATCGCGGCAACCTTTTTATAGGCACCGCCCGCGATGTAGCCGCCATCTCTTGCGCGCTCGCGCACAAGAGAGCCATTCGTTCCGGTCAGAAGCTCATCGTATTGTTTTTCGAGTCCCGTCAGGCCAGCGTTGTCCACGTTCACGACGCCCAGCAGCTGAGAAGCCAGGTTTCCATACGGGTAAACCCGCTTCATCGCCTGCTCAAAGAGCACGCCGGGTAGATTCTTCTTTTCCAGGGCGGCAGCGTCATCCTCGTCGACCTGGCGCTTGATATACACCCAGGAACCATCAGACAGCACCAGCTTGCGGCAGGTCTTTTTATCGATACCGGTAGCCTTGACCAGCGCCGAGACCGTCTTGTCGACGTCCTCGACAAGCTGAGGGTTCACGGCGACATTGCGGCATTCGACCGACGACGTCAGCACGTTGCCGTTGCGGTCGTAGATAGTGCCACGCTTGGCATAGAGCGTCTGTGAAAGCAGACGACGCGCGTCCGCACGCTCGCGCAGCTTGTCAGCATTCACGATCTGGTATTCGGCAAGACGGAAGACGCCCGCGGCAAGGCCAACCCCGATACAGCCCATAACGACATCGCGGCGAGGCAGCGGCGTTCCCGTAACCCATTCAGACGACGACCCCTTGCGCGCGCCCGTATTGCGTACCCGAGGCCCGCCCGAGCCACGAAGACGCGACGCAGGGTCGTTGCCATAGGACGGCCCCGCGTTGTAAGATGGCCGACCCGTTCCTTGATAACCAGAACGTCCCCGCGAGGAGGGACGTCCAGACCCGTGGTCCCCGTCGGAACCGCGGCGATAGTCATTTGTCATACTCAGCTACCGTCTTATTTACTGAGCGGCCGCAGTCGAGCTAGCGCCCGCGGCTGCATCCTGCGAAAAGTCAAGCGTAACACTCTCGCTGGGCTCCACCATGCCATAGGCGCCCGCAAGATCGCGAATACGTGTGTCGGCACCATAGACCGAATGCATGACCTCAAGGTTAGAACTCTCGTCGGTCGCCTTCTCGAGCGTGCTGGCAAGCTCTGCGTTGCCGTTGAGCACCTGGGCCGTGACACCGGCAAGTGCCACGCGGGCGACACCGATCGTCATGAAGACAGCCGCGATGATGCAAACCGTTTTAAGAACGCTCATGAAAACCGGGCTTACCGCCTGGTTTGCCTGACGGCCCGCGCCCGTGTAGACATCAAAACGCGGCGTGCGTTGCTCACGAGGGGCAACGGGCGCCTGCGGTGCCTCGCGGTAGGCGGGCATGGCGTTCATATCATAGGCGAGTGCTGCGTTTGAGGTGTTATAGCCCATGATATGCCGCCTCCCATCCCGAGTACGTTGGTAGTGTGTTTAAGCTTCGTTTATGGTGCGAGCGGGAGGTCCAATTTCGCGCGGTCGCGCCTACAGGCGCTGCGCCACGCGGATTTTGGCTGATCTCGCCCGAGGGTTGCGCGCAACCTCATCGGGTTGGGCAACCAAGGGTTTGCGGGTGATGACCTTGAGTATCGGCACGTTGCCGCACACGCACACCGGAATCTCCGGCGGGCACGTGCACCCCTGGCTCATCTCCTTAAAGTGGTTCTTTACGATACGGTCCTCGAGCGAGTGATACGAGATGACGCAGATGCGTCCGCCCGGGTTGAGCCACCTGGTGGCGGCATCAAGCCCCCTCTCGAGCACATCGAGCTCGTGGTTGACCTCGATGCGAATGGCCTGGAAGCTCTTCTTGGCCGGGTGCCCACCATGCCGACGAGCGGCAGCCGGAATGCCAGCCTTGATGATCTCGACAAATTGGCCTGTAGTTTCGATCGGTTCTTGCTCGCGACGGCGCACAATCTCGCGCGCAATCTGCGAGGCGAACTTCTCTTCGCCGTAGACGCGTAGAATCCGGGCGAGGTCGTGTTCGTTATAGGTGTTGATGACCTCAGCTGCGTTTAGGGTGTTGTTACCCGGATCCATCCGCATGTCCAATGGGGCATCTTCGTTATACGAAAAGCCCCTGCCAGGGATATCGAGTTGCGGTGACGAAACGCCCAAGTCAAACAGGAAGCCATCGACCCCGGGCACCTCGGCCGAGCAAAGCAGCTCGTCCAAGTCGCCGAAGTTGCCCTTCAGCAGCTGGTGCGGGACGCCGGGAACATCGCGGTCCAGACGGGCACCAGCGGCCTCGAGGGCCATGTCGTCCTGATCGACGCCGAGCAAAAGGCCCGTCTCCCCCACCTGCGCGGCCATCTTTACCGAATGACCGGCACCACCAAGGGTGCAATCGCAGACAACGGAGCCGCTCTTGAGCTGCAGCGACTCAAGCACTTCGCCGAGCATGACAGGTTCATGCCGATATTCTTGTGTCAAGATCCCACGCTCCATCCGTTACTCGCGCCTTGCCCTTACGAGAAGAAGAGGTCAAGCAGAGCCTCGTCGTCATCGTCCTCATCGGCCGCGGCGCGGTCCCAAACCTCAAGGTGGTCGTAGTTGCCCACAACCGTGACCTCGCGGTCAAGGTTCGCCTGCTTGCGGAGAGACTCAGAAAGACCGATACGACCGGCGCTGTCCACATCCATCGACGTGGTGCGCTTGTTGATCGCCCTCATGAGCTTCTGGTCATTGATGTCACGCGGGTTAAAACCCTCGTGGCCCTCACGACCCGCGAAGAGTCCTTCGACCCACTTATCGAAGGCCTCGGCAGAGAACACGTACAGAGCATCGACATCCAGGGCTTTGAACACGCGAACGTGCTCTCCAAGTTCCTCGCGAAGGGGTGCAGGCAGGGACAGACGACCTTTTGCATCGAGATTGCGCTCGTATGCACCAGTCATTCCCATGTGCGCCCTCCCCTCGGTTACTCAGATGGCACGTACGCGGGGAACCACCCCGCCTGTCGACGTCATTAATAATATGGGGAACTGCCCCATTTTTCAACACCTTTCCCCACC
>CALEBN010000010.1 GCA_937943045.1 uncultured Collinsella sp. | reverse complement strand
TAATACCGATACACCCCGCCCTTCGTTGTTCTTTGCAATTAAAATTCGCCTAATTCGAGCGAGCGTAGGCCATCATTTATTGGAATGCGGGTGTTGATAACGCATTGGGACCGTTGGCCCCGTGTTCTACGCGGAAACATATACTGCTAGTGGCAGGAATTAATCATCCCTATATAGAAGCCGTTTGATTAAACTAATAGTGTGAAATGAAGCTAATTATTTAAGGTCAGTAATGGTGCTCCAATCCTATGACAAGCTTTTCGCTCCTTCCAAGGCCTACTGGGCTTATTGGCAAGAGCTTACGGAGGATGCTGTCTACAACGGACTAATTATTGAAGGATGGTTTGCCGACAAACTACCTCCTATTTTTACGGCTGAAAAATTTCTTTCTTATTGCAATAATCGCAAAATGGCAAGTAACAATTCGCCCTCAGATTGGATTAGATTTAATTACATACGTTGCAATGGTCAATATCGAGAGTTTGGCATTCCGACCCCCTTTACATATGAGCGCTTGGCACGCGGTATAGCCGATAGCTGGAACGAAATAGTTTGTCACGTTCAAAAACAAACTTTATTGCAGTCTTATTCGGTTAGCAGAATTCATCCTCGCTTGATTCCTGATTCGCAGGCTATTTTCCAAATGAACTATTCAAACTGGATGAACGACCCTAGTCCAGAACCTGCCATTCTTATTGGGAAGCAATATGTTGTCAAATGCGACATATCCACCTGTTTTCCAAGTATATATACGCATTCTTTGTCGTGGGCGATTATGGGTAGGGATAGGGCGAAACAAGACAGGACAGTTCGTCCAGATAACTGGGCGAATAAAATTGACAAATTGCTTCAAAATGTGTCCGACGGTGAGACCCACGGGCTATTGATTGGACCACATTCTTCGAATGTAGTCTCAGAACTAATTCTTACAGTCATCGATGCCAATTTATACAATAAAGGCTATCGATTTATTCGTAATATTGATGATTACAACTGTTACGTCGCTTCACAACAAGAGGGCGAGGGTTTTATCCTCTCGTTACAAGAAGAACTGTCCAAGTTTCGCCTGAGACTGAATCAAAAGAAAACTGAGGTACTGGAATTACCCATGGCGCTCTCACAAAGCTGGGTGAATTCTTTAAGGCGTAATGAGCCAATTAAGTCGGATCCGCTTGGATACAAGGACGTGTCATCCTTTTTGGAATACGCGATCAGCCTACTTCCCTCTTATCAAAATAATGCCTCAATATTGTTGTATGCATTTAAAATGCTCACATCGCATTCGTTGAAGCCTTCGGCAAAAGCCTATTTTCGAGATTTTGCTATACACCTCGCAATCGTATATCCATACCTTCTGCCGACATTTGAGGAAACGGTAATTGAGCCGTTGAACATGAGCGAGGAATATATCGAGTGCCTCTCAAACAGCATCATCTATGAGTGCCTTAATCGTGGCGACTATCTTTCGGTTTGCTACGGACTTTACTACGCAATTAAATATGACTTTGAAATTGATGTACCCGAATTTGAGGATATCGAAAAGTCCAATGACTGCCTGCTGTATTTATTCGTCTATTTATACGCCAAGCACTTTAAAAATAAAGCTTTGCTTGATCGGCTAAACGATCTTGCAGAGGAATTTCCTGAAGAAGGTCGCGAATTTGAAGAGATGTGGCTTTTTCTCTACCATATACGATCAAAAGAGTGCTTACCGTCTGATGAGTGGAAGGCCATTAAAAAGAGGGGAATCAAGTTCATTAAACCCGAATATTTAAAATAATGACTGGATGTAATTATTTTCGTCTGCAGAGGTGCAACTATGACTGGGCGTATTCCTTGGACGCGATATTCAGGTGAAGATATAGAATCGGTTCTAGCGACGTTAATTTCTCTTGAAGAGCGTGACGCCATTAAAATTCGACCTTCTAGGGGCGATGGTGGAATTGATCTTATCGTTTACCCTGATACCGAAACGGTCAATGTATATCAAATTAAGAAATTTGCTGAAAACCTAAAGAGCAGTCAGAAGGCTCAGATTGAGAATTCGTGGAAAGAATTATTGACAACTACTGCTGATTTGCATGTAAAAATCAATAACTGGCATCTTGTGATGCCATTAGATCCCACAAACGAGAATCTAAGATGGGCTAAGGAACTGGTTGAACCTTCTGGTACTAAATTCATCTGGGATGGCCTTTCAAGAGTTGATGGCTGGGCGTCCAAACACCCAGAAGTAATAAATTATTACTTTTCAAATGGAAAAGAAGAGGTCTCTGAGTATGCTGCGAAGCTGCTCTCCTTGGCCAATCTTCCAGACTGCAGCGATCCAGCCATTCTCGAGAGTAGGCTGCGCGATCTTTGTTCCAATCTAGATAAACTGGATCCATACTATGCATATTCAGTTCACGTGCTCTCAGAATACGACAAACGCGATGATCTTTGCCCACGTGTCCCTGGTGTTGTTATGTCCCAAATTCTAGTAACCCCTGGAGCGGGCCGAATCGCAATCGACGTAATTGAAAAAACGCCAATTGCTTCAATGCTGCATCCATTAACCTTTTCAGTGAAAATCATTGCAGGGACCGACGATGAAAAAGAGCAAGCCCAGAATTTTATCGAATATGGCGTGCCCTTCTCTTCGTTGCCGGCGGAAGTAATTGATCAAAATTGCCAATTGCCTGTTGGACGTTCCTGCGATGGTATTCGAAAGGGAATCATTAAGGCCCTTGACCTGCCCGTATCAAATTGCATAAGAACGGTCTCTTTATTCTGGGAAGGATGCGGTGAACTGCGGTTAATAGTTGACAAAGCCACCCATGGAACTAAAGGGGTATTCTTTTCTGCCCACGATGCGACGGAAACATTCAGATTGAACTTTAAGTGGAATGCAAGTCAGCCCGGCGGCACCATTAACTACGAGTTTTCATTTAGCAATTTAGCCAATAAACGCTCTCGAGACGTTGCAAGAACCTATCGATTCTTAAGCGAAGCCACTGATAAAAAAGTTGAGCTCCGAATCAATGGCATGAGCGCTCTCTATTTTAATCTCGGCATTAGGGAAGATCTGGCTGTGACAGTTAATGATATATACAGTCTGGCGGTTGCGTTAGAAACCGTTAACGGGGCCGCGGACAGCGAGATGCTATTTCCTGACCTTTGTGAAGCTACTAGAGGAGAAATTGCAAATCTAAGAGTTGCAGCAAGGCTGCTCGATGGCGAAGCAGTTGTATATAGCTGGGAATCACATGGGTTTAATCTAGAAGGGGATGAAGTCCAAAACTTTGAATACCCCTCTTTAGCGCGCTGGATTAAGCCTTTAGCTGTTAAGCTTGGAAGCAAAGAGGCATTCTGCGGTTTTGCGCAGACTACTCTAGTAATTGGTTCTTCAGAGTGCTCAACAGACCAAATAAATGATTCTGAACGTAAGCTAGTCTTAAACCCAGATGATCAGTACGGTAACAAAGCTATATGTGTAATGGTTTCACCAAATGAAGATGTGCTGAAGGGCCGAGATACTTTATGGACCGTTCGTCCTCCAAAAGTAGACGACTGGTTAACAATGGTTGAAGCTGCCGAATCATCAGCTGGAGGTTTAAAGCAATTGTCAAAGTAGGCTATTCTTACGATTTCCACCTGTAAGGGTCCTTTGTTACAGACTTAGGATTTTATGAACGCCAATCGACTCGAGGCGATTCTTCCTTTCACCGATTGGCAAAACGATTTACACCTAATTTCTGGGTTCGTTTACAGGTAATTCGTTCGCCACTTGCCCGATCTCGCTACACTAATAACTGCTGCTATCAGGTCATTTCCTGATGTAGTTTCCATTGGCTCTTGCGAAGATCGGAGCGGTTATGTTTGCCACCGCGTTCCACACTAGCCGACACTACATCCTGTTTACTGTCGTGGCCTGCCTATGCGTTTTGCTGGGCGGGCCTTCTTATGCCGCGGGCGCGGACAGCCTGTTCATTGCGGGCGCCACGTACTACGAACCGGGCGCCTCGGGTCCCGGTTGGGCTTGGACCGCTGCCGACCATCTGGAGCTAAACGGTTATGCGGGCGAGGCCATTGGCGCCGATGGCGACCTGGTGGTGACGCTTGTGGGACAAAACTCTGTGGTCGAGACGCATGCGCCCGATGCGGACATTTCCATGAGTGGCATGGAGGTGTGGGGGAACCTTACGCTTTGCGGCCCCGGCTCGCTCACGGCGACGGGTTCGCAATGTGGGATCCATGTGGCCCAGGCGCTGGTGGTGGACGGATGCACGGCCGATGCTAGGGCCGACGGGGCAGGTGTTCTTGAGCAGACTGTTGCCGGCATTGCCGCAGGTAGCTTGACCGTACGCGGCGGTGGGCGCGTCGCTGCCGCGAGCGCGGGGTCCAATACTGGTCTGCGCTTTTATGGCGTGCGAATGCTCGACGAGGGATTTGGGGCTGACGCTGCGAGCGAGACGCTTGCTGTGGATGCGTCCTGGCTGGATGCGACCGGTGCGGACGCCGGCGTTGCCTGCGATCGTGGATCGCTCGTGGCCGCGCACTTTGTGACGCCTGTGGGCGGGGCTTTTGGTGCTGCCGGCGTGGTAGATGCTGGCGGTGCAGTGGCACCGCACGTGGTGATTGAGCCCGATGGCGCCACCTCGCCGTCGGGGGAGCCCGTTACACCCGGCGGCGAGGTGCCGGGGGATGGCACGGGCAATCCTACTGGTGGCGCCGACCCCGCTGCGGGGCAACCCGGTGCGAGGCCGGCGACGGATCCTGCGGTGAAACCCGTGGCTACGTCGCTCAAAACAACGGTCACCAAGACAACAGTCAGCAAGACGACCAAGCCCAAATCCACTACGGCAACAACGCCGGCGCTTCCCAAGACCGGCGACAGCTACTGGATAGCTGCCTCCTTAACGCTATTCCTGCTGGGGACAGTGCTTCTGAGCGCCGCATATCGCTGCTGATGCGGTACGACGCACTTGGCTGCGATACAAGAGCACTGTAGGAGCTTTAAGGGCAACGCTTTCTTATTACTTCTCTGTACCCCCTTTGGGGGTAACCACCGTGCCATACCTTGGTGCTATACTCGGAGCCCTAAGGAAGTGGTTCATATGTACTTGAGCGATACTAAGATTCAGGAGCTAATCGACAGCGAGGTTCTGCTCCATGCCGATGCTTCGAACATCGGACAGGTTACGTATGACTTGCGCACCGACGGCTTCTACATTAACGAGAACAAGCAGTCCGAGGTCGAACTCGGGCCTGGTGATTCGACATTCGTCTCTTGCGTTGAATGTGTTGCGTTGCCAAACGATTTGACCGCTAGCGTACTTCTGCGTAATTCGCGCATTCGCCAGGGGCTTTCTTTGGATGCGCCGCTATATTTCCCCGGACATGGAACACGGCTGTTTTACCGTGTTACAAACGTAAGCGGCAACACTATTACGCTCGATAAGTCAAAGGGTATAGCGCAGGTTGCATTCCAGCGCGTTGATGGCATGGTGGCCCATCCTTACCACGGCGCTTTCTCTGATGAGCTCAACTTTAAAGGACTTGCAGATTATTCCGACGTCTATGCCGGAGAACTTAAAAAGGTCGAGGACAAGAAGGAAGAAATCATCAATATCGAGTCCCGTATCTATGGCAACATCCTGGCCCTCTTCGCCATTTTCGCTGCAATCTTTACGCTCGTAAACGTCAACGCCGGAGGTCTGTCCTCCAACATAACAACCGTCAACTTTGTTGCACTCGACCTGCTGATTATTGGCGGTTTTCTGGTCCTAGCGTCCGCAATCGAGGCCTTCCTTGTTAAGGACAAAGAAAAGAAGGCGTGGCTTCCGCTCGGGATAGGTGTCGTGTGCATTGTCGTTGCTGTTATCCTTGCATTCCAGTAAGTAGGGTGGCTCATGTCGTGGGAGACTTGACCTAAGGTACGATCAATTGCTCCTGAGTGAGGGTATTGGCTTACGCCATTACCCTCACTTTCTTTGAATAGGGCAACAGGCAGGGCCGGCTGTCAGAGTTCGTGTCTTATAGGAATAATTCAATTCACGCCGTGTTACATCTAGTCTGCTCTTTATACTCGGATATAAACACTAAGGAGGCAGTCATGTTTTGGTGCTATGTCCAGCTTGATGATGGCACCCAGTTTGCCTACTCAGAGACAAGAGAAGACGGAACGGTTCGCGTAGCCGTCGAGCGCCCGATTGAGACATGATTTCGCCTACCGACATATCCACCGCCGCCTCCCGCGTGCTTGCTCAATACGACGTCAGCGAAGCATATTTATTTGGCTCGTTTGCCCGAGGCGAGCAAACGCCCAATAGCGATATTGACTTGCGCCTAGTCTGCGGCAACGCCATGACGTTCGGCACGCTTTACGAACTCTCCCATGAGCTCGAGAGGGAACTTGGGCGAAAGGTTGAAATCGTCACCAACCCACCAGAGCACATGCGCCCAGCATTCCGCAAAAGCATCAAGCAGGAAGAGATACGCCTTTATGTCTCAACATAAACGAAACGATGAGCTTACGGATACAACCCTACAGCCCTGTCCTCCCAAAGAACCTAACGCCGAAAGCCTAGAGGCCATCCGCGAAGGGGATGCGTTCTTTGCCAGTGGAGAACTAGGTCGTTTCGACAACTCCGCCGACCTTATCAATGCAGCTCTAAATGCCCCTGAAATGTGAGAAAACTCAATCACCAAAGAGACGGCCGTCTTGGAGGTGCCAGATCGGCGAGGTACGTACCTCGCCATTTTTGTACGATTTGTTCAAATGTCTAAGCATTTGAACCTGCATATCGACGAGGTCGGCAATGCGGATAAGCCTTTTCTGCCTAGTGGCAGGCTTAATTCGCGATATCCTTCATGTGTTATACTTGAGCCATAAATTCTGTTTCAAGTATTCGAAAGGCTTGAGATGAAGTTGTTAAAGGTTTGCTTCGACCATCTCTCGATGTTCGAAGACGGGTTATTCGAAATCGACCTGTTCGCCTCCGACCGCGTGACGGCCTCCGATGAGTCGGCTTTCGAACTGGCGGACCATCTCTACGTGAATAGCGTCGTTGCGCTGGCGGGCATTAACGCTACGGGCAAGACGACAGCACTGAACCTGCTGGAGCTCGCCTGCCGCATTGTTGACGGCTCTCCGGCGCGCGGCGGCGGGCTCCCATCAACGTTCCCCGCCGCGTTCGACGGCCCGTCCAAGCTCAAGTGCGTCATATGGCACGCAGATCGTCTTTACTTGCTCGAGTCGGTGCTGCAGACTGTCGAAGGAGGCGACGACGGTCCCGAGCTGACGTTCTCCGATGAGGTGATTTCTTCGCTGCCAGCCAAGGCCCTCAAGCGCTCGACCCTGGCATCCTGGGCCGAAATCGAGAAACTCGCGTCCCCGCTGTGCGACCGTGCTCAGATGCCGGACTCTTGGGCGGCGCTTACGCCGCCTGACGTTTCCGTCGCAGCCGCTGTGCTCGCCAAGGACTTCGGCCATCGCATCCGAGCGATAGCATTGCGCGACGGTGGCTTCCGCCTCACTGAGCAATTCAACGGTCTCGACGACGTGCTTCGTGTTTTCGACTCTGGCATCGAGCACCTCGAGGTCCGGGACTCCGGTCGCGCCTTCGTACTGACGTTTACAGGTCGCGAGCCCATCACGATCTCCGAGCGGGGGCTCACCGAGGTGCTCTCCTCCGGCACTGTACGTGGCCTAGGGCTGGTGCAGCGCGCAATGAGGGTCCTGCGCTCCGGCGGCTACCTTTTAGTCGACGAGGTGGAGAACCACCTTAACCGCCAACTGGTTAACGTCGTGCTTGATCTGTTTGCCGCCCGCGGGACCAACCCCAACGGCGCGACGCTGGTTTTCACGACTCACTACCCGCAGCTCCTCGATCACGTGCACCGCAAGGACAACGTGTTCTTTCTCGCCCGACGCAACAGCGGTGCGCGCGTGGTGAAGTACGCCGACCGCGTGAAACGCATCGAGAACAAGAAATCGGAGGTATTCGCCTCGAACTTTGTGAAGGGGACCGCTCCGCGCTACGCCGACGTGCGCGCGCTTAAGGAGCTCGTCGCAGAGGAGGTGTCCGATGAGCGGTGATGGCGGCTTTTGCTTTTCGGGGTACCATCCGGTAATCTCCTGCGAGGGCACCGCGGAAAAGGTGACCGTGGACATTCTGCTCGAGGCGGACGCGCTCGTCTTTCCAGAGGCCGACGTCGTGGACGTCACCCGCCTGCGCAAGGCCTCCGATATCCAAGATAACTACCTCAACTTAGACTATGACTGGCCAGTCTGCATCGTCAGGGTGCTGGACTCGAGGAAAGAACGCTTCAAACTCGGCAACCTGTACGCCGGCCGCTTCCCGGTGGTTAGCTACGTGACCCATCCCGAGATAGAGGTGCTGGCCATTATTCGAGAGGGCGCGTGGAGACGCTGGCACGGCGGACGTATGAAACCGAGCGACTTCTGCAAACAGGAGCTCGGCATGCGCGAGGTGAAGAGAGAAGGCTTCCTAAGAGATTATTGGGATGCCGATTCGCTTACGGCCGCCGCCAGGGAATACAGGCGTCTTTCGAAAATCCCCAAGGGCGAGTTGTGCCTGGCAGACCTCATCCGGTAAAGGCTTGCAGCCACTGCAATACCCATAACGATTCCTAAGACTACCGGCTGCCGCTTGATTGCCCTTTTCTGGGTGCTTTTCTTGCCATGCACACCACAGCCATAACGCCTGTTTCCGGAAGTGCGGGGAAAATCGGAACCAGCCGAGCGCAAACCAAATTTTGGCGTCAAAACCGAAGGTCTCGAAAGGGTATAACCAGGGTCTGGTTGGCGGAACTCGGTCTTTCCCCGCACTTCCGAACTCGGAGAGTCTTAGAAGCCAGTATTGAATATCGGCAGCCACTTGCCGAAAATCCATTTGAGGGAATTCGTATCGTCGATATCATTCGAGAGGGGATGACGGGCAATGACCCACGCTTACAGTGAGATGTATCTCGAGGATGCCATGAGAACGCTGGGCGAGGCGGTCGATTTTGCCCTCTGTGACCAAGGGCTGACTCCAGCCGAGTTGACGGCGATCCTGTCGAACGCTTTAGAGATGAAACAGTTTGAGCGCGGTATGCCTCGCGTCGTCTGCGGCATGGCGGGCGACGAGCTCGCGCGCGATATTATCGCCCATGCGGGACTGACTTCCGTCGAATGCAGGGAGACCTATCCGTTCGACCGTTCGCCTCAGTATTGGGCGGGCTGGGTTTTGGCCTATACGCAATTGATGTACAGCTTGGGCTTTAATGAGCTACTCGAAGTCGCCCCGCTCGATTGGATCATCGGCTCGTACCATCCGCTCCACGAGGCCTCCGAAGACAAGTTCGCCCAGATTGTCATCGAAAAATGGAACAACGCCCAGACAGACAAAAAGGGCCTCAAAGCGGCACGAAAGGCGGCCGGACTAACGCAAAAACAGCTCGCCGTCCAATCGGGGGTTAAGCTTCGAGCCATACAACTCTACGAGCAGAACCAGCTCGACCTGCGCCGTGCCTCGGTCTCCTCGGCAATGGCGCTCGCAAATGCCCTAAACTGCGCCATCGAAGACCTCGTCTGGCGGCCGATCGCCCTGGAGTACGACTCCTAGTGCAACTGTGTTGTGCTCCCCGGAATTGCATCGCACGTATAGAATTTAAGCATCCGAACGCTAGCTATGAAATGGATTGGACACCACATGGAAATCCCCAGCACCCTGTGCAGCAATATTTACGACTTTGCATTTTGCCCCGAGCCCTGTTACGACCGCCTGGCCGACCTCGCCGATCCCGAGGACTGGGGTCCTAGCAACCGCATCCTCAAAAACTACCTGTCGTTTTCGTTTAGCCGCGCGGTGTTCCTGACCGAGCGCGACGTGGACCAGACCGCGCCGTCCAACCTGCCGCTAGTGTTCGACGACGACCGGTGCCTATTCAACACCGGCCTGTACACACGTCGTTACGAGACCATCTACGGTCTGTTTGAGCCCAACACCAAGCCCGATGCGCGCCAGCGCTGGTTTTTGAAGGGCTTCTTTAAGGAAAGCGACCCCATGCTGGTCTCATTTGAGTACCTGCCATGCCGCGTACGCTTTGCCGAGGACCCCTCCGAGCTGGTCTTTGACTACCGCCTGCCCATCCGCTCCAACATCGACCACATTCTGGGCGACGAGGAGAACCTTACGCGCATTCCCGCCAGCCTGATGGGGGAGAACAACTCGCTGCTGCTGCGTCGCGCCTTTGAAGGCGCCGTCGTCGAGGCCGCCCGCCGCGCCGCAGCCAACTACACGCTCGCGGTGCCGCAGTTCTACGGCGGCCGGATCCAACTGCTGCTGCCGCTGTGCCTGACCGGCGACAAGCCCGAGCTGGCGCTGACCATCCAGCGCGAGGACGGCTTCTACGCAGCGCGCACCTGCCTCACGCTCGACATGGCCTACAGCAACGCGCGACTTATCTGCCGCCCCGAGACCTCGTGGATCAAGCGATAAAGGTTTGTTTAGCTGCTGGTTTGTCGGCTGCCCTGATTGCGGCGGCGTGGTCTGCGCCCACGAATTTAAAAACGGGGGCAAAAAGTTCTTGGTAAACCACGCGCGGCTATGATAGTATCTCTTTTGCCGAAAGGCGACGGGCGATTGGCTCAGGGGTAGAGCATATCCTTCACACGGATGGGGTCACAAGTTCGAATCTTGTATCGCCCACCATCTAAAGCACAGGTCAGAGGTATTAAGCCTCTGGCCTTTTTCTTTTTTCACCAAGGGTGACACCAAAACTGGCACCAAGAACAAATCGTTGTCGTCTAAGGCGTCATTTTTTATCGCAACCTTTTTGCTGACGTCATTGCATGTTTTGTATAAAACGCATGCGAAATTTCATTGATTTCCCCATGCAATCCGAGCGCAAATATGGAGACAGGGACCATATGCCCAGAGCGCCTTCCAGCGGATTTCTATCACACGACGGTTTTTCGGCAGAACTCGTCAAGCTTTTGGTTTGCTTCCGGTACTTACTCGCATGATGCCCCAGTAGATAATCGGCCATGCCCGCAATCCGCACGGCCTACGGCCGATACCTGGGGAGGCGCAAATGGACGAAATCGTCTGCGCAAACACCGCATTCCGCTACTGGCGCTGCCCACCGCAGGTGCGCGACCTCTACCCGCGCCTACCCAACTCCGAAGACGGCTGGCGAGCTCTATCCCAAGCCCCTTTCGTAACCGACGTCCTTAAGACGCCAGTCATCACAGCAGCATCAACACGAAGCAACCTGCATTCCAAGACAAAACGGACCATCCGATGGAACAGCGCCTATACAGAGAAGGTTTCCATCGACACGGGCATGGGCTTTAGCGTCACAGATCCTCTTCATACGCTATTCACCATGACTAGAAGCGTTTCTTCATGTGACCTGGTTCTGGCTATGTACGAATTTTGCGGATGGTTCTCGGTTTTTAAACCAACGCCCGCGGTCGACATGGCACTTGAGCAGGCAAAAACAGAAGAAGAGCAATACACCACAGAAAGTCTGTTTGAACTAGACGAAACACAAGACGAGGCCCCATGGAAGCGAGTCCGTCCTCGGACGCACCAGAAGAACAGCGAGAATGATCAAAGCGGGCAGCTGGATGACGGATCCGGAAATAAAGCTGACGGAAAGGGCACCTCACTCTGGATGAGAAAACCTCTTATTGAAATAGAAGAACTGCACAGATTTGCGGCGAAGGTTAAGGGCGAAATGTGGGGAAAGCAATTCTACGAAGCCGCACAGCAGGTATTGGGTATTGCTGCATCCCCGCTAGAAGTTGCTGGAATCATGTTGCTAAGTCATCCGAGGCGTGCCGGCGGAGCAGAGTTTAAAAACATATTCGTCAACGACCTAACACCGCTGTCGAATTCAGCTCGTAAAATCGCAGGTCAGAAAATCTGTTACGGCGATATCGTCATCGTAAACCCAATTACAATGAAGGCTGTGATTATCGAACTTCAAGGAGAGGTTATCCATGGATCGGGCGCTGTGCTTGACCACGATGCAACCCGAATGACAGCATTGCAAAGCATGGGATACGACGTATTTCTTGTAACCCATGACATGCTCAATGATCACGATCAGCTTGATGCCATCATTCACAGTGTGTGTGAGCGATTGGAGTTGCGCTACAAACCAAAAACCGAGGCGATGAGATGTGCTGAGACCAGATTGCGGGCCAACGTTCTGTGTAATTGGCTTGATATTGGTAAGTAATAATGCCCAGTGAGCATTTTTAATACTATATATGAGCCAGTAATTAAGTGCCATTTTAAAACCATGCCGGTTTACTACGTCGGATTGAGGGTGGCTGAGCACACTGACTTCGACGCCCGTAAAACCGCAGGTAGATCGCCTGCCCGTTTTGCGAAATTAGATGTGAGGTCGGAAATCCGGGAATCATCGTAGTAAACCGGTCTGTTTATAAAGCGACCAGCTGGGGCGAGCTACGCTCGGTTCCGTAAATTGGCCCGAAAACGTGCGGAAGGGCTCGGGCCCCGGAAGTACCGCGGATCGCTTTGGTCTGGCCGGCGGCACCTGGGGTGACATGCCGAGCCCTGCAAAGGAAGGCGGCGGGCTTGCCGCCGCCCACGGGGCTCGCCCCGCGGGCTATGTCGGGCATCGTGTGTCTCTTTGACCCCGCTCCCGTTCAACGCGCCGCAAAATATTTTCCAAAATTGTCCTTGCATCGGCAGGGGAGTTCCCGTATAGTACTTCTTCGCACGGGGGCGTAGCTCAGCTGGGAGAGCGCTTGACTGGCAGTCAAGAGGTCAGGGGTTCGATCCCCCTCGTCTCCACCCGAGCATTGAATGAGGCTCCAACGCAAGTTGGGGCCTTTTTTCATATCTATCGATTTTCGCCATGTGTTGGCCGGGTAGCATCTTGGCGACATACCCATTGTTAATTGCGGATATGAACGTTAATAACTTTACGTCTCTGGATGGCAAAGCTAGCCTGTAGCGCCAATAACAATGAGGCCGGGCGTAATGCCCGGCCTCGAAATACTCTGGTGGGCCCTCCGGGATTCGAACCCAGAACCCAGGGATTATGAGTCCCCTGCGCTAACCGTTGCGCCAAGAGCCCTTATAAACGGTGAATGCAATTCTAACAAAGGCAACTCAGGCCTAATTTCTTCGCTTCACGTCGTGAAATACTACCATGCACGAGCAAGTCGCACAACGCAAGATCAAGTCCGATGCTAAACAACAGCTAATCTAGGCGCGTCGCAGAAAAGACGCTATCTAAAAAAGTTAGGGCCTTTAATTCAGGGCTCCAACAGATTTATGCGCGAAATCAACCTGATGCCATTTCAAAACCATGCCGGTTTACTACGACGAATCGGCTGCCCCCGAGCACCGTGTGCTCTCCAGTTGTAAAACCGCAGGTAGGAAACTCGCCGGTTAAGTGAAAAGGCGTGTGTGGTCGGACATTCCTGATTCCTCGTAGTAAACCGGCATGGTTCTGAAGCGCAGGTGAGGGTGCTTCGCAATCGGACCCGATAATTGGACTGGCAGTGTACGGAAAAACCTGTTGCACGGGGTGAGTCGCGTTCTGCGCGTCAAGTCGGCCGGCGCGCGGGCCCCGGGGAGGCCGGGTGCCCCGCGGGCTGGCCCGGCCTCCCCGGGGCCCGCGAAAGTTTTTCCAAAATTGTCCTTGCATCGGCGGGGGAGTTCCCGTATAGTACTTCTTCGCACGGGGGCGTAGCTCAGCTGGG
>CALEBN010000009.1 GCA_937943045.1 uncultured Collinsella sp. | reverse complement strand
CGGCAACCATTGCCACCACGAATCGTCTGTTTGCTTGCAAGGCATGCCTGCGCTCCCCGTGTAAACTTGTTGTCTGTATTTCCTTCAAGATCAGGTGCTACTTCTGCTCGTGTTGGTCCTCGTAGAGGGCCTTGTACAGCTCCTCGTACGCGTCATCCCAGTTATTGTTGGGTTTGTAGAGGAACAGCTTGGGGTCGAGCGTGATGACGCGACCCTTCTTGACGGCGGTGAGCTCCTTCCAAGCCGGGTTAGCCGTGGTCTGGTCCTTAAGTGCCTTTTGCGCTGCCTCGTCGGAGTCGCCCATCGGCAGCAGGAAGATGAAATCGGGGTCGGCCTTGACCAGGGACTCCAGGCTGTAGTCGGACAGCAGGCTCTTGTCGGCGTCGGTGATGTTGCTTGCGCCCAGCTCGGCGAGCATGGTGCCGGTCTGGGTCGAGGATGCCTGGACGCGCGTGCCGCCGGAGTACGTGGTCAGCACCGCGACGCTGCCAGCGCTCTTGCCCTCGGCCTTCTTCTTTATGGCGGCAATGTTCTCGGCGACGTTAGTGCCGTTTTCTTCGTATGCCTTGGTGTTGCCGGTGATATCGCAGCAGGTCTTGAGCATGCGCAGGTAGTCGTCGAAGGTGGTCACGTTGAAGTACGCCACGGCGACGCCCGCCGCCTGCAGGGTGTCCTTGAGATCGGTCTGTGCGACGCCGCCGCCGCGGCCGGAGTTTGCACCAGTTAGGATGACGAAGTCAGGGTCGAGGGCGATGATGGACTCCGCATTGAGAGAAGAGAAATCGCCGACCTTTTCCGCCTTGGATTCGATGTGGTAATCGGAAAATGCATCGCTGGACGCGCCGACGAGCGTGCCGCCGGCCAGCTCCCAGATGTTCGCAAAGCTGCCCATGCCCGCGACGACGCGCTCGTGGGAGCTCACAGTTACCTGGTTGCCCAGATCGTCCGTGAAGGTGTAGCCGGCCTCCTGGCTTGTCGCGCCCTGCTGCGCGCCGTCGTTGCCGGAGCTGTTGCCAGAGCATCCGACCATCGCGCTCCCGCTTGTCGCCAGGACCAGTGCACACATCCATGCGCAGGTCTTTGTTGCGATTCTCTTCATGCGATTCTCCTTGTCTTGTTGGTGCGGCTGGCGATTGTGGCGCCGCTGGTTTTCGTCGATTGGTTGCTCGCCGGTCACGTGTCGCTGCCGAGCAGCGGGCTCTTGCCGTCAGAGCTTAGACGCCCATGCAGCCGAGCTTCTGCCCGTAGGCGCAGTAGTCGTCTTGTGCCATGTAGTCGCCGTCGTGGTAGTACGCCGCGCGTGCCCTGCAGCCGCCGCAATGCTTCTTGTGCTCGCACTCGCCGCAGTTGCCGCCGTAAGCCTGCGTGCGCAGGCGCTCGAACACGGGGCTCGTTGCCCAGATCTCATCAAAGGGTTGTTCGCGCACATCGCCGGCGTTCTCGGTCATGTACGCGCATGGGCGCACGATGCCCTCGCTGCCGATAACGCAGTAGGTAAGGCCGGCCAGGCAGCCGCGCGTGTAGCGGGTTGGGATGCCGAGCTGGTCGGCGACGCGCGTGAACTGCGGCGCGCAAGTGGGTTTGACGTCGATGTCGACGTCTGCGGCCTTGCGCATGATGTCTTGGAGCAGCGCTTCGTTCTCGAGTACCTTGAGGCTTGTCTCCTCGATGTACTTGCCGCGCCCCACGGGGATGAGAAAGAAGATCGAGTGGTTGACCGCGCCGATGCTTTGCGCAAAGTCCGTGATGTCGCAGATCTCGTTGCGGTTCCAGTTGACCACGGTGGTGTGGATTTGGAAGTCGAGGCCCGCGCGCTTGCATGCCTCGATGCCCGCGAGGGTGTCTGCGTGGGCGCCCGCAACGCCGCGGAAGGCGTCGTGCTTTGCCGCGTCGAGGCTGTCGATGCTGATGCCCATGGAGCATGCACCGGCCTCCTTGAGTTTGCGCGCGACCTCGTCGGTGATGAGCGTGCCGTTGCTGCCGAACACCGGGCGCAACCCGCGGGAGGCCGCATGGGCCACCAGCTCGTAGATATCGGGGCGCAAAAGGGGCTCGCCGCCGGAGAAGATCATGATCTTGAAGCCCGCGCGGGCAATCTCGTCGATCATCTTCTTCGCCTCGTCGGTGGTAAGCTCGCGCTCGGTGGCCTCCTCGGCGTCCTGGTAGCAGTGGACGCACTTCAGGTTGCATTGGTTCGTGGTCATCCACGATACGATCATGTCGGGGTCTCCTCTCCCACGCATGGACGCGGCCTCAGGCTGACGGCTCACGTGCCGCAGGCTCGACGGCAGGTTTGCCGCGCGTTCGGCCGCAAGGTGGTTTCAAGGATACCCAG
>CALEBN010000008.1 GCA_937943045.1 uncultured Collinsella sp. | reverse complement strand
TCGCGGCCTCCCCCTTTTTGCGTTTATAGGGCCATCACTCCACTCTCGCTGTGTTTTTGACCCTCGTTTGTCGCATCTTCTGCGAACGGGCTACAATGTCATAGTCTGTGCAGCATGGAGGTGATTATGGCCGAAGCCGGAATCGGCGTTGATATCGTCGAGATTTCCCGAATGAAATCAATCCTTGAGAAGACACCCGCGTTTGCCCGGCGCGTGTTTACCGATGAAGAGCGCGCGTATTGCGATGCCTCGTCTCGTCCTGCCGCGCATTATGCCAGCCGTTTTGCTTCTCGCGAGGCGGTACTTAAGGCGCTTGGTACGGGTTTTAGCCAGGGTGTTGGCCGTAAAGACGTTTCCGTAACGCGCGATAAGCTCGGCAAGCCAAAAGCGCTGCTTTCGGGCCGTGCTCTCGAAATCGCCCAGGAATTGGGCGTTGTCGAGGTCGCTCTTTCTATTACTCTGACGGGTGACTTGGCTGTTGCTAATGCCATTGCGATCACCGAGGATGCTCGACCTAAACCCAAGGAAGAAAAGGTGAGCACGAAGGAGCGCGTTGCTCAGACATTTAAAGAGGCTCGTTCTGTCTTAGACGAGCTCGAACAGCTGCAACAATCTGCTTTGTCGGAACATCTGGATGATGATCCGCAAGATGCGCTAGGAGCATAGATGAAACCGGTTTTGAGTACCGAGGAAGTCGTTCGCCTCGAAGATATTATCGAGCGTGAGGGTACCTCGAAGGCCGAACTCATGGAGTTGGCGGGCGAATTTGCTGCCAACGAGATTTTAAAGCTCAACCCCGATCGCGTTCTTGTATTGGTCGGTTTTGGCAACAATGGCGGAGATGGCTGGGTTGCCGCTGACATTCTGACGCATAAGGGCGTTGATGTAGATATCGTCTCTCCGGTTGAGCCGGATGAGATCCCTGCCGCTCTCGCTCGTCATGTCGCCCGTCGTACTGCTGGTCGCGACGTGCATGTGTGTGTCGGCCCCTCTCGTGATGAGCTGGAGGTGCTGATTGATAAGGCTGATGTTGTAGTCGATGCCATTTTTGGTACCGGTTTTCATGGTGATCTTCGTGCGCCGTTTTCAATCTGGATCCCCACGGTCAATGAAAATGCCGATTGCGTTGTCTCCATCGATGTTCCTTCGGGCCTGAATGCCGAGACGGGTGTGGTGGATGACGACTGCATTCGTGCCGAGCGTACGGTGACGATGATTGCTCCCAAGATCGGCTTATACAGCGCTGACGGTCCCGAATATGCAGGCGATCTGGTCTGCGGCGGTCTGTATGACCGCCTTGATGAGGTTATTGACGATGTCGACCATGCTGCCGAGATCGTGGAACCCGGTGACCTTGTGGACTATTTTGCTCCGCTGCCTACGAATATCGATAAGTACTCGCGCGGCTCGGTGCTCATTGTTGCCGGATCGGCGCAGTATCCTGGTGCGGCCATTATGGCTGCCAAGTCCGCTGCCCGCGCAGGCGCCGGCTATGTGGCAGTCGCGACTCCGGATGCGTGTGCCAACCTTATCCGCATGGCGCTCCCCTCGATTCCGGTCTTTGCTATTCCATCTGATTCCCGCGGTTCTTTTGGTGCCGCTGCGCGCATGACGGTATGTGAGATTGCCAAGAAATATAGCTGCGTGCTGTGTGGTCCCGGCATGACGACATCTGCCGGTGCCATGCAGGTGGTTTCGGGTCTGCTTGAGCTCGACGTACCGCTTATCTTGGATGCCGATGCTCTCAACTGCCTTGCCAAGATTGCAATCGATGGCATCGACAGTAATCCCGAGATGTATCGTCGTGAGCAGCCGCTCGTTATGACGCCGCATTATCGTGAGCTTTCGCGTCTCGTCGCCGGTGATGAGGTCAATGACCTTGGAACCGCGATTGCCGCCGCGCAAAAGGTTGTCTGGGCCGCCGGTTCCGATAACCTCGTTGTTATCGCCAAGGGCCCGACGACGGCCATTTGCGGTGTTGAGCGCGTGCTGCTGCCGCTCTCTGGCCCGGCGTCGTTGGCGACCGCTGGCTCGGGTGACGTCCTTGCGGGTATTCTGGCCGGCACGCTAGCCACCATGCGCGATGAGATGGACCGCTGGGAGCTGCTGTACTCGTATGCCGTCGCGCTTCATAGCTATGCCGGTTTTGCCGCGGCGACGGAGTTTGGCGAGAAGAGCGTTATCGCGACCGATCTTATCGACTTGATCGGTCCCGCCATGGAGTTGGCGGCAAAGGATGCGCTCGATGATCTGGGAATCACGGACGAAGGGTCGGATGACTAATTATGAATAAAGCCGATTTGACGCGTTGGTCCTGGGTCGAGATCGACCGCGGGGCGCTTCGCCGCAACACGAGGGCCTATAAGAATTTGCTGAATCCGCGTCAGCGCCTGTGCTGCGTGGTTAAAGCCGACGCTTATGGTCATGGAGCTGTTGAGTGTGCCAAGATTATGTATTCGGCCGGCGCCGACATGTTTGCCGTGGCGACGGTTAACGAGGGCGTTGAGCTCCGACAGGGCGGGATTACGAAACCCGTCCTTATCCTAAGCGAGCCGCCTATCGAGGCCATTCCGACGTTGCTCGAGTTCGATATCATGCCCTCGGTCTATACGTCCGACTTTGCTCTTGCGTATGGCGAATGTGCCGTCGCGGCGGGCAAGGTGGGCAAGTATCATCTCGCCATCGAGACGGGCATGAACCGCATCGGCGTACATTACACGCAGGTGCTCGACTTTGTCCGCGGTATTGATTTCCATCGCGGTATTCAGTGCGACGGCGTATTTACGCACTTCGCCACGGCCGATGAACCTTCGGGCTGGGACTACAAGCTGCAGTGCCAGCGCTTTACCGAGGCCGTTCAGGCCATTAAGGATGCGGGTTTTGAGTGCGGTATCGTGCATTGCGCCAACACGCCGTCCTCGATGCTCGACCCCTCGATGCATTTTGATATGATTCGCGCCGGCGTTGGCTTGTATGGCATGCAGCCGTGCGAGCTGAGTAGCCGTGTGATGCAGCTCGATCCCGTTATGAGCGTTCATGCGCGCGTGACGCGCGTGGCGCACCCTGCGATGGGCGAGGGCGTGGGCTACGGTTTTACCTACCGCGTACCGCGTACGCGCGTTCAGATCTGCACGCTGCCGATCGGTTATGCCGACGGCCTATCGCGTACGCTTTCCAATCGTATGGATGTGCTGTATCGCGGCGAGCGCGTGCGTCAGGTTGGCAATATCTGCATGGATCAGTTTATGGTCGCCATTCAGTCCAACCCGGCACACGAGATTCCCGAGGCCGAGTATGGTGACGAGATGATTATTGTCGGCCGCGATGGCGATGCCGAGATCACTATGGACGAGATGGCCCGACTGCGCGGAACGATTAACTACGAGGTCGCCTGCGGCTTTGGCATGCGTCTCGACAAGGTCTACGTGTAGGAGCCGCTATGGGCGTCATGCACATTCCCGGCCATACCCATCAGGCGCCACGTGAGGTCGCACTCGAGGAGATTGAGGCTGTTTTAGGCGACTGCCATCTCTGCCAGCTCTATCAGTCGCGCCATAACATCGTGTTTGGCGTGGGAAACCCCCACGCTCGCGTCATGTTTATTGGTGAAGCACCGGGTCGCAACGAGGATTTGCAGGGCGAACCTTTTGTGGGGGCGGCGGGTGAAGACCTCAACGGCATTTTGTCCCTGGCAGGTCTTAAGCGCGAGGACGTCTATATCGCCAACGTGCTTAAGTGCCGCCCGCCGGGAAACCGCAATCCGCGTCCCGAGGAAGTGCTGGCTTGCTCACCGTTTTTGCGCGAGCAGATTCGAAGCATCTGGCCCGATATCATCGTGACGCTCGGTAACCCCGCAACGCACTTTGTGCTCAAGACCGAGATCGGCATTACCAAGCTGCGCGGCAGGTTCCATCAGATGGGCCACTTTGTGGTGATGCCGACGTTTCATCCTGCGGCGGCGCTGCGCAATCCGGCGTGGCAGGAGTTGCTGGAGGAAGACTTTAAGATGCTGGGCGACTATCTGGAGCGGCACCCCGCGCCGGAGACCGCCTCGGAATAATAATAAGGAGCGTATATGTCCCTGGAGCGCCTGGGGGTAGGTACCTATAGAACGGCCCGTACTGCCGATACGGAGCATTTTGGCGAGCTGGTCGCACCGTGTCTAGAAGATGGCGATGTGCTGATCTTGACCGGCGGCCTCGGGGTGGGCAAAACCCACTTTACCAAGGGCGTTTCGCGCGCTCTGGGCGATGAGCATATGGTCACAAGCCCTACGTTCGCACTCATGGCCGTTCATGACCAAGGGCGTATTCCGCTGTTCCATTTTGATCTGTACCGCCTGGAGCATGCCTACGAGCTTGAGGATACGGGCATTTTTGACGTGCTGGGCTATGAGGGTGTTTGCCTGCTGGAATGGGGCGAGCAGTTTCAGGATGAACTGACAGATGAGTATCTTTCGGTGACGCTTAAGCGCGATGAGGACGACAGCGACGTGCGAACGATAACGCTCGAGGCACACGGCGAGCGCGCGATTGAGCTTTCCCATTTGATAGATAAGGCTGTACAAGATGAGCTTGCATAACGACAACGCGCTGGTGGTGGCGCTCGACACATCGACCGACATGCTTGCCTGCGCGGCAAGCTGGATTGACGTGCAGACAGGCGAGGCAAAGCTGGTAAGTGGGGACCATCTGTGTCACCGCCATGCCAACGTGGAGCTCGTGAATACTGTTGATGACCTACTGAAGCAGGCCGGCCTGGATCGCAGCGATGTCGGCTGTTATGTGGTCGGTCGCGGTCCCGGCTCGTTTACGGGCGTGCGTATCGGCATCTCCACCGCAAAGGGTCTGGCGCACGGTGCCAATGTGCCGTTGCTGGGCGTGTCGACGCTCGATGCTTGCGCCTGGACGGCATGGAAGGCCGGCGTGCGCGGCAAGCTTGGTGTTCTTGCCGATGCCATGCGCGGCGAGGTGTACCCGGCGCTCTATGTGCTGGGGGATGAGGGCCCCGAGCGTCTGTTTGAGCGCGAGCGCGTGGTCAAGGCCGCCGTGGCGCTTGATGAGTGGCGCCAGACCGCGGACTGGGATCAGGTTCAGCTGACTGGTGACGGTCTCGTGCGTTATGGCAAACTGCTGGGCGAGGATGAGACGGCGCGCTGCGTGGAGCGAGACCTGTGGTGGCCCTCGGGCGAGGGCCTGCTGATGGCGCACGCCGCAGGCGATGGCGATCCGGCTCGCGTCTTGCCGATCTATACGCGCCTTTCGGACGCCGAGGAAAACGAGCGCAAGCGTCTGGGCCTTGCCGAGAGCGCGCAGAGTGAGGTGACAGGTGTTGCCGACGAGCTTGCCGGACGTCATCTGCAATTCCGCCCCATGGGTGCGGCGGATGCCGAGGGCGCGAGCGCACTGGAGACCGCCTGCTTTGAAGGCGCCGGACACGAGGCGTGGACGCCGGGCATGTTCCTGTCCGAGCTGGGCGAGGACGTTGCCGCGCCACGTAGCTGGTGGGTGGCGCACGACGACGGCCGTCTGCTGGGTCTTGCCGGCGGTATGGTCGTCGACGGGGACGTGCAGATTATGGACGTTGCCGTCGATCCGGCGCATCGCCGCGAGGGCATCGCCCGCAAGCTTCTGTCGCACGTGAGCTATGACGCGCAGATGCTCGGCTGCACCACGGCTTCGCTTGAGGTTGAGGACGGCAACGAGGCCGCAATTGCGCTCTATGCCGCTCTGGGCTTTACCGAGGCGGGTCGTCGCCGTGGCTATTACGGTGCCGGCAAGGATGCCATCGTCATGACGGCGCCGCTGCCCCTGGTGCTTCCTCTCGACAATGCCTCGCCCGAGCCGACGGCTGCCGAACAGCGTGTATGGCCGCTGCCCGCGCCCGAACGCACCGCTGAGGAGCGTGCCGAAATCGAGCGCCGCCGCCTGGTGCTTGCCATCGAGAGCTCCTGCGACGAGACAGCCGTGGCAATTATCGATGCGGATGGCAATATACTGGCCAACCAGGTGTCGACACAGATTGATTTTCATGCTCGCTTTGGCGGCGTGGTGCCCGAGATCGCCTCGCGCAAGCACGTTGAGGTCATCGTGAGCGTCGTGGACGCGGCACTCGAGGACGCCGCAGCGTCGCTGGGCCTTACGGGCGGAGCCATTGCACCAAGTGAGCTTGCCGCCGTGGGCGTGACGCAAGGTCCGGGCCTGGTGGGTGCCTTGGTGGTGGGTGTCGCCTTTGCCAAGGGCTTTGCGTATGCTGCCGGCAAACCGCTGGTGTGCGTCAATCATCTGGAGGGTCACCTGTTTGCCAACCTGTTGGCGCAGCCCGACCTCAAGCCGCCGTTTATCTTTACGCTTGTTTCGGGTGGGCACACCATGCTCGTGCACGTAAGGGCATGGGGCGACTACGAGGTGCTTGGCGAGACGCTTGACGACGCCGTGGGCGAAGCCTTCGACAAGGTGGCAAAGGCACTGGGCCTTGGCTATCCCGGAGGCCCCATCATCTCCAAGCTTGCCGAGACGGGCAACCCTAAGGCGATTGATTTCCCCCGCGCGCTGAACAGCAGGGGCGACTACCGCTTCTCGCTTTCGGGCCTCAAGACGGCGGTGACGCTCTACATCGAGCAGGAGACCAAGGCCGGGCGCACGATTCATCTGCCCGATTTGGCGGCTTCGTTTGAGGCGGCGGTCTTTGACGTGCAGTACAAGAAGGCCAAAAACGCCCTGCATGCTACCGGGTGCAAGGAGTATTGCATCGGCGGCGGCGTCTCGGCCAACCCGCATCTGCGCGAGATGATGATCAAGAAACTCGGGCGTCAGGGAATCCGCGTAACGGTGCCGCCCTTGTCTGCCTGCACCGATAACGCCGCCATGATCGCGGAGGTCGCTCGCCGTAAATTCGACCGAGGTGAAATCTCGCCGTTCGATGTCGACGCCGATCCAAACATGACGCTGTAGTCGTACGGGTGCGGTCCCCGACCGGAGGGGCCGGATATAAGGTTTCCTGCTCTACAGTCCTGCGCAAGACGAAGGCCACATTAAGTGGCCTTCTTTGCGTGCGGAACTCGCGATAAACCTTATATCCGGCCCCTCCGGTCGGGGACCTTTCTGTATCGATATAGCTTCTGAGCTGGTTCGGCGTCGACAGCGTCCGGCAAGGTTAGCCAGCCTGCATCGAATTTCCGGCGTGCTTTGGCTGAAAGAATAAGTTGGTGTGCGGAGCTTTGCTCCGCACATTTGGGATGGGAGCTCCTCGGGGGCGGGGCGGGCGCCTGCCGCCATATATGAACTTTATCGCGAGTTCCGCACGAACAGGAGGCCACTTAATGTGGCCTCCGTTGTGAGCAGGACTGTCCGAGCAGGAAAGTTCATATATGGCGGCAGGCGCCCGCCCCGCCCCCGAGGAGCATCTCTCATGCAAAAACTGTCGTGGGGTAAAGTCCGAGGTCAGTGGCGTTTTATACCGAGAAATTCAAAAAAGTGGAAAATTCATTACATATTTGCGTTGACTTTAGGTAACTAAAGTTTCATACTCCTTTTCAACCACTGGGGGATGTGAACACGCACGGATCGTTCACATCATGATTGAAGAGGATTTCTTAGACATGTTCACGCATCAGCTAAACATTATCAGCGTAGTAATTATCTGATGCGGGTTAGCACATACAGCTAGCCCGTACGATAACGGGCGGCTGATGAAGATGAGGGCCGTCGAGCGCAACCGACGGCCCTCATTTTTTATGTCTGGGAAGTTCTTTTTAGAGGAGGAAATGTAATGAACGGAGTTTTGCTCATGGTTGTGGCCGCGGCGGTGCTCGCCTGCGGCTATCTGGGCTATGGCCGATGGCTGGCCAACAAGTGGGGCGTTGACAAAGAGGCCCTCACGCCGGCCAAGCGCATGAAAGACGGCAACAGCTTCTCGCCCGTCTCCGCCTTCACCGCGTTCTCGCACCAGTTCAGCTCGATCTGCGGTGCCGGCCCTGTCACGGGTACGATCGTCGCTATGGCCTTCGGCTGGCTTCCCGTCGTGCTCTGGGTCCTCGTCGGCGGCATCTTCTTTGGCGCCGTCCACGACTTTGGCGCCCTGTACGCCTCGATGAAGAACAACGGCAAGTCCCTGGCCCAGCTCATCGAGAAGTACATCGGCAAGACCGGCCGTCGCCTGTTCCTGCTGTTCTGCTGGCTGTTCTGCATCATCGTCATCGCCGCTTTCACCGACATGGTCTGCAAGACGTTCATGTTCACCCCGGCCGTTGACGCTTCTGGTGCTGCTACCGGTGCCATCGACTTCACCAAGTCCTATGCCGCCGGCTGCGCTGGCACCATCTCCATCCTGTTCACCTTCGTCGCCATGGCCTTTGGTTGGGCCCAGAAGAAGTTCAACCTCACCGGCGCTGCCGAGTTCGTCACCGGCGTGGTACTCATGGTCCTCATGTTCGCCGTCGGCATGCAGTTCCCGGTCTACCTGGACAAGTTCCAGTGGTTCGCCGTCGTCATGGTCTACCTGGTCTTTGCCGGTGCCATGCCCATCCAGATGCTCAAGACCCCTCGCGACTACCTCACTTCCATCATGATGATCGTCATGATCGTCTGCGCTGTCCTCGGTATCGTCGTCCTGGGCGCTAACGGCCAGGCCACCATCACCGCTCCGGTCTTCACCGGCTTTAGCAATGCCTCGGGCATGATATTCCCGGTCCTGTTTGTCTCCGTTGCCTGCGGTGCTCTCTCCGGTTTCCACAGCCTCGTTTCTTCTGGTACCTCCTCCAAGCAGGTCGAGAAGGAGCAGGACGCCGTCAAGGTCGGTTACGGCGCCATGATCGTCGAGTCCTTCGTCGGCATCCTTGCCATCATCGTCGCCGGCATCATGTTCTCCGACATGAACACCGCCGGTACCGGCGCCCTTAACGCCGGCGTCGCTTCCACCCCGTTCCAGATCTTCGCAGCTGGCATCTCCCGCGGTATGCAGGCCTTCGGCGTTGACGGCACGCTCGCAACCGTCTTCATGACCATGAACGTTTCCGCTCTGGCCCTGACCTCGCTCGATGCCGTCGCCCGCATCGCTCGCACCTCGTTCTCCGAGTTCTTTGCCCAGACCAACGACGCCCTGGCCATCGAGTCCAAGGCCGGCTACATGAAGGTCCTCGGTAACCCCTGGTTCGCCACGGTCGTTACCCTGCTTCCTGGCCTCGCCCTCGCCTTTGGCGGCTATGCCAACATCTGGCCGCTCTTTGGTGCTTCTAACCAGCTGCTCGGCGGTATGACCATGATCACCCTCGCCGTGTTCTGCAAGTGCACCGGCCGCAAGGGTTGGATGCTCTACGTGCCCGTTGTCTTCCTGCTCTGTTGCACCTTCACCTCGCTGGTCCAGAGCGCCATGGGCTGCATGACCGCCGTCCAGGCCTACGGCTTCTTCGGCACCATCCCGGCTACCGCCACCACGGCTGCCGTTTCCGTCGCCGCCACCAAGGGTCTGCAGCTCGTCTTCGCCGTCCTGCTGATGGTCCTGGGCCTCATCGTTGCCGTCAACTGCCTCAAGGAGTTCTTCGGCAAGGAGGCCGGTTCCATGCCCGACGAGGAGCCCGAGTGGTCCGAGATGGGCAAAGTCGAGTATGGCCGCGCCGCTGCCGCCGAGGCTCCCGCCGACGCCGAGGCTGCCAAGGCGTAATCGACCTGACGAGTTGAACGTCACATCTATACAACTCGATAAGACCGGGTCCGCGGCTGCGCGGGCTCGGTCTTTTTTCATTACGGGCTTTAGCCTGTGCGGGGCGCGCAGCGCGCCGCATCAGAAACCACCC
>CALEBN010000007.1 GCA_937943045.1 uncultured Collinsella sp. | reverse complement strand
ACTTCCGCCGCGTCGTCGATATTGACCTCAACGCACCGTTTATCGTGTCCAAGGCCTGCCTGCCCGGCATGATCGCCAAGGGCCACGGCAAGATCATCAACATCTGCTCGATGATGAGTGAGCTGGGCCGCGAGACCATCGCCGGCTATGCCGCGGCCAAGGGCGGCCTGAAGATGCTCACCAAGAACACCTGCTCCGAGTTTGGCGAGGCCAACATCCAGTGCAACGGCATTGGGCCCGGCTACATCGCCACGCCGCAGACCGCGCCGCTGCGCGAGACGCAGCCCGACGGCAGCCGTCACCCGTTTGACCAGTTCATCATTGCCAAGACGCCGGCCGCCCGTTGGGGCACGCCCGAGGACCTGAAGGGCCCCGCCGTGTTCTTGGCTTCCGATGCATCGAACTTCGTCAACGGCCACATCCTCTACGTCGACGGCGGCATTCTGGCTTACATCGGCAAGCAACCTGCTTAGGCGCTGCGCGGGCTTGAGACGGGCATCTTGCCTTTCAATCGTCGGTCGCGTACCCAAGTACGCTTCCCTCCTCTTTCAAGGCAACCTGCTCCGCCTCAAGCCCGCTCGCTCACCGCACGCCCACATTAAGGCCAATGTAATAGTTGCGGTGAAATAGTTCCTGTATAGGCCATCTATCAGGATAAATAGGAACTATTCCACCGCAAGTTAGAAATAGGAAGGTAATTCGCAATGAAAATCGCTCTGATCAATGAGAACTCTCAGAACTCCAAGAACCCTATGATCGAGGCTGCCCTTAAGAAGGTTGTCGAGCCCATGGGCCACACCGTCTTTAACTATGGCATGTATGCCGACGCCGACTCCAAGCCCCTCACCTATGTGCAGAACGGCATCCTGGCCGCCGTGCTGCTCAACTCCGGCGCTGCCGACTACGTCGTGACCGGCTGCGGCACCGGCGAGGGCGCTATGCTCGCCTGCAACTCCTTCCCCGGCGTGCTGTGCGGCCACGTTGCCGACCCGCTCGACGCCTACACCTTTGCCCAGGTCAACGATGGCAACGCCGTCGCCATGCCCTTCGCCCTCAAGAACGGCTGGGGCCAGGAGCTCAATCTCGAGTACACCTTCGAGAAGCTCTTTGGCTTTGGTTCGGGCAACGGCTATCCTGCCGAGCGTGTTGAGCCCGAGCAGCGCAACAAGAAGATCCTCGACGGCGTCCGCGCTGTGACCATGCGTCCGCTCGTCGACATCCTGGACGAGCTCGACCAGGACCTGGTGAAGGGCGCACTTGCCGGCGAGCACTTCCAGGAGTACTTCTTTGCCAACGCAACCGACGAGGCCATCATCGCCAAGGTCAAGGAGATCCTAGGCCTCTAATCGCACAACTCATTGCAGCTAACGCAAGCGGCGGTCGTCCCACGTACGGGACGACCGCCGCTTTTTACTATCTACCGACTGACGCCGCGGGGACAGGCCCCATGCACCAAGGGATTAACTAGAGCTCGCAGGCAACCTTATAGCCATCGCCGATGGCATCGCGGATGTTGCCACACTTGTTGGCATCGCCCAGCACGTGGGTGGCAACGCCGGCAGCGGCAAGGTCGTCGGCCAACTTGGTATTGGGACGGTAGCCCATCGCCAGCACCAGCGTATCGGCACCGGTGATGGTGTGGACCTCGCCGTCCTTTTCGTAGCTGATGGTGTCCTCGGTGATCTCGGTCACCTTGGCCTCGGTCAGCACGTGGACGCCCTTGGAGAGCATGCGCGTGATGAGCACCGCGCGACCGGCACCGCCCTCGTTGGCAGCGAGCGTCTTGGTCATCTCGATGACGGTGACATCGCGATTGGCCGGCGACAGGTCGTTGACCAGCGGGGCCAGGTAATCTGCTGTCTCGCAACCGACGGTGCCGCCGCCCACGATGACGATCTTCTTGCCCGGGAAAGCCTTGCCACCCAGCAGGTCGTCAGCCGTCATAACCTGCTTAAAGCCCTGCATGAAGGCCGGGGCGATGGGCTCAGCGCCATAAGCCAGGACAACCTCGTAGCCCGCGTAGTCGCGCTGAATGTCCTCGGCCGAGAGCTCGGTACCAAAGACGCACTTCACGCCCGCCTCGGCCAGACGACGATACTGGTACTTGATCACGCGGGTGAGCTCCTGCTTTGCCGGAGGAACGGCCGCGATGCGCATCTCGCCGCCCGGCTCATCCTGCTTATCCACGAGCACCACGTTGTGGCCGCGCTTGGCAGCAATATAGGCTGCCTCCATGCCCGCAGGACCAGCGCCCACAACGAGCACGTTCTTGGCCTCGGCAGCAGGTTCGTAGCCAGCCTCGTCGCGCTCCACGTCCGGGTTGACGGTGCAGGAGATGCGCTTGCCGAACATAATGCCGTTCAGGCAGCGCAGGCAGCCGATGCAGGGGCGGATGTCGTCGGCGTTGCCGGCAGCGGCCTTGTTGCAGAACTCGGCATCGCACAGATTGGCGCGGCCCATCATGCAGATGTCAGCAGCGCTGTCCTCGATCAGCTCCTCGGCAATCCAGGCCTCGTTGATGCGTCCAACGGTGGCGACGGGAATGTTGACGTGCTTTTTGATCTCGCGCGAGCAGGCGGCATGCGAGGCCTGCTGGGTACCGGCGGCGGGAATTGCGGAGCCGCGCTTGATGGTGGTACCACCCGACACATGAATCATGTCGACGCCGGCCTTCTCCAGGCGACGTGAGACGTAAATCATGTCGTTGAGGGTCAGGCCGCCATCGGTGTACTCGTCGCCCGAGATACGGACGTCGATGATAAAGTCCTTGCCGCAGCGCTCGCGGATCTCGGCGATGACCTCGAGCAAAAAGCGCATTCGGGCGTCGAGCGAGCCGCCGTACTCGTCGGTGCGCTTGTTGTAGAGCGGAGTCAAAAAGCCGCCGAGCATACCGTGGGCGTGCGCCGCATGGACTTCGACGCCATCGACGCCAGCCTTCTGCATACGCACGGCAGCGTCGCCAAACTGATGCGTGAGCTCGTGAATCTCATCGACCGTGATAGGACGCGGCGCCTCGCGGGCATAGGACGGGCCCACAAAGGACGGAGCGATCAGGCGAGGCGTGCCCGGAATGTTAAAGGCCATGTAGGCGGGGTGGAAGAGCTGCGGCATGATCTTGCAGCCGTACTCGTGGACGGCCGCGGCGAGCTTTTCCCAGCCAGGGATAAACGTGTCGTCGTAGCAGCACATGTCGCCCGGCAGATAGGTATAGGTGGGCTCGACCGTCACGACCTCGGTAATGATGAGGCCCACGCCGCCCTTGGCGCGGGCACGGTAATGATCGACCAAGTCGTCGGTCACATAGCCATGATCGGCCAGGTTGGTGGACACCGGCGGCATAAAGACGCGGTTCTTGACCTCGGTCGTACCGACCTTGATCGGGCTAAAGAGCATCGGATAGGCAGAGGACTCCATACAGGCTTCCTTTCGTTTGAGCCGCTCGGCGGCAGTTGCTGACGTATCTATCGTACCAGCAACTGCACAACACCCGACCGCACGCACTCCCCTGCCTACGTATCGACCCACAAAAAAGTTGCGGTGGAATACGGAGTAGATAAGGCCTTTGACAGCCAAGACAGTCCGTATTTCACCGCAACTGATGGGCGGGGTGGAATTGAGGGCTCAGATAGTCAGTCATGCCCTCATCCGCCGCTCCTTCACCTACAGCACGCCGTCCAGCATAAGGTTCACCTTGAGCACGTTGACCGTGGGCTCGCCGAACACGCCGAGGAAACGACCCTTGGTGCACGCGGCGATGATGTCGTGCACCTCGTCCTCACTTTTGCCCGTGGCTTTGGCAAGGCGCGGGACCTGGTACTCGGCGGCATCCGGAGAGATCTCCGGGTCGAGGCCGGACCCCGAACACGTCACCAGGTCGACGGGCACAGCGTCCATATCGGCATCGGGGTTGGCGGCGCGGATCTTCTTCACGCGCGCATCTATCAGCTGCCGATACTCCTCACTCGCCGGGGACAGGTTGGACGGGGCACCGTACGCCATGAGCTCGCCGTCTTCGCCTTCGACAATTGACACGTTCTGGATGCGGCCCCACATGTGGTCCTCATCCTCAAAGTTCTGGCCGATCAGCTCGGAGCCCACGATCTTGTCGTCGACCTTGATGAGCGAACCGTTCGCCTGATACGGGAACGCAACTTGGGCGATGCCGGTCACGACGAGCGTATAGCCCAGACCGCAGACAACGGTAAACAGCGCGAACACGCCAAGTGCGCGCGATGCGATACCTTTGAACATACATACCTCCGTCTACATCATGCCAATGCCGAACAAGGCCAGCAGCATGTCGATAATCTTGATGAATACGAACGGCGCCACAATACCGCCCAGGCCCCACACCAGCAGGTTGTGGGTCAGCAGCTGGCCGGACGAAAGCTCGCGGTACTTCACGCCTTTCAGGGCGGCAGGAATCAGCGCGACGATGACCAGCGCGTTGTAGATAATGGCGGACAGCACGGCAGTCAACGGGCTGGTGAGCCCCAGGATGTTGAGGGCGTCCAACCCGGGGTAGATCGGCGAGAATAGCGCCGGGATGATGGCGAAATACTTGGCGACGTCGTTGGCGACCGAGAAGGTCGTGAGCGAGCCGCGGGTCATGAGCAGTTGCTTGCCGATACGCACGATATCGATGAGTTTGGTGGGGCTGGAGTCGAGGTCGACCATGTTGCCGGCCTCCTTGGCAGCCTGGGTTCCCGTGTTCATGGCCACGGCGACGTCGGCCTGGGCCAGAGCGGGCGCGTCGTTGGTGCCATCTCCGGTCATCGCGACCAGATGGCCCTCATGCTGGAACGCGCGGATCTTATCGAGCTTGCCCTCGGGCGTCGCTTCGGCCAGGAAGTCATCCACACCGGCCTCGGCGGCGATGGCGGCGGCCGTCAGCGGATTATCACCCGTCACCATTATGGTCTTGATACCCATGCGGCGCAGATCGGCGAACTTTTCCTTCACGCCGGACTTGATGATGTCCTTAAGGTAGACGACGCCCAGCACACGTCGGTCCTTTGCCACGACCAACGGGGTGCCGCCCACCTTCGCAATGCGTTCGACGGCCTCGTCGCACTCCTTCGAAAACACTCCTCCGGCAGCCTCCACATAAGCGCGAACGGAATCGGCCGCACCCTTGCGAATCTCGCTGTCGGCGTAGTTCACACCGGACATGCGGGTCGCCGCGGTGAAGGGGATGAACTCCATGCCCTTATCCTCGAGTGTGCGGCCGCGCAGCCCAAACTGCTCCTTGGCGAGCACGACGATGGAGCGGCCCTCGGGGGTCTCATCCGCCAGAGAGGACAGCTGCGCGGCATCGGCGAGTTCTGCCGGATCGACACCGTCGACCGGAATGAACTCAGCGGCCTGGCGGTTGCCCAAGGTGATGGTACCGGTCTTATCGAGCATGAGGATGTCGACGTCGCCGGCGGCCTCGATGGCGCGGCCGGACATGGCCAGCACGTTGGCCTCGTTCAGTCGGCTCATGCCGGCGATGCCAATGGCGGACAGCAGCGCACCAATGGTGGTGGGCGCCAGACAGACGAGCAAGGCAACGAGCGTGGTCACAGCGGTGGGATTCGCCATACCGTTGAGCCCTGCAGAGAAACTCGAGTAGCAATACAGTGCGATCGTCACGAGGATGAAGATGACGGACAGAGCAACCAGAAAGATCTCGAGCGCGACCTCGTTGGGGGTCTTCTTGCGGGCGGCGCCCTCGACCATGGCGATCATCTTATCCAGGAAGCTCTGGCCAGGCTCGCTGGTAATTTTCACCACAATCCAATCGGAAAGCACGGTAGTGCCGCCAGTGACGGCAGAACGGTCGCCGCCAGCCTCACGAACCACGGGTGCAGACTCGCCGGTGATGGCCGACTCATCAACCGAGGCGGCACCCTCGATGACATCGCCGTCTCCCGGAATCTGCTCGCCGGCGCGCACGACCACCAGATCCCCGCGTGAGAGCTCGGTACCGGGAACGACCGTGAAACGGTCCTTATCCTCGACGGACTCGATGCGATGGGCCTCGACGTCCTTTTTCGCCGCGCGCAGGGAATCTGCCTGCGCCTTACCGCGGCCCTCGGCAAGCGCCTCGGCAAAATTTGAAAAGAGGTCGGTCAGCCAGAGAATGACGGCAATGGCGATCACATAGTACGTGGGGACGTCGGCGTCCTGTACCCCAATAATTGAGGCGATAGCCAGAATGGAGGTCATGGCGGCCGACAGCCACACCAGGAACATGACCGAGTTTTGGACCTGGACACGGGGGTCAAGCTTGGCAAATGAATCGCGCACCGCGCGGCTCATCATGTCTTTTTGCATAGCCATAAATCTGCGACTCCTTTACGCAACCATCTGGAAGAATTCGGCAACGGGACCAAGCGCCAACGCCGGGAAGAAGCTCAGGGCGCCAATCAGCAGAACGACGAATACCAGCAGGAACACGAACATGGCATTGGTGGTGGAAAGCGTGCCGGCGCCCTCGGCGACCTTGCCCTTCCCGGCCAGCGAGCCCGCGATGGCGAGCGTGCCCGCAATCGGCAGGAACCGCGCGAACAGCATCTCGATACCCAGCAGCACGTTGATCCACGGGATGTTGCAGTTCATGCCGGCGAATGAGGAGCCGTTGTTGCCGCCAGCCGAAGTAAGGGTGTACAGGACCTCGGAGAAGCCATGCGCCCCGCCGTTGTTGAGTTGGTCGACAAGACCGGGCACCATGCAGGCGATAGTGGAGCTCACCAGAATGGCGAACGGGGTGGCGAGACACAGAACCACCGCCCAGCGCATCTCGGTCGGCTCGATCTTCTTGCCCAGGAACTCGGGCGTGCGGCCGACCATAAGGCCGGCGATAAATACCGTGAGGATGGCGAAGCCGATCATGCCGTACAGGCCGCAGCCCACGCCGCCGAACACCACCTCGCCCAGCGCTATCTGGAGCATCTGGACAAACCCGCCGAGCGGGGTGTAGGAGTCGTGCATGGAGTTGACCGAGCCGTTGGAAGCAGCCGTCGTGAAAGCGGACCAGGTAGAAGAGGAGGCGATGCCAAAGCGGCTCTCCTTGCCCTCCATGTTGCCGCCCGCCTGGCCATCGGTCATCTCGATGTTGACCGCGCCGCCATCTGCCAGCTGCGGCGTACCCATATGCTCGTTAACGGCGATGATGCCGGTAAAGACCACCAGCAGGATGAACATGGCGGCAAAGATGGCCTTGCCCTGCTTGGTGTTCTTGACGCCGATACCGAAGGCGAAGCAACAGGCAGCCGGGATCAGCAGCAGGCTGGTCATCTCGATGATGTTGGTGAAGGCACTGGGGTTCTCATACGGATGGGCGGAGTTCACGCCGAAGAAGCCGCCGCCGTTGGTGCCGGACTGCTTGATGGCGACCTGAGGAGCCGCGGGACCCTGGGGCAGGAACTGCTCGGTGACCACGCGCGCGCCCTCGACAACCTTGCCGTCGACCTTGACCGTGTCGCCCTCAATCTGGGCGCCGTCGATGACGCTCCAGCCGCCGTCTGCATTAGGCTGAACAGCGACGGGTTCTACGAGCTCAGCCTTCTGAGCCGGCTGGAAGTTGGAGATGACGCCACCGGCAGCCAGGCAGATGCCGAACACGAGGTTCAGCGGGATGAGCACATACAGGACGGTGCGGGTGAGGTCGACCCAGAAGGAACCCAGACCCTGCTCCTTGACCTGACGGAAGCCGCGGATCAGCGCGAACATGACCGCGATACCGGTGCCAGCGGACAAGAAGTTTTGCACGGTGAGACCCATGAACTGCACAAGGTAGGACAGGGTGGTCTCACCGGAGTAGGACTGCCAGTTGGTGTTGGTTATGAAGGAAGCAGCCGTATTGAACGACAGGTCCCATGACACACCCGGCAGGTGCTGGGGATTGCCTGGCAAGAAGGACTGAAGCGCCTGGAGTGCCACAAGAGTCACGAGGCCGATCCCCGAAAAGACCAGCACGCTCGCCAGATAGCGCCTACACCCCATCTGTTCTGCCGCGTCGATGCGAAGCAGACGATAGACGCCACGCTCCACAGGAGCAATCACAGGCGACAGGAACGTATGCTCACCATCCATGATATGGGCCATGAACCGACCGAGCGGAACGGCCAGGACGACGAGTACGGCAAAGTACAAGATGTACTGAATCGCAGCGTCCATAGTTTACGAATCACTCCTCATCAGAATGTAGATGTAATAGATAAGAAGTCCAATGCAGACGACTCCGATGATGGGAATGAGGATGTCCATTTACCGCCCCTTTCACACGCGGTCCGATGTCTCGGACGCCTGCCCTCGCAAGCGTCTGGGGACAGTAAACGCTTCTAGGGATTAAAGAGGCGTGAGGGCCGGGGCTCACGTCCTTAAGATGCCGTAAAGATGCAGGTAGAAAGCACTATTGCAGCTGCAGTGCGCCTATACTCGACCTCGCGAGCATACAGTGGTGTCTTCACCGCGTATGCACGCATGGACAACGCTTCAGAAAGGCTACGCTATGCAGCGCGACGCATCGGACACTCGCGTCAATCCAGACCTCATCCTCAAGGCAATTGAGAAAGACGGGGTCGCCGATGACACTCGAACCAGCCGGGGACACCTCAAAATTTTCTTTGGCTACGCTGCTGGCACAGGCAAAACCTATGCGATGCTTCAAGCCGCCCACGCCGCCAAGCGGCGAGGTGTCGACGTCGTCGCGGGATACATCGAGCCGCACGAACGTCCGGCAACTGCCCATCTTGCACAAGGGCTTGAGAACGTGCCCTGTAAACTCATCGAGCACAACGGCATTGCGCTCAGCGAGTTCGATCTAGATGCGGCTATCGAACGCGCCCCTCAGCTCATCCTTGTCGACGAGCTCGCCCATACGAATGCGCCGGGGTCTCGCCACGACAAACGCTATCAAGACGTCGAGGAACTTCTACATGCGGGCATCGACGTCTATACGACCGTGAACGTTCAGCATATCGAGAGCCTAAACGACATGGTTGCATCCATCACCGGCGTTGTCGTGAGCGAACGAATCCCCGACCGTATCTTCGATGATGCCGACCAGGTCGAGCTCGTCGACATAGAGCCCGAAGACCTACTTGAGCGCCTTCGCGCCGGCCTCGTCTACCGTCCCGCACAAGCCGACCGAGCGCAACAGCATTTTTTTACCGTCGAGAACCTCACCGCACTCCGAGAAATCGCGCTGCGCCGCTGCGCCGATCGCACCGGTCACCTCACAGACGCCGCACGCGTGCTGGGAAACCGTGACTACTACACCAGGGAGCGTATCTTAGTCTGTGTCTCCCCGGCGCCGACCAATCCCCGCATCGTCCGTGCCGCCGCACGCATGGCGAAAGCGTTTCGCAGCGAGCTCGTCGCCCTGTTCGTAGAGAGCCCGCGCACGCAAGCCATGAGCGATGATGAGCGCGCCAAGCTTGCAGCCAATATCGCCCTAGCCGAGCAGCTCGGAGCACATATGGAAACCGTCTATGGCGACGACATCGCGTTTCAGATCTCCGAGTTCGCGCGCCTGTCGGGTATTTCGAAGATCGTCATGGGGCGCACGGGCGAGCGCAGCAGCGTCCGTCAGGCCCTCTTCGGCCGCAAATCTCTCGTAGAACAGCTCATAACATTCGCTCCGAACCTCGACATTTACATCATTCCAGAACAGTCGACTCCGCCCTCCCGACCCATAGGACGCCGCCATGCGCTCGCCCTGCAGCCGCCCAGCAGCCGAAACGTGCTTCGCACGCTGGCTCTCTCTCTTGCCGCCACGGCGATCGGCACGGCTTTCCGCCATCTGGGATTTGCCGATTCCAGCATCATATCCCTCTATATCTTCACGGCCCTGCTGACCGCCGTCACCACGACGGGGCGTATCTGCACGATCGTATCGAGCGTGCTCTCTGTAGTGCTTTACAACTTCTGCTTCGTCACGCCTCTGTTTTCGCTCGCCAGCTACGACCGAAGCTATCTGGTCACGTTCGGCATCATGTTCGCCACCGCTATGGTCGCCGGCGAGTTAACTGCGCGCATCGCCGACAACGCCCGTACATCCGCCGAGAACGCATTCAAAACGCGCGTACTCCTCGAAACGAACCAGCTCTTGCAGCAAGCCCATAGCGCGGAGGAGTGCGCCCGCGTCGCCATGAACCAACTCGTCAAACTGCTAAAACTCGACGTGGTCTTCTACCCCGCCGAACACGGCACGCTCGGCAAGGCGCTCTATGAGTCCGCTGGCACCGAAAACCGATCCGCGTCGCTGCTCACCGACTACGAGCGCGCCGTTGCAACCTGGACCTACACCAACAACAAGCGCGCGGGCGCAAGCACGCGGACCCTGCCTGAGGCGCGCTGTCTCTACCTCGCGGTTCGCACCGGCGACAAGGTATTCGGTGTCATCGGCATCGCCCTGGAGGGGCGCGAGATCGAAGCCTTCGAGCATTCGATCGTCCTATCTATCGTAGGTGAATGCGCCTTGGCGCTCGAAAGCGACCGAGCGGCGCAAGAGCGCGAAGAGGCTGCGGTCTTGGCGAAAAACGAGCAGCTGCGCGCCAACCTTTTGCGCTCCATCGGCCACGATTTGAGGACACCCCTCACGGCTATATCCGGATCTGCGGCAATCCTTCGGAAGAGCGACGAGAAGCTCAGCCTCGAACAACGCTGCGATCTTGCCGATGCCATCTACGACGACTCCCTCTGGCTTATCGATACCGTGGAAAACCTCCTCGCCATCACACGCGTCGAGGACGGCACCATTCGCCTCAACTTAACATCCGAGCTCATCGACGAGGTCATCGAGGCCGCCCTCAGCCATGTCGCCCAAGCATCGCATGGACGTGCCGTCACCATCGAGCACACTGACGACATCCTGCTGGTACGCATCGACGTCCATCTCATCATGCAGGTGCTTACGAATCTCATCATGAACGCCTTCAAATACACGCCCGAGGACTCGACTGTCACCATCAGCGCACGTCGCGAGGGTGAGTTCATCGTGGTGGACGTCGCAGACGATGGGCCGGGTGTGGCAGACTGCGACAAACCTCATATCTTTGAGCGCTTCTTCACCTCAAGCAATACGCGGCCCGTGGATTCGCGTCGAAGCATCGGCCTTGGGCTGTCGCTCTGCCGCTCCATCGTGGAGGCGCATGGCGGCGTCATCGAAGTTCGCGACAACCACCCCCATGGGGCCGTCTTCCGTTTTACCCTGCCCGCCGAGGAGATCGAGATTCATGAATAATGCCGCTAAGCCACGCATCCTCCTGGTAGAAGATGACCTGACCGTTCAAAACCTCGTTTCGACCGCGCTTGACCTCCACGGCTATGTCGTGAGCAAGGTTTGCAACGGCCAGGCCGCCATCATGGATGCGGTGTCGCACGGCCCCAGCCTCATCATGCTCGACCTCGGCCTTCCCGACATTGACGGTATCGAGGTCATCACGAAGATCCGAAGCTGGTCGGCAGTCCCCATTATCGTCATTTCGGCGCGCACCGAAGATTCCGACAAGATTGCAGCACTTGACGCAGGGGCAGACGACTACCTCACCAAGCCCTTTTCTGTGGATGAGTTGCTCGCGCGCGTCCGTGCGAATTTGAGGCGCTCCTCGATGGCGTCGAGCGAGTCGACAGAAGCGAGCACGTTTGACAACGGTCCGCTGCATATCGACTACGCCGCGGGATACGCGACAAAAGACGGACGCGAGCTCTCGCTCACCCCAACTGAGTACAAATTGCTCGTCCTTCTGGCGAAAAACGTCGACAAGGTGCTCACCCACACTTTCATCACCCACGAGATATGGGGCACGAGCTGGGACAGCGATCTGGCGAGCCTGCGCGTGTTCATGCGCACCCTGCGCAAGAAGATCGAGGCAGACCCCTCTCACCCCAAGATGATTCAGACACACATGGGTGTCGGGTACCGCATGCAGCGTCTCTAGCCTACCCCACAAAAAGTTGCGGTGAGATACGGAGCAATCGAGGCTTTTGGCAGCCAAAACAGTCCGTATTTCACCGCAACTGATGGATGGAATGTGTTAGAGGCCCAGGTAGCTGGTCATGCCTTCGACGGCAAGCTTGGCGCCAGCTACAGCGTGGACCACGGTGAGCGGGCCGTTAACCACGTCGCCGGCGGCAAAGACGCCAGGCACGGTGGTCATGCCGTGCTCGTCGACCGAAAGCAGGCCGCGATGGTCGGTCTCCAGACCGCCCGTTGTAAGCACGAGTTTGTCCTTGGGCACCTGAGACGCCGCAATCACAACCGTGTCGGCAGACGCATGGTCGAGCTCTTCCTCGTAGCCCACCACGTTGTTGTCCTCGTCAAAGATAGCCGTCTCGAACACCGGACCGCTATCGTCGATGGCGCAGATCGCCTTGCCGCACATAATCTCGGCACCGTCAAGCTCGGTCAGCTCCACCTCATCATCGATGGCAGAGATATGGCGCGATCGGGCATACACGGTGACCTTGCGAGCGCCCGAGCGCAGGGCTGTGCGGGCAACATCCATGGCCACGTTGCCGGCGCCGATAACCGCCACGTTCTGCCCAATTGCCACGCTCGTAGGATCGACCAGATAATCGATACCAAACAGCACGTTGCCACGCGACTCGCCGGGAATACCCAGCTTGCGGGCGCGCCAAGTACCGGTACCGATAAAGACCGCATCGTAGCCGTCGCGCAGCAGGTCGTCGATATGCAGCGCGCCACCGATGGTGGTCGAGGGACGGACGCGCACGCCCAGTGAGCACATCACATGGCGGTATTTTTGCACCAGCGAGCGCGGCAGGCGGAACTCGGGGATGCCGTACTCCAGCACGCCGCCGATCTCGGGGCGCTGTTCAAACACCGTGACGGCACAGCCCAGCTGGGCCATCTTAATGGCCACGGTAATGCCGGCAGGACCGGAACCGACCACGGCAACCTGCTTGCCGCACGACGGCGCGGGCTTCCACTCCTTGCGGTCCAAATATGCAGTCGAGATATAGTTCTCGATACTCGAAAAATGCACCGGTGTGCCCTTGCGGCCCTGGATGCACGCGCCCTCGCACTGGCCCGAATGGTTGCAGATCATGGAGCAGACCGCGCTCATGGGATTGTTCTGGAACAGCAGCTCGCCCGCCTCTTCCAGACGACGCTGTTTGAACAGGTCAATGACCTGCGGGATAGGTGTCTGAACCGGGCAGCCCTTAAGCTGGCAGAACGCCCTTTTGCAACCTAGGCAACGATTCGCCTCTTCGACAATGTGGATAGCCACGCAACTCCCCTTTTTGATGTAATCCAATGAGACGACGATAAAGACCCTTCACCGTCGCCCCCAGTCAGGCAAGCTCAATTTGCCGCCACAGCAAAAGCCAATGCTATATCTCGCGATGCGATGCCCCGCAGCGAGCGGACATGCGCTCGAGTGTCGTCAGGCAGCCAGCCACCGTCGCCGGCACGCTGTTCTCGACCACGCAGGGAATCCCAGGGCGGGCGGCAGCCGCCCAGGCCACCACGGGCTCAAAGTCATAACGGCCCGTCTCGCCCACGCCGTGGCACACCAGGCGCGAGCCCGTGCCGTCGCACCAACCGACCTCGTCCTCGTTGTCGACGACTTCAAAATCCTTGGCATGCAGCACGCGGATCTTGCTGCCGCATAAGTAGAGCATACGCGCGGTAGTTTCTTGCGCCTCGCCAACGACGCTGGGATGCAGCAGCGACACCGGGTCGTAGATCACGCCGAGCGCCGGGCTCGAAACGTGCTCCAGCACCTCACGGCAGCGATCTGGCGTGTTGACCGTCTCGTTCCAGCCGGGCTCAATCAGTATTTGCCCACCCACGGCCTCGGCGCACTCGCAGACGCGTGCGAGTCCGTCCATAAACGCATCGAGCGCCTCGTCGGTCATACGGTCGTCAGCAACGCGGTTCTGCGCATTGGGGCGACCGGTCTCGGTACCCACCGGGCAGCCGCCGAGCATCTGGGCAAAGTTCAGGCATGCCTCATACTCGGCATAGTTATCCATGAGCTGTTGTCGATCGGGCGTCGCCAGATTCTTGTAGCAGCCGAGCACGGCGACCGAAACGCCCGCCTCGTCGAGCACCGCACGCAAATGATCGGCAAGCTCGCGGGTCAGACCGCCTCGATCGATCCCCATCGATGCATAGAGCACCTTGCTTGGCAGCTGAATGCACGAAAAGCCCAGCTCTCCCGCCATGCGAATGCGTTCCTCGACGGTTCCCTGCGGAAGGTCGTGCAAACGTACGCCCGGAGTAATAGCCCCCATGCTATTCACATCCCTTATGAGCGTTGATGCCCGGGGTGTATCCGCCAAACGGGTCCTCGATAGAGCACACGCCCGAAGGGGCCAGCGGGTCGCGCTTGCCGGCAAGCTTGTCGTGATGCATGGTCTCGATATAGGCAAGCACCAGCGGCGCGACGCCCTTTGCATCATTTTTGACCACGGGCTCGCTCATGTAGTAACCAAACGTGCCCTCGCGGTGTGCGGTGTTGCCCAAGCCTGCGACCAGGCAGATGTTGTCGAGCGCCAGCTGGCCATCATGCTCGGACAGGCAGGTCTCGCAGATGCCATCGAAGGCGCGACGGCCGTACTGGTAGTAACGCTCGCCCAGCACGCCCAGACGCACGCCCTTCATGATGGCGTTGGCAAAGATGGCGCTGCCCGACTCCTCCAGGTAGTTGGGGGCGATATTGGGCAGGTTGATGACCTGGTGCCACATGCCGGTCTTCTCGTCCTGATACGGCAGCATGGCGTCGATCAGATCGTGGAACATCTTGCGGATCTCGTCCTTCTCGGCCGACATCGAAGGCGGCATAAGCTCCCAGGTGTCGATGAGCGCCATGGCAAACCAGCCCTCGGCGCGCAGCCAGAAGTTGGCCGAAAGGCCGGTGACCGGATCGCACCAGAACTGCTTGCGGCTCGCGTCGTAAGCGTGATAGTACAGACCGTTGAGGGGATTGCGCATCAGATCGTGCACGACCTGGAACATATGGAAGCTGTCCGAGCAGGCACGACGGTTGTGGAAGCTCAGTTCGTACTGCATATAGAACGGCTGCGCCATATACATGCCGTCGAGCCAGATCTGGTTGGGATAGACGGCCTTGTGCCAAAACACGCCCTCTTTGGTGCGCGGCTGGGTCTCGAGCTGGCGGTAAATGGTGTCCATAGCGGCGCGGTATTTGGGCTTGCCCACCAAATCGTAGAGCTTATAGAGGGTCTTGCCCGCGTTGACGTTGTCGAGGTTGTACTCCTCGGGCTTATAGTGCTTGATGGTGCCGTCTTCCTGGACAAAAAAGTCGATGTAGTCGTCGGCAAAGGTCAGGTAGCGCTGCTCACCCGTGATCTCGTACAGCTCGATGAGCGCCTTGATCATGCAGCCATCGATATAGTTCCAGGTGTTCTCCTTGCCGGCACGGAGCTTTTCGATGTTCCAGGCCGGTGCCTGCGGCGTAGAGGTCTCGATCAACTGCTCGATATAGCGGTCCAGAATCTGATTGCAGCCCATTGCTGTCCCCTCTGACAAAAATGATGGGTGAACGTTAACCTTAGTATAACGCGAACTGGGATTATATGGTGAACGTTAACCCTATAATCCCAGTGAACGGCAGCCTTTTAGCGGCAAACGGAGGTGAGGCCCGCAGCGATGCGATGCGCCAGGCGCTCATAGCCGGAAGGGCTGTAATGCAGACCGTCCGGCATGTAGAGCTCGCGGTGCTCCGGCAAAAACGGGCTGATGCCGCTTTGCGCATACAGGTCGATCACCGGCACGGAGTAGCAGTCGCAGACCTCCAGCATCGCCTTTACGTAGGCGACCTGCGTCAGGCCCAGATGGTTGAGCTCATCGCTCGCCGGGATATCCTTCTCGTGTTTACCGCTGGTCTTGCACGGCGTCATAAACACCAGCTTTGCCTGAGGCGAACGCGCCGTGATAGCGCGAATCAGGTAGTCGAGCGCACCGTAGAACTCATGCACGTCCGTGCTGCCCAGCTCTCCCAGCGGCACGTTACGGCTAAAGTCGTTGACGCCGCCAAAGACGACGTAGACATCTGCCGCGTGATCGATGCCGTCCAAGCGCTCGACAAACGAATCGGTACGGTCGGCCTTGACGGCGATGCGCGATCCCTTGATGCCGTAATTCTCGATAGTTGCGCCACCCAGCAGCGCTCCTAGATGCGAAGTCCAGGAGATGTCGTTGCCGCCCGCGCCGCATCCATTGTCGCCCCACGTGGTCGAATCACCAAAACAGCAGATGGTCGACTCGCTCAAGGTCTTCGTCGGTTTCATATTTATACTCCTTCCCGCCCACACGGCGGCCTTTGGCCTCATCAGTCATTACCGTTTGCCCGCAACAACGCCCACGACCTAGGAACGGCCCCCGGCAGCATGCCCGTCAAGCCATTCGATATCCTCGGCAAGGTACGCAACGCCCAGATGGTGTCCGCCCGGGCAAACCTCGTGCAACAGGTCGTCGGCATGTCCCACGAGGCCATAGGCGTCCCGAACGATGGAGAGCTGCTCATCAACATTCGCAAGTCCGCGGGCGCCGTTGAGATGATCACCCTCGCAACTCTGCACCAGCAGCGGGCGTGGTGCAATGAGCGACGCGATATCGCCCATATCGAGCAGGCGCCACAGTCCCGGCACATAGTTGCAGCTGCAGTTACCGTTGAGGTGCAGCAGCGAATCGTCGACACCGTACAGATAGCCCGAGACAAACGCCTTGCGCACGCGTGGGTCGAGCGCCGCCAGGTACAACGTCATGTATCCGCCGCCCGAAAAGCCAAAGCAGCCCAGGTCGTCCATGGCAATGTCGCCGCGCGCCTCCAGGTAATCGATCAGACGCATGTTGTCCCAGGCGTTGAGACCTGCAACCGTAAGGCCCAGCGGCTCCGCCATGCGCGCCTGGTTTAGGCAGGTCCCGCGCAGATAACTGTTCTCGTCGTCGCCCTGGCCTTTCCAGTCGCGACGGCTCCCCCAGCCACGTGCATCGGGACAGACGGTCACATAGCCCATGCGCGCCAGACGCAGGCCGTAGTCGTAGTTAAACTTGCGTACGGCATCGTCGACCGCCGGCACGCCCGTTACGCCCGCAACACTTGCGGCGCCTGCGCCCTGATGGCCATGCGGGCAGATATAGCAGCGCTTGCAGCCGTGCGCATCCAGCTTGGGCGCCTGCGGCTCCAGTAGGTAAAACGGCATCCAAACGTCGCGCTCCACCTGCAACATCGCATGAGTGCGCACGATACCGCCGGCAATCTGCACCCGATCGAGCTCGCGCACTTCAATCGGCACACGGTCCATAATCGATAAGCCCAGCAGGTCAAACAGCCGATCCCTCGTCGCAATTTGCCATGCTTCAAAGTCACCGGGCGTCGCGCCCTTAAACGCGGCGGAACGCCCCTCGCGCTTAAGACGGTCGCGAAGCGCCGGTTCGTCTTCGTAATAGATGTCGATATGCACTGTGCGGCCGCTATCGGAAAGACTGGCGGTCTCCACCGCATCACCATCGCCGCCCTCGGGGTCCCAGCCGTCCGCACCGGCAAGCACCTGCTCGCGAGCGTACCGGGCAGCGGCCGTCGCATCGAGTTCGCGCGTCCACGGCGCCCAGCCAGCAGCATCACCCGCCGGGCCATGCAGACTTGTGCCAACATAGCGCGCCCTCTCGTGCGCCGCCGGCTTATTCCAGTCCCACCAACCTTCGCGCTTGATGTGTTGCCCCAGCCAGCAATCGATCAGCACGGTTTGCGCCCACTCGCGCCAAGGACGGCCCAGATAGACCGAATCCGGCGCCACGTCATCCGGAGCTGTAAACGAACAGCCGTGGAACACGAAGCCGTACGGCTCTCCCTCGGGCGTCGATGCCGCCGTCACGTAACCGTTCACGTCCATATCGCGGTTGAGTGAGCGAATCTCGCACCCCTCAAAATAGGCACGCGCGCCGCCAAAGATAAAGTCGACATCGCCCTCGATCCGGCAACGTCTAAAATACTGGCGCCCCACCCGGCGCGGCGCATACTGTTTGGGTCCTATAAACCCGCCCGGTTTGACCTCATGCGGCGGCAGCGGACCCAAAAACAGCGTGTCTTGGTGCCCCTTAATGCAGCAGGCATCGACGACTAGACGGTCGCCATCGGCATACAGGGCAATCGCCTGACCGACCTCGCGTCCATCGCCCGCATCGTTTTCGATCGTGAGGTTTGCAAGCGTCACGTCATCGGCATCGACCAACACCGTATACGTGCGGAAGGTGCCGAGCTTTCCGTCCTGGCCGCTGCCGTCCTCCGAGGGCATCTGCGCCGCAAGGCAGCCAACGATGCGCACGCTGTCGGCCGTCTCTCCCTCAATCGTCACATGTGGGCGACGGATCTCGACCCGCTCGCGATACTCGCCCGGATCGATGCGAATCATCACCGGTTGCTCGGCATCCGGATAGAGCCGATCGACTGCCGCCAAGGCATCGGAAATCGCTGGGTACGCTCCTTCCGCAGCCCTCGAAACGCGCAGCGTATAGATACTTTCGTTCATCGTCCATCACGCTCCCAGGCGGCAAACTGCTCAGGCCAGCCCTGAACCTGTGGCTGAATATGCTCGGCGCAACCCTTAAATGCCGTTTGGGCCGTGGCGAGCGATGCTCCGTGCTTTCCATGCGGAAAAATATGTAAGCTAAAGCCAATCCCGTGATCGGCAAGCGCCTGCGCAAGCAAAAGGCTATTTTGGACTGGCACCGATGCATCCTCGGCGGTATGCCATAAGAACGTACGGGGAAAGCCTTCACCAACCATGTTCTCGATCGACAACTTTTGAGCCAAAACGTCATCGGCACCCGTTAGGTGTTCAAACGAGCCACGATGGGCATAGGCCCCCGAGCTTACGACCGGATAGCCCAAGCAAAGTGCGTCAGGCCGAATCGACTCAGGCGATGTCGCGATCGACTCTGCAAGCCAGGATTGGTCCCAAAGCGCCCCGAGCAAGCCAACCAGATGCCCACCCGCCGAAAAACCCATGACCGTAATTCGATTGGGATCGACGCAAAACTCCGTCGCATGACTTCGCACGGTATCGACCGCCCGTGCAAGTTCTTGCAATGCAAGCGGATAGGTGGCGGGCGCAACCGAGTAGTCCAGAACAAAAGCCTGATACCCCATCGCAAGTAAGCGTAGCGCCACCGGCTCGCCCTCTCGAGGCGAAATATGATCGTAGCCCCCACCCGGCACAATCAAAACTGCAGGTCGGGGTTCTAGGCCATAAGCATCCTCGGTGGGAGCAAAAATATAGGACGAGATCGCGGCATCCGAGCCATCGACCCCGACACAAATCGTTTTATTGAGCATGTATACCTTCTCGTTATGATGCGTAGCGCGGCCGCATGGTACAAGGGCCGCATAGCCGATTTTTTCGGCAATGCGGCCCCGGTCATCAATTCCAGCTAGGAACGGACAATCTTATCGACGTTCTCGAGCTGCAGCTCATCTCCGTCCTGACCCTCAATCACCACATTTTGCAGGTCGAGGACTTTCACGTTCTGCGCGATGATGCCCTGGCGCACCATCGGCTCCACGCCACAGGCCATGGCCGGCACAAAGGGCTCGGCATCGGCGGCAAAGGTCACATGGACATCCTGGAATGTCAGGCGCGTCACCTTGCTCTCGGGCAGGCCCGTGATATAGGCCGCGGCCGCGTGGCAGTTGGTGGCCTCGATGTCGCGGAACGTCGTGGCGCCAAACCCGGGCGTGCGGTCGTCGACGGGCAGCGCCTCGCGGCTCTGAACGTAGTCGGTCTTGCCGTCCTTGTCGCAGAAGTAGAACGAATTGACCACGAAAGGCGTGAGCACCTCGTCCATGCGAATGTGCTCAAAGGTGATGCCCTCGTTGACGGCGTCCTTGCCGCGACCGCGGCGGGTCTTGACGCGCAGGCCTCGGTCGGTGCGCTCAAAGAGGCACTTGCTCACGGTGAGGTCCTTGATGCCGCCGGCGGCCTCGGATCCCAGCACCACGGCGCCGTGGCCGTCGTGCATGTAGCAGTGCGAGATCAGCACGTCGTGCGTGGCGGGACGAAGCTCGGGCTCAATGCCCAGTTTGCCGCTCTTGATGGCGATGCAGTCGTCGCCCACCGAGAACTGGCAACCCAGGATACGAACAAAGCCACAGCTCTCGGGATCGAAGCCGTCGGTGTTGTGGGAGTTCTTGGGACCCTCGATGGACAGGCAAAGCGCATCAACGTGCTCACACAGAACGGGATGGATGTTCCATGCCGGGCTGTTGCGGACGGTAAAGCCGGCAAGGCTCACGTTTTGGCACTCGGACAGGAAGATCATGCGCGGGCGGGCGATCTCGCGGCCCTCCTCGGGGCGGAAGATATTCTTAAAGTCCTTGTTCCACCAGTTATCCTCGGCAAAATCGGTTTGGCCGTCGATGGCGCCGCGGCCATAGATGCACACGTCGTGCACGCTCAGACCCGTAAAGGTCGAACAGTAGGTCGAAAAGCTCTCGCCCTCCCAGCGGCCCAGGGGCAGCATATCGGTGCCGGCATACCCGGTGCCCTTGTCACCCGTGACCGTGCCCGGAATGTAGGCAAGCGCCGCGCGGTCGTGACGGGCCAGCAGCACCGCGCCCTCGGCGAGCTCGATGTTGATATTGCTCTTAAGGAAGAGGGACTTGATGCGGTAGTTGCCAGCGGGAATCAGCACGCGCCCGCCCTTGGGACAAGCCATGATGGCAGCCTGGATATTGGTGGTGTCATCGTGCTCGGCATCGCCTTTGGCGCCGCAGTCGCGAACATTGATGGTAAAGGGCTCCGCGGGCGTGGTGACGCCCACACTCAGCTCACGCTCGCCGCAGACAAAGCGGACGAGGTTGCGCTTGCCGGGAACCAGGCCGTCAACATAGGTCTCGACCGTATTCGTGGTACCGACGGGCTCATCGTTGACAAAGATCTCCCACGTATCGGCACAGGTAAAGTAGCCACCGTCGTCGAGCTCAATAACGGCCGCGCGGGCGTTGCGCCAGATAACGTTCGTCTCCATGGGTCTCTCCCTCAAATGTAATCAGAAGTTCATACTACTCGTTTTTAAAAAAGGGCCGCACCCGCCGGTGGATCTCCGGTGGCACGGCCCTGTGGTTTGGACGATGCGCCTGCCCTACTCGGCGGGAATTACGCTGCCGTCCTGGAAGCCAACGTTGTTGTGAGCGAAGCAGTCCTCGTACTTGAAGCCGGAGAGCTCCTCGCAAAGGGCCTTGACCTCGGGCTGGACGTCGGCCATCTTGCCGCCCTCCTTGACGCGCTTGATCTCGTCGCAGAGGATGTCGCACTGCTCCTTGTCGATCTTGATGCCGCGGGCAAGGATAGCCGCGAGCAGGAAGAAGCCGGCGCAGCCGATAAGCATGTAGCCGCAGATGTACAGAGGCACGGTGGCGGGCTGGGTCACGGCGTCGCTGTTACCGGCGGTCTGAATGAAGCCGGAGGCAGCAAGGACGATAGCCCATGCGTTGACGGCGATAGCCTGGGCGATCTGCTGGCAGAGCTGCTGAGCGGAGCTGTAGATGCCCTCGCGACGACGCAGGGTGATGAGCTCATCGACATCGGGGATGTAGTTGAGCAGAACATCGGGCAGATACTGAAAGCCAACGTAGAAGAACTTCCAGATAGCGAAGATGATGGGGTAGGCGATCATGGCGATGGCGACCGTGGAGGTGCCGTTGATCTGACCAAAGGCGAAGTAGTTGTAGGCGATGATGCACGCAGCGCAACCGACGTTTGCCAGGTACCAAGACTTGTGGAAGCCCTTCTTGGCCATGAGGGCAACCCAGATAGCGGTGCAGACGATAGCGACGACCTTGCCGGGCATCTCCATCACGGACTCATAGGACTTAGGAATCTGCAGGCAGTAGACGATGAAGAAGGACAGGCAGGCAGACCAGCAGGCAGCAGCGAGCTTCGTGGAGACCTGTGCATACAGGACCTTGCGGAAGGACTTATTGCGGAAGGTGGAGACAACGTCGATGAAGAACTTCTTGATACCCTCGCCGACGCTCTCGATCTTCTCCTGAGCCACCTCCTCGGGGGTGTGCTCCCACGTGGACAGGTACACGCACAGCAGCGAGATTGCCATGACCGAAGCGTTGACCGTAGCGATGATGAAGTAGCTGAACGGGTTGGTCTCGCCGAAGGTGCCAAAGCCAAAGCCGACGAGTGCTGCCATCAGGAAGCCGGCGGCGTTACCAAAGAGGTGCTTGTAGCCGGTGAGGTACGTACGCTCCTTGAAGTCGTCGGTCATCTCGATGGTAAGCGGCGACAGGTTGGCAGTGCAGAACGTATACGCGACGTTGTAGATCAGGTACAGCACAAAGTAGTACGGGAAACCAAACGGCGTAGCCACAAAGATGAGCGGCTCGGCGACCATCATCGGGATTGCCAGCAAGATCCAGAAACGGCGGCGGCCAAAGATACGGCCGATCTTGGTAGCGTAAAAGTTATCGGCCACAAAGCCCATGAGCGGGCACAGAATGGCGTTGAGATAGATGGCGAACGAGCTGATCAACGCAGCCTCGCCTGCGGACAGACCGCACTCCGTGGACAGGAACAGCACCATGTAGCTGTGCGTAAAGGTCAGGGCACCAGAGTTGAGCATGCCGCCCATACCAAAGCCCAAGCGCGTCCAGAATGTGATCTTGCGCTTTTTACCGATCTTGTTAGTCATCGAGCTCCCTCTCTTTTCTCGATTGTCTTGGAACAAGACATTGGAGTCCATACCGACGTCTGTCTGCATGCCGTTCAGGGTGAACGTTTAGCTAGATTATGCGCGATTTGCTTATAATAGGTGAACGTTCACTTGTATATTATCCTTGAACGGTCGTTTTTTGCCGTTGAACGGACCTGAAAATGAAAATATCCCTGCATTTTTGATTATTAAGTCGATTCAGCACCACGCAACCACTAGGTGAACGTTCATTGTTCTCTGGAGATGAGGGAGGTGCCGGGCACCCTTCCCCAAAAAAGCCGTGCACGACAACGCAACGAGAAACGAAAAAACGACCCCGCCGAGAATGTCCTCAGCGGGGTCGTCCGGTCTTTGCAACAGCTTGCCCGATCACGCGCTCAACGTGTCATCGCTACAGGCAGACGCCGTCCTTCCAGATGCTGATCTCGTGACAGCCGCGACGCTCGGCGCTGGTAAGCTTGCCGCTCGCCGTGTCCAGCACCAGCTGGTACAGGTCATGGGCAGCCTCGTCGAGCGTGCGCTCGCCGGTGGCGACCACACCGGCGTTAAAGTCCATCCAGTTGGCCTTGTGGTCGCACAGACGCTGGTTGGTGAACACCTTGAGCGTAGGCGCCGGCGCACCAAACGGCGTGCCGCGGCCGGTCGAGAACAGGATCACGTGGCAGCCGGCAGCCGTCAGGGCCGTGGTGGATACCATGTCGTTGCCCGGACCGCACAACATGTTCAGACCATGCTTGGTAGCCTGACCGGCGTACGGCAGCACGTCGACGATGGGGGCAGATCCGCCCTTTTGCACGCAGCCGCAGCTCTTGTCCTCGAGCGTGGTAATGCCGCCGTCCTTGTTGCCGGGGCTCGGGTTCTCATAGACGACCTCGCCGTGGCTGATAAAGTAGTCCTTAAAGCCGTTGAGCATGTCGGCCGCCGCGTTAAAGACGTCTTGGCTCTCGCAACGATCGAGCAGAATGCTCTCCGCGCCAAACATCTCGGGCACCTCGGTGAGCACCGATGTGCCACCGCGGGCTACGACCATATCGCTCACGCGACCGATCGTGGGGTTGGCGGTAATGCCCGAAAGACCGTCAGATCCACCGCACTTAAGGCCAATGACCAGCTCGGAGGCGGGAATGGGCTCACGCTTGGCCTGCTTGGCCAGGTCGGCCAGCTCAGACAGAATCTTGTGGCCCTCGATTTGCTCGTCGGCTACATCCTGGCAGGTGAGAAAGCGAACGCGCTCGTGATCGAAGTCACCGAGCTCATCGAGCACCTGCTGGTGCGTGCAGTTCTCGCAACCGAGCGACAGGAATAGCACGCCGGCCGCATTAGGATGACGCGAGAGCGCCACCAGCAGACGACGCGTCTGGGCATGGTCGGCGCCGGTCTGCGAGCAGCCAAAGGGATGCGGGAAGTAGTAAACACCCTCCAGCGAGCCATCGACCAGATCCTGGGCCTGCTCACACATGGCACGGGCGACTTCGTTGACACAGCCGACCGTGGGGATGATCCACAGCTCATTACGCGTCGCGGCACGACCGTCGGCGCGGCGGAACCCCATAAAGGTCTCGGGCTCAACCGGCTCAACGACCGGATGTGTGGGGTTGTAGGTGTACTCGACCTCGCCCGAAAGGTTGGTCTTGACATTATGTGTATGAAGCCACTGACCGGGCTGGACATCGCCCGTCACATGGCCGATAGGAAGGCCGTACTTGATGACGTCCTCCCCCGCGGCAATCGAGCGCACGGCCATCTTATGACCCTGCGGAATATCCTCCGCGGCCACGACCTCGCCCACCCCGGGAACCGCGACGGCGGTGCCCTTGGCAAGCGGCGACAGCGCGACGATCACGTTGTCGGCCGGATTGATCTGGATAGTGTTCATTGCAAATGGTCCTAACCCTACAGGTTGAGCAGAAGTCGAGACGCGGGCACGCCGTCCCGCGCCCGCGTCTGCGCCGGAAATTTACGCCTGAGCGTTGGCGAAGGCCTGCTTGGCGCCCTCGGCACGCACGACGGCGAGCGCGCTGACGACAAACTCCTCAAGACCTGCGATCTGCGTAAGGTCCTCGCCCCACATCTGCTCGTTGGTGAGCACGTCGTGCACCAGCTGGGCATCGTCGGCGCCGGCATGGGCGGCGTAGAAGTCGAGCACGAAGGCGTCGTCCTGAGCGGTGTACTCGGTGCCGTCGGAGCGACGCAGGTGCAGGCCGTCGCCCTCGCGGGACACGAGCTCCTGCGTGTAGAAGGAGATGAGCGTAGCGAGGCTCGTCGCCAGGCACTTGGGCAGGTTGCCGGTCTCGGCAACGTAGTCCTTGAGCGTGGGCAGGTCGCGAGCGCGCCACTTAGCCGTGGAGTTGAGGCAGATGGAGAGCAGCGCATGATCAATAAACGGGTTGTCGAAGCGGTTTTCGACGGCGGCGGCAAAGGCCTTGCAGTCCTCGACATCCAAGTCGGTGGCGAGCGTCGGGATAACCTCGTCGTAGAGCATGGTGTTCATGAAGCCGCGAATGGTCTCGTCATGCATGCAGTCGCGCACGATATCAAAGCCGGCAACCCAGGAACCCGGAACGAAGGCGGTGTGGGCACCGTTGAGGATGCGGACCTTGCGCTTTTTGTACGGGGTGACGTCGGGAGTCACAAAGACACCCGGAAGACCAGCCTTCACAAAGGGAAGCTTCTCGGCAAGCGACTCGTCACCCTGGATGCCCCACATCTGGAAGGGCTCGCGCACGGCCAGGAAGGGATCCTCGTAGCCCAGGCGCTCGGCCACGGCAGCGGCCTCCTTGGGGTCGCGGATGCGGCCGGGGACGATAGTGTCGACGAGCGTGGTGCAGACGGTGCAGTCGTTGGCCATCCACTGCGCAAACTCGTCCTCCCAGCCCCAGTCGCTCACGTACTGGTTCATGATGCGCAGCAGCTCCTCGCCGTTGTGATCGATGAGCTCGCAGGCGAGCACAATGACGCCCGGCTTGCCGGCGGCCCAGCGGGCGTGAAGGACCTGAGCAAGCTTGGCGGGGAAACTCGCGGGCGGCATGTCGTCGGCCTTGCAGGACGGGTCGTAGGCGATACCGGCCTCGGTGGTGTTGGAGACGATAATCTCCAGGTCGTCAGAGACGGCGACCTCCATCATGGCGCGGTAGTCGTCCTCGCGGTACGGGTTGATGCAGCGGCTGCAAGCGCTAATCACGCGGGACTCGTCGACCGTGTTGCCGTCCTCCTTGCCGCGCACCAGCACGGTATACAGGTCGTCCTGGGCATTGATACCGTCGGCAAAGCCAAAGGCGCCGCTGATGGGCTGGACCATGACGATCTTGCCATTCCAGCCGGTCGCCTCGTTACCCATGTCAAAGAAGCGGTCAACGAAAGCGCGTAGGAAGTTGCCCTCGCCAAACTGCAGGACCTTCTCCGGCGCGTCCTTGGGCAGCAGGTAGCCCTCGTAGCCGATCTTCTCGAGCGTATCGTAGCTGATGTTCTCCATCTATGTGTCTCCTTAGATAGCCGTTAGCGTGTAAGCAAAAGGGGGGCGCCGCGTGTGGCGACGGCGCTCCCGGAACCAGGTTTGGATTTAGGCCTCGACGGTGTCCAGGTCAAAGCCAAAGTAGCGAACGGAGTTGTTGTAGCTGATGTCGCGCACGATGGTGCCCAGCAGCTTCATGTCGGCCGGGTACTTGCCCTGCTCGACCCACTCGCCGATCACGCTGCACAGCACGCGACGGAAGTACTCGTGGCGCGGATAGGACAGGAAGGAACGGGAGTCGGTGAGCATGCCGACGAAGTTGCCCAGAACGCCCTCGTTGGCAAGGGCGGTGAGCTGCTCGCGCATGCCGACTTCGTTGTCGTTGAACCACCAGGCGGAACCGTTCTGGATCTTGCCGGCGGTCGGGGCCTCCTGGAAACAGCCCATGACGGTATCGATCATGGTGTTGTCGATGGGGTTCAGGCTGTACAGGATGGTCTTGGGCAGACCGCAAGTCTCCTGAATGGAGTTGAGGAAATCAGCGAGCTGGTCGGACGGCGTGTAATTGGAGATGCAGTCGTAGCCGGTATCGGGACCGAGCTTGGCAAACATGGCACGGTTGTTGTCGCGCTTGCAACCAAAGTGCAGCTGCATGGCCCAGCCAAGGCGCACATACTCGCCGGCGACAAACTGCATGAAGGCCGTCTTGTACTTGAGGACCTCGTCCTCGGTAAGCGGCTCGGCGGCAAGGCCCTTGGCAAAGATAGTCTCAATTTCCTCGGCGGTAGCCGGGGCGTACATAACGTAGTCGAGCGCGTGGTCGGAAGCGCGGCAGCCCAGCTCGTGGGCGACATCGTAGCGCTTGGAGATGGCGGCCTTCATGCCCTCGAAGTCGCTGACCTCAACGCCGGCAACCTCGGAAAGGTGCTTGCAGTAGTCGGCGAACTCCTGGCCACGCTCGATGCGCAGGGCGGCATCGGGGCGCATGGCGGGAACGACCTGGACGTCAAAACTGTCGTCGGCGGCAATCTTCTTGTGCCACTCAAAGCTGTCGGCGGGGTCGTCGGTAGTGCAGATCATGCGGACGTTGGACTGCTTGATCAGGTTACGGCAGGTAAAGCTGGCCTCAGCGAGCTTGGCGTTGGCAAGGCCCCAGACCTCCTGAGCGGTTTTGCCGTTCAGGACGCCCTCGTAGCCAAAGTAACGCTTAAGCTCCAGGTGGCTCCACTCAAAGACGGGGTTGCCCACACAGCGGCCCAGGGTCTCGGCCCACTTCTGGAACTTCTCGCGAGCAGGGGCATCGCCGGTAATGAAGCGCTCGTCAACGCCGTTTGCACGCATCAGACGCCACTTGTAGTGGTCGCCGCCCAGCCAAACCTCGGTGATGTTCTCAAAACGCTTGTCGTCCCAGATCTCCTTGGGAGAAATGTGGCAGTGGTAGTCGACGATGGGCATACCCTCGGCAAAGTTGTGGAACAGCTCCTCGCCGGTCTTGGTGCTCAGCAGGAAATCCTGATCGTCCATGAAGTTTTTCATCAAACAACCCCTTTGTTGGCGGAGCGGGCGCACGATGCGCTCGTTATCCTCTAGGTGAACGTTCACTATACTAGTTCATTGCGACTTAAAAGGTGAACGTTCACCTAACCACCATGGGGTGAACGGTCGATTTTGCCCGTTCAACGGTTACTGGAGCCGTGACTTGTATGTATTGCGAATTGGCAGGCGTCCCCGAATACCGAACTTGAGCGCTTTTGGCCAGATGGGTCATGTTCCGCCGTGCATTTTTGGGAGTATTCAACATCGAAGCGCACCGCGCACCGTCTTCGAAGCCCTATTTGATGCTCATATTGCGCCCAATCGGCATAAATAAGTGCCGTCGATGGCGAATTACGCCATCGACGGCACTTAAAACAGTCGTTCTAGCCTCTTTCGGGACACGCCATTGCTGAATACTCCAAAAAATGCACGTCGCAAGAGGGGGTACCTGACCAAACGGCTAAATTCCCGCAAGCTTGCAGTAACGGTCAACGTTACTGGCAAACACCATCTCCACAGCACCCTTCTGCACGGGCTCCGCCGGAGTTTTACCCCACAGCAAATACTCGCCCAAAGTCTTAGCGCCGCGGTAGGCCAAGCTCACCGGGTCTTTATAGACAATATTGGTAAAGATGCCACGGCGCAAGGCCAAGGCGCTCTCGGGGAACAGGTCGTTGCCGATTACCATGACCTTGCCGGCCTTGCCGCTCGAAACAAGCGCGTTGGCGACTACCTCGGAACCAACGGCAAAAACGCTACAGATGAGCTCGGGAGCATCAGGCGCACTCAAGCGCTGCTCAAGCTCGCGCTCGAGCTGTTTGACTTGCGCATGGGCGCCGGCAAGGTCCTCAACTTGCCATGGAATATCGTGTTCGCGCAGGTAATTGTGAAAGGCGCGGGCGGTCAGATAGTGTGAATCGGTATAGGGGTCGCCCGCCAACAGGAGCACGCGGGCGTCAGCCCCAGAAGCGTGGGCCAGATTTGCCGCCTGCTCAGCCATAAGGCTGCCTGCCGTCGAATAGTCGGCCAAGCTCGCACCCAAGCGATCGAGGTGCGGGCGGTCGCCGTCGACGAGCTCGATTGTCACGCCTGCCTCGGCAATCTGTCTCAGGAGCTCGGTTGCGCGGTCATCGCCCGGAACATAGGCAAGCAGGCCATCAATCTTCTCGCCTACCTGCAGGCGCTCATCAATCTGCTCGAGCGCATCGGCGTAGCCGCCCACGCCAAATTCAACGCGCTCAACCGTAATGCCCTGGTCGACCACCTCCTGCTCAAAGCGGTTGCAGCCTTCCCACAGGTAACGGAAAAAGTACGCTCCCTCGCGCGATGCGCGGGGCAGGCAAAACACCAGGTTGATATCCTTGCGGCGCAGGCTCGAGGCACTCGTATTGCGATGGTATCCCATGGCCTCGGCCTTAGCATTCACCTTGGAGCGCACGGATTCGCTCACGCCGGCTTTTCCCGTCAGGGCCTTGTGCACGGTATTGATGGAAACGCCAAGCTCGGCGGCTATGTCCTTCATGGTTACGCGAGCGCTCATGGGGTTACTCCGTTATAGATAAGTTGCCAATTAACAGTACAGGTAACGATACCCCAAAATCACTCTTCAACTCGCCGCACTCGCGCCCAAATGTGCAAAGTGCCCCGCGAACGGATGCCCGCGGGGCACTTGGATGCCTAGGCCTTATTTAATACCGCGGCCCAAATCTTCGGCGATTTTGTCCACGCCCTTAAGCGCGGCGCAGGTCTTTTTGTTGGAGCAATGCCCCGTGCAAACGCCACCTTGAGCGCAGTCGGCGCAGGTGCCCTTGCGATAAATGCGCACGCACACGGCGACAAACGCAATGCCGATAACAGCCAGTACAACAATATCGATAGGTGCCATAGCAGGCCTCCTCTAGTTAACCACCACTTACTTTACCCCATCCTCCACCTACCAAAAAGGGACAGGTTTATTTTGGTCGGTTTTATCTGCGGAAACGCCACATCTCCCCCACCAAAAAGCCCGAGTGTCGCTGGGACACCCGGGCTCGTGGAAAGGGGTTAATCCTTATTCGGACTTAAGCGGAAACTGCAGCGGAAGCAGTGTTGGTCTCGTCCTCGTCCGTCCAAGCAAACTTAGGCATGGGACGGAAAATCTGGAAGAGCATCGCAACCAGCAGCACAATGGCCACAACCGTCCAGATACCAAACTGCCCCAGAACAAGCAGGTTGTAGAACTGGTTGATGAACAGGGCGATCACCCAAGCGAAGGCGCACTCGTAGCCGATGGCAATCGCGGTCCACTTGCCGGAATCCATCTGGTTGCGGATGGTGCCAATGGCGGCAAAGCACGGAGCGCACAGCAGGTTGAAGGCGCCGAAGGCCACGCAAGCGCCCATAGTCGGGAACATGCCGGCGAACGCGGTCCACAGGCTCGGGTCGGTCTCGCCCGCGTCGGCGACGGACAGCAGCGAGCCGGCGGTGGCGACGACGTTCTCCTTGGCGACAAGGCCAGAGACGGTCAGCGCGGTTGCCTGCCAAGTGCTAAAGCCGAGCGGGGCGAAGATCCAGGCAACCAGGTTGCCCAGCATGGCGAGCACAGAATAGTCCGTGAACTCCTCGGGGATGCCGTCCATCGCAGGCAGGAAGCCAAAGGAACCGTTATAGCTACCAAAGTTGGAGAGGAACCAAACAACGACGGTGGACGCGAAGATGATCGTGCCGGCCTTCTTGATAAAGGCCCAGCAGCGCTCCCACACGTGCAGTGCCCAAGAGCGGATCGCCGGGAAGTGGTAGGCGGGAAGCTCCATAACGAACGGCGTCGGGCGACCGGCGAAGAGTTTGGTCTTCTTGAGCATGAGGCCCGAGGCGATGACGGCAAAGACGCCCAGGAAGTAGAAGAGCGGGCTGATCCACGCGGCGGTGGTGGAAGAATCGCCGATGATGGAACCCATGAGCAGGGCAATAATCGGCAGCTTGGCGCCACAGGGAATGAACGTGGTGGTCATGACCGTCATGCGGCGGTCCTTCTCGTTCTCGATGGTCTTGGTGGCCATGACGCCGGGGACGCCGCAGCCCGAGGACACGAGCATGGGGATGAAGGACTTACCGGACAGGCCAAACCGGCGGAACACGCGGTCCATGATAAAGGCGACGCGGGCCATGTAGCCGCAGTCCTCCAGGAAGGACAGCATCACAAAGAGCAGGAACATCTGCGGGACGAAGCCCATGATGGCGCCAATACCGCCGACGATGCCGTCGCAGACCAGCGAATCGACCAGGCCACCGTCCTCGGTGCCACCCGCCACAAGTGCGTCGTGGACCATGGTGGTAATACCCGGAACATACGGGCCATACTCCGCCGGGTCAACCAAATCGGCGGCGTCACCCGCAGCCTCGACAGCTGCGTCATAGGCATCGCGGCCCTGACCGAGCACATACCAGCCGTCGGTACCGAAGAGCTGGTCGTTGGTGAAGTCGGTCACCGTGCCGCCCAGAGTGGAGACGGCGATGTAGTACACGCAGAACATGATGACCACAAAGATCGGCAGGCCCAAAATACGGTTGGTAACCACGCGGTCGATCTTCTCGGAGGTGCTCATCTTGGCCGGAGCCTTGGTGAGGCACTCGTCGATGATGTGGGCGATCACGCCGTAGCGCTCACCGGTGATGATGGACTCGGCATCGTCGTCGCAGTCCTGCTCGCACTGAGCGACCAGCTCTTCGACGCGAGCGGCCTTCTCCTTGGTGAGGTTGATGAGCTTGCAGGCGTCCGCATCGCGCTCGAACAGCTTGACGGCATAGTAGCGGCGCTTGTTAGCGGGGACGCTTGCCGGCAGGTTGTTCTCGATGTGCGTCAGAACGTCCTCGATGGAGGAGTCGAACTTGTGCTCCGGCACCTGGCCCTTGGAAGCAGCGGACTTCTTAACCTGCTCGAAGAGCTCCTTGATGCCCTTGTTCTTAAGGGCCGAGATCATCATAACCGGGCAGCCGAGCTTCTTGGAAAGCCTGTCGGTGTCGATCTTGTCGCCATTCTTCTCGACCAGGTCGGCCATGTTGAGGGCAACGACCACGGGCAGGCCGGTCTCGATGACCTGAAGTGCCAGGTACAGGTTGCGCTCGAGGTTGGTGGCGTCGACCACCTGGACGACGACATCGGGCTCGCCGCTCATGAGGTAGTCGCGCGAGCACTGCTCCTCAGGGCTGTAGGGGGAAAGCGAGTAGATACCGGGGAGATCCGTGATGGTGACGTTCTTGTCACTCAGGAGCTTGGCTTCCTTTTTCTCAACCGTAACACCAGGCCAGTTGCCAACATAACCGTTGGCGCCGGTGATCAGGTTGAAAAGCGTGGTCTTGCCGCAGTTGGGGTTACCCGCAAGTGCGACATGGATCTGAGAATCCGCCATTCAATCCTTCTTCCTTGTGTGCCCGCGCTGCTTTCTCCGCGCAGGCTGGATAATGTGCTTCAAAATGCTGCATTAAGTTAGAAAAACCTAACTTTATCTGCAGAAATATGCGCCGCAAGTCCTTACTGGACCTCGACGACGGCCGCCTCCTCCTTGCGGATGGAAAGCTCGTAGCCGCGCACGTTGATCTCGACCGGATCACCGAGCGGTGCAACCTTCACGACCTTGAACGAAGTGCCCTTGATGAGCCCCAGGTCCATAAGATGGCGGCGAAGCGCGCCCTCACCGTGAAGCTTGACGATGGTAGAGCTCTCGCCCACCTTAACGTCACCCAACGTCTTCATCCTCTTGTCCCCCTTTCGGTTTTTATCAAATGCTGTGGACTAACCGACGGTCATGATGTGCATGGCAACCTTGGAATCGATGCCAAAGCGTGCGCCCAGCACGGTGACGATGATATTGGCGCCACTCGAGCTCACCACGTGGATTTCGTTGCCCTCGACAAAGCCGAGGTCCTTGAGGTGGTGCTTCATGTCCTCATTGCCCTTTACACGAGACACGCGCACGGTTTCGCCCGCTTTTACCATCGAAAGCGGCATGGCCGGCATCTGCGGTCCGCAAGACATGAGTGGCTCCTAACGTCAGTTCGTCCTCAACATCGACGCGGTAAAAGTTAACCACGCCTATGTTCGCTTTAGTAAACTAACACGTGGTTAACTTTTTGGAAAGGGTCCCCATTCAGATTTCGAAAAAGTTTCCTATACGAAACAAAGGCACCGCAAAGACCATCTCTTTGCGGTGCCTTTTGATGCCAATATAAATGTGACAAAGTGACAGTCCCTTTGTCACATTGTTGAGGTTAAAGCGAGAGGTTTCTGATCGACGTGACGCAGGAGGCCTCATCCACGCCCGAAACACGGAACACGACATCCTCGCCACATTCGCCGCAGAGTGCCATGAGCCCTATAACGTCGCGGCCATCCGTGTGGCGATCGCCGATACTGACTGACACGTCGCTACGATGCTTGGCAATGATGTCATAGAGCAGCGCAACCGGGCGGGCATGTAATCCCAACGGATCTTTAATAGTCTTTGTAAACTCGACCATGTCCCCTCCCACGACATCGCACATTCGGCCGGCAAACCCAGCCACGTGGTAGTTATTGTACGTTACCGGCGCACCCCCGTCCCATAAAAAACGAGGGAAGGCACGCGTCCTTCCCTCGTTGTGGGCAATAATATGTAGTCGCTTGCCTACATCAGACGCAGGCTGACGTCCTTGAGCTGAGCGCCGGAAACGGCACTCGGGGCGCCCGACATGAGGTCGGAGCCGCTGGCCGTCTTGGGGAACGCCATGACGTCGCGGATGGAGTCGGAGCCGGTGAGCAGCATGCACACGCGGTCCAGGCCCAGAGCAAAACCGCCCATCGGGGGCGCACCAAACTTGAGCGCCTCCATGAGGAAGCCGAACTGCGACTCGGCGCGCTCCTCGGTAAAGCCCAGGAGCTTGAGCATGGACATCTGCATCTCGGCGTTGTGGATACGCATACCGCCGCCGCCGGCCTCAAAGCCGTCCATGACAAAGTCGTAGGTGCAAGAACCGGCCGCCAAAGGATCGGCCTCGATCTTGGCGATGTCGGTCTCGGTCGGCAGGGTAAAGGGCTGATGCTCGGCAGCATAGGCCTTGCGGTCCTCATCCCAGTGGAACAGCGGGAAGTTGACGACCCACAGGAAGTCGTGGCCCTCGCGCTTGATCTCAAGTGCGTTGGCCATGTGGGAACGCATGCCGCCCAGAATCTCGTCAGAGAGCAGGCGCGGGCCGGCGGCGAACATCACAAGGTCGCCGGGCTCGACGTCCATGCGCTCGCGCAGAGCGGCCATCTCCTCGTCCGAGAAGAACTTGACGATGGGGCTGTTGATGGAGCCGTCCTCGCGAAAAGCGATCCAGGCCAGACCCTTGGCGCCAAACGTGGAGGCCACGCCGGCAAGCTTATCGATCTTGGCACGTGCCCAGGCACCGGCGCCCTTGGCGTTGATGGCCTTGACGACAGAACCCTCCTCGTTCGCGGCAGTCGCAAAGACCTTGAACTTGGAGTTGGCAAAGATGTCGGTCAGGTCGACCAGGTGCATGCCATAGCGGGTATCGGGCTTGTCGGAGCCATAGGTGTCCATGGCCTCCCAGTAGTTCATGCGACGCAGCGGCGTGGGCATCTCGACGCCCATGCGGCCGAAGGCATCGGACAGAACTTCCTCGAGCGCACTCATGACGTCGTTCTGGTCCACGAAGGACATCTCGATATCGACCTGGGTGAACTCGGGCTGACGGTCGGCACGCAGGTCCTCGTCGCGGAAGCACTTGGCAACCTGGTAGTAGCGCTCGACGCCACCGACCATGAGCAGCTGCTTCAGGAGCTGCGGGGACTGCGGCAGGGCGTAGAAGTTACCCGGCTGAATACGGCTGGGAACGATGAAGTCGCGGGCGCCCTCGGGCGTGGACTTGAACAGGGAGGGCGTCTCGACCTCCATGAACTCACGGTTGTGCAGCGCCTCGCGAATGGCAAAGGTGAAGTCGGAGCGCAGCTTGAGGTTGGCCATCATCTCGGGACGACGAAGGTCCAGATAGCGATAGCGCAGGCGGGTGTCCTCGCTGGTCTCGATGCCGTCCTCGATCTGGAACGGCGGGGTGACGGACGTGTTGAGCACCTCGGCGTGGTCGGTCAGGACCTCGATCTCGCCGGTCGCGAGCTTAGTGTTGGTGGTCTCCTCGCCACGGGCGCGCACGACGCCGTGGATCTTGATGGGCCACTCGGGACGCATGGTCTCGGCGATCTTAAAGGCATCGCCGTCGGAGTGCTCGGGGTCGAAGGTGAGCTGCGTGATGCCCTCGCGGTCGCGAAGGTCGCAGAAGATGAGGCCGCCGTGGTCGCGGCGACGGCTCACCCAACCGGTGAGGGTGACCTCTTCGCCCACGTTCTCGAAGCGAAGCTCGCCGCAGGTACGGGTGTGCATGGAATGCTCATCGATGGGACGGGTCTGGCTCATACCAGTGATCCTCCTTTATGGATCTGTGCCGCCCCGTGTCGTTCCGGGCGGCGTCGTACAGATTTGCCCAGCCTGCGTAAACCGCGCAGCCAGACACGGCGTTCTATCTTATCGCACCCGCGTCGATGTGCCGCGAAAAAGTAACTCTTGCCCAAAGACTTGACGGAGACGAAACAATTGACGCGGCCTGGCCGTCGCCAAGGCGCGCCGCGTGCGACAATGTGCCCCAATACAACTGCACTCGGAAAGGCCCGTCATGACCGCACGCCTCATCGTTATGGATATCGACTCCACGCTCATCAACCAGGAAGTCATCGACCTGTTGGGCGAGGAGGCCGGCGTGGGCGAGCAAGTTGCACAGATCACCGAACGCGCCATGCGCGGCGAGCTTGACTTTAAGCAGGCGCTCGAGGAGCGCGTGGGGCTGCTTGCCGGCTTGGATGAGAGCGTGTTCGAACGCACCTTTGCGCGCGTGACGTTTACCCCCGGCGCGTTGGAGCTTGTGCGATCGGCGCACAGCAAGGGCTGGAAGGTCGGCGTGGTAAGCGGTGGCTTCCACGAGGTCGCCGACAAAATCGTGACCGCCGCGGGCATCGATTTTTGCCTGGCCAACCGCCTGGAAGTCGTGGACGGCAAGCTCACCGGTAAGTTGGCTGCCGGCATTGTGACCAAGGAGTCCAAGCTCATCCAGCTGCTGGACTGGGCAGTTGAGTGCGGCGTCGATATGGCCCATACCGTCGCGATCGGCGACGGCGCCAACGACATCCCCATGATTCAGGCCGCGGGCACGGGCATCGCGTTTTGCGCCAAGCCCAAGACGCGCGAAGCTGCCCCGTTTGCCATCGACGAGCGCAACCTGATGCTCGCCATGGACATCATCCTGCGCGACTAGCCGATCCGTCTAACAATTGAATCAGTCTGTCCTATAGTTTCCGAACAATTTTGTCTTAGTGTTCGGGAACATACCCTTTGAGTGCTAGACTTTGCGCCGTCGAAGGGAACATATATGGATAAGCGAGATCTTGAGCAATTGCTGAGCGATGTTGCCGACGGAGCAGTCGCCCCGGCTGTCGCCCTTACGCGCATCCAGACGGCGCCAACCGCCGACCTGGGTTTTGCACAGCTCGATCTTTCGCGCGGGGTGCGCCAGGGAGCCGGCGAGGTTGTCTACGGCGCCGGTAAAACCGCCGAGCAGGTTGCCGCCATTATCGAAGCACTGCGCAATGCCGGCCAGGAGCGCATCCTGGTCACGCGCCTGGACGCCGAAAAGGCAGCCCGCACCTCGGAGCTCCTCGACAACGGCATCGACCTGGGATATGCCCCGGACGCACAGCTCGCCCTCGTGGGAGGCAAGCCCTCCCCCACCGGCAACGGACGCATCGTCGTCGCCTGCGCCGGCACGAGCGACCTGCCCGTCGCCGAAGAGGCGGCAGTGACGGCCGAGTTCTATGGCAACGAGGTCGATCGTCTCTACGACGTAGGTGTCGCCGGCCTGCACCGTCTGCTCGCGCATGCCGAGGAGCTTGCCCAGGCACAGGTGGTCATCGCCATCGCCGGCATGGAAGGCGCGCTGGCAAGCGTTATCGGCGGCCTGGTGAGCTGTCCGGTCATTGCCGTTCCCACCAGCGTGGGCTACGGCGCGAGCTTTGGTGGCGTAGCCGCACTGCTCGCCATGCTCAACTCCTGCGCCAGCGGCGTTTCGGTCGTCAATATCGACAATGGCTTTGGTGCCGCATACCAGGCAAGTCTTATCAATCATCTGAGCGCCGGCACACCCCGCGCCCGTTAAGGAGCATTCCATGTCTAACCATCAGCACACGCTTATCATCGATGGCACCTCGGGCATCAGCGGCGATATGACCGTCGCGGCCCTGCTCGACCTGGGCGCCAGCGAGGAGCACCTACGCGAACAGCTCGCCACGCTGCCGGTCGACGGCTTTTCGATCGCCGTGACGCGCGTAAACAAGCATGGCATCGACGCCTGCGATTTCGACGTCCAGCTTGCAGAGGGGCTCGAGAACCACGATCACGATATGGCCTGGCTCTACGGCAACGAAGCGGGCACCGAGCACATGCACGAGCATGAGCACCACCATCATGACCATGATGAGCACGAACACGAGCACTGCCACGAGCATGACCATGAGGGTCACCATCACGCCCACCACCATCACCACCGTTCTTTGGCGGATGTCACCGCCATCATCGATGGCTCGCGGCTAAGCGATGGTGCCAAGCGTCGTGCCCTCGCCATTTTTTCCGTACTCGCCGATGCCGAGGCAAAGGCTCACGGCAAAACGCCCGACACCGTCCTGTTTCACGAGGTGGGCGCCGTCGACTCCATCGTCGACGTCTGCTCTGTCGCCATCTGCCTCGACGACCTTGGTATTGAGGACATCGTGGTCGAGTCGCTCTCCGAGGGTCACGGCACCATCCACTGTGCCCACGGCCTCATGCCCATTCCCGTCCCCGCTGTCGTCAACCTGTGCCAGGCGGGCAATATCGCCCTCACGCCTGCACCGGTCGCCGGCGAGCTCGTGACGCCGACGGGCGCCGCCATCGTCACCGCGCTGCGCACGTCCGACCAACTGCCCTCACGCTACCGCATCGAAGCCGTCGGCTACGGCGCCGGCAAACGCCCCTACGAAGGTTGCTCCGGTACGCTCCGCTGCCTGCTCGTTCACGCGGACGCATAGCCATGGATGCCCGCAAGGCAAAAAGCCGCGCTGCGATCGTCGCGGCGTTCTCCGAGCTGCTGCGCGAAGAGGACTACGGCAAGATCACCGTCGGTGACATCATCGCTCGCGCCCATGTGGGTCGGGCCACGTTCTACGGCCTCTTCAAGAGCAAAGATGACCTACTCGCTGAGCTCGTGTGCGATATCTGCACCCATGCCCTCGACGATGACGGTACGCCCCTCGATGATCCGCTCGTGCAGGTCGAGCATATCCTCAACAACCTCTGGGAGCGCCGCCAGGGCGTTCGAGCCCTCGTAGCCGGCGCCGGCTCACGCGTCTTCGCCGACTGTCTACGTAAGACCATCATGTCCCGAGCAGCCGAAACCGTCCCCGTCGACCCCGCAGGCCCAGCAGCCACCATGGACCGCAGTTTCTTACTACACCACATAGCCTCAAGCTTCGTAGCCACCGTCCAATGGTGGGCCTGGCACAACTTCCAAGCCCCAAAAGAGGACGTAGCCAAAGACTACCTCTCAGCCATAAAACCCCTCTTCAACTAAGTAAGAACCTCATCCCAAAGCATCGCCCCAACCCAAGGCGCCACGCATCCCAAAGATTCACTCACGCTTCAACGCCCCTACCAGCAACAAGCCCCTCCCATCCAAATTCAGATATATATGTTGAGTTGCTTGTTCGAACACAGCCAAGAATGCCCAGGGCTCGGTAGGGGTTAACTTTCCAACGCCCTCCGCAGGACGCAAAGAGGCTCGCCGCACAAAGTGCGCAGCGAGCCTTTTTGCATGTCCGAGGACGCGTTGGAAAGTTAACCCCTACCGAGCCCGGACCTTATAGAGCCGTCCTTTGACTAGAACATGCCCAAGAAACCGTGCACAAACAGTGCAGCCAGAGCGGCACCGACAAACGGAGCGATGCCAGGAACGAGCAGGCCGTACTTCCAGTTGTTGTCAGCCTTGTTCTTAATCGGCAGAACCTGATAGGCCATGCGAGGACCAAGGTCACGAGCCTGGTTCATGGCGAAGCCGGTGATGCCGCCCATACCCATGCCAACAGCCCAAACGATCAGGCCGACGCAGATGGCGAGCATCAGAACGTTCTCGCCAGCGCGGTTAGCGGCAGCAAGGATGGCGCTGATGAACACGAAGGTGCAAATAGCCTCGCAGAAGAAGTTGCGGGCATAGTTCGTGCCCTCGGTGGTGGGGTTGGTCGAGAAGATGTTGCGCTGGGCAATGGGGTCGACGACGCCCTCGGAAGCCTTGAACTCATCGGCATACATAAGCCAAGCGATTACGGCGCCCACAAAGCCGCCGAGCATATCGGCAATCATGAAGGGGATGCAGCTGCTCCACGGCACCAGGCCGACGATGCACTGGGCAAGCACCATGGCGGGGTTCATGCACACGGCGCCGCCAAAGATAAACAGAGCGACCGAGATGCCAAAAGACCAGGTGGTGATGGCAAACATGTGGCCGGAGCCCTGATACTTGGTGCCCTTAAGCACGGTATCGCAGTGTACGCCCACGCCAAAGATGATCATGAGGGCCGTTGCGCCGAATTCGCAGAGGAGTTTGGTAAGCATAAAACCTTATCTTTCTTGTCGGTTATAAACGATTCGTTTGGGCCGTGCACTAGTGCTGCGCGACGACAACGCCCAGGCCATCGGGAATGACGGCAACCTTGGCATCGGCACCCTTCATCTCAAAGGCGAGCTTGAGCGCCTCCTCGATAGTGTTGACCGGCGTCATGTGCATATCCTTGAGCAGCTGGTGATCGCACAGGTCGGTGACCATAATCACAGGGTGATGCGCCAGGATGCGGGCGAAAATCTGGCTCGTCCACTGGTCGGGCAGGGTTTCGTCCTTAGGACGGTCGATGCAGGCGCGCTCAAACTCCGCCGGATCGTTGTCGGCGATGTTGTGATAGAAGCCTTCGCCACCGTGACCGTCGGCGCAACCGGCGACATCAATAATCACGCCGCCCTCGGGAAGCGTGGCCTCGGCAGCGCACATGCCCTTCACGGCCTGATAGATGTTCTGGTCGAGCGGGTAGCCGCCGTTGGTGGTGATGGCAATCTCGCACTCGACGGGCTCAACGCCGGCAAGGCTCTTCACGAACTCGCAGCCAGCCTCGTGTGCCTTGTGAATGTCACCGGCAAAGGAGCCGATGACCTCGTGCTTGCCGTTGAGCACCACGTTGAGCACAAAGGCAAGGTGAGCCATCTCGGCAGCGGCAAACATGTCCTCGCTCACATGGTTGTGGCACAGGTTGCCGGCACGCGAATGAGAATCGTTCACAAACTGACCGTTGTGGTTGTACATGATGGTCTTGTAGCTGGCGATGCCGGGCAGCACGGACTTGCGGCTGCCGGAGAAACCGGCAAAGAAGTGCGGCTCAATAAAGCCCTCGGCAAGCAGCAGATCACAATCGGCGGCAATCTTGTTGATGATGCACTCGCCGCCAGAAGGCAGGGTGCCGATCTTTTTCATCATGCTGTCGTCAGTCGCGACGTGCATAACGATTTCCTCGTTGGCAACGATCTCCTCGCCGTACTTGTTGACGAGCTCCTCGTGCGTCGACGGACGATGCATACCCGTAGCAACCAGAATGCGAACGCGCGCCTCAGGCGCAGCGGAGTGGATGTGATGCAGCAGAATAGGCATCGTCACACGCGAGGGAACGGGGCGCGTATGGTCGGAGCTAATGATGACGATATCCTTCTTGCCAGCACAAAGCTCCTCGAGCGAAGGCGAGCCATAAGGGTTGGCAAGCGACTCCTCTACCAGCTCTTCCTGCGATTTCGTGGTCTTAAACTCGTTTTGATGACCTTCCATCACACCCGCGAAGTTCTTATCCTCAAGCTCCAGATGCAACGTCTTGTGGTCAAACGGCAGTTCACATTCAAACAATGACGAGCGCCCTCTTCCTTTCAACTGACACACTAGATAAACCGTTGGAAGGATACGCCGCTCACCGAAAAACTCCACCGTCCACCGACTCATTAACACAACGTTCATATTTGACCCACAACAAAACGGCCGTGATCCCAAACGGGACCGCAGCCGCTACAGTCATAAGGCGAGAAGCGCGCCATTATTCCCCCAGCCAGTAATCCGCCGAAGACCGGACATCGCAGGGCCCGCCATTAGTTTACTTTTAGGCACACTCCGCAGGACGCAAGAAGCCCTCGCCGCACGAAGTGCGCAGCGAGGGCTTCTTGCATGTCCGAGGACGTGCCTAAAAGTAAACTAATGGCGGACCCGGACGACTACAGGGCTATCGATTACCCCGTGTTCTGCAATCCTGCCGAGACGCCGGTCACAGTCGAAAGAATCAGGCTCATGTACTCGGCCTTCTTCTCCTCGGCCATCTCGTCCTGGTTCATACGCACCTCGCGAAGGGCGCGGACCTGGGCGATGGACAGGGCGTCGACGTAGGGGTTGCGCACGCGGACAGCGCAGCCGAGCACGCGGCGACGCTGCAGCGGCCACTCGTCACCGACGATGGCAAGGACCCACTTACGGGTGAGCTGCATCTCGGTAAAGACCTTCTTGGACAGGTCATCGCGGTCGCCCAGGTGCAGATACATCTTGGCGATGCGCTGGTCGGTCTTGGCGATCGACATCTCGATGTTGTCGATAAAGGTGCGGAAGAACGGCCACTCCTGGTAGGCAGCCTTAAGCTGGTCCAGATCGCCAAACTGCTCGCAGGCGGTGCCCAGGCCGTACCAAGCGGCCAGATTGATGCGCGCCTGGCTCCAGCTGAAGATCCACGGAATGGTACGCAGGTCGTCGAGCGACTTGGCGCCCAGGCCGCGCTTGGCGGGACGCGAGCCGATCGGCAGCAAGCCGACCTCGGTCAGCGGCGTCACGGTCGAGAACCACGGTGTAAAGTCCTCGGTGTTCAGCAGGTCCAGATAGCGCTCGTGGCTTGCGGCGTTGAGCTTCTCGGCCATATCCCAGAACTTCTGCGTGGTCTCGGTGTTGGTCTTCTCGACACTCGGGGCCGACTGCAAAAGCGTTGCAGCGGCAACGGACTCAACATGGCGCTGAGCCAGCGTGCGGTTGCCGTAACGGGCAAAGATGACCTCGCCCTGCTCGGTGAGCTTAAAGAAGCAGTTGACCGAACCCTTGGGCTGCGCCAGCACGGCCTTGTTGGCCGGGCCGCCGCCACGGCCCACGGCACCGCCGCGACCGTGCATGAGCACCAGATCGATATCGTTCTTCTCGGCCCACTTGGCAATGCGCTCCTGTGCGGAGTGCAGCGCGAGCATGGCCGTGGTAGGACCGGCGTCCTTGGAGGAGTCGGAGTAGCCCAGCATGACCTCCATGCGACGGTTGGTCTGGGCAAGGCGCTTTTGCACCACGGGCAGCGTGAGCATCTGGTCGAGCACGTCAACGCAGCCCTCGAGGTCCTCGAGCTGCTCGAACAGCGGGATCACGTCGAGCTCGGGGACATCCTCCTCGTGCGCAAAGGACAGGTGGGCAAGCTCAAAGACGTCGGCCACATGCTGGGCGCTCTTGGTGAACGAGATGATGTAGCGGTGCGCCATCTTCTTGCCGTAGCGCTTTTGGATGGAACCGATGGCGCGGAAGGTATCGATGACCTCGCGCGTCATGGGCTGCAGGTCGCCATGGATACCGTTCTCGTGGATATCCTTGAGGGCGCGGGCATGCACCACGGAGTGCTGACGGAACTCCATCTCGACCATATGGAAGCCGAAGGACTCGACCTGCCAGATGATGGTTTGGACCGGGCCGTAGGCAGCACGGACGGCACCGCAGGCAGCCAGCGAACGCTGGACGACGCGCAAGTCCTCCAGGAACTCATCGGCGCTGTGGTACATGGTGTCGGTGATACGACGGACGGTGGCGTTCAGGCGGTCGGCCATGACGAGCATGACGGCGCGATGCGGCTCGTGCTCGGAGATCAGCTCGGCGCGGGCCGTGTACCGAGGGCTCATCTCGACCTGATGGTTCCACAGGTTAATGAGCTCGGCCGACGGCTTGCTGTAGGTAGCCTCGAGCGTGAGGTTGCGGCCGATGTGGCGGCACTTGTCCTCGAGCTTGAGCACCATGTGCGTAAAGTACTTGGCGGCGACCTCACGGCTCACCTTGGCGGTGACGTTGGGGTTACCGTCGCGGTCGGAACCGATCCAGCTGCCGGGATGGAAGAACGCCGGGCACAGCGGCGGCACAGTACCGGCCTTATCGCCCAGCACCCAATCGTCAAAACGACGATAGATAACGGGGATAACGTCGAACAGCGTGTTATCGAAGATGTCGATGATGGTATCGGCTTCCTCGACCGGCGTGGGCTTCTTGAGCGCGATGGGGCTCGTACGCACCAGGGCGTCGATCTCCTGCAGCATATGGCGCTCGTTCTCCACCAGGTCGGAGCCGCCCAGACGCGGACGCTCCTCCAGCAGGTTGGAGATACGGCGGATCTTGCCCTCGACGGCCTTACGACGGGCCTCGGTGGGATGTGCGGTAAAGACAGGGTGGAACTCGAGCTTGTCGAGCAGCTCGTTGGCACCCTCGACACCCAGCTCATTCACCAGCTGGTGATAGGCAACGGTAAGCTCGTTGGCAGGATCGACCTCGGTATCGGTCGACGCACCGGCCTCGCGCTCGCGCAGCTGCGCCACACGGTAGTTCTCCTCCGACAGGTTTGCCAGATGGAAAAAGCTCGTAAAGGCGCGAACGATGACCTGCTGCTTATCGAGCGGCAGGCTGTCGATCAAATCGACGACCTCACGAAATGCCACGGCAGTGGGCTCGTCGGCGGTGGGCACGCCCTGCTCGTCGACGGCTTCGTCGGCAGCGCAGGTACCGGGGTTGCCGGCATTGACCACAATCTCGGCTGTCAAAATCTTGTCGAACAGGTCCGCGATCTCGGGATCATACTCGCTAAGCACACGGCGCTCCAGGCGCAAGAACAGCGCCAGATTGTCGCGCAGCTCCTCGGGGATCTCGATCTCGGCGAGACGCTCCCTGGACTCGGCATTCGAGCCGATTCGGTTAACGAGGCGGTTGACCACGGCAGCGACGCGCGCCGCGGCTTCGGGTACAGACTGGTTGCTTAGGTTCTCAGCCACGTTTCCTCCCATTCCTCCTTCTATGCACGTAACATGCGGTATTCATTATAGGCGCTTGAGAAATACTTTCGACACTGATTGCGCTTTACCACACAAAAGTATTTTCTGCATTGCAAAGGTTTTTGCCCTAAATGGTCGTATTTCTCGGTGGGCGGCATACGTAAACGGGGGCATTCCGCATAAAAGCGAAACACCCCCGTAACAATCGCTCTCCATGAGCAGGGCACGTTAGCAGGCCCGAAGCTCAAAAAGATGCGCTACAGGCGCTCGCGAACCGCCTCGACGACGTTGTCCAGATCGGCGAGCACCTCGTCATGGCTCTGCATGTCGCGCACTTTGACCTTGCCGGCGGCAAGCTCGTCGCCACCCAGGACCAAGATGAGCTTGGCGCCTACCTTATCGGCTTGCTTAAACTGTGCCTTGAGCGAACGACCCTGATAGTCGGCCTCGGTCACGATACCTGCGGCGCGAAGCTCCTGCGTAATGGCAAAGACGTTCTGACGCAGCTCCTTGCCGGCGTTGGCGACATAGACGCACGGGGCCTCATCGGCACCCAAATCGCTGCCAAAGGCCTGCAGGGCCAGCAGGGCGCGCTCAAAACCGACAGCAAAGCCGACGCCCGCCGTGGGCTTGCCACCCTCGAGCTCGACCAGGCCATCGTAGCGGCCGCCGCCGCCGATGGAGCCGACGCCGGCGCCAGGGGCCTCGACCTCAAAGACAGTACGGGTGTAGTAGTCCAGACCACGCACCAGGGTGGGATCCTCTACATACTCGATACCGGCAGCATCCAGATAGCGCTTGACCTGCTCGTAGTGCTCGCGGCACTCGTCGCACAGGTTGTCGCCCATCAGCGGGGCCTCGGCCATAATCTCGCGGCAATGGTCGTTCTTGCAGTCGAAGGCACGCAGTGGGTTAAGCTCGGCGCGCTCGCGGCACTCGTCGCACATCTCGTCTGCGTGATCGAGGATGAACTGCTTAACCTGCTCGCGGTATGCCGGACGGCACTGGGCGTCACCCATCGAGTTGATGAGCAGACGAAGCTTGGAAAGATCGAAGCCCAGGCGCTTGTAGAACTCCATGAGCATGATGACGCACTCGGCGTCTGCCGCCGGATCGGGAGCGCCGAGCCACTCGATGCCCACCTGGTGGAACTGGCGCAGGCGGCCCTTCTGGGGACGCTCGCCGCGGAACATGGCCTCGGCGTAGTACGCCTTAAACGGCGTGGAGCCCTGGGGCACCAGATTGTTCTCGACGACGGCGCGCACCACGCCGGCCGTGCCCTCGGGGCGAAGTGCCAGGCGCTGCTTGGGCTTGAGTTTGGTGTCGGTGCCCTCGGTAAAGACGCGCTCCAGGTTGGCACCGCTGAACACGCGGAACATTTCCTTGCGCACGACGTCGGTCGACTGGCCGATACCGTGGACAAACACGTCCACCTGCTCGATCGCGGGCGTCTCGATGGGTTTAAAACCAAACGGCTCGAACACGCCGGCCGCAATCTGCTGCATCTTTTGCCAGGCGCGCATCTCGGCGCCGATAAGGTCGCGGGTTCCCTCCGCCTTCTGTGCCTGCATGGGCAAACACCTTTCTTTTGTATCGCGTCATAGGTAGTGGACATTATACGGCACAAACACAAACAGCGGCGGCGCGTCTGACCGAACGAGGGTATGGGGACTCGTTCGGCCTGACGCACCGCCGCTGTTTGCGATCCGCTTTCCTCCGTCCCCTTCGGATCACGTGATCTGTTGGGGACGGAGGAAAACGGATCATTTCGTAGGCCCGTGGCCGCCTTGGAAACCGAATGATGGCACGAGCATCCATTCGGCTTCCAAGGCGGCCACGGACAGAACGGGGCGAACAGAAAAGAGCGACGGACGCCTACTCCCCCGCCACGCTTGCGCGCAGCTTGGCGGCGATGGGCTCCGAGGCCAGCAGGAATACGAGCATGACAACAGAACACACCAGGCACACGATCCAGGCGCTCGCAAAGGAGCCCGAGACGGCAAAGAGCACATAGACCTGCCAAAGCTCACCCACAAAGCTCATGCCCGCGAGCACCGCCGAGGTGGCGATAACGGTTAGGGAGCCCAAAACGCGACCGCTTACTTTATCGGCAACATGGCCAATGACAAGCGATCCGATAACGCTCACCACGGTAGAGATCGCATTGGAGACGTTGTACTGCGCAAGGGAAATACCCAGGTCGCTGACGATCAGCGGCTGGAACAGGCTCATGCAATTGACAAAAATCGTGTAACACGTGGCCATGATCACGAAGCCGGAGGCCACCACGAGCCAGCCGGGGAAGAACTTACGCTGCTGGGGCATACTGCTCCTTATTTAACAAATCAAAACCACCCCTAAAAGGGGTGGTTTGCTCTTAGGGTATAACCCTTGGATTT
>CALEBN010000006.1 GCA_937943045.1 uncultured Collinsella sp. | reverse complement strand
TCAATTTCAAGGGCGCGACCAGAAGGTCAGCGCCCTTTCATTTCACGTCACCTTGGCGCAAATGCGGCTCGCTCGCTGGCATTAGTGCTACATCAGCGTTAACGTTGCCGCACTAAATTAGCTTTGTCGATTCCAGCTTTTCGATGATCCAGTCGTTGGCTTTGATGACCGGGCGGCGGAAGACGACACCCAGTGCCAGCGACGGAATCAGATAGCTCGCCAGAATGCCTAGCTCAATCCAATACTCCATATGGTAGGCACCGGCCATGGCGGCGTGCATGGCGTTGATGCCGTGAGTAAACGGCAGGAACGGATAGATCGCCTGGAACACAGGGCCGGTCATCTCGATGGGGAACGTACCGCCCGAACCGCCGACCTGCATGACCAGCAGCACAACGGCCAAAGCCTTGCCGATATCGCCAAACGAAACCGTAAGCGTGTAGACGATATTGGAGAACACGAGACTCGCGACCCAGCCCGCCAGCACAAACTGCAGCGGGTTGTCGCATTGGATGCCAAAGAACAGGATGTCGCCCGCGCACACGAGTGTCGCCTGCAGCAGGGCCAGACCTCCAAAGAACAGGTAGCGGCCCAGGTAGATCTCGTGCAGGCGCACGGGGATGAGCTCGTTGATGAGCTCATCGTCAACCGAGACCTTCATCATGGCTGCCAGCACGATCGAGCCCACCCACAGCGACAGGATCGTATAGAACGGCGCCATGGCCGAACCGTAATTGCGGATCGGATAGACCGGCTTGCGATCGAGCGCGACGGGACCGGAAAGCGACACGGCCAGACCCTCGGGATCATTGCCAATCATCGTCTTAATCGTGGCCAGATCGTCCGACATAAGGGCACCGTCGAGCTCGTCCTTAAAGGCACTGATCTTATCGGACGCTTCACCCAGCTGATCGGAAGCCTTGTTGACCAGCTTTGCAGCCTTGGAGAGGCCCTTTGCCAGCGAACCGGATGCATCGGTTAGACCGGCAACAGCGCTATCAAGATCGCCCGAGATGCCATCAAGCGAGTCCAAAATGCCCGAAACCGTCTTCTTGAGCTCCTTGGCCTTAACCGAGAACGTGGAATCGTAATCGGATTTGGCACCCGCGATGCCGGCCTTGGCATCGGCGATGGCCTGATCGACCTCGGCACGCGAGTTGTTGACCTCGGCCATGCTATCGGAGAGAGACTTCGCGGTGGCCGCCAGATCCTTGGCATTGTTGCGGTACTCAACGGCGATTCTGCCCAGCGACGTCGCGGCGGACTTGAGGCCGTCCTTCAAATTCTCATCGCTCACCTGGTCGGCAAGGCTGCGGAGCTGATCGGCCACCGTATCGATATCCTTGGCGCGCGCATTGAGGGCCGCAGTGGCATCGTTGAGTTGGGACACCGTAAGGTGGACATGCTGGTTTGCGGTGTCGAACGCCTTCGCGAACTCGGCAGACACATTGTCGAACGAACCCGCACTTCCATCGATTGCGGCATCGATGGCATCGTTTGCCGCCTTAAGCGCTTCTTTGGAATCATCGATGCCGCTTTTGGCATGTTCCATGAGCTGCTTTGTCGACTCATCGACCGTACCCGTCTGCTGGAGCATACCGCTCGCCGACGTCAGCGAATCGGACGTGGAGCTCAAAATGCCCGCAAGCGACGTTGCGCTGGCCTGAACGTCCTGCAGGTCCTGGACCGAATCGCCGAGCGTCGAGGACAGGTTGGCGATAAAGTTGCTGACCTGGTCGGTGCTCATGTAATCGAGCAGGCTGGACACCGTCTTAAGACCGATCGTCGTAATGGTCTCGGTAAAAGTTTTGTTAACCTGGCTCTGGACGGCGCTCGAACCCTTCTCGGTCACGATCTGCGCAATGGCGTTGGCCTTCTGATTCTCGTAGAACTCGATATCGGCATGCTTCACGTCGGTCGAGAAAAGCGTCATCATGTCAGCGCTAAACGTTTTGGGGATAACGACGGCAGCATAGTACGCGCCCGACTTAACGCCCTCGATAGCCTTTTCGCGATTGTTGAGCACAACCCAATCGAAGCTCTCGTTGCCGCGTAGGGTGGCGGTCACGTTTTCGCCCACGTTAACCTCGACGGGGATCAAATCGCTCTCGTAACCCTCATCGGTGTTGACCACGGCGATCTTAAGATTGCCGGTGTTGCCGTACGGATCCCAGCTGCCGGCGATGTTAAACCACGCGTACAGACACGGTACGATAATGAGGCCCATCACGACAACCAAGCCGATCACGGAGCGAGACACGTTTTGGACATCGCGCTTAAACAGATGCAGGATGTTCTTCATTTATGCCTCACCTCCTTTGGAGTGCTTGCCAAGCGCGGTGGTATCTCCATCATTTGTGGCTGTGCTGTCGCTGCCCTGAGATTTATGGTGCGAGCCGATATGCGGCAAGCGGCCCGTGGACTGATCGCCGCCCTTGGCACCACGCTCGCTGGCGTTGAGGCCAAACATGTGGCGGGCGGCAGGAATGGCGGCCGTGTGTTCGCGCATCTCGCGACGCAGGTCCTCATCCGAAAGCGCCGAGATGCGCATCTGGGTATTGAGGCTCGCTCGGATATATTCGATATTGATAAGCCAGCCGCAGATGGCAATAACCGAGATGATCCAAATGACAAGCAGGATGATCTTGCCGTTATTGTCGATATCGAGAACCGTCGACAGGACAAAGAGCAGGACCTGAACGCCCACCACGGCGGCAAAACCGCCCTTGATGTAGTACGGGTAGCGATGTTCAAAGGCGACCGCATGATCGAGCAGTTCGCGACGGTACGAATCGGAATCGAGCATGACGCGCATGGCCGTGCGCAGCGAGTAGCGCTGGCGCGGCAGGTCGTTGGACTCGCAAATCATCATACCGGTCGTGGAGAGCTGTTTATCAAAGAGCAGGTTAAGGTTGAGCAGCAGCGGACGCAGCTGCAGGCCGATAAAGAGCGCCACGATCAAGAACACGCCCAGAATGCACAGGTTAAACAGGTAGTTGAACGAATACATGCCGCCGACCGTCTCGCGCAGCAGATTGATGCCGTAGGTAAAGGGCAGCAGCGGGTGCAGCCACTGGAAGAAGCCGGGCATCATCTCGATGGGGTACATGCCCGACGAACCCGGGATCTGCACGATGACGAGAATGACGCCGATAGCCTTGCCGATATGCTTAAACGTGGTGGACAGCGCATAGATGATATTGACGTAGGTGAACGAAATGGCGATGCCGCCCAGCACGAACAGCAGCGGGCTGACGCACTGCACGCCAATCACCAGATCGCCTACCGTAACGATGATGGCCTGCAACGCGCCCAGGATCACCATGAGCAACCAGCGGCCAAAGTAGCCTTGGCGCGCCGTAAAGCTGCCAACACCTTCACGGTCGACCTCGAGCTTGTAAATGGCGATGAGCACATAGCCGCCCACCCAAAGCGCCAGATTGGTGTAGAAGGGAGCGATGCCCGAGCCAAAGCTCTTGACCGGATAGATTGACTTGGACGTCAACTCAACCGGAGACGCCATGAAATCTGCCACGTCATTGACATCGACGCCCATCAGATCGGCCAGCTCGCCCATGGACTCGGAGGTCTGCAGCGCCGCGATGTCATTGGCGGCGGTTGCAAGCTTGTCCTGGACCTTGGCAAGCGAGGAATCGGTCTGGGACAGCGTGGTCTTGGCCTGGCCGAGCGTAGCGCTAAGCTGCGCCAACGTGCCGCGCGCATTTGCAAGTGTAGGTGTCATACCCGAGACGATACCGGTCAGGTCGCCCGAAACGACAGCAAAAGAGTCGAGCGCGCTCGAGGCCTTCGGCAGCGCGTTTTGGCCCAAGTCCGTCTGGGCTTGGCCAAGGTTGGTCGCACCGGTATGAATTGCGTTATTGATAGCGTCACTGGCACCCGAAACAGCCGCTGCGTCATTCGCCATGGCACTCGACTGCGCGGACAGACCGTCCTTGATGCTCTGAAGCTTTTCATTCTGCTCTCGAAGCAAATCGATGGTCGATACAATGCGCGCGTCAATTTCCTCGGAACCTGTCGACGTGTCATTGGCGAGAATCTCCAAGTGCCCGATAACGGCCTTATTGTGGTCGATCGTCGCTTGAAGAGACTCGAGCGAGTTGTCGATACGGGTGGTCGTAGATGTGACCGCGCCCGTCAGCTTGCCGATGGCAGCGTTCGCAGAGGCCGACGTCTTGGTGAGCGCAAGGCTGCCTTCCGAGAGCGCCTTGGAGAGCGAGGTGATGGAGTTGCCCGCCGTGGTGCGAGCTTCGCTCAGCAGGTCGTTGCCCTGGGAGATCGCCTGCGTCAGCGACGGTGCCTGGCCTTGCAAGCCGGCAAGTGCCGCATCAGCCGAGGCGATAGCGCCACTCGTCTTATCGATGGCGGCATCCATATCGCCAATCGAATCGCGCACCTCGCCCAAGGTGTCGGACGCCTCGGACACCGAACTTGCCAGCGAGTCCTGAGTCTGGGTTGCCTTGTCCTTTAAATCGACTCCGGCATCCTTGGCAATACTGGCAACGGTCTCGCCCACCGTGGAGACAAATTCCGAGTTGATCTGCTTCTCGATGGTACTTGCACCGGTGTCGGTAACCTTGGGTGCAATGGCGCTCTTCTTCTCATTGACGTAGTACGTAAGCTTGGGCTGATGGTAGTTGCCGTCGAGCATCGAAACCAGGTTATCCGAGAAGTTCTTGGGGATTACGATGGCCGCATAGTACTCACCACTCTCGACGCCCTCCTTGGCATCGGCCGCCGAATCGACGAAGGTCCAGCCCAGCTGATCGTTCTCCTTGAGCTGATCGACGACCTGGTCGCCCGCGTTGAGATCGCCCACCAGGTCGTTTTGGGTGCCCCGATCGTTGTTGGCGATGGCAATCTTGATACCCTGGGTATTTCCGTACGGATCCCAGTTGGCCACGATGTTATACCAGGCATACAGCGAGGGAATAACGCACACGCCTAGGGTAACCACCAGGGCGACGGGGTTCACAAGCAGTCGCTTAATGTCGCGCTTAAATATCGCAAAGGACACCTTTGCATTGGATAGTTTGCTGCCGAGACTCACGCTTGGACCATCCATCCTGTCGTTAAATCGAATCGTACTATCGACAACCATTGTAGTAGGCGCTTTAACGTCTCAAAGCACAATGGTGTTGAGTTTTGCGGGTAGCAATATACTACGAAGATGAGTTAACGTACAGATGTACAGTATCCTAAATTTCAGCAGGTCACAAAACCACAACCCGCACAAATTAGCAATTCAAATAGTCATCGGGGACGTTCTTAAACGACTAGTCAAACAAAAACGTCCCCAATGACTACTTAGGACCACGGCAACGTCGATGTTTTGGCAATGCCAGCGAGCGGGCGCCAGAGCGAACAAATTGGCATGAAAAGAGGACGGCATAGACCTTCTGGTCATGCCGTCCTCTTTGAATGACAAGTTGTCGCTCTGGCGCCCGCGCAGCGTCGACTGGTCCGCCGTTCGTTAGAACGGCGGAACTGAGGGCAGCGTCGAGCCGTTACGCGGTTTGGTAAAACCGCGTAAATACCTAACTACATCAAGTTGCAAACAGCTGCTGCGAAGGCAACGGGGTCCTCGGGCAGAATGCCCTCGACCAGCAGGGCCTGGTCATAGAGCAAACCGGAGTACTGCTTGATCTTGTCGGCGTCGCCCGCCTTCTGAGCGGCGACGAGCTTGGAAAAGACCGGGTGCTTGGCGTTGAGCTCGAGCACGCGCTGGCTCTTGGGCATACCGTCGGGCGCGCCCTCGGGACCCTTCTGGAGCACCTTCTCCATCTCGAGCGAAAGTGGGCCCTCGGTGGTGATGCAAGCGGGGGCATCGGTCAGGCGCGCAGAGACGGCAACTTTCTCGACCTTGTCACCGAGCGCCTCCTTCATAGCGCTAAAGAGGTCCTCGTTTTCCTTGGTGGCGTCCTCGGCCTCCTTCTTCTCGTCCTCGGTCGCCAGGTCAAGGTCACCGGTCGCGACGTTCTTGAGCTCCAGATGACGATCCTCGACCTCGGGCTCGGCACCGTCGGCCACAGCCTTCTCGGCAGCCTCGCGGGCAGCATCGTCCTCGTAGATCTTGGGCATATCGGCGGCAACGTACTCACGCATAGCCTGGAACGTGAACTCATCCACATCCTGCGTCAGTAGCAGCACGTCATAGCCGCGGTCGAGCACGCCCTTTACCACGGGCATCTTGGCCAAGCGCTCACGCGAGTCGCCGGCGGCGTAGTAGATGGCCTTCTGATCCTCGGGCATGTCCTTGGCATACTCGGCCAAGGTAATCATCTTCTGTTCCTTGGCAGACCAGAACAGTAGCAGGTCGGCGAGCTCATCGGCCTTCATGCCATAACTCGAGTAGATGCCGTACTTAAGGCCGCGGCCAAAGTTCTCAAAGAACTTCTCGTAGGCCTCGCGGTCGTTGTCACGCATATCCTCAAGGTCGGCGGTGATCTTCTTTTCCACACGCTTGGCGATGGCCTTGAGCTGACGGTTCTGCTGCAGCGTCTCACGCGAGATGTTGAGCGACACATCGGCGGAATCCACGACGCCGCGGACAAAGTTGTAGTAGTCGGGCAGCAGGTCGTCGCACTTCTCCATAATCAGAACGTTGGAGCTGTAGAGTGCCAGACCCTTCTCGTAATCCTTGCTGTACAGATCGAACGGCGCGCGGCCCGGCACAAACAGCAGGGCATCGTACTCGAGCGTGCCCTCGGCATGGAAGCTGATGGTGCGCGCAGGATCGTCAAAGTCGTGGAACGTGGACTTGTAGAACTCGTCGTAGTCCTTCTGCTCGACATCGGAGCTGCGCTTTTTCCAGATCGGCGTCATGGAGTTGACGGTCTCAAGCTCCTGGTAGTCCTCGTACTCGGGCTTGTAATCGTCGCCGGCGTCCTCGGGCTTGGGTTTCTGGCGGCTCTTGGACACCATCATCTGAATCGGGTAGCGCACATAGTTGCTGTACTGCTGAATCAGGCTCTTGAGGCCCCACTCGGTCAGGAAGCGATCGTAGGTCTCGGCCTCGCCGTCGGCGTCGAGCTTCTCGTTCTCGCGCAGCGTCAGGATGACATCGGTACCGTGCTCGGCGCGCTCGCCGTCCTCGATGGTGTAGCCCTCAAGACCGTCGGATTCCCACACATGGGCGACATCCTCGCCGTAGGCGCGGCTGACGACCTTCACATGGCTGGCGACCATAAAAGCCGAGTAGAAGCCCACGCCAAACTGGCCGATGATGTCGACATCCGAACCCTGCTGCTCGGCGTTCTCGGTCTTAAACTCCTCGGAGCCGGAATGAGCGATAGTGCCTAGGTTGCGCTCGAGCTCCTCGGCGGTCATGCCAATGCCGTTATCCGAGATGGTAATGGTGCGGGCGTCTTTATCAAAGGAGACGCGAATGGCCAGGTCGCCCTGGTCGATCTTGACGCTCGGGTCCTGCAGACTCTTAAAGTTGAGCTTGTCGACGGCGTCGCTCGCGTTAGAGATAAGCTCGCGCAGGAAGATTTCCTTATTGGTGTAGATGGAGTTGATCATGAGGTCGAGCAGTTTTTTGCTCTCGGTCTTAAATTGACGCATGTGCAGTCCTTTCGCGCTACCCCCGTCCGCAAAAACGGCCCGGTCGCCCGAGCCGAATCGCAGACCTGCTATGTTCAGACTTAGATTTTATAACCCATTAGCGCGCATATATACATACGGAATCGAAAAACTGTATGTCCGAGCGCTCCAATGCGTCAATTGCCAAGGAGTGTCCCCAACTGCCGGCAGAGACGATATGAGCAGGACATAAAAACATTGAGAGCCCCTGCTGCATGAAAGACCGCGGATTAGGCCGACAATGGTGAGTGTCTAATCCAACCGTGGCGGCCACGCCGCATTCATGGAAGGGGCTCCCATGCTCGATACTACCACCTTCATCGGCCTCGACGTCCACGCCCGCTCGATAAAGGCCGTCTCCCTCGACGTCATGACCGGGGAGGTACGTGCCGCGACCTTCGGCTACGACGCCGGCGCCGTCGCGGAGTGGGTCCGTTCCGTGGACCCCAGGGCCAGGTGCGTGTACGAGTCCGGGGTCACGGGCTTCGACCTGCAGAAGAGGCTTTCCGGCCTGGGGGTCGACTGCGTGGTCGGCGCCGTCTCGAAGATGATCAAGCCCAGCGCGGACAGGCGCAGGAAGAACGACCGCAACGACGCCGAGTTCCTCGCCCGCATGCTGTCGGTCGGCAACGTGGTCGAGGTGTGGGTCCCCGACGACGAGTGCGAGGCCGCCCGCGACCTGACCAGGGCGCTCGAGGACGCGAGGGACGACCTCTCGCGCTCGAAGCAGCGGCTCTCCAAGTTCCTGCTCAGGCACGGGCTCGCCTTCGACGAGAGGACGCCCACCGGCCGCAGGAAGGGCAACTGGACCCGGGCGCACTGGTCCTGGATCGAGTCGATAAGGTTCGCGGAGAGGGCCGACAACGACGTGCTCGCCTACTACGTCGACGCGGTCAGGCGGGCGGCGGAGGAGAAGGCGAGGCTCGAGGGGCTCGTCGAGGCCGAGGCCCGCAAGCCCAGGTGGAGGAAGAGGGTCGACTCCCTCCGCTGCCTCAAGGGCGTAGACACCGCGTCCGCCGCCGACCTCGTGTTCGAGGCCGGCGAGTTCTCGAGGTTCAGGAATGCCCGCTCGTTCGCGGCGTGGGTCGGCCTGACGCCCTCCGAGCACTCCAGCGGGGAGAGCGACCGCAGGGGCGCGATCACCAAGGCCGGCAACAAGCACCTGAGGAAGACGCTGGTCGAGGCCGCGTGGCACTACCTGACGTGCTCGGGGCGGCCGAAGGACCTCGCCAAGGGCCAGGCCCCGGACCGGGGCGCCCGGAGGCATGCCGCCAAGGGCGTGCGGAGGCTGGCCGAGAGGCGGGAGGCACTGCTCGCGCGCGGGGTCCACGGCAACAAGGCGAACGTGGCCACGGCGCGCGAGCTCGCCTGCTGGGTATGGGCGGTCGGCCTCATGGCCGAGGAGGCGTAGGGGGGCCGGTCCCCCGCACATAAGCCGATCACCCCGGAAGCGGTTCGATCCGAAGCCGTTGAGGCGAACCTCAGGTCCCTTTTCTGCGAGCGCCCAGGGCGCCACACGCGTGCACAGACTGTCGGTTCGACGTAGAAGCCTCAGCCGTAGCAACGGATTGCCCAGCGAGAGATCGCCGCGGGCGGATATTAAACTGCAAAGACGAGCGTCGGTAAGACACGCCGAGGTCGCCGCGGACGGGCTGATATAGGGAGAGGGCCTGACCCCATATCGTTGGGGCCAGGCCCGATTTTGCCTCTTGACAATGTCCTGCTCATATTAAAAGGAACGTCCCTATCTGCCATCTACGCGCTTGGCCATCCAGACATGGGGTTGGCCCTCGTCTTCGTAATCTACCGGGGCAATTTGCGTGTAGCCCGCCTTTACATAGAGCGGCAGCACGTATTCCTGCGCATGCAGCTTAATAAGCTTAGCGCCAGCATTGCGTGCACACGCATCACTGGCCTCGACGATCGCACTCGCCAGACCGCGACGACGCATAGCCGGCAGCACGGCGACGCGCCCCATAATGTAGGTCTCCCCCGCCGCAACGCCTTCGTCCATGTCGCATGCCGGCGACACCGGGGCTTCCGCATCTGCCGCGCGCTCCAGCTCCTCGGGAAACACGCGCGAGCAACCGGCAAGCTCGCCGTCTACATAGAGCGTCACATGAATGCAGTTCTGATCCTCGTCGATAGCGTCGAACTCATTCTCGTAGCCCTGCTCGTCCATAAAAACGACGCGGCGCACCAACGCCGCGTCATCAAAGCATCCCGTCTTAAGTTGGATATCCATGGCTGCCCTTTCATTCAATGCGAACGTTAGGGACAGATATTAGCGAAAATGAGCTCCGCGCACGCTAAACTTCGCGCGAGCCTTCGCCAGGCAGTCGTAATGACCCACGTTATGGGCATCGCTCGCGATGAAGCTGTACAGGTTCTGATCGAACAGGCGCTGTGCCGGCTTTTTCTCGCGACCAAATCGACCGCCGGCAATAAAGTCCGCCGAAGCCTGCAGCTTGCAGCCCATATCGACCAGGCGCTCCGCCACGCTTACATCCTTTTGAACCGCACGATAGCGCTCAGGATGAGCGATGATCACCTGGTAGCCACGGCACTGCAAATCGTAAATCGTGTTCTCGTACTCTCTAAACGCATACGCATCGGCATGCGTCGAAAGCTCGAGCAGAAACTCGTTGGTCCCATCGAAATGCAAGTGCTCCGCGGCATCGATACCAAGCTCAACGAGCTTTCGATGGTTGACCTCGAAGCCCATCTGGAGCGGAAAACCGTCAGCGTTATCACGCAGCAGCTCAAAGGCATCCCACATCTTGTCGTAATCAAAATAGGGATCACGGCAGTGAGGAGTGCAAACGATTCTGGTTACACCGGCCCGCTTGGCAGCCTCGAGCATCGCCAAGCTCTCATCGAGATCGGCGGCGCCGTCGTCTACACCCGGCAAGATATGGCAATGAATGTCACGCATAGGTCAGCCTTAATCAACTAAACGTTTGCTCGGTTGGTGAAGATGCCCTTTTTGGAAGTCCCCTGATCGTCGGAGCCCTTCTTCACCTTCTTACCGTCCTTGGTGTAGTAGGAGTAGTAGTACTCGCTGGTCTCGGTCTCGCAGTAGTTCATAACGGTACCGATGAGCTTGACCTTCTCGGACTTCTTAAGCTGACCGATGGCGTTGAGCGCCTCCTCGCGCTTGGTGAAATCCTCACGCACGACAAAAAGCGCACCGTCGGTCAGACTTGCGATCTCGGCAGCATCGATGAAGGTGCCGACCGGGGGAGCGTCGAAGATGACGTACTGGAACTTGGCGGACAGTGCCTTTACCAGCTTGGCAAAGCGGTGAGAGACGATGATGTCGGCAGGATTGGGAATATGCGGCTCGGCATCGAGGAAGTAGAAGTTCTTCTGACCCGTCTCGACAATCGCCTGGTCAATGGAGATCTGCTCGGAAAGGACCGCATAGAGTCCGCCGCGCGAACGAACGCCGAGCATATCGGAAAGAGACCTGCGGCGCATATCGGCCTCGACCAGGAGCACGGACTTGCCGCTCGTGGCGATTGCCTGAGCAAGGTTAATGGAAACCGTAGACTTGCCCTCGTTGGGAATCGAGGACGTGACGGTAATGGTACGAATGGGGTCGTCCACGCTCGCAAAGCGGATGTTGGCCAGAAGGGTCTTGGCGGCATTCTGTACAACGAGCTTATCGGTGTTCTTTGCCTTAGCCATGCCTATTTACCACCTTTCATAGCCGGAATTCGGCCAACAACGGGAATGCCCAGGAGCTCTTCTGCCTCTTCGGCACCGCGGATGCGGGTATTGAGCATGTCTGCCAAAACGACATAGGCAACTGCGATAAAGATACCGGCGAGGAACGCGACAGCAACGTACAGCGTGCGCTTGGGGCCGCTGGGGACTTCGGGAGTCTTAGCCTCGTCGATAACGTTGATGCTCTGGGCAGCGCCGACGTTCTGAGCGACCGTGCTCACCGAGCTGGCCATGGCCTTTGCGACCTTAGCCGTCTCCTTGGCATCGGTGCCGGTAACCGAAAGCGTAATGACACGCGTGGTGGTCTCGGAGGAAACAGACACCTTGTAGTCATCCAGGTCAGCAAGGCCCAACTCATTGGCAGCGCCGCTCTTAACGCTATCGCTATCCAGCAGCGTGGCGATATCGTTGGAAAGCATCTGGCTCGCCGAGAGATCGTTGTAGCTCATCTGGCCGCTATCGTCGGTCTTGGCGAGAATGTACATGCTCGTCGTCGCGGTATAGGTGTTGTCCATCGCGGCGAAGGACACGATGCCCATGGCGATCGCGCAGACCACCGGAAGGGTGATGACCAGCTTGAGGTGCTTCTTCAGCAGCTGGAACAGTTCGAGAAGGGTCATGCAGCTTGCCTTTCATTTCCCCAGTTCGGATTGACAAAACTGTCCGTATGTTATCGCATCTTTTTACCGAGACCAAACTCTATACATAAGAAACAGGCTCTCCTGTAAAAATGTCGGAAGCAATCGTAAAATTGCACAACAACGCCGCACCCGAAAGTCAAATGCGGCGTCTACATCAATACCTATGTTGTATCGCTATGCGAATGGCTCGTCCTGCTGTATGGGAAACGTCACCGTAATGGTGGTTCCCACGCCCAACTCGCTCGACAGATCGAGCGTGGCGTGATGATACAGGGCCGCATGCTTGACAATGGCAAGCCCCAGACCGGTTCCGCCGCGTGCCTTGGACCTACTCTTGTCCACGCGATAGAACCGCTCAAATACCTTGCCCTGTTCTTCAGGCGCGATACCGATTCCCGTGTCGGCGACCGCAAGGAACGGATGGCCTTCGTCGTTGGTGCCGCACTGCAGCGTAACCGTACCGCCGGGTCGATTGTAGCGGATGGCGTTGCTTGCCAGATTATAGATGAGCTCGTCAATCAAGCGCGACACGCCCTCGATGACCACAGGCTTGGTCTCATGACTTATCGTCACATTCGCCTGACGGGCGACCTGTTCAAGACGCTGCTCAACCGCGTAGATGGCACGCGAGAGCTCAATAGGCTCCGTGGACCCAATGGGCACCGCCTCGCCCTCAGTTGCACGCTCGGCCTCGTCCAAGTTAGACAGCGTAAGGATGTCGTTGACAAGCGCTGCCAAACGGCCCGCCTCACGATAGATGCGACCGCCAAAGTTGCGCAGGTCGTCCTCGCCCTCGACCATGCCGTTTGCGATGAGCTCGGCATAGCCCGAAATCGCCGTAAGTGGCGTCTTGAGCTCATGGGTGATATTCGCCGTGAACTCGCGGCGCATACGGTCGTTGTCCGCTAGCACCGCCATTTGGCGCTTGAGCTCCTGGCGCTGCGACTCGATACGCTCAAGCATGGGGACCATCTCGGCATAGGCGTGCTCATAGCTACGGCGTGGGTGGTCCAAATCCACCTCTTGCAACGGCGCGATGATGGCACGGGACTCGCGGCGCGCCATAAAAAACGAGAGTACCGCACCCGCTGCTGCGATAAGCAGCATCGGCGCCACCATCGACAGCAAAATCGCCGCAACGCCAGGCTGGGCCTGCGCCAAGCGGACAACCTGGCCGTTATCAAGGGCGACGGCGCGATACAGCATAATCTCGTCGAGCGTAGAGCTTGCGCGCTCCGCGGAACCCGAACCATTCTCAAAGGCCTCGATGACCTCGGGGCGATCGCCATGGTTGGGCAGTGTGGAAGGCGGCGCCTCGTTGTCGTAGGCAACCGATCCATCCTTGTTAATCAGCGTGATGCGCAAGTCCTCGCGATCGAGGCTACGCAAGAACGGGATGGGCTCCTGCTGCTCGTCGAGGGCGGCAGCAATGAGCTCGGTTTCCTGCGCCAGATTGGCACTCGTGGCATCCGCCAAGGTGTTTTGCACAAAGAACGCACCCAGCACCGTAAACGCCACGATAACCGCCATGGCGCAGACAAAGATCGTCACAAAAACGCGGTGCGACAGCGTATGTTTTCCCTGGGGGGCGAAGACCACGGGTTACTCCTCCGATGCGGTGGCCGCGGTGACGTCACCTTCGGCACCATCACCGGCAGAAGGCTCGGCCAAGCGGTAGCCCACGCCGCGCACGGTCTCGATGGCGCTGGCATGCTCGCCCAGTTTTTGGCGAAGCGTCTGCACGTGCACGTCAACGGTGCGCGAACCGCCGTCGAAGTCCCAGCCCCACACGCTCTGCAGCAACGACTCGCGGGTAAAGACCACGCCGGGCTTGCGCATGAGGTACTCGAGCAGGTCGAACTCGCGCAGGGTGAGCTTAAGCGGCTCGCCAGCAACGGTCACCTCGCGATGGCTGGGCGAAAGCACGATGTCGCCCACGCTGAGCACATCGCTCGCCTGCTTGACCATGCCGCCGCGGCGCAGCAGCGCGCGGCAACGGCTGGCGAGCTCCATAAGCGAGAAGGGTTTAGTCAGGTAATCGTCGGCACCGCCATCGAGCGCCATGACCTTGTCGAGCTCGGTGTCCTTGGCGGTAAGCATCATGATGGGCACCGTCGCTGTCAGGCGATCGGCACGCAGGCGACGCATAATCGCCAAACCGTCAGTATCGGGCAGCATAATGTCGAGCAGCACGGCGTCGGGCACCCTTCGCGCCACGGCAGCCTTAAACTCGCCATCGCACGAAAAACCCTCGGCCTCGATTCCCTGTTTGCGCAGCGCGTAGACCGTCAAATCCCTGATGTTGTCGTCGTCCTCGACGTAATAGATCATGTTGAACCCCTTTGCGGCCGGTGTGACCGCATCTTAACCCTAAAGGTACCTTTACTAGATGGTATCAGCCAAAACGTCCCGTCAAATAATCCGCCGTGCGCGGGTCGGTCGGATTTTTAAAGAGCTGAGCAGTAGGCGCATGCTCCACCAGCTCGCCCAGTAAGAAGAAAGCAACCGAGTCGGAAATACGCGCAGCCTGCTGCATGTTGTGCGTAACGACCACCAGCGTGCAGGTCTCCTTGAGCTCGCAGGCCAGCTGTTCCACCACCAGCGTCGACACGGGATCGAGGGCACTCGTGGGCTCGTCCATCAGCAGAATGTCGGGCTGCACGGCAAGCGCGCGGGCGATGCACAGGCGCTGCTGCTGTCCTCCCGAAAGGCCCAGGCCCGACTCCTTGAGTTTGTCCTTGACCTCGTCCCACAGGGCAGCGCGGCGCAGGGAGTCCTCGACCAACTCGTCGAGCACGGCGCGGTCGCGCACGCCCATACCGCGAGGGCCATACGCGACGTTGTCGTAGATGCTCATGGGAAACGGGTTGGGGCGCTGAAACACCATACCCACGCGCTGGCGCAGGCGGCAGATGTCGTAAGCGCCTAGGATATCTTGACCGTCGAGCGCAATCTTGCCCTCGATGCGACAATCCTTGATGCCGTCGTTCATGCGGTTAAAGCAGCGCAGGAGCGTCGACTTGCCACAGCCCGAGGGACCGATAAACGAGGTGATCTGTTTGTCGCGGATCTTTATGGACACGTCCTTGAGCGCATGGTGATCGCCATAGAACAGGTCAAGGCCCTCGACATCGATGCGCGTCGGCGAGGCCGCCAGGTCCTCCGCCGTGGGGCGAGTCGCATCCCCGACTTCGCGCTCGTGCGCGGCCTGGGCCTGCGCCTCCATGAGTTCCTCTAGCTCCGTGGGCTCCATAGCCGCAGCAGCCGTCATACCGCATACCTCCACATCAATATCACTTCAGCAGTATCGATAGTAGAAATCGCGGCTCATACGCACGTGAGCGCATTGTCAGGTGTTTGTAAAGGCACCTTGGCTATGCCGCCGGCAACTCGATGGTAAATATCGTGTGCTCGGGCGTCGATTCACATGCAACGGTACCGCCGTGCGCGCATACGATCTCCTTGGCGATGGCAAGCCCCAGTCCAGCGCCGCCGCGATTGGTCGCACGCGCCGCATCCAGGCGATAGAACTTCTCAAAGATCACCTTGAGCTTTGCCTCAGGGATGGGATCGCCCTGATTGATAAAGCGCACGCGCACGCCACCGCCGTCCCGGCGTCTGGCCTCGATCGTGATGGTCGAGCCCTCATAGCTATAGGCAATAGCGTTTTTCATGATGTTGTTGAACACGCGAGCCATTTTGTCGCCATCCACGAGCACCGTCAGGTCCTCGCGAATATCAACTTGGACTTCCTTATGCTGCTCGTTGAGGATGGGATAGAACTCGTCAGTCACCTGAGCCAGCAGCAACCCCAGATCAACATAGCCGCGCGTGAGCACGATATCGTGGAAGTCAAAGCGCGTGATATCGAAGAACTCTTCGATGAGCGTATCGAGCCGGTGCGCCTTGTCGAGCGCCACGCCCGTAAAGTGCGCACGTTGCTCAACCGGCAGCTCGGGAGCCTCTTGCAGCAGCGAAAGATAGCCCACCACACTGGCAAGCGGGGTGCGTAGGTCATGTGCCAAGTACGTGACCAAATCGTCCTTGCGATGCGACTCGTCACGCAGAGCTTGCTGCACCTTGCGCTCACGGTCACGCACGCGGTTAAGGGCGCCCTCGACCTCCAAGAAGTCGCCGTCGATGTTATCCCAGGTGTCGGGGTGATCGATCAGGCGATCTTGAATACGAGCGGCCAGCACACAATCGGCATGCTGCTCGCCCTGCTCGTAGCCCTGGTAGTACAGGGCGCGGCCACACAAGAACAGCACGCACGCGGCAAGCGCCAGCACAAAGCCAAGCATGTTGAATACAAAGCCGGCATCGAACAGCACCGGCCCTTCGATGCCGCCGAGCGCCATGGCGCCAATCGCCAACGTCATGGCCCACGCGGCGCCGCCAATCACCACGCAGCGGCACACGATCTCAAATCGATCGATCAGCAAAAAGCCAACAAGCAGCACCGCCAAGATTCCAGCGATGTTATCGATGCCAATCAGCAGCAGGCTCAGCAAAAAGAGCAGCACCGTTGCAAGTGCGCGGTTGTCGACGACTGACCTCACGTATTCAAAGAGTCGATCGGGCACCTCGAACGCTTGCCTATCGTCTTTTGTCATATCAAGATCCTCACAAGCGAAAAGCGTTATTCGATGATGTAGCCGACGCCCCAGACGTTTTTGATAAAGCGCGGCTTTTGTGCGTCGTCGCCGATCTTTTCGCGCAAGTGGCGAATGTGCACCATCACCGTATTGTTGGAGCCGGGCATAAAGTCCTCGTTCCATACCGCGCGGAACAGGTCCTCCACGGCCACCACACTGCCGCGATGCTCGACCAGATACAGCAAGATTGAATACTCGGTGGGTGTGAGGCGTACCGGTGCACCGTCCACCGTCACGGAACGAGCGTCGCGGTTGATCTCCAAGCCGTCGAGCTGAATGGTCGGCGACTCGGCCGCCTGTGCACGGCTACCGTAGCTGGTGTAGCGGCGAAGCTGAGCGTGCACGCGCGCGATGAGCTCCAGCGGGCGGAACGGCTTGACCACGTAATCGTCCGCGCCAAGCGAAAGGCCCTCGATCTTGTCTTGCTGGGCATCGCGCGCCGTCAGCATGATCACGGGATAGGTATGGCCAGCGCGGATGGTGCGCAGCAACTCAAAGCCGTCGATATCGGGCAGCATGACGTCCAGCAGCGCCAGATCGAACTCCTGCTCCAAAATCGCCTTGGCAGCATCTGCTCCGCTATAGGCAATCTGAACATCAAAGCCCTCTTTTGTAAGGTAGATACCGACCAGGTCAGCGATGGCCTTCTCGTCATCAACTACCAAAATGCGCTCGTTCATGCGTGCTCCTCTCGCGCTCCATTATGCCCGAGGCAGCGCGCGCCACACACAACAAGCGCGGTCGTTTAAGTCGACCTTAAGCACCTATGCGTCCGTTCGGGCGCAGACATGGGCCGCGCGCGCCCGCGCACTGATTGTCCGCGCCGGTAAACGATATACTTTGAACTCTAAAGAGACCATCCCGTCGAAAGCGAAATCTGTGAAGACCCTTAGTTCTCTTGTAAAGCGCTCCGCGCAACTGACCGCCGGCATTGCCTGCGCTCTCGCCCTTGCTGCCGGCGTGCCGTCTATCGCCAACGCCCAGGTGCTTACGACTGATATCGTTTGCGGCAAGACCGCCGACGCCCGCGGCATCACGGCCGAGAATCTGCCCGATATCGATGCGACCAACGCCATCGTCATGAGCAAGGACGGTTCCGTCTATTACGCCCGAAGTGCCGACGAGCAGGTCAAGATTGCCTCAATTACCAAGGTCATGACTGCGATCCTGACCGTCGAGAACTGCAAAATGGACGAGAAGATCACGGTGAGCAATGCTGCCGCCACCGTAGGCAACTCGACCGCCGGCCTGCTCGAAGGCGACGAGCTCACCGTGGAGCAAGCTCTGCGCGGCCTGATGATCACCTCGGGCAACGATGCCGCCATCGCGCTTGCCGAGCACGTGGGCAAAAAGATCGACCCCAAGACCAAGGACGCCGTGGCCACCTTTGTAAAGGCCATGAATGAGCGCGCTAAAAAGCTCGGCTGCACGGGAACGCTTTTTGAGAATCCGCACGGTCTGGACTTTGATGAGTGGGCCGGCGACATGCACTCTACCGCACACGATGTAGCCCTGATGATGCAGGAGGCAATGAAGAGCGATACGTTCCGCGAAATCGTGGCGAGCGATGATTCCTGGATTGAGGTTACGGGCGCCGACGGCGCCGACCATTCGCATTCCATGGATACGCACAATGAGCTGCTGGGGCAGGACGGCAATATCGGCGGTAAGACCGGCACCACCGACGATGCCGGCTATTGCTTTACGGCAGCCTACAACCGCGATGGCGACGAGACCTACACCGTCGTCTTGAACTCCAGCACCACCGATCAGCGCTTTGCCGACACGGCCGCCCTTGCCAACTGGTACTACGGCCACAAGGTGACGGTTGCGATCGCCAACACGCAGGAAAAGACCGCCAACGGCAATCCGCTCATCGCGCGCATTGGCCAGACCGATTGGACGGACAAGACGATCGATGCCACGCTCGCCGATCCCGCAGCTCAGGCGACCGTCTTTGCGCTTGCCGGAGGGGTGACCGAGAAGGTTACCTATGATGACCTTTCGGGCACGGTACATGTAGGCGACAAGGTGGGTAGCGTGATGCTCAAGCAAGACGGCACCAAGATCGCCGTCATGGATTTGGTTGCCGACGAGGAAGGCTCGGGGCCGAATCCCATTGAGTGGCTCCTTGTGAAGCTCGACCGCCTGGGCCGCCGCATCGACAATCGCCCGCTTACGGCAGAAAGCGAGACCATCGCCAAGGCGCCCGAGGTGTAGGGCTGGGGGAACATTACATTTGAGATTGGAGAGGCGTCCAACGGGGCGCCTCTTTTTGAATACCTCTTAAACGGGATGCGTCAGAATCACCAAAGCGACATTGCTAGCCGTTTACCTTCGCTGTGTCTTTTCGGACCTTGAAAACGGGTCCACCGGGCATGCCAGTAGATCCTTTCGACCTCCTTGGTCAAGGCCCTGAAAAGATCCCCAGCTGAGGGGTCTGCCCCAGGACACAGCGATTGCCAGGCACCCGTTTCTCCGATGGTGCCCGCACTCGTCATGACAAGATCGTCGCTCCGCCTGCGAATGGAGACACTAACGGAGCGGCCATTATGGAACCCATGGATATCGACTTTATTTATGCGCCCATCAGCTAGATAACTAATCATGACATTGATGCTGTCACCATACTCCGGCAATTCGAAGCCGTGGGAATCCATCAATAGCTTCACATCCTGATGGTAAATGCGGGCCTCGACGACATTCTTGGGCATTTTCCCCGTCTTTGTTGGAGAGCAAAAGCTGATGCTTGGCTCCTCTTCGCTCATGCCTCGGTCAAACCTAAGCATGCACGGGCATACCGACTCAATGGTTCGCAAGGCGTCCGCCGCGACCTTTTCCTCGGTAAACATCTCCACGTCGATGCCGTTTTCTTCCATATAGGCACGGTTTTTACGTTGAAGCTCTAGCCGAGCCGCAGCCTCCCCATCTCCACGCTGTTCCCAATTTCCGGAGTCGGCGACATTTCGATCGAATGTAGAATCAACGGAACATGGCGCTTGCTGTTGAGTCGGATCACTGTCGCCGAGACGCCTTAGCTCGGAGCGTCTCATCAGTAGTGTCACAATATCAAACAGCCAACCAAATCCAAAAAGGCCAAAGGTAAAGAGATATAGAAAGAAGCTACCCCACATCCGTGCATACGCCCTATGAGCGCCCGACCACCCAAGAAGGAAGCATAGCAAAAGCGCCTTGTTTGCCCTGTCAACCGACGTAATCTCTCGAGTGAGAGATTTCTGTTCAGGCTTCGCCAAAGGTGTAATTTCATGCGATGAAACAGTAACTGAGGACGTCCTTGACGCCGAGCTCCGAGCGCCTGATTTAGCAACGGCGCGAGCGACATCCCCAACTCCGACGGTCGTTCTGCTGTATACGGCATTGTAAGCAGCCTTCTTCGGATTTTTGATCCACCCCATGCCCTTCTTACCATAGCCGGGGATTATCGCCCGCCTTACCGCGCGCTTCGCTCTGCCGGTCGTTCTTGCCTTGAGTGATGTCTTTAGATTCGGCTTACGCAGCCCGACCTTTACCATATTTCTACTCCATCCCCTCGGAACCCCACACCGGGGTGCACGAGCACGCCTGGGTCTCCCCGTTTTCAAGCGCCCCGTGTTTGCCTAATGTTCACGCCCTTTCGGACTCTAATCCCCAGCCGCCATTCTTGATAATAAAAAAGGGCCCCAAATGGGACCCTTCTTCAAAGTCATACTGGCGGAGAGCTGGGGATTCGAACCCCAGATGCCCTTTTGGGGCATACTCGCTTAGCAGGCGAGCACCTTCGGCCTCTCGGTCAGCTCTCCGTAACAGCCGTTCTATAGTAACCAAACAGCCGAAGTTGGGCAAGGGGAATTTTGAGGCGTTTCCTCTTTTACCTCTCTTTTACCAGTAAACGTCTCAGTCAATCATCTCAATCTGTAACATCTGCAGGCCGTAATCCCCTCCAGATGTTACAGATTGAGACAAAGATACAAGGACGGCCCCAGCGACAGCGCGGACAGCCCATTCTTTATTAGTCCTCTCGAACGGTCTCCAACAGATAATCGCGCATGTACGGAATTGCAAACGAAACACAGCCATAGCCCGCGGGCTCAATCAACCCCGCATCGATCAGGCGCTTGCGATATGACCCAACTTTGTTCGCCGACAAACCCATCTTCTTGGCGATATCGCCGTTGGCGATATCGACGCCCTCGCATTGAGCCATCGCCGCGAGATACTGAAACTGCCGTTCCGACACCCTGCGCAGCGCTGGGGCAATCACCATAGCATTAAAGCTATCAAGAGCCGCCTGGATACCCTTACGAGCCGCCTCTTCGCTCACACTCTCCGCCCCACTGCGCGCAGCAACCTGCCAAGCGTAATATCCGACCAGCTGGACCATAAAGGGATAGCCTGCCGAAGCTTTTGTTAATAGCTCAGCGGCACCTTTGTCGAGCTCCTTGCCCGCTCGTCTCATCGTATCCTCAAACGATCCGCCAACTTCAAAATCGGAAAGCCGAGTAAGTTCAACATGTTTGGCTCGCTGAAGGAACGTCAACGTATCATCCACCACCACGCCATCTACCGATGTCGGCAGCCCGGCGAAAGCGAAAGCGACATTCGCTCCTTGGCGAATCAAGAGCTGCATCTCATTGCCTAGCTCGCGCATTTCCTCAGTTGAGGCATCCTGGATCTCGTCGAGCGTAATGAGCAGACCACCGCGCTTCGCAGCATCGTACATCGCCTCGCCCAGATGAGAGGCCGACTTCGACATCTCCATGGAGCCAAGGCTGACCCCTAAAATCGATGGGGAAATCGAGATTGATTCAAGACGAACGTTTCGCTGCAGAGCCTCGAGGATTCTATTGCAAAAACCAGCATTGGAGGCAACGTCAACGACCTCGAATCCTTTTTTGCGTGCAAGGTCACCCAATGCATTAAGGAGCACCGTTTTACCTGTGCCTCGGACGCCCGAGATGCGCATGAGTCGATCGGGAGCACCAGGACCATTCTCAAGAGCCTCGGCAAAGTCATCCAAAACAGTGTCCCGTCCGATAAGCTCAGGCGGATTCATGCCCGCCGTTGGCTTAAAGGGGTTAACAGCTTTCGTCATTCTGCCCTCCTCTGCTAGTTTTAACAACTTTAACAAAGTTTAGCAACTTTAGCAGAGTTTAACAGTTTTAGCAGGCTCGGCGGCTTTATGCCTTACCGATCCTGCCGGGTCCTCCCGCCCGCGCCGATACAAATAGCGCGGTGCGGCCCCTCTATATCGCCCCTACCCCAGCGAGCGGTTGAGGGAGCCGAGCTCGTCGTTGCCCATAGTGCGCCACATTTGGAAGATGCAACCGCGTGCCAGGAAAAAGAAGCCGTTGTCGACCAGTTGAACAGCGGCATCTGCCAGCTGATTCGTCACGGCGGACACTGGCGGCAGCTCGAGTCCAGCCTTGTGGATGGTCTCAACCGCTTCTTCGAACGTCGGAGGCTCGCTGACGCCCATCTCGTTCATAAGGCCCTGCATTTCTTCCAGCGCGCTGCTGCCCGACTCCTCGCCGCGCGGCACTAGACGGTAACAAGCCAGCGCTAGGTCGAGCTGATCGCAATTCCAATAGGCAAACGCCAAGCGATAGAACAGGTAGCCAATTGCAGAACGATCGCTGGCAATACGTAGGCCGTGGCGCGCCACCTCGATAATCTCGTCAAAGCGCTCCAGACGCGCAAGCACGTTGATGAGCGCAAAGTGCGATTGCATGGACGAGCGCGCCAGATCGTAAAGATGGCGCACCTCGGGCAGTGCTCGTTCAAAGTCCTCTTGCTCGGCGTAAAAGCTGCAGATCTCGTGCTGGGCAAAGTACAGCGCATCGGGCGCACGAAGGATTCGCACAGAGTCGTCTTCTTCCAATACCGGTAACACCATGCGCACCAGCTGGTTATCGCAAAACTGCGTTTGAACCGGACCTGTCGCCAAAAGCTCGGCGACAGTGCACTTAGCCTCCAACTCCTCGACAAGACGGGAAAAGCCTTCAAAAGCACCTGTACGGTCTACTTTTGCCTGCTCGCGCAATTCAACAACACGGGCCACGTATGGGTCATCGTCCTCTTCCATGACCTCCAACTCGTCAGCCGTATCGGCAAGCAGCAGATCGCGCAGCGCCGGCGGCAGCGTGCGATGGTCATCACGCGGACGAGCATGAACCTCCGCAGGCTCAATCGTCTCCGGAGCGGTTGACTCATACGCCTCAAGCACACGCTTGCACGGCATATCGTCCATGTCCATGCTCTCAAGATCCTTGGCGACAGGCACGCAATCGGCCAGATAGGCCGCGCGCCCAAAGAAATACGTTGCAACAACGCGCTCGCCCTGCTCACTGTCGGGAGCAGCAATCTGCACATAGCAGCGCGTGATGCAGGTGCCCGCGGCAAAACACGCTGCCGCAAGCGTGAGTGCCACGCGCGCATCGTGCTCCGCGGCCCAGATCGCGCGCGTGTCCTCGTCCAGCTCGCGCCAGGCGTCATCCTGAGCGTCGTATTCACGTTGCAGCATGGCATCAACGACAGACTGCCCAAACCGAACGAGCATAATCCCCTCGGCAACGTTTGCCCGATAGGTATAGTCGAGCCGCGTGACCACGTTGAGCGCCTCAACGATTCGCGCAAAACGGGTGCGCACGTCCCACTCGCCGCCCGGCTGGCACGAAACCGTTCCCGGCTTGGCCCACGGGTTATCGCTCGAAGCCGTATCGAGCAGTCGGGGAACATCGTTGGTCGTCTTGGCGATATGCCACGCATCAAAGAGCGCGCAGCCCTCAAGGCTCGGCGAGGATGCCGCAGGGGCCAATCCGGCCCCGATGCGCTCAAGGATGCCGGAGAGGCGGTTGAGACGGCACTCGATGGCAAGCAGCATGTCAATCTCGTCCTGGTCCAACAGGCTACGATCAAAATTGAGATAGAAAATCTTTGAGCGATCAATGCGAGCCAGGCTCATCTCGGACTTAGCAGCGATGGTGCGCAGGCGGGGCAAGTCAATTTCGCTCATAAGGGCGGCGGCATAGCGCTCGATACCGCTCGGATTCTCGGCATGGTCAACGCGGTAAAGCAGCGTCTCGATAGCATCGGGGAGCGGTGCCGTGTTAAAGTCCAAAAACACCTCGACCGGCTCGGGCAACTTTACGAGCTTGATCTTGTCGACAACGTTTTGCATACCCTCGTCGAGTCCGCCGGCGTCCGCCGTGTTCACAATAGCGCTTTCGGAGTTGGCAAATATCACGTAGCGCAAGAACATCGAGGCCATGAACTCACCGTAAGGAAGGGCGCGGGTCGAATTCCATGTCTCGTGGTCGGACTGCTCGCGCATGGGGCCTTCGGGAGAGCCGGCAGTTTGCGCACACGCGCGCATTGCACCGTTGGCTTTCCTTACCATAATCTCACCAATACTGGAATCCGACTCGTCAAGGACCAGTTCCATGTCGGGATCGTTGGGCAGCGGAGCCTCGCTGACGGGGCGGTCCACCTTGTACACCTCACCCGAAACGCTTACGTAGCCCAAAAGCGACACATGACTTTTGCCAACGAACTCGACGACATAACAAGATTCATGCTGATCCTCGCCAAAGAGTTTCCAGACCACGCCATATGAGCGTCCCGCAGGCTGCTCGGGCATCGCCGGAAAGCGCTTCTTGGGATCGAGAAACCTGAGCTTGTATGTCGGACGCTCTGCCACGAAATATCACCCTGATCGGTCGTCTAGAGAAGGAGCGGTCGCGGATAGGCCGCGATACCTACTCGGAATCTTACACGAGTCGATAAGAAATCGTCCGCTTCACGCCCGCGCCTCGACCGAGGTTCGAATCCATGCAGTGCTTACGTAAAAGAAAAGCCCCCGTTGCCGGGAGCTTTAATCTCAAATGGTGCGGCGTATAGGATTCCGCGCATCCGCTGCGCGGATCCGCACCGGCTTCGCCCGCCTGCCGGCGTGCTCGCCCGCTCGCTAAAAACGCTCCGCGTTTTCTTGGCGCTCGCGCCTCGACCGAGGTTCGAATCCATGCAGCGGCGACATAAAAGAAAAGCCCCCGTTGCCGGAGGCTTCAAGTTCAATTGGTGCGGCGTATAGGATTCGAACCTATGACGTTCTGATTCGTAGTCAGACCCTCTATCCAGCTGAGGTAACGCCGCGACTTGTTGATTATTATGCACATCGACTGAATAAAGGTCAAGCAATTTTCGAAAAAAGTTATCAAATTTGATTTTTACTCATTTGGAGCACTTGGCGCGATCTTCGACGCATCGCGATATAAGAAAAGCCCCCGTTGCCGGGAGCTTTAAAGTCAATTGGTGCGGCGTATAGGATTCGAACCTATGACGTTCTGATTCGTAGTCAGACCCTCTATCCAGCTGAGGTAACGCCGCAACGCACGGATTATTATGCACGCGAGCCCCCGATGGGTCAAGCGACAATTTGAAAAAATTTTACGAAGTGATGATTAAGCTGCTCGCGCCTCGACCGAGGTTCGAATCCATGCGGTGACGGCGTAAAAGAAAAGCCCCCGTTGCCGGAGGCTTCAAGTTCAATTGGTGCGGCGTATAGGATTCCGCGCATCCGCTTCGCGGATCCGCATCGGCTTCGCCCGCCTGCCGGCGGACTCGCCCGCGGGCTGAAAACGCTCCGCGTTTTCTTGACGCCCGCGCCTCGACCGAGGTTCGAATCCGTGCGGTGCCGGCGTAAAAGAAAAGCCCCCGTTGCCGGAGGCTTCAAGTTCAATTGGTGCGGCGTATAGGATTCGAACCTATGACGTTCTGATTCGTAGTCAGACCCTCTATCCAGCTGAGGTAACGCCGCAGCGCAAGACATATAAAACCACTTTAGCTTATTGGAGTCAAGCACAATCTCAAACTTTTTTGTGGAACGCAGTTTTGTCATGCTGCTCCGCATATACCGCTGTTCCCCGTACGATCGATTGGCTTTTCGATCACGTCGAACTTGGCATCAAGTTCCCTCAGGAGCGATCTCACCCGCTGGGCACAATCATAATCGGCAAACGAGATGCTCAGCATGCGCGCGACCTGGTTGGAAGTCCCAACTCCATAGAAGTGCTCCAGCGCCACAAGTCCCTCGTGCATCACAAAGGTCTCGACCACATGCGGCGACTCCTCAAAGCACCATTGTGTCAACGGACCCTCACTCGTCTGCCGAACCACCAGGCCGCCCATGCCAGACGGCTCACACGTTACAAGCAGGTACTCCCCGCCCTCGTCGCTCTCAAACAAAACCACCCGATCATCAAACAGCTCCATCGCGTCCCCTTTCTCTCGCTCTTATTTAGCAAAAGCATAGCAGGTAGATGGCTGTATACAGAACAGTTGTTCGTGTGTTTTCTATTGAGCTGTCCGCACGGCATGGTATGGACCTGCGCACGAAATAGGGCGCCCCCGAAGGAGCGCCCTTGCATATCCCCTATGCAGCCAACTTACGCGACCGGCTCGATCTTCTCGAGACCACCCATGTAAGGACGCAGGACCTCGGGGATCGTGATGGTGCCGTCGGAGTTCTGGTAGTTCTCCAGAATGGCGGCCATGGTGCGGCCAGCCGGCAGGCCAGAACCGTTGAGAGTGTGCAGGTAGCGCGAACCCTTGAAGTTCTCGGGGTCGCGATACTTGATGTTGGCGCGGCGAGCCTGGAAGTCACCGCAGTTGGAGCAGGAGCTGATCTCCTTGTAGGCGTTGTAGCTCGGCAGCCAGACCTCGACGTCGTAGGTCTGACGGGCAGAGAAGCCCAAGTCACCGGTGCACAGGCTAATCACGCGATACGGAAGGCCCAGCTGCTGCAGCAGGTACTCGGCCTCGGCGGTCATACTCTCGAGCTCCTCGTCAGACTCCTCCGGCTTAGCGAACTTGACCATCTCGACCTTGTCGAACTCGTGCTGACGGATGATGCCGCGGGTGTCGCGACCGGCGGAACCGGCCTCCTCGCGGAAGCAGGGGGTGAAGGCGGTGTAGCGGCGCGGCAGAGTGTCGGCATCGAGGACCTCGCCGGCGTGCAGGTTGGTAAGCACGACCTCGGCGGTGGGGATCAGGAAGTTGTCGCCCGAGACGTGATAGGCGTCGTCCTCGAACTTGGGCAGCTGACCCGTGCCGAACATGGTCTGACGCTTGACGACGATGGGCGGCCACCACTCCTTAAAACCACGGCTGGTGTGCGTATCGAGGAAGAAGTTGATAAGGGCGCGCTCCAGGCGGGCGCCGGCGCCACCGAGAACGGTAAAGCGGCTGCCGGAGAGCTTATTGCCACGCTCGAAGTCGAGGATGTCCAGATCGGTGCCCAGATCCCAGTGCGGCTTAAAGTCGAAGTCGAACTCGCGCGGGGTGCCCCAACGACGGCGCTCAATGTTCTCGTCCTCGTCCTTGCCGTACGGCGTGGCCTCGCAAGGAATGTTGGGCAAGTGAGCCATGAAGTCGTACTGCTCCTGCTCGAGAGCAGTACGGCGCTCGGCCAGACCGTCAATCTTCTCGTTGACGGCGCGCACGGCCTCCTTGGCGGCCTCGGCCTCGTCCTTCTTGCCCTCCTTCATCAGGGCGCCAATCTTTTTGGACTCGGCGTTACGCGTGGCCTGGAGCTCCTCGACCTCGGTGATGACGGCACGACGCTCGTCGTCGAGCTCAAAGAACTTCTCGCGATCCCAAGACGTCTGGCGGTTAGCCATGGCGACATCGATGGCATCGGGGTTCTCGCGAACAAACTTGATATCAAGCATTAGATCCTCCGGCGATATACATTCCATTTAGGTTGCAACCTTGTACATGTATGGGCAAGTATATACTTATGAGCGTTTACGACCCAACTCAACTACGCAAGAAGGCACCCAATGGACGCAGTTTTTTCCTTTTTGTTTGGCACCCGCACCGGTTTTGCCATCCTTTTCGCCGGCGGCATCCTGTTATTTGCGATTCTTGCCTTTGTAATGGAGAAGCGTACCCATAAGATGTACGTCGACCGCGGACCCAAGTCCGAGGATGAAGAAGACAGCTTCTGGGACTAACCTGCCAAAAAGGGACAGGTTTATTTTGGTCGGTTTTATCTGGGCAAACGCAAGCGCCCCGCAACTGGAATTGAGCCAGTTGCGGGGCGCTTTTCACTAAAAGGACAAAACCGCAGGAAAAACCTGCCAAAATAAACCTGTCCCTAAATGGCAGGTTTTACTGGAGAGTTGCGTCGATTGCCTTGACCAGGGCGCTGCGCATGCCGGCGTCCTCGAGCGCAACGACGCCCTTGATGGTGGCACCACCGGGCGAGCATACGGCATCCTTCATCGCCGCAGGATGCTGGCCAGTTGCAAGCTGCAGCTTTGCCGTACCCAGCACCATCTGGCTCACAATGCGATAGGCATCGGCACGCGGGATACCGTGCTTGACCGCCGCATCGCTCAGGGCCTCGATTGCCATAGCGACAAATGCCGGAGCGCAACCACCCACCGTGCCGCCCACAAACAGCAGGCTCGTATCGAGCTCGACCACCGCACCGAGCTTGCCAAGCAGATCAAGCACCACTGTGCTCTGCTCATCACTAAGCGTGGAAGCCTTCTCACAAGCGATGACGCCCTCGCCCACCGAAACCGGCGTGTTGGGCACCGTCGAGATATGCGCGACGCCCGGCAGGACCTGCTCCCACTTGGCACTGTCCCAGGTCCAGGCAACCGACAGAACGACCTTTTTGGCAAGAGCATCCTTGAGCGGGGCGAATATCTTCTCGATCATGTACGGTTTGACCGCAGCGACCACGATATCGGATGCGGCGACAACCTCGGCGGCATCGTGGCAGGCGACCATGCCGCGCGCCTCGCAGCGCTCAACCAGTGCGTCGTAGCGACCCGCGCAGGCGCACATGTCGCCCGCAGCTACACCGGCAGCGATCCAGCCATCGGCCATAGCGCTCGCCATATTGCCAAAACCGACAAATCCAATCTTCATATCACATAGTCCTCTCAGGCACGTTCCTCAAAACGGAAGCTATTGTCCCATGCCATTGTTTCGTATTGCCGACCTATTTGTGATACGGCTCGCCGCGGCTGATCTTGCAGGCGCGGTAAATCTGCTCTAGCAGCACCACGCGCGCCAGGTTGTGCGGTAAGGTGATGCGTCCAAAGCTGAGCATCTCATCGGCGCGGGCGCGCACCTCATCACTCACGCCGTCCGAACCGCCGATTACAAAGGCAATGTCGCTGCTGCCTCGCAGCATAAGATCGTCGAGCCGCGCCGAGAGCTCCTCACTCGAACGCTCCTTGCCCTCGATAGCTAGCAGGATCACATGCGCCCGAGACGGCAATGCAGCAAGAATTGCCGCCCCCTCCTTGTCGCGTGCGGCATCCACGCCGCCCGCCTTAGCCGGGTCGATATCGGCCACCTCGCGGATATCAACCTTGGCATAGGCACCTAGGCGCTTGGTGTACTCAGCGCACGCGTCCTTCCAAAAGCGCTCCTTGAGCTTACCGACGCAAACGACGGTGTATTTCACGCGCGTCTACTCCTTCGAATCGTTTTGAACTTTGCTGGCTGTCAGCATCTGCTCGAACATCGAGGCCGACTGCGAGAAATCGCTCGGCAGCACGACCGTCGAGGTTTTACCCGTACGAGCGAACTCCGTCATCATCTCGGACCACTGCGTAAACATGAACAGCTGGTTGGCCTCGTCGTTACCGACTCCCGTCTCCTGGATGATCTCGAGCGAATCCTTGATGCCCAGCGCGATGGCCTTGCGCTGGTTGGCGATGCCCTCGCCCGCCTTTTCCATCGCCTCAGCCTCGGCGGTCGCCTCGGTGACGCGCTTGATGCGGTCGGCCTCGGCGAGCTCCTGCGCGGCAGCGCGCTTTCGCTGGGCGGCATTGATGTCGTTCATGGAGTTCTCGACCTCGGTCGGCAGCGCGATTTTGGTGATGAGTGTCGACACGAGGGTGAAGCCGTAGGCAGCCATCTGCTCGGACACGGTGGCATTAACGTCCTTGGCGATGTCATCCTTCTTGGCAAAGACCTCATCGAGTGTGTAGACGGGAATCGAAGAGCGCAGAGCGTCGGTGATGAAGTCACGCATCTGGTCGACGGGCTCCTGCAGCATATAGTAGCTCTTGTAGATGCCCGAATCTGCCGGGCCGGCGCCCATGTCATAGCTCACGTGGTACTGAGCAGAGACCTCAAGGCCGATGGTCACGTTGTCCTGGGTCTTAACGTCGATGCCAAAACCGTTTTTCATGGTGCGCAGACTCACCGTGGCGGCCTTGCGGTCGATCACGGGCACCTTCATGTGGAAGCCCGCGTTGACGATGCGGTTAAACTTGCCCAGACGTTCGATGATCACGGCATGCTGTTGTTCAACGACATAGCAGGCGTTGGGAAGCAGCAGCAACAGAATGATGATGGGAATCAAAAGGCTGGTAAGGGCGGCGATGATACCGGACAACAGCATGGTCTCTCCTCTGATAGGCACACGTTGGCACTAGGATACCCGCACGAAGCAGCCACGTGACATCAACAAGAGACCCATAACAAAAAAGCTCCCATTGCTGGGAGCTCTTTCAATCAATGGTGCGGGCGAAAGGACGTCCGCGTATCCGCTGCGCGGATCCGCACCGGCTTCGCCCGCCTGCCGGCGGACTCGCCAGCTCGCTAAAACCGCTCCGCGTTTTCTTTACGCTCGCTCCTTCGCAGGTTCAAGTCCCTGCGATGGGCCCATAACAAAAAAGCCCCCATTGCTGGGAGCTCTTTCATTCAATGGTGCGGGCGAAAGGACTTGAACCTTCATGGGGTTACCCCCATACGGACCTGAACCGTACGCGTCTGCCAATTCCGCCACGCCCGCGTGCAGGAATTAGAATAACGGAGCGCCATCGCGAACGCAAGAACTATTTTTGAAAAAGTTTGCAGGCATTTTCCCAAGCTGCTCGCGCGATTGCCTCAGCATCCTCGCCGGTACGATCGACACGGTCGTTGACCAGCGCGTTTGCCGTAATGGAGATCATTGCGGGCTCGCATTCAAGACCGCGGATGGGCTCCGGAGCCATATACGGGCAATCCGTCTCGAACAAAATTCGATCGAGTGGGGTTGCCGCGAATGCCTCGCGCACGTCGTCGTTGCGCTTAAAGGTAGCCGCACCACCATAGGCGATATAGCAGCCCAGCTCCGCAAAGCGCTCCATCGTGGCGCGGTCCTCGCCAAAGCAGTGCAGCACACAACCGGCCTGGGGCACGCCCACCTCACGAAGCACGTTGTAGGCGTCCACGTGCGAGGTGCGCTCATGGTCCGTGTCCTCGTGGCGCAGATGCAGCTCCACCGGCACGTTACGGCACACGGCAAGCTCGAGCTGACGCGCCATGCAGTCAATCTGCACGTTATGGGGTGCCGGCGCGATATCGTCGTCATAGTCCATGTGGTAGTCCAGGCCGATTTCGCCAATACCGGCGCATAAGGGATCATCGAGCGCGGCAACGACCTGTGCGTGAACGTCGTCGGTATAGTCCGGTGCGCCATACGGATGCACGCCGGCAAGATACTTGATCTGCGGGATATCCTGCATCGGCAGAATTTCGCGCGTCAGCCAGTCGCTATAGTCCGTCACGCTGCGTTTATCAGCGATGGGGTCGAACATCGTCACCAACAGGTCGACGCCCGCCGCCTTGGCACGCACGAGCGTCTCAGGCACATCCTTGCCCCAGAACGAAAGCAGATGTGCATGCGTGTCGGCAAGCGGCGCCAAGGGCACGGGACAAGCAACCGTCTTCTTTTTCTTGGTAAACGTCACACGTTCGGCATTAGGCATCATGGATTAGCTCCTGGGCCAGACGGACAAAGTCAGCAACATCAAGCGTCTCGGCGCGCGTGGTGGGTGCAATACCGCAAGCCTCAAAGGCAGCGTCGAGCACGTCCTTGGCAAAGCCGTTGGCGCTCATGGAATTGCGGATGGTCTTGCGACGCTGAGCAAATGCGGCATCAATCACGCGGGCCACAAATTCGCGATCGAGCCCCTCGGGCACCACGCCGTCAACACGGTCGATACGCACGACGGCCGAGTCCACGTGCGGCGCCGGCATAAAGCAACGCGGCGGCACCTCAAAGCGACCCGTCACCTGCGCGTACAGGCCGAGTTTTGCCGTGTAGCCGCCATAGGTCTTGTTACCGGGCGTTGCGGCAATGCGATCGGCAACCTCCTTTTGAACCATGACGACAGCGCGCTTAAGCGCGGGCATCGTCTGGAAGAACTGAAGGATGATCGTCGCCGCCACGTTGTAGGGCAGATTCGCGACAAACACCGTCGGCGTACCGCCCGCAACCTGCTCAATCTGCTCCGGGCCCACCTTGAGCGCATCGCCCATGATAAAGCGGAAGTTGGCATAGTCGGCGGCGTGGGCGTCAAGCACCGGCTCAAGCTCGGGATCGGCCTCGATCGACGTAACGCACGCCGCCTCCTGCAACAACGCAAGTGTCAACGTACCGCAACCCGGACCCACCTCGAGTACGCGCTCGTCACCTGCAAGCTCGGCAAGCTCGCAGATACGCTCGATCACATGATTGTCGATTAGAAAGTTCTGGCCCAGGCGATGCTTAGTCGCAAGGCCAAACTCCTCTAGCAGCTCCCTGGTGGCCGTGGGGTTTGCCAAAGGCGAAGTTGTCATGGTTGCCTCCTTAGCATGATGGCGGCGTCTTGAAACAAAAGGGCATGGACCGTGGTGGCCATGCCCTTACAGCTAAACAGCAAATTGCCGATATGGCGCTCGCGCGGTCTCTACGCCAGACGCGGGAACAGCGGATCGCCCTTCTCGACGGGCTGACCACCAGCAAGCAGGCCCCAAGCGCAAATGCCCTTGAGGTCGTCGCTCGCGGCCTCGTCCTCGCAGGACAGGCGGCGCAGAGTCTCGGCAGAAGTCTGGGGCATGAGCGGCATCAGCAGGTGAGCGGCAATGCGGATGGCCTCGAGCAGGTTGTAGATCACAAACGCCAGCTCGTCAGCCTTGGCCTCGTCCTTGGCAAGTGCCCAAGGCTCGGAGTCCTCGATGTAGTGGTTGGCGGCGTGGATGAGCTCCATGACCTCGTCCTTGGCTCCACCGTAATCGAGCACGTCCATCTTGGCCATGTAGCGCTCGACCAGACCATCGGCGATCTTTGCCAGCGGGTTGTCGAACGCATCGAACGATGCGGGCTTGGCGGGCGCGCAACCGTCAAAATACTTGCCGCTCATGTTGAGCGAACGCGAGATAAGGTTGCCCCAGCTGTTGGCCAGGTCGGCGTTGTAGACCTGCTCCATGCGATCGAAGCTGATGGCACCGTCGGTGCCGGGGACGACGTCGGTCATGAAGTAATAGCGATAGCCCTCGACGCCCAGCATGTCGATAACGTCCTGCGGAGCGATGGCGTTGCCGCGGCTCTTGGACATCTTCTCGGCCTTGCCGGTCTCGGCATTGCGCACGGTCAGGAAGCCGTGGGCAAAGACGTGCTCGGGCAGGGCCTCACCAATGGCCATGAGCATGGCGGGCCAAATGACGCAGTGGAAGCGGATGATGTCCTTACCCACGATGTGGAACTGCGCGGGCCAACGATAGGCCAGCTCGGTACGCGCCTCGTCGGTGTCGACGCCGTAGCCGACGGCCGTCATATAGTTGAGCAGTGCATCGAACCACACGTAGGTCACGTGGCCCTCGTCAAACGGGACCTGAATGCCCCAGTCAAAGCTCGTGCGGCTCACGGAAAGGTCGTTAAGACCGCCCTCGACAAAGCTGCGCACCTCGTTCATGCGGAACGCAGGCTCGACAAAGTCGGGGTGCTCGTCGTAAAGCTTGAGCAGCTTGTCCTGGAAGGCGGAAAGCTTAAAGAAGTAGGACTCCTCCTGCACGCGCTCAAGTGGACGGTGGCAGTCGGGGCACAGGTGCTGGCCGACGCTGCCGTACTCCTCGTCGCCCTTCTGGACCTGCGTATCGGTGAAGTAGGTCTCGTCAGGCACGCAATACCAGCCGTCGTAGCTGCCCTTATACAGGTAACCGGACTCCTTCATGCGCTCCCACAGGTACTGCACGGCATGATGCTGGCGCGGCTCGGTGGTGCGAATGAAGTCATCGTTGGAAATCTCGAGCTTGCTCCAAAGCTCCTTGAAGTGCGGAGCCTGGCTGTCGGTCCACTCCTGCGGCGTCATGCCATGCTTGGCTGCGGCCTCGGCGACCTTCTCGCCGTGCTCGTCCATGCCGGTCAGGAACTTAACGTTGTAGCCAGCGGAGCGGCGATAGCGAGCCTGAACGTCGGCGATGATGGTGGAATAAGCCGTGCCCAGGTGCGGATCGGCGTTGACGTAGTAGATGGGCGTCGTGATAAAGAACGAAGGCTTGCTTTGATCCATGGGGTTTGTCCTCCAGAAAAACGTTGCATACAGGGGATGATTCTAGCGCAAGGGCTGGATATCCTCCATCTATTGCATATCGAGCACCATGGCATAGACATCGCGCTTGCGGCGCGAATACTTCTGAGACAGGCGCTTGGCCACCGCAGAGGCGGGCTCCCCCTCCTCGAGCGCGGCGCGGATATCCTCGCGCAGGGCCTCGTCGGGATCCGCTGCCGCGGCGCCAACCGGTACGATGCCAGCCTCCTCGTCCTCGCTCGGCGGCGCGATGACCAGCGCAATCTCGCCCTTTACCTCGCCGCGAGCACGCAGCTCCTCGGCGAGCTGGGCAGCGGGCCCGCGCAAGACCTCCTCGTGCAGCTTGGTGAGTTCGCGGCAGACGGCAACCTCACGCTGGGGAAAGACCTCCGCCACGGCCTCGAGCGTCGCCACGATGCGATGTGGAGACTCGTAGAAGATGAGCGCGCCGGGTACTACGGCAAGGCGCTGCAAACGGCGCACGCGGTCGCCGTGCTTTCGGTCCAAAAAGCCCTCGAAGAAAAAATGCTCGCAGGGAATGCCGGACGAAACGAGCGCCGTGACGCAAGCAGAGGGCCCGGGAATAACTTCTACGGGCACATCGGCCTCACGCGCCGCCTCGACCAGCACCTGGCCGGGGTCGGACACGCTCGGCATGCCGGCGTCCGAGGCAAAGGCGAGGGTCTCCCCCGCCAGCAGGCGGTCGACCAGGCCGGCGGCGCGACTGGCGATCACATTCTCGTCGCAACGGACAAGCGGCTTGGAAATGCCCAGGTGCATCAGCAGCTTTGACGTCACACGCGTGTCTTCGCAGCAAATGGCATCGGCGGCGGCAAAGGCCTCGCCAACGCGCGGGGACAGGTCGCCCAGGTTGCCGATGGGCGTGCCGACCACATAGAGTTTGCCCGTATGGGCGCTGTTTTGCGTCATATCAACCTATTCAATCATGCCGCGCTCGAGCGTACCGAGTGCCGCGCGGGCGTCCCATGCTGCAATGCGCTTCTCGGTCTTCCACGTTTGGAAGAACCAACCGGCAGCCGGCGCAAACGAAGCCAGCTGGTTGGCGATAAACACGCGCTCGTAGGCATTGCGGCCCTCGGGCGTAACCGACGAGTTGGCAAAGATCGCCGCGCCCGACCATTCGCCCACCAGCACGGGGAACCCAGTCGAGATCGCTTCTTTAAGCTCGCGCTTGTTACGCGAAATCGCCGTCGTCAGCCCGCGGGGGCTCGTGATGTCGAGCGCATACTCGTCGCGGTAATGGTACAGGTGAAGGTCCATGTAGACGTTCTTGTACTTGGCACCGCGCATAAAATGCTTCCACTCGCTGGGATGCCCCGAAGACGAGAAGACGACGATCTTATCCTCGGGCATATACGAACGGACGAGCTCGTAGGCATCGCGATAGAAATTGCGCAAGTAGTGGGCCGGAATTCCATCCGTCATGGTAAAGAGGCTCTTGCGGACGCTCATCTGCGGCGTGTCCAGCAGCTCAATGCCCAGCAGGCTCTCGGCCTCGCCGTAGCGATCGGCCAAGCGCTCGAGCACGTCGAGTGCGACATGACGGCCGTTGGTGGACGAATGCCACTCGGCAACAGCCTCCGGCGTGGTGGGCGAATCGTTGGAATCGCCCTGGCCACCGGGCACCGTCGCCAGATCGAGCAGCACGCGGATGTCGTACTTGGCAGCCCACTCAATTGCACGGTCGATGTAGTCGACAACCGAGATGTAGGACGCATCGGACTCCTGCGAACCAAAGGCATACCAGGGCACCGGCAGACGCACGGCATTGAGACCGATCTGCGCCATGCGGCGAAAATCGTCCTCACTCACAAACGTCTCGTAATGACGGCGCATGCGCTCGTTATAGGCGGCGGTGCCCATGGCCTCCTGCAGCTCGGCCGCGTTGGATGCACCGGTCGCCGCGTATAGCGACGGGGTCACCCAAGGCTCGGGAATAAACCAGCCAGAGAGATTAACGCCGAGTATCCTCTCCATCACTGCCCCCTTCGGATCGTGCAGGCCAAACCTGCATCGTATTGCATAGGAAAAGTATCGTTTTGAGTATACCCGCGCGTGCGGACAGACGACCGAACGGTCTGTAAAGTGGCGCAAAAGCGGGAGGAATGTCTGGGGCGAGCGGGGTCAAGATGACGTACCGAGATGCGCATACACGCCGAGGGCAGGCGCCGGAAAGCGCATTCCATTCTTTCGCTCAATAATGGGATGCGCTTTCCGCGGGTCCACATAAAAGAAAAGGACCCCTTTGCAGAGGTCCTAGTCAATTCAAGGTGGCGGGGAAGGGAATCGCGTCCGCGCGCTGCGCGGACGGACCGCCGCGGCGCTTGCGCGCCTTGCGAGCTACGCTGGAAAACGCTTGCGCGTTTCCTCAGCTCCGCGCCCTCACGGGGTTCGATTCCATGCATGGTCCACATAAAAGAAAAGGACCCCTTTGCAGAGGTCCTCGTCAATTCAAGGTGGCGGGGAAGGGAATCGAACCCCTGACACGAGGATTTTCAGTCCTCTGCTCTACCAACTGAGCTACCCAGCCATTTGAGGTGTGCCTTGTTTCAAGGCTTGATTAGTATAACCAAGGACGCGCTCCGGTCAACCGAGAATTTGAAAAAAGTTTTTGAGCACGGCGCCAGCCACAAGGCCGACCCTATAGAACAGCACGTTAGAGACATCAACCCACCGCAAGAAGTTTTTCGCTCAAGGCTGCACGGGCAAACTCACTTGGCGTCATTCCTTCAGCCGCCGCCCGACGACGAATCGCCTCCTTCATCCCTAGGGGAATCTTGACCGATAGCGTTGCCGTCCCTTCGCTTGAGAGCGGAGGCCGCCCGTGCACGATCCCCCCAACGGTATGCTCGCCGTCCGGAAACCCGCCATGCTCGTACGGCTCGCACCACGCGTCAATCATTTCATCCGTTACAACCTGACCATTGGCAGCCGTATACGCCTTGCTCATCATCGACCCCTCTGCCGAGCTTGCTCGATCTCTTGCCAGAATTTCTTCTGAACCGGAGACAGGGCATGAATAATGAGCCATCCACGAATTAGTTCGACTGCAACAAGTTCCATACTTCGACCATCTGGAAGCCATCCAATGGCAAGCCATCTCGGCGGCTCGTCCTCCGACTCGCGGCGAATGCACTCAGTAACCGCGAACCAGGCACCAAGCACTTGCTTTTCCGTCAAGTGTTTTTTGGCGTTGGGATGGATCTCAACATCCATGCATCTTCTCCTCCATCTTACCCAATTTCGTATGACGAAAGTCCGCTGTCGCCAATTCTTACGCCGGCACTTGTTGAAAGGCGGGAGGTGTAGCGAGGATTGAAGGGCGTTCCAGCACCGCCCAGGCACCGGGACAGGAACACATGCGCCAAGGACGGACGTTTTCGTAGCACGCGAGGATGCTGCCGTTTCGATCGATAAAGGCAATGTCGATGGGATAGGCCATAAAGCAGGTGTGGACCGAAGAGCAGCGTGGAAACGCCATGACGAGCGGCAACCCGTTGGCGGCAATCGGCGACCGCCCCAGCATGCCACGCAGGCGCACGGCAAACGACTCCGCCACCACAAACTCCGCAGGCGTCCAACCCAGCCTGCTGAGCGCCCGCGCGTAGGCAATATAGGATGAGACCGCGTTCACGTGACCACCCCCGGACGCCACGGGTCGACTGTCACTGCGCGCTCGTGCGACAACTGTGCCGGTGCCCCCAGCGAAACGCCGGCGATGCTGAGCGAGCTCGGCCACGGCTCGTAGCGCATGGTGCAGGTATAGGTCCTAAACGTGCCGGAAAGCGAAAGCAGACCGCCATCCGATGTCGTCGCACCCTGCTCGCTTGAGACCTCGATCTGCAAGTCATAGCCTTCCATGGCATGTTGGATCTGAGCCTGAACGGTCGCGGAGGAATCGATGGAGTTGCCATCGCCCTCCCCGCTCGGCGCCACGGCATGCGCTAGCACGATATCGGGCACCACGCGATCGAAGCGCGCGACCGCGTCGGCAAAGAACATGACGTTGTACACGATAAGCGCCAGGACCAGCAGGACGGGCGTGACCACGGCCATCTCGACCGTCGCCTGGGCGCGCTCCTCGCACAGGCGCGTGCGGATGCCCATTACGACCCACCGCCCAAGGCACCCGCCAGCGTGGCGACATCGACGGTAAGTGGGATGGAACCGCCGCCGGGCAGCGGAATCTCCGCAAGCGTGAACACCGTGCCGCTGATGGTGCGCTCGACTTGATATTCCAGCGCCTCGCAAAGCGCCTTGGGATCGGTCACGCCCAGCGGAATACTTCGTAGCTTGTCCTGCGCATTAGAAAGACCTGTGATGTCAGACCCCGGGCTCTTGATGACGTTGGCGGTGTCGGTCAACACCGGCTTTCGCAGGCGCAAATCGCACGGTTCCAAGCCCAGCGCCGCCACGGACGCCGAAACGGTATCGCCGAGCCACGACGCAATGGAGCCCAGCGCGCCACTGTCCCCTCCCAGGTCATCGATCATCTCATCCATAAGCTCGTCGGCCGAGCCCTGGATGTCTCCGTATCCCACAAGCAGCCGTCCCCAAACATCCATGACGTCATCGAGTACACCGGCAACGCCACCCGAACGCTCCTCCAGCGTCGAGAAAAACCGCGAGAGAACGTTGTTCTGCGCCGTCGCGTCATCGGGCGCCAGCACCGCAGCAGAGATCGCGCCGCGATCGCCAAGCCTGACTGTCGTGTTAAACGAAGAGTTGAGCTCATCGGGGCTCGAGATGGCACCCGAAACCGCAAGGGCAACCACGCCATTGCGGCCGGGCGGGGCGATACGCGGACGCTCGCCCGAAAGCGCTTTAATGGCCTCGTCAAACGCATTGCCCGCACGGTCTGCCTCGTCCTCGGTCTGGCGCATGAGCTCGAGCTCTTTGTTGCGGCATTCGACGTATTTCTTCAGGGCGTCTTTGAATCGATCAAAGTGGTACTCGAAGCCGTTTTCGATAGAAGTCGAAGGAGCCGCAACGGCGCCGAGCGACGAAACACCAAAATGGCATCTGTTGCATTTGTCCTGCCCGTCATAAGCAGCGACCGAGGCTAGCCCGCCTGGCGTCCCTTTCTTATAGTTGGGGCAGCTCGTTCCATAATGCAGATACGTTTTGCCATCGTTGGTACTGGTTGGCCACGCCGCATCGGTATAGAGTTCCGTCGCTCGCACCTCGTCAGTGTTGCGCGGCAACAACGGAATATAGGAAGTGGCCCGGTCTCCGTCTTCGGTTATATATGCGCGATTGACCTCTGCGCTCGCATAGGTGTAAAACGCCTTGCGCGCCGCCGACTCCGCCTTCATCTCGACGCTTGAACCCTGCGGTTTTTCGTCTGCCAGACGCTGGTGATAGTAGGCCTTCGCGCGATCGAGTGCCACTTGCGGCTCCCACGTGATACTCGAGGCTTTGTGCGGATTCTCAATATCCGATAGCTTTGCCAGGCTCTTCGCGCGTTCCCACATGCATGAGCGGCTGCCGACCGAAGCCGGATCCGACCCGCCGCAATCCGCAAGCCAGGCACGCTCTTTTGCTTTCGCCGTCTCCTCCGAGGCCTTCTGCAACTCATCTGCTGCGCGTTCCAGATCTTTCGATGTGTCTTTAATCACATCGGTCGAGATCTCGGAACCCTCGAGCGCAACGAAATCCGACTCGGACGTCCTGGGCACGGCAAGCGCCGTACCGGTATAGGTCGCACCCTCGGTATCCTGCGCCGACACGGCCTGCGTAGCTCGCGCGGCAACCAGATACGGTAGAGCCGTCTCGATTTTCTGCAGGCCCTTGGAGGCGCTTTTGGCAAACTTGTTGCGCGTTTTAATGATCTCGATTCCCGTGTCGACCATATCGCCCGCGGCAAGCTCGGCACCCGGAATAAGGATGGCGACCAAGCCGGTGCCGATCGTGGCAAACCCCGCCAGGCCCAAACTCAAAATGCTCGCATCCACCACCGTCGCAGCCGTATGGTAGGACGCCACCACATTGGCGCCTGCCAGCGCGCCGCTATCGGCAGCCACCTGGGTGTCTCCCGCGCGCGACATGCTCCATATCGCCGCCGTCGACGAAAACAGTAGCGTGAGCACCACCAAGATGACCACCGCGGAGGAGAGCGTGGTGTAGGCACCGTCTTCGATAAACAGGTCGATCCCGGCTCGACCCATAAAGCCGCCTCGCTTGCAGCGAGCATGCGGTCGGCAACGGCACGCAAACCCCCTCGTCACCTTCAACAGGCAGCGCTTAATCCCATGCAGCAATCCATGAATCATAGTCTCCCTCCAGCCACTCGGGACGCGATCGATACGAGACGTCGACCCTAAGCTCGACATAGCCGTTTTGGCCTGCGCTACCCATAGCCTGCGCAAACGCGCCGATCACGGGCAGCGGTTTAACCTCGCCGGTAACGGAAACGGACGAGACGCCGCCCGCATCGGCCCGACCAAGCTCGATTTCCCACGACAGGGGCCCGCCGGCATGGAAAATCGAAACGTCTGGCACCGCGGCAAGTCGGCGGCACGCAAACTCCTTAATATCCTCGTCATCCCCCACCGTCGTCGTGGTCATGAGCCGCGCGGTCTCGGCGGCGGCAGACTCCATGACCGCGCGCGTATAGAGCAGACACACCGGCTGCAGCGCCAACAGGACGAGCGTCAGAAACGTCGGCAGTAGGAATGCCGCCTCGACCGTAGACTGCGCCCGGTCCTCGCGCGCAACATCAATAGAGCACGATGTCCTTAGCACCCGCAGCAGCGTCGACAACCGATGTCGAGGTGACGCCGTGAGATGCCGTCCGCTCGACCAGCGCCGCCAAGCGCCCATCGGCACCGGCACGCCAAAGCCCTGCGATCGCCAGCACGATGGAAAGCAGTGCCACCGTGACGATGGCGTATTCGACCGTTGCCTGGGCAGATTCCTCGCGCAGGACATAATGCATTTCACGACCCCTCCTTTGAGTTCGTTGTCTGCGGGGTCAGGCGGACCACGTGCAGGCGACACGAAGTATCACCAGCATCCGCGGCAACCGTCACCATATCGACCCAGCCGTGTCCGTCACGCACGATGGCGCCCCACACGTTGCCCTTGATGTCGAGATAGCCGCTCAGAGCAAGTTGCGCCGTGGGCACCTCGCGATAGGCACGCAGCATATCCGCCGCCGCCTCGGTCATCGGTCGGCACTCGGACCATGCGAGACGAACAGCGACGGCATTGTTTGCAGACGAACCCGTTGCAGCGTCCGCTCGCTCGTCGAGTGCTTGCAAGAACGTTTGCGCCGTGACGGCGGCATTCGCATCGGCCGCGTCTCGCGCATCGTCTATTTGAGACGCCGCAGCCGAACCCGATCCCACATCCGCGGCAGCCCCTAAACGTTGTTGCCGTGCTGCGTTAAGCCCCCAAACCGCCACTACCACCGCCACGACCGCACAGGCGAGCACCAGCAACGCGCCGACGGGACGGGCGCCCTCTACAGGCTGTTGATGCCCTCGCTGATAGCGCTCCATAAATCTTGGACCTTGCCCTTAAATGCGACGATGGCAATGATGGCAATCACCACGAGCACACCGACTAGGATGGCGTACTCGGTGGTGCCCTGCGCGCTCTCCTCCCGCAGCAGTTCTTCGGCACGCTGGCGAGCGTGAATTGACTGGCAAAACGCCAAGCTCCAGACCTTGTCAACAACGTCAGTCATCGTATTCATGTATTCCTCCCTACATCATCCCGCCTGCTCCCAGCAGCGGGCCCAATATGGACAGAAGCAACGCCGGCAAGATGAGCGTGCCGGTGGGAATCAGCAGCTTGACCGGCGCGCGCTCAATCTCGCGCTCGACCGCGGCGCGATGGGCCGCGCGAATCTCGCGACTTTGGGCCGCCAGCGTCTCGGCAAGCGGGGCACCGAGAGCAAGCGCCTGCCCCGCCGTGATGGCAAAGGTCTCGAGCGCCCGCACATCCAGGTCGCGCGCGGCCGCCAGAAGCTCATCCTCTCGCGTCCCTACGCCCACCTGCCATGCCATGCAGGCTCGCTCAAGGCGGAGCGCCAACGTCGATCGGCGATTAGCGCAAAAAACCTCAAGCGCCGCATCGAACGAAAGGCCGGCCGAAAGCCCCAGACGCACCACGTCGATCATCTCGGACACCTCGCCGAGCGACACCTGCGCCGTACCACCCGTGCCGAGCATGCCCCTCAACCGTGCTACCAGGACATCGGTCACCGATCGGGCAGCCGCAACAACCAGCAGCGCCTCGCGTTTGCAGGCCTGGACGATCTTGCGTGCGTCCGCGCGCTCCAAACCCGTCACGATAAACACGCTGAACGCGCACAGGCACGCCGCGACCCCGACCGGGGCACTCATAGCTCCACCCGCATAATGCGCCGGATAACCACCAGCGCGACGGCGTTGAGGGCAAGGCCCAACACCACGGTACCGGCACCTGCCGGCGTTGCAAGGCCGCGGCGAAAGTCGGCCGAAAGCAGCGCCAGCACCGCGCACATACCCGCCGGCATCGCCGAGACCATGTGTGCCGACATGCGCGCCTGCGATGTCTTGACGTCCAGGCGGCGCTTGAGCTCAATGCGCTCCCCCACCATGCTCGACGCCTCGGATAGCAGGTCAGCAAGCGGGGCGCCGGTTCGCTGCGACACCTTGAGCGCCAAAGTGACAAGCGAAAGGCCGGGGGCATCGATACGGTCGAGTAGGTCATCCAACGCATCAGTCGCCGAGACGCCGCAGTCGATCGCCGCCGCAACGCGCAAAAACTCGGTATGCACCGGCTCTTGCGCGTGAGTTCCCACAAACCTCATGCCCTGGGCCAGCGAATGACCCGAGGCGAGCGACATAGAGAGCGCCGTAAAGGCCTCGGGCATGGCTTCTTCCACATCGTGTTGCTCGCGGCGACGGTCGAAGGTGTCGCGAGCGGCACCTACGCCAAACGGTGCGAGCAGCCCCAGGACAAAGCCGATGGGCGACAGCGATACGACAGTCAGGGCAATGCCGCAGACACCACTCGACAGCAGTAAGCATGCCAGTCGCGCCTTGTCATCCTCGATGACAAGGCCAACGCGATGTGCCGGAACCAGCGCCGCCCAGGAGTGGGCAATCTTTTTTAGCAGGTCGTTTTCTACCAACTCGCGCGGCAGCCTCTCGGCAACCGACTCAAGCGCATGACTGACCAGCTCCGCCGGCGGCACGCGCGGCGCACGAGGCTCCGCCCCACACGCCACCGCGGCCGAAAGCCCCGTCAAGCCCCCTACGACGAGGGGCACAACGATCTCCATTCGTCCACCTCCTCTTGTGTGAGCGTTCCCGAGCGCAGGCCCTCCGCGATAAACGGAGGCTCGCGATCGAGCGTCCAGGTGCGCGTGGCGGCATCGAACGTCACGTAGCGCTCAAGCTCCACGCCGCCCGACGCGCCGCGTCGCACCCCCGAATAGGAGGACACGAAACGCCTGCCGTCCGCATGACGCTCGGACATCACGATGCCGTCGAGCGCCATGGCAATCTGCTCCTCGATAAGCTCGCTCGGCAGATCGATGCCATAGCGCGCAAGCAGCGTCAAACGCACCACGGTCTCCTGCTCGGTGCCCGCATGAAGCGTGGTGAGCGATCCGTCGTGCCCGGTGTTCATGGCCTGCAACATGTCGCAGCACTCGGCACCGCGCACCTCGCCCACCACGATGCGGTCGGGGCGCATGCGCAGGGCATTGGTCACCAGGTCGCGGATCGTCACCGCGCCCTCGCCCTCAATTGAAGCCTCGCGCGCCTCCAGGCGCACCACGTGCGGATGATGCGCAAACTTGAGCTCGGCAGAGTCCTCGATCGTCACGATGCGCTCGCCAGTGGAAATCTCGCATGATAACGCGTTGAGCAGGGTGGTCTTGCCAGATCCCGTGCCTCCCGCAACCGCCAGGTCCTGTCGCAGCGACACCGCGCACGACAACAGCTGCGCATACCAAAGCGGCAGCGACCCCAGCCCCACAAGCTCGTCCAGCGAGCAGATGCGGTCCGAGAACTTTCGGATGGTGAGAATCGGTCCGTCAATCGCCACAGGCGGAATCACCGCGTTGACGCGATAGCCCGTTTTGAGGCGGGCGTTGACGATGGGGCTGCGCTCGTCGATACGGCGGCCAAGTGGCGAGATGATGCGGTCGATAAGCACACGGATCTGCTCATCATCCTCAAACGCATGCTCGATGGGGTACAAGACGCCACCGCGTTCAAAGAAGGCCGAGCGGCAGCCGTTGATCATGATCTCGGTAACGGTGTCGTCCTCGATGAGCGGCTGCAACGGCCCCAGGCCCACCACGTCATCCAAAATCTCGTCGATGATGGTCTCGCGTTCGGACGTCGCGAGATCGGTCGGCTCCTCAACATTGAGCGCCGCCTCCACCGCGGGACGCAATTCCGAGCGGGCAAGTGCCGGGTCGATATAGGCGCTGATACGCGCCACTTCGTCGTAACCCATGCGGTCCATCACGGCGCGCTTGGTGCGTCGTTTCACCGCGCGGCGACGCCCCGCATCTACAGGCGCTGCCGCCGCTGCAGCGCCGGCAGCCTTAATCCTCGTTTGCAGGCTCATCGCTGATCACCCTCGCGCGACCAGGGAAGGCGGATACGCGGGCGCTCGGTACGTGTTGCACGGTCGGCGACCATATCGCTCCAAGGGCCGACGGCGCACCCCAGTTCCACGAGCATCTCACGCGTGGCCTCGCGCACGCTGGTCGCAAAAGTGCTCGTCTGCCCCACCGCCTCGTCAGCGCGCCCAAACGCCATGAGCGCGGCGAGATCCTGCCCGCCATCGGCGATACGAATCTTGGAGCTCAACGCACAGGCAATCTCAAAGCGCATGGCGACGTCCTCGTCTGCCCCGCGCGCACCGAACCGGTTGAACACGGCACTCATGCGCGTGCGCGGCACACCTACTCGACTTGCCAGTTCAATGACGCGCGACGCCGATGTCGCGGACGACACCGCCGCATCGCCAACGACCAGGCAACGGTCGCTCGCTGCCACCGCAGCCGCCACGGCGTCGCCCCAAAAGACCGAGGTATCGATAAAGACCACGTCGGATTCGCGACGCAGGACATCAAGCAGCAGCTCCACCGGACGTGCCATGAGCTCGGCTTGCTCGGGCGCCGCGACGGGACCCCAGAGCGTAACGCCCGGCGCCACGCGCATCGATGTGGCTACGATATCCGGCTCGGTGAGTGCGCCCGCCGCCGACGGCTCGATAAGTGCCGCCATATCGCGCGGAGCATCGACGCCTAACAAGTCGTAAAGGTTTCCAAACATCAGGTCCAGGTCGAGCACGGCGGCACGCAAGCCCAACAGCGACGATGCGTGTGCCATGGTGGCAACGATCGTCGACTTGCCGCAACCGCCCGAACCCGAAATGGCGCAGATGACCGGAGCTCGATGCTGCGGAGCGGCAGCGTCTGCCGGCGGCATCGGAGGCGGCGGGGCGGGCGCCGGCGGCAGCGTCCCCGTCTCCCCCGCCGCAACCACACGCTGCGTCCAAGCCGGCATGGCAGCTTGTTCGGTCTGCGAGGCAGGCTCGTTCTGCGCAATCTGCTCATGCTGCATCAGCGGCAACTCGCCGCACCCGGCAAAGCCCTCAACTTCGTCGAGTTCATCCGCCAGATTCACGCCGTGCACGTATCCCATATCTACAGCCGGGGAGTCGCCAGCATGCTGCGCCGGCCCTCCAGCGTCATCGTATACAAGGGGGTTCCGGGGGCGCCGACCATGCTCGGCTTCCGCTTTTCCATAATCATCAACACGCGGGCCTCTTGTAGCGCGAGGCGCCCCGGGTTCCCTATCAACAAAAGCATCGGGCTCAATCGTCATGCGCCGATCGGAATCAACCGCTCCCTCGCCCGCGCGCCCGTTGCCGCATATACTGTGCTCAGCGATGACCTCGGTCGCCCCCGCGCGAAACAGCCCCTCGATATCCGACGGATCGAGCGCTTCTATCAACACGACCACGCGACTCACGCGGCCTTCGGCCGTCAGGCGCGCAACAGTCTTGCGCACGTCTTCGGTATCAAACAGAGACGCCGCGATGATGGCAGCCCCGCGGCGCGACGGAAACGCCCGCGCCATGGAAACCAGCCCGTCCAGGTCACCCACGCGAAGCACCTGTGCACCCGCATCACGGCCCTCGACTTCACGCTGCAACAGCCCGTAATCGCCGCACGCGCAGCACGCAAGCCAGATCGCCTTCATCACTCGTCGCCTCCGCTCTTTTTGCCGCGCGCCGTGGCGGGAATCGTCAAGCTGACCGTTCCCTTGCCCGAGGCTCCCAGCAGCTCCTTGACGTCTTCGGGGTCAGCCGCCAGCGTCACCCATTCGATCTTGCCCTCGCGCGTGGCACCGGAATCCTCACTGGTATCGATCACATACGCGCCGCACAGTCGATCGGTCACGCCATCTTTTTGCACGTACACGTCCACATAGCTGCCCACGCCCGTAGCGCCGCCGACCGAGTGCTCGGCATCAACCGCCACCGAAACGGCAACTTTGCCCTTAGGCACCTCGAGCTTGTGGCTCTCGGCCTTGGTGTAGACATTGCAGATCACGGCGTTTTTGGGAATACGCGAGGTCGTCACGTCGCCGCGCACCTGGCGCAGCTCGGTCGCCGCGTCACGCGGCAGCAGACTTGTCAGCCATTCCTGGGTTATGACATTGGTCTCATCGAGGGTCTCGCCCACATCGATATCGCGCGCCGCGACGCATACCTCGACGCGATCGCCACCGTACTTGGCCAAGGTCTCAGCCTGGACCTGTTCGGCTTGCGAGCGAATCGACGAGCCGTAAACCATGCAGAGCAGAGCAGCGAGCACGCCCGCGACCAGACTGATGGCGATGCGCTTGCTCTTGTTCACGGCCGCTCCTCTCATGGCAGTGCCGGGCGAATGCCCGTACCACCATTGTCTGGGCGGTCAGAGTGCAAAGCGGCGCAATCGCGATCTTGGTTTTCGATGTCAAACCAATCGCTGTCCAAAAGCTGACCAGCCCGTCAAGCTCATGGCAAGGTTTTGGTCAGCACGTCAACAAACTGCATGTTTCGAGGCTTTTCCGCAGCAAAAAAGCCGTCTCCCGAACAGTTGGGAGACGGCTGTTATAGGAAAAATCAATTACAGATGAACATCGGGATCGAGCATTTGAGCGCTCACGCGCATGGATGACGCCAGGTTTTGGAACGTTTCCAGCCGCAGGCTGTCGATCTGCCCGGCGTCCTCGGCCTCGCGAACGGCGCAGCCCGGCTCATGGGTATGTGTGCAATCGCCAAACCGGCACGCGCGCGATGCCTCGACAATCTCGGGAAAGGCGCGCGCCAGACCCCGCTCGTGACCCACGAGCGGTAGACTGCGCAGGCCCGGGGCATCGGCGATCACGCCGGCGTCGCCCGGCAGCGCCACCATCACGCGCGCGACGGTAGTGTGACGGCCCTGGTCGTCGCGTTCGCGCACACCGCCGGTCGCCAACGTATCGTGGCCCAGCAGTGCATTGAGCAGCGTCGACTTGCCGGCACCCGACTCGCCCAGAATCATGGCGCAGCTCCCGGCAGGCACGCAGGCACGGACCTCGTCCAGGCCGCGGCCCTCGGCAGAGGACGTCACGATCACGCGCACGTCCGGACCCACCAGGCGGCGCACGCGGTCCAGATCGCGCTCGAGCTCCTCGGCATCGCAGCGGTCAGCTTTGGTGAGCACCACCACCGGTTCGGCATCGCAGTCGAGCGCCAACACCAGCGAGCGCGCCACGCGGTCGAGCAGCACCTCACCGGCACCGAGCGCCTGCACGATTAGCACGCTATCCACGTTGGAGCAGAGCACCTGGCGCTCTCCGCGGGCACGGCCGCGCCAACGCTCAAAGCTCGTACGGCGCGGCAGCACGCACTCAATCACGCCCATATCGTGCCCGGGAGCGCGGCGCACCGCCACACGGTCGCCCACGGCAGGCAGCAGGACCTCGTCCTCGCCGCGCGACTTGGCAAACCCCACGGCATGCTCGGCGCGAAAGGTGTCGTCGGCAGTGGCCACCAGCGGAAACCCGCGATCCAAGCGCACCACGGCGCCAAGCTGCATCTGCTCGGGCTCCTCGGCATGTGCGCAAAAGTCGTCAAATGCCGCCTGCTGAGCTTCATCGACCGGCAGGTCATCGAACGCCGGAACATCCTGCAGTGCATCAAGCCCCGGCACGCTTGCCAGCAACTCCTCAGCAGATGCAGGGGCTTCGGTCGCGAGCTTCCGACGACGATCGCGTTTAGCCCGCGCCCCCGTCGTCTTTTTCTTCGCCTTAGCCTTAGCCTTGCCCACAAACGCCTCCCAGCACCCAAAATCACAACTGAGCAGGTATTTTACCCATAAAAAAGAGTCGGTCGAGCAACTGCTCGACCGACTCACACACTTTCCCTCAGCCCTTTTTCATCCGCGCGGGAGAAAAGCAGCAAGGACACCGCAGGGCCCGCCCGCCGGGAGGGGTTTCCTAAGGGCACATCCCGCAGCCGCAAAGCGGCGAGGACGTGCCCGTGGAAACCCCGCAGGCGGTCGGGCCCGGACAGGAACGTTACTCTTTTTCGACCGCGCGCATGATCGCCTTGTAGATCTCCATCAGCGGGATGATCAGGAAGGCCAGGCCCAGCGCGGCAAGAACGCCCTTGAGCTCAAGCGTCACAGGGCCAAAGAACATCTCGGCAAGCGTCGGCTGCACGGTCACGATCACCGTCAGCACCAGTGCCAGCGCGGCGGAAGCCCACAGCCACTTGTTCTGCTTCTTCATGGTAAACAGCGACGCACGACGGCTGCGCATATTGAAGCAGTGGAAAATCTCAACCATGTTGAGCGTGATGAACGCCATCATCACGCCTTCCTCGTCGGCATTGCCGGCGATCATATCGGCGATGTGGATGTAGCCCATGTCAAAGTACACGCCCACAAAGAAGCTCGCCAGCACCAGCACGGTGATGATTAGGCCCTGGACCACGCAGTCCAGACCCATATGTCCGGCAAAGACGCCGTCCTTGGCGTTGCGCGGCTTGCGCTTCATGATGTCGCCCTCGGCATCCTCCATGCCCAGCGCGAGCGCGGGGAAACAGTCGGTGACCAGGTTCACCCACAGCAGCTGCACCGGCTGGAAGATGGTAAAGCCGATGAGCGTGGCGATAAACACCGAGAACACCTCGGCAAGATTGGCCGAAAGCAGGAACTGGATGACCTTGCGGATGTTGTCGTAGATGCGACGGCCCTCTTCGCAGGCACCGATGATGGTGGCGAAGTTGTCATCGGCAAGCACCATGTCGGCGACGTTCTTGGTGACGTCGGTACCGGTGATGCCCATGCCAACGCCGATGTCGGCGCGCTTGATGGACGGGGCGTCGTTGACGCCGTCGCCCGTCATGGCCACGATCTGGTCGCGCGACTTCCAAGCCTCGACGATGCGGGTCTTGTGCTCGGGCTGGACGCGGGCGTACACGCCGTAGTCCTCGATGTGCGCGTCGAGCTCCTCGTCGCTCATGCGGTCGAGGTCGGCGCCCGTGATTGCCTGGCCGCGATCGGTGACGATGCCCAGCTGCTTGGCGATGGCCACGGCGGTGTCGATGTGGTCGCCCGTGATCATGACGGTGCGGATACCGGCGTCGTGCGCCTCGCGGATGGCGTCGGCGACCTCGGGGCGGACCGGGTCAATCATGCCGGACAGGCCGCAGAAGACCAGGTCGTGCTCGAGCGCAGCGGGGCTGCAGTCGCTCGGGACCTCGGTGTAGGTGCGGCTTGCCAGCGCCAGCACGCGCAGGGCCTCGTCGGCCATGGCCTTGTTGGCGGCCACGAGCTCGGCGCGACGCTCCTCGGTCAGCGGAACGACCTTGTCGCCGTCGTAGATATGGGTGCACAGGCCGATCACCACGTCGGGCGCGCCCTTGGTGTACTGCTCATACTCGCCGTCCAGGGTCTCGACGACCACGGACATCATCTTGCGGCCGGAGTCGAACGGGGCCTCGCCCACACGCGGATGCTCGGCGGTCAGGCCGGTGAGCCCCGCCTTGCCGGCGTCGTTGACGAGCGCGCACTCAGTCGGCTCACCCACGGCCTCGCCCAGTTCCTCGTCCCACTGGGCGTCGGAGCACAGAGCCATGCCGGCTAGGAATTTCTCCTCAGGAGCGGCGAGCTCGTGCTTGACGACGGTCATCTTGTTCTGGGTGAGGGTACCGGTCTTGTCGGAGCAGATGGTCTGTGTGCAGCCAAGGGTCTCGACGGCGGAAAGCTTACGGATAATCGCTTGGCGCTTGGCCATTTTGGTCACGCCGAGCGAAAGCACGATAGTCACGACGGCAACCAGGCCCTCGGGGATGGCGGCGACGGCAAGCGAGACAGCGACCATAAAGGTATCGAGCAAGGCAGTCGGGTCGGTAAGGACGTTACCCACGCCGTGGCGGATGATGTCGACGCCAAAGATGACGACGCAGATGACGATAACCATGATGGTAAGGATGCGGCTGAGCTCGGCGAGCTTCACCTGCAGCGGTGTGAGCTCTTCCTTGGCCTCGGCCAGGGCGCCGGCGATCTTGCCCATCTCGGTGTTCATACCGGTGCCGACCACGACGGCGCGACCGCGGCCGTATACCACGGTGGAACCCATGTAGCACATGTTCTTGCGGTCGCCGAGCGGCACGTCGTCGGTGCCGGCGGCGAGCTCAATGACGTTGGCATGCTTCTCGACGGGCACGGACTCGCCGGTAAGGGCGGCCTCCTCGATCTTCATCGTGGCGCTCTCGAGCACGCGGCAGTCGGCCGGGACGGAGTCGCCCGCCTCGAGCATGATCACATCGCCGGGCACGAGCTCGGCGCTCGGCAGGTGCACGAGCTTGCCGTCGCGCAGCACCTTGGACTGCGCCGCGCTCATCTCCTGCAGGGCCTCGAGGGCCTCCTCGCTCTTGGCTTCCTGGACCACGCCCAGTACCGAGTTGACGATAACGACGAACATGATGATGACGACATCGGCAAAGTCGGGCTCGCCCTTGACCATGCCCGTGAGCGCGCTGATGACGGCGGCAACGATCAGCATGATGACCATGGGGTCGGCCATCTGCTCAAAGAAGCGCTTCCACAACGGTGTCTTCTCGGCTTCCTCGAGCTTGTTAGGGCCTGTCTTGGCGAGGCGCGACGACGCCTCGTCGTTGCTCAGGCCGAGGTTCTCATCGACGCCCTGGTCGCTGAGCACCTCCGCCGCGGCGGACAGGTATTCCTTTTGCATATAGAGTCCCCTCCTGGGATTCGGGCCACTCAGCAGATTGATGCCCGATCATAATTCCCAGGAGAAGGGCAAGGGCTCATCAAGGCTGCCGTGCTGAGCGGCAGTTGATAGTGGAGCTATGGTACCCCAAAGCAACGCGTCTAGCCAAAACAATCCATTTGGAAATATGGTCCATAAGCAACGGTGCAGGCCGTGTGATGCTCAACATTGATAAAACGTTTTTTCTTCGGCGCATCATCAAATTGAAATATCGCCCAGATAGCAGCGGTTAGAACGGTTGGTAAAGTTTTTGCATATACCGTTTTTCCGCAAAAAATGAACTTCTAATTCGGCATACGGTCGATTTTTTGGGGTATTCGGTCGCCATTTCGTTATAATCAACTCAGTTTTATTTCTTATGGTTTATCTATCAGCGCAAGACGATGTCAGATGGAGGTCTGAATGTACAAGCGCACTAAGATTGTATGCACCATGGGTCCCGCCTGCGATAGCGACGAGACCATCCGCGAGATGATCAAGGCGGGCATGAACGTCGCCCGTTTTAACTTCTCGCACGGCTCCTACGACGAGCACCACGGTCGCATCGAGCGCGTCCGTCGTATTTCCAAGGAGCTCGGCATGCCCGTCGGCATCCTGCTCGACACCAAGGGCCCCGAGGTCCGCACCGGCCTTTTGGTCGACGGCAAGAAGGTTGCCGTCAAGACCGGCGACAAGATCGTCGTCACCGCTCAGCCCACGTCCGAGGATTTCCATGGCACCGCTGAGCACATCTCCCTCGACTACCTGGCTCTGCCCTCCGAGGTCGAGAAGGGCTCCCTCATCCTGATCGATGACGGCCTGGTTGCCCTCGAGGTCGAGTCCGTCGACGGCCAGGACATGACCTGCGTCGTTAAGAACGACGGCCTGATCGGCGAGCGCAAGGGCGTCAACATGCCCAACGTCAACATCTCGCTGCCCGCCATCACCGAGCGCGATCGTCAGGACATCCTCTTTGGCCTGACCGAGAACATCGACTACATCGCCGCTTCCTTCATCCGTGACGGCGAGTCCGTCCGCGGCATCCGCGAGCTTTGCCGCGAGAACGGCGGCGAGCACGTGACGATCTTCCCGAAGATCGAGTGCGCCCTGGGCGTCGAGAACTTCGACGAGATCCTCGAGGCTTCCGATGGCATCATGGTTGCCCGTGGCGACCTGGGCATCGAGATCAAGCCCGAGCTCGTTCCCCACATCCAGAAGGAGATCATCGCCAAGTGCAACGCGGCCTACAAGCCCGTTATCACCGCTACGCAGATGCTCGACTCCATGCAGCAGAACCCGCGCCCGACGCGCGCCGAGGTTGCCGACGTTGCTAACGCCATCTACGACGGCACCGACGCCGTTATGCTTTCCGGCGAGTCCGCTGCCGGTAAGTACCCGGTCGAGGCCGTCAAGATGCAGGCCAGCATTGCTCTCGAGACCGAGAAGTACCTCCCGGCCCACGCTCCGCTCGAGGTTCCGGCTGACGCTCACGGCACCCGCGTTGTCAACAACGTTGTGGGTATGTCCGCTGTGAACATGGCCACCACCGTTGGCGCCAAGTGCATCACCGTGCCGACGACCACCGGTCGTACCGCTCGTCTGATCTCGCACTTCCGTCCCAACATGCCGATCTGCGCGTTCTCCCGCCACGAGTGGGCCGTCCAGCAGATGATCATGTACTGGGGCGTTATCCCGCACCAGGCCGAGATTACCCAGGGCACCGTCAACGGCACGATCGTCAAGGCGATCGAGACCGCTAAGGAGCTCGGCTACGTCGAGGCCGGCGACCTGACCGTCGCCACCGCTGGCGATCCCCGCATGAGCGTCCAGCTCGAGGACAAGGTCTCCTCGACCAACGTCGCTTACGTCGCTCAGGTGCGTTAAATCACACTTGCAAACACACTTGCATTGCAAAGGGCCCGGAAGGCTTCGCCTTCCGGGCCCTTTTTCTGTGCCAATGCCGGCGCACAGCAAAACACGCACTCATTTCTTTACCAAAAGTGCGAAATCCACCCTTCGAGGCCCATAAAATAAAGTCCCAAGCGCTAAAAGTGTTCGCCCGGTGGCAAACCCACACCTTAACCGACACTGCTAAATCGTTTTAGCAAGAGTCAGATCGACCTGGTTTTCGGAAGTGCGGGGAAAAATTGCTTACCTCCGAGTACAAGCCCTTTTATTTCAACAAAACCCCTGATAAAGTTGGCTCAAATACCGCTTGTGCTTTGCCTGTTTGTCTTTTTCCCCGCACTTCCGAAACCGATAGCTTTTCTAGCCCAAACTACGCTCAAACGATCGGATCGCTATGTCATTTCTTGCCTGCGGACCCACGGCTTTTCAGTACTATCGCATCCCGCCCCAGATACTGGGACTCTATCCGGCAATCCTGCCGCCCGACCATGACCATCGCTTGGTACACTACTCAAAACAACCAGTATTTAAAGACTTGCTCGGCACACCAGTTTGGAGATTCGTGGGCGAAAGAAAACAGCGCGCGAACGGAAAGCTATTTCATAGCCGTCTGCTAACCCAAGAGCCGCCTCCTGGGTCGTTTAGGCAGACTGAGCATGGGTTTGATGTCACTTCACCGGAGTTCACGCTGCTCAGCCTTGCCACGCAGGTCTCACGCAGCCAGTTACTCATGGCTTGCTACGAGATGTGCGGCTCCTTTGCAGTGTTTAAGCCCTGCGAGCGAACGCAACAACAACTCGATGAAGCTATTTCGCTTAAGCTCATTCCGCCCAGCTGCGGCTGGGAGCGAGCTAACGACACCAAGGGCAATGACACCAACTTGTGGAAGCGCACGCCGCTTCTTACCGCAGCGGATATCGCCGCGTTCGCCAAGCAGGCCGCAGGCCTGCGCGGCGTTAAGCAGCTCCGCTGGGCCGCCGAACGCATGACAGGACAGACCGCCTCGCCCTTTGAAGTCCAGACGTCAATTCCCATCTCGCTCCCCCGCGATGAGGGCGGTCTGGGCATCGACATCACCAATAACGCGCGCATCCCGCTCAGCGAAGCCGCGCGTTCGCTGTATGACAAAACCTGCTGCTACGCCGATATCCTCATCGAAAGCGCCACCGACAGCATGGGCGTCATCCTTGAATGCCAAGGCCGCTCCGCCCACGACAGCGAAGCCGCGAGCCTCTCCGATGCCGAGCGCGCCACCGCACTCACAAGCATGGGCTACGACGTCATCCAAATTACCTATGACCAGATCAAGGAGAAGAAGAGCTTCAACCACATAGCCGAGCTCATCCATAAAAAGGCTGGGCTTCCCTACACCCCAAAGACTAAACAGGAGCGCACTGCCGAAGATGCCCTGCGGCAAGAGCTACTTGTCGATTGGGTTGAGCTATTCACTGCCGGGCCGGCCAGCTAGCAGCTAGCAATCAGGGGCAGCGCAGACACATCGGGCGATTCGACACGGGCGGCAAAACCCGCCTCGGTTAGCTCGACGACCTCGGTAAACGTTGCATCGAAAAACTCCTCGGTTAGCAAGCGATACGGCGGATGATCGGGCTCGCCGGGGTTTTCGCGTACAATCTCGTGCATAACGCCGATGGTCTTGAGCACATACTCCTTATGGATGGGATACTGACCAAAACGCGTCGCCGCAGTATAGAGGCGATCGGTCGCGCGCGGAATCGAAACAATGCTGAGCGTCTTGCCAAACCAGTCAAAGTCGCCTTGCTTTTTAATGCGGAATTCCTCGCACGGTTTGCCGCCGTGCGCCTCCAGGTACTGGTTCACGCGGGTATTCCACACAGTATCGGCCACAAGGTGAGACCAAACGCCCAGCGTCAGATCGAGCAGCGACTGCGCCACGTCATCGGGCGCGAGCGAAAACTCACAGGCGCCGGGACCGGCAACCGGCTCGGCGTCCTTGTAACGTTGGGGATAATGCACCCGATTGAGTCGCTCGCGTTCCTCGACAATCGAGGTGGCCTCAGCAGGTTCGCCCGCGGGTGCGCCTTTAAGCAGCGGCGCCACATAGGTATCCCAGAACTCGTGCTCGCGCGGCTTAGGGATAGGCTCGGGGTTTGCAAAGTGCGTAATGCGATACGGAATGGGATCAGCGATGCCAGGGACCATATAGCCCACGAAGATATCCGGAACCACGCAGCCAAACAAAAAGGCATTGCGGTCGCGCACGCTATTGGCAAGCGCACCGGTGCGCTCCAGCAAACGCTCCGTCTGAGCGATATGAATGTTCCAGCTTGGCATAGCCACCCCCATAAAAACCTGGATAACTATACCATCACGGCAAAGCCGCGCGGGCGGCTACGCACGCTCTACGCAGCAACTATTCCGCAGCGCCGCTCTCGGTTCCATACGACGGCACCGGCGCCTCGACCACATGGTGATATCGATCGATATAGATGGCGCGGGCACCCAGGCGCCGCACCAAATCCTGATGGTGTGTGCTCATCAAGACCGTCTTGCCGGCAGCAACATAGGCCAGTAGAAAGTTGACCACGATGTCGCACGAGTCCTCGTCAAGTCCGTTGGTGGGCTCGTCGAGCACCAGGATATCCGGGTTCATCGACACCACCGCAGCCAGCGCAACGCGCTTCTTTTGCCCGCCCGAGAGCTGATAGGGAGAGACGTCGGCAAGGTCGGCAACCTGGAACAGCCCCATGGCATCGCGGACGCGGCGCTCGAGCTCGTCTGCCGGCAGCCCCATTTGAGCCGGGCCAAACGCGACTTCCTCGCCGACCGTGGCACAAAAGAGCTGCGCATCGGCGTTTTGGAACACAAAGCCCACGCGCTGATGGAACCGCTGGGCCGTCGCGGAATCCTTGAGATATGCCGCATCGACCGCATGCCCGTCGAACAGGTACGCACCCGCGTCCGCAAGCTCAAGGCCGTTGATAAGGCGCATGATCGTCGTCTTGCCGCAGCCGTTGGGACCGAGCAGAGCAACGAGCTCCCCACGGTTCACCTGCAATGAAACGCCGTCGACCACCGTATGACCCGCATAGGAAAACACCACGTCGCGAAACTCGATGAGCGGCGTGGTCTCAGCGCCGGCAGCACCGCTCGCACCCATCGCGTTATTCGTATCGTTTGCCAAAACGTCGCCCTTCCCTACTCACATCGACGGTTCGACCGACCGCGCTACAGCACCGCGCACAACACGGCGAGCAACGCCACAACGGCCGCGTAAACGGCATCGCGCCAGCCAAAGCCGCTCCGTGCAGGCGCCGGATACACGCCGGCGAAGCCGCGGCAAAGCATGGCCTCGTCCATCGCGCGGCTGCATTCCATCGCCTTGATAAACGTCATGCCCATGATACCCGCCAGCGAGTCGGTGCGCGAAAAACCCGCAGGCGCGGAACCGACGCTGCGCAGCATGACCGATTCACACAGATTGTGCGCCGTGCGACCCAGCACCTCGATATGCTTGAGCGCCATATCAAACGTAAAGATAACCTCATCGGGCAGGTGCAGCGTTTTGAGCGCCGCCGACATGCGGCTCCAGGAGAGCGTCCACGAAACGCCCAGCACCAGCGACACATTAATGAAGGTCTTGAGCGCGATCTTGAGCATGGCGCCCGTGGCAGACGCGCCCAGCAGCAGGGCAGGCAGTGCCAGAACCACCGCAAGCCCCGTGGCGCCGAGCGCCGGTACAAAGGTCGCACGCAGCCCGCGTGCGGGGCGCACCGCGACCAGCACCAACGCGATCGCCGCCATCAACATCAGGTACAGCGGGCTTTGCGTCAGACACACGCACAGGACGCAAACGAACATCCCCACCAGGCGCACCGGAGCCGAAACGCAAGAAAGGGCGCGGTCGACCATCGACCCGCCCTCGTGCGCGCCTCCACCCAGGCGAACCCGCTCAAGCAGGCTCGCCAGGTGCAGGACATTCTTTTGCATCACACGATGCCGAGCCCCCACGGGCTCGTAACGCTGCTCGACCGCAAGCCAGCTAGGCAGCTCGGCTATTGCCATGAGCACCGCTTTCCTTGACCGTCAGCGAGATCAGGCGGAATGCGATGGTGAGCACCGCCACGCCAATCACACCGGAAAGGATATACATGGCAGCCTGGCCGGCAAAGCCAAGGCCCTGTTCCTCGGAATAGGCCTGCAGGTAATCACCCGTGGGCAGCGCGTCGGCAAAGGTCGGAGTATCGAGGCCGACCGAAGCCTGCAGGCTGTCGTCGCCAGCCTCCTGAACGGCAGTCGCGGCGCCCTCGGCGTCCCACTCGCCCCAGGCGTCTCCGGTGGCCAGCAGGCCCAGCGGCGTGGCCACCACGAGCACGGCGACCAGAATGAGCGTGGGAATCAGGGAAGTCTTCTTGGCGGTACCATCGGCGGCAAGCTGGCCATCGACGGCCTCGGACCCGACGATAATGCTCGGCGCCGTCTTCTTAATGAAACCGTAGATGGCGGCCGTCGCCACGCCCTCGATCACGCCGGCAACCAGCATATGCGGGATCAACATGGCCGGAATAGCCACGGACAGCGGGAAGGGGCAGTACAGCGGCGCGCCCGAAGCGTTGGTAAAGAGCATCGGCTGAATACCAAACTCGATTGCCGCGCACAGGGCCGCCAGGCACAGGCCGACCCAACCGCTCACGATGGCAGAAACCGAGGTGCCCCAGCTCTTGTCGTGCAGACGGCTGTTGAGCGCACGGAACACGATAGCAGCGGCAAACGGCAGCACAAAGGCCATGTTAAAGCAGTTGGCGCCAAACGACAGAACGCCGCCGTCGCCAAACAGCAGCGCCTGCAGCGCCAGCGCGACCGAGACAGCGATAGCCGCGGCCTCGGGACCCAGCAGCAGTGCGATGAGCGCGCCACCAACGGCGTGACCAGTGGTACCGCCGGGCAGCGGCACGTTAAACATCATGAGCAAAAAGGAGAACGCGGCGCAAATGCCCAGGAAAGCCATATGCTCGCGATCGAGCGTGGCGCGCACCTTTTTGATGCAGTGGACCCAAACAGGCACCATCGCCACCGCCATGACGGCATCGGTTTGCGGAGACAGGTAGTTGTCTGGAATGTGCATATACGCCTCCCGGTTGCCGGCGCACGGAATCGCAACGCCGCTTAAATCACCTTAAGAGTGTTACGTATTGTTAGATTCGTAACACGCCGCGGGCTATCATAGCAAAACGGCGCACTGCCGACAAAGCAGCACGCCGTTATGTAATGCGCGTGTCATATATGCAGGCTCAACGGTGCCTTATATCGAGCATAGCGGTCACGTAAGACTCGGCGGCAACCACCGCTGACCCATACCCCAGCGCAAATCCTAGCCGCGGACCTCGCCGTTTACGCCCTTGCATACCTTGGTGACGATCTTCTGGTGCGCCTTCTCGACCTCTTCGCTGGTGAGCGTGTGGTCGTCGGAGCGATACGTAAGCGCAAAGGCCATGGACTTCTTGCCCGCTCCGATGCGGATGGGATCGCGGTAGACGTCGAACAGGCGCACGCCCTCGAGCAGCTTGCCGCCGGCGCTGGTAATGCGGCGCTCAAGATCCTCGCAGGTCACAGCATTGTCGACCACGATAGCAAGGTCGTGCTCAACGGCAGGGTACTGCGAGAACTCGCGGTAGTTCTCCTGATTGCGGGCGCCCTTGATCAGCTTGTCCAGATCGAGCTCAAAGGCAACGACGACCTCATCGATGCCCATCGCCTCGCGCGCCTCGGGGTGAATCTCGCCGACCCAGCCCAGTACGGTGCCGCCGGACAGAACCTCGGCCGCACGACCCGGCTGCAAGAAAGCGTAGCCCTCGCCCTCGACGGGACGGAAGCGAACCTTCTCGATGCGCAGCTGGGCGAGCAGCTCCTCGACAATGCCCTTGCCAAAGAAGAAACGCAGCTTGCGGTACTTCATGTTCCAGGACTGCTCGCTCCACTGGCCCGAGAGCACACCCGCCACGGACTTGGTCTCCTTGGGCAGGCTGGCGTTCTCGCGACCGTGGAACAGGCTGCCGACCTCGTACAGGTGCACATTGGGCGTACCGTGCGCCTCGTTGTAGGCCACGGACTGCAGCAGGCCCGGCAACAGCGAACGACGCATCTCGGTCTGCTCGGCTACCAGCGGGTTCATGAGCACCACGGGGCAACCGCGACCCTCGGTGGACATACCGATCTTCTCCAGGTCGCCCGGGGCGGCAAAGCCAAAGGTCGTGGTCTCGTTGAGGCCGCAGGCGCGCAGGATCTCGTCGACCTTACGGGTGAGCTTCTGCTCGCGGGTCAGGCCGCCGATGTGGTTCTTGGCAGCCGGGATGGTCGCCGTCACGCGGCCCATGCCCCACAGGCGCAGGACTTCCTCGATCAGGTCGATCTCGCGCGGCAGGTCGGGACGGAAGCTCGGCGGGGTAACCATAAAGTCCTCGCCGTCGCGCTCGACGGTGCAGCCCAGACGGGTGAGCGAACGCTCGATAAAGTCGGGCTCGATGTCGGCACCGCAGATGGCATGCACGCGGGCCAGGCGCAGCTTGATGCTGTCGATGGTCTTGGGCGCGGGGAAAACGTCGACATAGCCGGGAGCAACCTCGCCGCCGGCGATCTGTTCGATGAGAGCGCAGGTAACGTTGGCGACGTCCACGCAGCCGGTCTCGTCAACCTGGCGCTCAAAGCGAATGGAGGCGTCGGAGATCAGCGACAGGTCGCGGCTGGTGTGCGAGGTGCGACCGGCGTTGAAGCAGGCGCTCTCGACCATCACATCGACGGTGTCGTCCTCGATCTCGGAATCCATACCGCCCATAACACCGGCCAGCGCCACGGGGCGCTCGCCGTCGGTGATGAGGCCCATGCCGGCGTCGAGCACGCGCTCCTCGCCGTCGAGCGTCGTGAACTTCTCATCCTGCTGGGCGGCGCGAACCACCACGCGACGCCTGCCCTCGCGCTCGGCAAAGGTGTCCAGGTCAAAGGCGTGCAGCGGCTGACCGGTGAGCATCATCACGTAGTTGGTGATGTCGACGATGTTGTTGTGCGGGCGCACGCCCAGGGCGTTGAGGCGCTTGACCATCCAGTCGGGCGACGGACCGACCTTGACGTTGCGCACGATGCGGGCGACGTAGCGGTCGCACAGGCCCTCGTCGGCGATCTCGACCGAAAGCTCGTCGTCGGTCGCGCGGCCGGTCTCGGCCTTGATGGCGGGCAGCTCAACGTGGAAATCGCGGTCGAAGATGGCGCCGGTCTCGCGGGCCATGCCGATCATGGACAGGCAGTCGGGACGGTTGGGCGTGATCTCGCAGTCGAGCACGGTGTCGCTCGAGCCCACGTACTCGGCAAACGGCATGCCGCAGGGCGTGTCCTCGGGCAGGATCATGATGCCGGAGTGGTCGCCGCCCAGGCCGAGCTCGCGCGCGGAGCAGTTCATGCCCATGGACACGACGCCGCGAAGCTTGCTCTTCTTGATCTTGACGTCGCCGGGCAGGACAGCGCCAATCATGGCCGTGACGATGTGGTCGCCGGCCTCGAAGTTCTGCGCGCCGCAGACGATCTGCAGCGGAGCGGGGTTGCCGTCGGCGTCGAGATTCTTGTCGCCCACGTCGACCGAGCACACATACATGTGGTCGCTATCGGGGTGTGGGGTCTTGGTGAGCACCTTGGCAGTCACCACGTGGTCGAAGGACTCGCCCACGGTGTCGATCGCCTCGACCTCGGTGCCGGTACGGATATATTCGTCCGAAAGGGTCTTGGGATCCTCCGGAATATCGATCATGGTCTTGAGCCAGTCGTAAGAAACGCGCATATAACTGGTCTCCTTTCATAAATGCGGCTTTGAGCCGGAAACTGCAACTAAGAAGAAAGCGTTCTAGAACTGGTTCAAGAACCTCATGTCACCAGTCATCAACGTACGCAGGTCGGGCAGGTCGTAGCGCAGGGCCGCGACGCGCTCGGCGCCAATGCCAAAGGCGAAGCCGGTGTACTTCTCGGGATCGATGCCGCAGTTGATCAGGACGTTGGGGTCGACCATGCCGCAGCCCAAGATCTCGATCCAGCCGCTGTGCTTGCAGAAGTTGCAGCCCTTGCCGCCGCACACGTGGCAGCTCACGTCCACCTCGCAGCTGGGCTCGGTGAAGGGGAAGAAGTGCGGGCGATAGCGCGTCTTGCGGTCCTCGCCAAACATGCACTTAACAAAGTAGTCGAGCGTGCCCTTAAGGTCGCCAAAGGTGATGCCCTCGTCGACGACCAGGCCCTCGATCTGGTTGAACTGCGGCAGGTGGCAGGCGTCGGCCGTGTCGGGACGGTAGACGGTGCCCGGGCAGATCATGTAGATGGGCGGCTTTTGCGACTCCATGGTGTGGATCTGCACGCCCGAGGTCTGGGTGCGCAGCAGCACGTCGGACTCGCCGTGGGCGTGAGCCTCGGGGTGCGCGACGCTGCCGGGGTTGTTATCGACCACGTAGAAGGTATCGCGGGCCGAGCGGCTCGGGTGATCCATGGGGGCGTTGAGCGCGGTGAAGTTGTAGTAGGAGGTGTCGACCATGGGGCCGGACTCGACGGTGTAGCCGATGCCGCAGAAGATGTCCTCGGCCTCCTCGATGATCTGCTTGATCAGGTGCTGGTGACCGATCTGCGGACGGATACCCGGCAGCGTGATGTCGACGGCCTCGTGCTCGAGTGCGTGCTTGAGGGCGGCGGCCTTCATCTCGGTGGTACGCTCGTCGAGCATGCCCTCGATCAGCTGGCGCATCTCGTTGGCGCGCTTTCCCATCACGGGACGATCCTCGGGGGCGAGCTTGCCCATCATGCGCATCAGGCCGGTGATGCGGCCCTTGCGACCGAGCAGCTCAACGCGTGCAGCCTCGAGCTTGGCGGCGTCATCGGCGCTTGCGACGAGCTCCTTGGCCTCTTCCTCGAGTTTGACCAGATCATCAATCAGACTCATGTCTTCCCTTTCGTCTCTCGCGCTCCCCACTCGCCGGGACGACTGCCGCCGCCTGGCGTTGCGAAAACGCGGCCCGGTTCGGTAACAAAAAACCGTCCTCGGGCATGTGCATTGCCCAAGGACGGTTGAATTCCGCGGTACCACCTTGTTTGACCCGGCGGATGTCTGGCCCGCCGCGCCCACTCTTTGCCCCTTGTCGCGAGGCTCACGGCTTCCCTACTGGGGCTTCGCCGCCGCTGGCCGCGCGCCCGTTGAGGTTGCTGCTCGGGAGTGAACGCTTAGCCCTTGTCACCGCAGGAAGGCTTGCAGCCCATGACCTTCCCTCTCTTGCCGGCGACGCGGCGGGCAAAACCCTCTCCGTCAACGCATTGGGCTATAGGATAACACATTCTGCGTGTGCATCGCCGCGTTCCGTTTTGTTCGCGCTGGGTACAAGGTAAGTAGCTGTGCAAACTGGCCGCGTCGCCGCATGCGACGGGCGACCTGCGAGATTAAGGATACGGTATGGGAAAGAAGCACGATAAGAAGGCCGAGCCCGCAGCGGGCAAGACGCCCAAAGGCATGAAGGTCGATAAGGCCGTCAAAAAATTCCGCAAGCTCGAGGGCAAGCTGTGGACCCGCGAGTACCTGCTCAAGATTGCCGAGTTTGACGGCGCGACCATTGCCCCCGCCAACGGCGCCGCAGCGCGCGCCGACGCCATGGGCACCCTTGCCGGCGAGCATCATAAGCTCCTGACCAGCGAAAAGTCTGTCGAACTTGTGCGCTCGCTGGCACGCGAAACCGTCGCCGGCGGCAAGATCGACGACCCGCAGCTGCTCGACGAGATCCGCGTACTCGGCCGCGACCAGCGCGAAGCGAGCGTCATTCCCACCGAGGAGGCCGAGGCCTGGACCAGGCTCACCTGCGAGGCCGACGCCGTGTGGCACAAGGCCAAGACGGCCAATGACTGGGCGAGCTTTGAGCCCTATGTGGATAGAATCGTCGGCCAGCTTAAGCATCAGGCCGAGCTCATGGACCCCAAGCGCGACCCATACGATGTTTGGCTTGACCAGTACGAGCGCGGCCTTTCCGCCAAGAGCTTCGATGCGTTTTGCGATGAGGTCAAGGCTACGGTCGTGCCGCTCGTGCACGCCATCGGCGAGCGCGGCCAGCAGCCCGCTGCCGACTTTTTGCACGCCCGCGTGCCCGAGGCTGCCCAGCGTGCCATGAGCTTCGATCTTATGAAGCTCGTCGGCCTGGACCTGAACGACACCACGCTTGCCTTTACCGAACACCCGTTTAGCGAGGGCTTTGCCGTGGGTGACGCGCGCATCGCGACGCACATCTATGAGGACGACTGCATCTCCAACGTCTACAGCATCATCCACGAGGCCGGTCACACCATGTATGAGCTGGGCGTGAACCCCGCCTATGCGCGCACCTGCCTGGAGGGCGGCACCTCCATGGGCATCCACGAGAGCCAGAGCCGCTTCTTTGAGAACACCGTGGGTCGCAGCCGCGCCTTTATGGGACCGCTGCTCGAGGTGCTGCGCCGCCACGCGCCCGAGGTCTACGGCAACGTGGACGAGGACGCGCTCTACCGCGCCGTGAACATCGCGCAGCCGTCGTTGATCCGCACCGAGGCGGACGAGCTCACCTATCCGCTGCACGTTATGGTGCGTTACCAGATTGAGCGCATGCTGTTTGCCGGTGAGGCCACGGCCAAGGACATCCCCGCGCTTTGGAATCGCTTTATGAACGAGTACCTGGGCATTCCCGTTCCCGACGACACGCACGGCTGCCTGCAGGATACGCACTGGAGCGGTGGCTCGTTTGGCTACTTCCCCACCTATGCGCTGGGCAGCGCCTACGACGCCATGTTTGTGCCGGCCATGTGCCGCGACGGCGTCGACCTTACCGATGCCTGCGCGAGCGGTGATCTGGCGCCCGTCCGCGCCTGGCTGGGCGAGCACATTTGGCAGTGGGGCCGCGCCAAAGACGCGCCGGAGCTCATCAAGGGCGCCTGCGGCATGGACTTTGACGCCCGCTACTACTGCAGCTACCTGCAGGACAAGTTCACCACGCTGTACCAGCTGTAAAGCTTAGGCAACACGTCAACGCAAAGGGGGCGCCGCGGGATTTATCCCGCGGCGCCCCCTTTTTCACCTAGTCATTGGGGCCGTTTGCAGCGTCGAGCAGTTACGCGGTTTGGTAAAACCGCGTAACTATAAAGCTTCCAGCGCGTTGGCGATGCGCTTCATAGCGGCGTCGGCGGCCGATTGGTCCGGAGCCTCAGCCAAAACGCGAATCACCGACTCGGTTCCGCTCTTGCGCACCAGTACGCGGCCCTCGCCCGCCAGCGACGCCTCGGCCTCGGCAATGGCGGCCTGGACGCCCATGTTGCCCAGCGCGGCGTCCTTATCCGCCACGCGCACGGCGACCTGAGCCTGCGGCAGCAGCTTGCACGGAGCCGTGAGCTGCGAGAGTGTCTCGCGCTCAGCGCGAATCACTTCCATCACGCGCAGCGAGGTCATAATGCCGTCGCCCGTGCGCTCGATATCGCCAAAGATCGTGTGGCCCGTCTGCTCGCCGCCCAGGCTGTAGCCGCCCTCGCGCATCTTGGCATACACATGACGGTCGCCCACGCCGCTGGTCACGGCACTCAGACCGGCAAGCTCCAGCGACTTGACCAGGCCAAAGTTGCTGGCGATCGTCGGCACCACGGTACCGCCCGAGAGGCGCCCGTGCTTGTTCAGGTACACGCCGCACACGTACAGGATCTGGTCGCCGTCGACCACGCGACCGCGCTCGTCCACGGCCAGGCAGCGGTCGGCATCGCCGTCGTAGGCAAAGCCCACGTCCAGGCCCTGCTCCACCACGTGGCGCTGCAGGCGCTCCATATGCGTGGAGCCGCAGTCGACGTTGATGTTAAAGCCATCGGGCGCGGCGTTAATCACGCGTACGTCGGCACCCAGCGCGTCGAACACCGGCTTGGCCACCGAGGATGCCGAGCCGTTGGCACAGTCGAGACCGATCTTGACGCCCTGCAGCGAAAAGTTCGCACTTGCAATGAGCGAGGCAATATAGCGGTTGCGACCCTGCATGTAGTCCACCGTGGCACCGATGTGGTTGCCCGTGGCCAGCGGCACTTCGCTCTTGCCATCGATGTAATCCTCGATGAGCTCCAGCACGTCCTCGTCCATCTTATAGCCGTCGCTGTTGACGAGCTTAATGCCGTTATCGCAAAACGGGTTGTGGCTCGCACTGATCATGATGCCGCAATCGAAGCAGCCCTCCACGGTCTGATGCGCCACGCCCGGCGTCGGGATCACGTGCAGCATGTAGGCGTCCGCGCCGCTCGCGACCAAGCCGCTCACCAGCGCCGCCTCGAACATATAGCTCGAGCGACGCGTGTCCTTGCCCACGATCACGCGCGCCTTGGTCCCGCGGTTGGCGCCGTAATACCAGCCCACAAAGCGGCCGATCTTATAAGCGTGCTCTACCGTCAGTCCAACGTTGGCCTCGCCGCGAAAGCCGTCGGTGCCAAAGTACTTCATATCTTACTTATCCTGTTCAAACGTTTGAGCGGTTGGCGTGGTGCGAACCTTAAGCGCTTTGTGCCCAGAGTCCTTCGAAGTCGTAACCGTGTACTCGACCTTTATGTCTTGTCCAAGAAGCATGTGGACGCCGCCCCATGCAACCTTCAGGCCATCGTGCGTCGCTTCGTTCATCTCGATAGAACCGGAGCCCGAAGTCTTAATGTCCGAAATGCTGCCTCCCGCGGGAGCGTAGAGATAGAGCCTCAGCACCTCGTCATCAATATCCTGGCTAATGCCGTTATGGCCCTGGAAATAACCAGGCATCTCGGCCTTCTCCTGGGGGGTCATCGTGTTCTTGAGCGTAGTGGTTACTCGATACGTCGTCGAGCCATCGGCATTTTCAACCGAAGAATCGATGGTGACTCGCTTATCAAGGAACCAATCCATCTTTGAATAGCTGTAGTTATTCACATAGACGCCCAAAATCGGAGCCTCAGACGCATCATTTTGGAGAGCGCCGGAAATGCCAAGGGCCTTCGCGGCCTTTTCCTCGTCATCGTTTCTCGAATACATCAGGATGCGACCCTCGGAAGCACCCTTTTCGATGGCGGCGGCGATCTTAGTAATATCGCTGGAGCCCAGTTCATCCACGATCTTGTTAAAAGCCGATCCGGCAACCGCCGCAAAAATGGCGTCCTGTTCCTCTACCGGGTAATTCCAATAAATATCGTGCAGCAGCACCTTTGCAGCGTTGCTTCCATCGACGACGGTACCGTCGGGAAGCTGCGTGCCGCCCACAATGCCGAGCATATACTGCAAAAATACCGGATCGACTGCAAATACGCCGTCGATGTCATCTCCAACAATGGCCTTCTGCATATCGCTGGCAAGCTGAGCCGCACGCGGATAATCGGGTGTCATCGTAACGTCGCCCATCGTGTATCCGAGCGTGTTGAATCCGGTCAGGCCCCATCCGGTCGTGAACAAGTTTGCCTCTTCATCGGTGATGGGAAGCGGGCTCAAGGGCTCTTTCATCATGTCGACTTTGACAAAATCGCCCAGTTCGAGCTTACCGTCAGTCACTGACATCACGCCGCGCGAACCCGGGAAACCGCCGCAGGCGCGGATCTCGACATTGCTCATCGCGAGCACAAGATAATGGCGCGTCTGGCCGTTGGCGCCGAGCATCTGGGGCAGAACGGGGGCAATCTTCTCTGCCGCGTCGACTACACCGTCCAGGGTGGCAAAGCCGTCCTTTGCCTTATCGACCAGCTCGGTTACCTGGGCGATATGCGTATCGCCAATACCCTGCACCTTTTTGTTGGCGCTCTTGAACGCCTTCGAGCTATCGGAGAGCGAATCGGCGACCGCCTGCAGCGCGGACACGTTGATTGTCCCGTCCTGGAACAGCTTACCGGGCGTTGCCTGAGCGAGATTATCGGCCATGGGGACCAGCGCGCCGCTCGAAACATCGGACAGAGCGTCGACCATGGTGCGGGCGGCGTTAATATCGCCGCCGTACACCGGAATGAACGAAGCCATCGTCCACACCGGACTCGAGGTCTCCTTCTTCATGCTGCTGCAGAGCTCGTCAATTTTTTTCGCATCGTCGGGCAGGGTCGAAAAATCGCCCGACGTGACCTTGTCCTTAAGGCCGCCGACGATCTCGACTGTTTCCTTTGCCTGGCTCTTCACGGTTTTTGCCGAGTTAAACAGCATGAAGCCACTCACGCCAAAAGCGACAAGAACCACCGCGACGATGACAGCAACAACGGCTGCAACGCGGCGCTTCTTGCGCTCGCCCTTGCGATGGCGATGGCGAACCAGGCCGTTCGAGGTCGGGCTCGTCGAGGAATCACCGCCGTAGTTCAAGCCAAAATCGTAATAATCTTCTTTAGAGCCCGAGCCCTTAAACTCGGCACCGTCGTCATTGAGACGGGCAAACGTGCCGGTTTCGGAAGCGCCCGTATAGATAGTGCCTAGGTTACCCGTAAGCCCTGCGTCTCCAGCAGAAGAAGCACTATTGGCGGGATTGGCAGAGTTGACGGGGCCGGCGTTGTGGGCGCGATGAGCGTTGTTAGCGGGGCCAGTGGAGCCGGCGACATTTGCACCGCCCGTTGGCGCCGGACGGACCCCGGCCGACGAAGCCGCAGAGCCCGCCCCGCCCGGAAATGCCTGCCTGCCTACGCGACCAGCCTGTTTTGCCTTTTGAGACTGTTCGTACAGAGCGGCAAACATCGCCGTTTCGCCCGGAGACGTACGGTTGCCAGCACCGTTTTGGCTGGATCCACTCGGTACGTCAGCGTTTCCAGTCCCATTTGAACACGGCGGAACTGCAGGGCGCTCGCCGTCGCCGTTCTTAAAGTGGTTACCAGCCATAGAGGAGTCCTCGCAATACTAAAAGTCAATAACGCTATTAGTTTATGACATATTTGGCATCGTCAGTTAAACTCCAGATGCAGGCACCAATTCGCGGAATTGTGGTGCAACACCGTGTCCGTCTAGGCAGCGGCGTAAGCTATACCGTCAGGAACATCATCACGATAATCATGGCAAAGCCAATCAAGTCGGTCGGCAAAAATACCGTGCCCAGCATAACGGCGCTGGTGATGGTCGCCGAGACCGGCTCCACGGTTCCGATGAGGCTCGCACGCACCGAGCCGATGTCCTTAACGCCCTGCATATACAGCATGTAGGCAAAAAACGAGCCAATGACCACAAACACCGCGAGCGCCTCGATACCGGCAGCATCGAGCGCCGGCATATGAGCCCACGGCTGCACGAAGACGCACGAGACCACGCCCGCTGTGAGCATGGCAGAGCCTGTAACGATGGGGCTGCCGTATTCGGGCAGAATCTTGGCGGGAATCACCGCCATACAGGCTGCGCTAACCGCACACATAAGGCCTGCGACCAGACCAAGCGGCGATATGCTCAAACTGGTCGGATCGCCGCCGGTAGCGATTAAAAAGGTGCCACCGAGGGCCAGACCAATGCCGATCGTCTCGCGAGCGCGCGGCATGCGGCGATCGACCACGCAGGCGTAACCCATGATGATGACCAGCTGCAGGCACTGGAGCACCGTCGCGGTTCCGGCATTGGTCAGACGCACGGCCGAAAGATAGCAGAACTGGTTGAACAGCAGGCCAAAAGCGGTAAAAAGCAGCAGTTGCCTACGGTCGGCGGGCGTGGTCCAGAGCCTAACCAGACGCTCGCGATCGCGCGTGACCACCACGGCCATAAAGAGCAGGCCGGCGAGAATCTGGCGCACACTCATAAGCCACAGGGTATCAACGTGATAAGTATCGAACAGGAAGCTCGCGCTGGTGCCCGAAAAACCCCAAAACGAACCGCCCGCCAGCGTGGCCAGAACGCCCGTAATCATCTTGCGCGACGACGCATCGTTGAGGCGCTCGCGCCATGCACGGCGGGTGTTGCGGCTGAGCTCGTCAGTTCCCTCGGGCACGACAAAATCGGACGCCGCCGTCATCGGCACCGAAGCCTTTTCGCGTGCACGCTGAGCTGAGCGCTCCTGTTCCATTCCACTCCCCCGAAATCAATTGGCAACAAAGCGCTCAAACTGTAGCACGAATATCGGTATGGATAAGTGGATGGTTCGGAACATCTACGAGCGTCCAAATTGCAGGGACGAAAGGCACCAAAGGGCTATGCCGAGTGGTTGGAATCGTCTAGGGCTCCGGGGTCCGCTTCCGCGCTTTCATCGGTATGGTCGCCGTCGCTCTGCTCCTTGTCGCTGTCCTGCTCCTCCTGCTCGCGACGGCGCTTTTCGCGAATCTGCTCCACGGCGGCACGCAGGGCGGCCTCGTCCTCGGCACGCGCCACATCTTGCGTGGCCTTAACCATATGGCGAATTTCGAGCACCAGCAGTACGATCAGCGGCACCACGATAAGCGGAAAGAACAGCAGCGGATTGGTAAGCAACGACACCACCACGCCCAGGCCTGCCGAGACAAAGACCACGCGGCCCACCACATCGGCGGCGGGCACGGGCGCGGCGTCCTCGACCGGATTGGCGTCGCCCTTGGTGTGGTAGACCGGCGAGCCGTCGGACGCGGCCTCCACGGATACGATGCGGTGCGTGTTGAGCGAACCCTCCAGCGCGTCATCGGACGAATGGAAGGTGATGATATCGCCCACCTGGTAAACCTGGCTGTTGTCGGTATCGACGACAACAAACGAATGCACGGGAATCACCGGCTCCATCGAGCCGGTCAGCGTACGCATAAAGCCGTAGCCCATGATGGTGGGAATCTCGCCGGCGGGCGTGAACACCGTGCGCAGCAACACCACAAAGGCGACCAGGATCACCACGGTCGCCAGCACATTGATCACGCGGAGCACGTGCTTCATCACTTGTCGTCGTCCTTTGAGGAAGTCTCGGGGCCGGCAGCGACCTCGGCCTCGGCGGCATCCGCCGCAGAAGCGCTATCCTCGTCAGGCGCGGCGGCCACACCCTCGCCAGCCTCGCCGCGCAGGCGGGCCAGCAGATAGCGCGACAGGCTGTTGCCCTCGGCACGGCGCTCGGCACGGGCGCGATCGCGCTCGGCCTGCTCCAGCTCGTGCGCCAACGAGGCCAAGCGCTGCTGCATCTCCGCGCGGACGGCCTCGAGCTCGTGCTCGTGCGTGGCCGTGGCGGCGGCGAGTTCCTGCTCAATGCGCTCCCCCGCCTCGAGCTCGGCCGCGGCGATACGCGCGTCGGCGTCGGCACGGGCCTCCTCGGCGGCACGCGTGGCGGCATCGCGCTCGGTAGCGGCTGCGGCGACCTTCTCGCTGGCGTCCACCGCAGCTTGCTCGACGGCAGAATCGGCGGCCGCACGGGCGGCATCAATTGCGGCATCGGCTGCCTGCTGAGCAGCGGAAACCTTCTCCTCGGCCGCGGCAACGGTGTCGGCAAGCTTCTGCCCCACCTCGGCCACGGCGGCATCGGCCGCCTCAGCCGCGGCACGGGCATCGCGCTCTGCCGTCAGCTGCACTTCCTCGATCTGCAGCTGGGAGGCGTCCAGCTTGGCATGCAGCTCGGCCACCTCCTTGGCAGAAGCCTCACGCACACCGGCAAGCTCGGCCGCAGCAGCGTCCTTGGTGGCCTGCAGCTCGGCGGCATCGGCCGCCGCCTTGGCAGCCAGAGCCGCGGCGGACTCGCTCTTGACCTGCGCGACCTGCTCGGCGGCCGCCTGCTCGGCGGCCGCAATCTTGGCGTCGGCATCGGCGCGAGCGGCCGCGACCTCGGCATCGGCCTCGGCACGCACCTGCTCAAGCTGCGCCGCCGCGGTCGAGCGTGCCTCTGCCGCAGCATCCTCGGCAGCCTTCTTGCCCGCCTCGACATCCTCCAGCGAGTCACGCAGCTCCTCGGCATCGGCCTCGGCCATCTGAGCACGCTGTGTCAGCGCCAGCTCGCGCGCCTTTGCCTCGTCCAGCTCGTCTGCCAAGTCATCGCGCTCATCGGTCAGCGCGTGCGCCTGCACCTTCCAGGACTTCAGCTGCCCCTGCAGCTCCTCAATCTGCTCGCGAGCCTCGGCCAGCGCCTGCTCGGCATCGAGCTGGGCCTGCGTGACCTCCTCCACAAACACGCGACGAATCTCGACATCGGGCAGGTCGGGGCTATCGACCTGCACCTCCTTAATCTCCTTAATAAACTTGGGCGCCACCGGCTCGGGATGCACGCTCTCGAGCTCCTGCAGGTTGCGCTCGTCGTCGGTCAGGCTCTTAAAGACGGTGTAGTTGTTGATGAGGTTGGTGTACATCTGCACCATGTACTCGTCATCGAACGCCAGCGCCTGCTGCTGCACGTCGATGTTGTAGCCCACCTTGTCGTAACGCTCCATAAACTGCCACAGCTGGTAGCACTTGCGGTAGTTGGGGTCCTTCATGATGAGGTTGGTGCGCTGGATGGGGCTGCGGACCGCGCTGCAGCCGTTCATGATCTGGCAGAACGACGCGCCGCGCAGTGCCATGACCAGGCGGCGCACGCGGTCGATGCGCATAAAGACGTCCATGTTGTCGGCGTCGTTCTCGGCAAAGCTCTGACGGTTCTTGACCGTCATCTCGACGTTGTACTCGATCTCCTCGTACGCATCGTCGATCTTGCTGTGCATCTTAAATCGGTTGCGGATCTCGTTGCCCGTCGACCAAAAGATCACGTCGGTACGCTTGTCCACAAACGTCAGCAGGCGCTGAATCAGGTGGTAGATAAAGCGGTTCTCGTACAGGTCGTACGTCTCGACGGTACTGACGTTGAGGATGCGCGTGGGGTGGACGTCACCATCGTCGCTCGGCGCTAGGAACTGCGTGTTCTGGCTCAGATGGCGAACGCTATCGGCGCTGATCTTTTTGGCGAGCGAGACCGGCACCACCTCTTCCTCGGTGGTGATAAAGCGGCGCGGATTTTCGATGATGGTGTTGATGGCGTCGAGCGAGTCCTCGATCATGCTGATCCACTCCTCGTCCACCACCTTGACGAGCTCCTCGCGCTGCTGCTCGATCGTGGTGCCCGAGGCCTGCGCCATCTCAAACAGATAGCGGAAGTAGCGGCTGTCCTCCTGGATGGGCTCCATCTGCTCGGAGAAGCTGGTATAGAGGTCCTGAATGGTCTCGGACATGGGTTACTCCATAGGTTGGATCGATCGGGAAGGGGCGGGGCAAAATCACTCGGCTTTGTCCCGCGCCCCGCGCTTACGGCATTAGTAGAAGTTCTGGATCCGCTGCAGATACATGACGGAATCGGGCAGGCCGCCCTCGCCAAAGGTCTTCTCGATGTACTCGATCAGGCCCTTCATCTCGTCGCGCACAAAGCTCACGTTCATGGACTCAAACTTCTTGAGCACCTTGCGGGCGATGATGTAGTCCATGCCGCCCAGCTCGGTGCCGCCGCACGCCACGTACACGGGGATAAAGTCGTACATCTGCTTGATGATACGGTTGCCAAAGGCCAGCTTAAAGCGGGTTTGCAGGTACTGGTCAAGCTTGTGCATCTTCTCGAGCAGCTCGTCATCGATCACGTACTCGACCTTGGCCTTCTGGAACAGATACTGCAGATGCTCGGCCGTCACGTGCACGCGCTCGTGCGGCTCGCACTCAAACGCATCGGCGCGCTCGTTGAGCTCGATGGGGATCGCGCGGTCGTACACCTTGTCCGTAATGGTAAAGGTGGAGTCGTCGTTGTTGGCCGTGCCGATAAACCACAGGCTGTCGGGAATGGTGAGCTTGCCGTCGTGCAGGCCCTTGGGGTCTGCCGCCCACTGGGTGGGCACCAGATCGAGCACCCACTCGTCGTGGCTGGGCATCTCGAGCACCGACAGGATCTCGGCAAAGTAGTACTCCACGCGGGCGAGGTTCATCTCGTCGAGCACGATCATGGACGGGTCCTGGCGAAGGCCGGCCTCGTACACGGCGCGGAGGAACTCGGTCTCGTTAAAGCGCTTGGAAAACTCGTTGAAGTAGCCGAGCACCTCGGTGCGGTCGCGAAAGCTCGGCTGCACCGACACGATGGTCGCGGGGTTGTCCAAATAGCGGCTAAAGCTGTAAGGCAGCGAGGTCTTACCGGTACCCGAGATGCCCTCCAGGATCAGCAGCTTGGAGGCGGCCATGCCGGCCACAAAGCGGCGGATGATCTCGGGCGTGTAGTAGAGCTTCATCTGGCTGCACGCAAACGCGCGGAAGCTGTCGACAAAGTCCTCGAGCGAAATGGCATCGTCGTAGACCGGCGATTCCCAGTCGCGGTACTTGAGGTCCACAAGGGACAGCTTGGGGAAGCGGTTGGCCTGGGCGATCTCTTTTTCCTCGGCAAGGGTCTTGGCCTCGACGGTGGCCTTGGCCATAGCGGCCGCGGCGTCCTTGACGCCATCGCCATCGAGCGCGAGCGACGCGTTGCCCGACACCACGGCAGCCGTGGCGCCCTCGCCCGCAGGCGCACCGGCGCCCACAGCGGCGCCCACCACGTTGCCCACCGTGGGCAGGTGATCGTCGGCCAGGGCAGAGGCGCCCACGTACGGAATCTGCTTGGTGCCGCCCATGGCATTGACCTTGAGCGCCAGCAGCTTGTTCTTCTCGTCCATGAGGTCGAGCACCTGCTTGTTGAGGCGGCCGATCTCGCGATAGAGTGCCTTGTTGGACGTGTCATCGCGATGCAGGCGGCGGTTGATGCGGTAGCGGTGGACCAGAATGGCCACGATCAGCACGGGAACCGCGATGAGCATGGCAAACAGAATAACCGCGCCGATCTTGCCCACCAGGTCAAACGTGGTGAAGTAGGTCATAAAGATGTTGAAGTACTCAACCCAGCCAAACACCAGCAGGTTAAGGATAGAGCTCGCGACGGCAACGACGTTATAGACGACCTTTGCCAGCAGCTCCCAGGCAAATCCCAGAAACTCACTCACCGTCGGTATCCTCCTGCTTGGTCGCGTTCATCGCCGCCTCGGCCTCGGCCTTCAGACGACGGGCTTCCTCGAGCTTGGCCTCGGCCTGGGCAAGCTGCTCGGCGGCGTTATCGGCCGTGACGGTAGCAGCAGCGCCCTTGCCCTCGGCGTCCACGATGGCGGCCGCGGCGGCCAGGCGGTCCTCCTCGGCCATAGCGCGCTTGAGGTTCATGCCCACCACGATGAGGTGATACACCTGGTAGATAAAGAACAGCAGCATGGGCAGGACAATCACGATGAGGAAGCCCATGGAGCTGGACAGGAAGTCCATGACCTTGCCCATCTGCGGCAGTGCAAACACGTACCTGCCCACGATATCGCCGTCGCTGATGATGTGCGTATCGGCCACGTCGTTGTTGTCGCCCTTGGTGGTAAAGCTGCGCATGCCGTTGACCTCGTCGATCGCGGCGATACGGTGCGTGTTGAGCGCGTACTCGTTGTCGATGATGGTGTGGAACGTCACGATGTCGCCCACCTCGAGCTTGGAGGTGTCGCACTTTTGGATGATGATGAGGTCGCCCTTGTTAAACGTGGGCGCCATGGAGTCGGACTGCACGGCGAGCGGGGTGAAGCCGGCGATGTCAGAGACGCTGCCGTCCTCGCGCGTGGCGAGCGTGGTAAACGCATACAGAGCCGCCACCAGGATGATGATCCACATGACGACGCTCAACGCGATGGATGCGGCTTTTTTAACAGATTGCATGATGTCCCTTACTACCGTGTCTGTCTAGGTCGTGCGCGGCCCGGTGGCCGCCGTGCATATCTACTGTTCCTCGATGCCCTCAAAGCGCATCGAAACCGAATAGTTAGCTCCCTTTAGCATATTAGTGCAATTTGGGTCCGTTCCCTCGAGCCATATGCGAACGGTTACCGGCTTATCCGCATCTTTTATCAGGTCGAACATATCGCTGGCCGCGGTGGCAGCGCCCGAGTCGAGCCCAAAGACGGTGGCCGCGCCGGACGAGCCCCCGCCCCCGTTGGGGTTGTAGACCCAAGTGTGGCCGTCAGCGGTAAAGCTCATACGCATGGCGCTTGCCATGCCCTGCGTGTCGGAGCTAAACCGCGTGCCGGACACGTCACCGTCGCCATCCTGCCCGGTCAGGCGAACGCGCAGGTCCGTACTGCTCATAAAGTGCAGCGTGAACTCCAGGTAGGCGCCGGTGGCGGGATCGGCGGTGGAACCGTCCTCGAAGGTGAAGGTCTGGTAGTCGCTCGTGGTGACGGGCCTGAGCTTGGACACATCGATGTCCACGCCCTTTTCGCTGGCGATACGTGCCGAGATCTGGTCAAAGCCCAGGCTGTGCACGTATTCGTCGAATGTGGCGTGCTCGTCCAGATCAAAGCGCAGCGAGCCGTCGGCGTTGGCGTCGATCATGAGCATGCGGGTCTTGGCGCTATCGGCGATGGAGAACCAGGCGAACGTTGCCATGGCTATCGCCACCAGCGCAAACAGTACCAGCACCACGGTGGTGGTGAGCTTGCGACGAAGGTCGGTGTCGGTGGGCGCGGCGGCGCTGGGCTGGCGGGTGGCGGGCGTGCAGTTGGCGGCGGGTTGCTTATGCGTCATGGCTACTCACCGTCCAAGGTCGCAAAGAGCGCCAGGTGCAAGGTGCCCGGATCTTGATAGAGATAGTCGGCGCTATCGGGGTCGGTGCCCTCGATGTAGTAATAGATATCCAGACGATAGGTCTGGCCCAGCGCCAGCGTGGCGAGTGTGTTCTGCGGGCGCGTGGCTGTCTCGCTCGTGTCCAGCGTAAAGGCGGCCGGGTCCTGCGTCACGTTGGTACCGCAAGCGAGCTGGCCGTTTTGCCAGCCCAGCAGCATGCCATCGGCGTAGCCGGCAAGGCCAGCCGGGGCGGTCGTGGGATGCTCGCCGCGATGGCCGCTGTCGGAGCTGTCGAGCTCAAAGATGTTGGTGGCAAGCACCTGGTTGCCGCTCGAGATCTTTATGCCCACGCGGGCTGCGCGCAGCAGTTCGGCATCGGCACCCTGCGGGACCAGCGATTCGGCCAGATACAGGTTGACCTTGCCCCTTACTTTGCTGGCGCCCGTTCCGGTAATGGTGGGGCGCAGGTCAATCCAGCCGTGGTAGAACGCGGAGCCGTTGTCTTTTGCCTGCTCAAACACTGTGGCATCGCCGGCAGAGTTGTTTTGCGCACAGGCAGCAAAGCCGTTGAGGTCAAAGGTCGAGACCGGGTAGAGCGCCACGGCGCCGGTCGCGTTGGAAGTTAGGGAAACGTCGCCCTGCTGCGACCAGCTGCCGCGATCGGCATCGCCTAGCTCCAGCACCAGCTTGGACGTGTCACTGTGCACGCTCACCGAGTTGGTGTTGACCTTCATGTTGTTGGTAAACCAAGCGTAGGTCGCGGCGCCCAAAGTGGCGGCGAGCGCCACCATAACGAGCGCGATGTAGGCACGCGCGCGGCGAGCGTGGCGGCGGGCAGCGGTGCCCTCGAGGACCTGGCGCTCGGCGGCTACGCTGGAGGGAACCGCGGGACTCTCGCTCTGGGTTTTGGCCTCGCAGCTATCTGCTGGCATGTGCTTCTGGTCTTCCATGTCGCTCACCCCCTTATGCCTTGGCTGCGGCAAAGGCAAGCTGCAGCACCACATCGCGGGCCTGGGCCTCGTCGATGCAATTGGCGTCGCAGCCTTCCATGTACACAACGTAGTGAACGCTTGCCACCTCGTTGGCGGCCAGCGTGCAGATGGGCGTGTCGCCGGTGCCGTCCATGCTGTAGGCGCTTATGGCGCGCGCAGGGTCGGCGGTGTAGGTCCAGCCCGAGGCGCCCGCCGTCACGACCACGCCGTCTTGCGCGGTGGTGCGCCTGCTGGTGGCGCCCGCGGTGCTGCCCAGGTCGTCGCAGGTAAAGATGTGCGTTTGTGTGCCGGCCCGAGTCGTAATCACCAGACCCAGGCGCAGTGCGGCCAGCAGCTGTGGGTCGCTCGTCGCGCTCATCTGACCTGGATACAGGTACACATTGAGGGCGCTGTCGCCGCCCTTAAGGTACAGCGTGCCCGAAAGAGCATAGTCGTCCAGCTGCGCGGTGCAGTCGGCGTAGTCGGTCGTGATGCCCGCGGCGTTTTGGAACGTGCCGCGCCAAAAGCGGGAAAGGTCTAACGTTGAGATGGGATAGAGCGTCTTGTCGGCGGCGGCAAGCGTGGCCGTCGTGTCCCAGGGCCCGTTGGCCGAAAGGCCAATCTGCAGGTCGGAGCTCTCGTCGCTTACCGCATGCGCCACGGGCGTCACGTTGGTGTAGCGCGAGTTGCTAAACCAGGCGTAGGTGGCGGCGCTCAGGGCAGCTACCAGCACCAGCATCCATGCGGCCGCAGCAACCATGCGGCGGCGCGAGCTTAGGATGTCTTTGATGTTCGATGTACTCATCCCCGGCCCCCTTACGAACGCCTGCCGGCAAAGCGCAGCGCCAGCGATTGCAGGCTGGTGGCGGCCAGGTTGTTGGTGCAGTCGGGGTCGCAGCCTTCCAGCCACACGTACACATCCACGCGCACGGGCGTGCTGCGGTTGGCGCCCTTGGCGGCAGCGGGCAGGCTGCAGATCTTGGTCGTGGCCTCCTTGAGGCTCACGATGCCGGTGTCTTCGTTATAGTCGCAGAAGTTTGCGCTGGTCAGCTGGTCAAAATGGACCGTGGCGCCGTCGGAGCGGCTGCTGTCGAGCACCAGGTGGTTCTGCTCGTTTTCGCCGGCGTCCTTGCCATCGAGCGTGTTGTAGCGCGCCTGGGGATTGTGCTCGCCCGAGACCTCAAAGACGTACTGGCCCGTAACGGTATCGCTTTTGCCCGGGGCATAAGTGACCAGCCCCACGCGAAGGGCGGTGGAAATGGGACTTGCCGAATCCTGCTCGGCAAAGTCGATGCCCGACAGGTACACGTCGGTTGCGGCCGAGTTGGTGGCCAGGTACAGGGAGGTCTTGTAGTAGTCGGAGTGCTCGGCCGCGCCAAACATGCTGGCAAACAGCGAGTCCTGCGTGGTTCCGCCGGTAAAGCCCGTTACCTTTTGAAAGCCGTTGAGCACGTTGTCGGTCGAGACGGGATCGAGCAGGCCCGCAAAGCTTAAACCGGCGTTGGTTTTGTATTCGCCGTCGTACTCGTTGGAGATGAGAAAGGTTACGCCCGTGCCCGCGGCCATCTTGACGTCGGTGATATGACGGTTGGCGTTGTAGATGTACCAGGCATACGTTACGGCTCCGGCAACAGCAAGGGCCACCAGCAACGTGGCGAGCATGCGATTGAACTGTTTTTTCAGCGAACGCGCGTCCGACATGCCCCTCCCCCAGATGCCGTGCTGCAAACTACCTGGACACCATTTGCCCATAATGGAGTTATTTTACGCGAATGTGCAGTTCATCGGGGGTACAAACGCGACTTTCCGCGTGCTGTTCGCACTGCATCGGGGCGGATAGGGTCGCAAATCGCCGCTTTTTAAAAAATAGTTCTTGCCACTGGGCGGGAGCTCCGTTATATTATTCCCTGCGCACTCGCGCACCCTTGATCGGGCGTTTAGCTCAGGGGGAGAGCGCTTCCCTGACACGGAAGAGGTCAGAAGTTCAAATCTTCTAACGCCCACCAAATGTTCGCAGCTCAGAGGCTTCGCCTCTGAGCTGTTTTGTTTTACGCCGCCAAGCCAAGCGGGCGCCGCAGCAGCCAAAACCGCCTCAACAACGCCAGCAACCACACCAATCGAGCCCAAAGTGGTCTCGACAACACCGGAGGCCACCCCAGCCAAGCCCAAAGTCGCCCAAACAACCCCAGCGAGCGCCCCGATCAGGCCCGAATGGGCCTCGCAGCCATATCCGGGCGACCCCCGCAAATCGAAGGTGAATGGTTTCCCGCGAAGTGAACGAGCCAAAATGAACCCCCGGAGCATCGACACTTTTGGCGGCTCATTTCCTGCGGTTTTGTCGTTAGAATCCTGCGGTTTTGGCGCCAAAATGTGTGGATGCTTCGAGGGTCCAAAAACACTCGTTCACTTCACGGGAAACCATTCACCTTCAATACGGCAGCACCCCCTCCGCCGCCAAAGGCCCACTTACCAATGCTGATGTGCCTCAATAACGGTCTGCCAGAGCTTAAACCGCTTTGTCTCGACGCGCGCCTGTGCCAAATATCGCGCTTCCTCAGTCATGGGCTTGTAAAATATGGGCCGCTTGCGACGATGCAGCTTGCGCCGGACGCGTTCGCACAGGCGAACGAGCTTTTCGTAGTCGCTCGCCTGGTCAGTCGTCACCGTAAAGTACGCCACCCCATTGAGCATCTGCAGCTCGTTGCGGCGCTCGGCATCCTTGTGGATCTTCTCGCCTCCGTCATGGATGGCATCGCTGTCGTAATCGACCATCGCGGTCAGTACCTCTGGCAGCAGCCCGGCCTTTACTTTATCCATGCCCACCTCGACTTTAGCCGTAAGCGTTATGTCGGGCGTGCGTTCCAACACGCGAAGCCTGCGATTGCGCCCATCGTTGTATCCATCGCGGATGAAGACCTTCTTGTTGAGCTCAGCCTTGCCCAATGCATACCCGCCGTAGCGCGCAGGCAGCGACATAAACATGCACAGCCCCGACTCCCTCGGAGAGCGCGACCCCTCGATCACATATGCAAGGAGCGCCTTTGCCTTCGCAAGATCTCTCACCTTGGGGGACTTCTCGATATACGCCGCGATGAGCTCCTTGGTCGTGAGCCTGCCATCGCGCATGCCCGCATCCCTGCTTGTTACCCCACCGGGAGCAAGGTTATCCAGCCGATAGTCCGATGTCATCGCATAGCCGGCATAGATGGCCGCCGCCGCATCACCATCGTGCGCGGCCTGCAAAAACGCCAGCTCGGGAGAGCACACGTACGCATCCAGATCGCCCATCCAGTGGCTCAGAGAGATAAACGAACCTGCCGGGAGCTCGTTGGTGCACAGGTGCGTCTTAACGTGCTTGCTCCGCCGACGGTCGGCGCGCGACGGCACCAGCAAATCCAGCGTTTCGACCCCCAGGTCATAGCAATCGATAACCTCCTGCGCTTCTTGATCCGAGAGCGCGCAGGCGTCTGCAATCGACACGACCTCTGGTTCCGAATCCCCAAATCGAGGGTTCGGCATGTGCGCCAAAAGCGCCAACGCAGCGTTATGTGAAACGATAAAGTACCTCATGGCGCGAAGATAGCACGCACGTCGGCGGCCATTGGCAGTCCTGCTAAGTTTTCGGCAAACGATCGGCGGTTTTTTTGCCGCGGCGCGTCCAAAGTGCTCATTCGTCGACGTCTAGTTGCAAATCCGTCAAGCTTTTGGCAAGGTTGCCGCTCAACTGACCAAAAGCCGACCATGCACTTGCCCATTTACTTGACAACACGCCCCCGCCAAAACATCCCGCGACCTCTTGAACGGCCGAAGCATCCACCCTGCGACCGCACGCCACGCCGCAATCGCCTCGTTAAGGCAGCAGACGCCACCGGCCACCAGCTCAAACACCGCCGACCCCAGCCGCGTGTATCGAGCACCCAGCGCTGGGGTATCCTTGGAGCACATGCACCGCAAGCCACGCAAAGGAGCCGCCATGCGCACCGAGCTCGATGTTCCCTTTTCGCACAAAGACGAGGCCAAGGCCCTGGGCGCCAAGTGGGACCGGGCCAAGAAGATCTGGTACGTGCCCGATGGCGTCAACCCCGAGCCCTTTGCCGCATGGCTGCCCGGCCTGGATCGCTCCGACCCCAGCGCGCCCTACATCTACCTGGTGCTGGGCAAGCGCGAATGCTGGAAATGCCACGAGCAGACAACGGTCGCGGCCTTTGGCATTCCGTATCGGGTGGCCGAGGACTCGGGCAGCAAGGCTGCGCCCACCATGGACGACGCGGGCCACATCGTGATCGACACCGCCCGCGCCAACGCCGTAGCCATCGTCCCCGCGCTGGGCTGCGTGCCGGCCGAGATCCGCGACTACCTGCGCGAGCGCTGCGGCTACAAGCCCGTAACGTCGCGCACCACCAAGACCGTATCGCTCTCCAGCACCTGCACCGGCTGCGGCGCGCTGCAAGGCAGCCATTACCTGTTCGAGGAGCCCACGTCGCCGTTTGCGCTCACGGCCATCAACAAGCTACCCGCGCTGGAGTTCGTGCGTGTGGAAGTCGCTGGCGTCTATGGCATCCCCGCCACCAAAGGCGACTTTGACCAGGCACTCTTCACCTGGGCATGCGGCCACCACACCCAGTTCCACAAGACCCTGTTCGAGGGGATATACCTGTAGGGCAAAGCTCGAAAATCGAGTCCAGATTTCCTCGAAAATCGAGTGTGAAAATCCTCGTAAATCGAGTATGCGCAGGTAGCTGAATTGCCGACTCGAAGACTACAGCCCCAGAATGTGCTCCAGATAGCCCTTATTGAACCAGAACGACTGCCTGGTCATGTCACCGGCGTACCCCACCGCATCGGCGAGGCCATGGTTGCGGTGTACGGGCTATAGCCGAACCAATATTGATATAAACAAGACGAGGGCCAGTTCAAACCTGAACTGGCCCTCGTCTTTTATCAAAGTTGCTAGCAGCGTTTACACTACTTTGAATCAGCTACGATGCCAACCAAGCTGACCGTTACGTCAAAGGTCGGGCTTCCTTCGCCCACATCGAGGCCAGACATATTCTGACAATCGCTGTCGGTGCCTTCCATCCAAACGACAACTTTCATGTTCGTGCCGTTGTAATCGACGTTCGAAGCGACCTTTTGCGCGTTGCCGCTCGGCCTAATGTAGCCTTCGCCCGCTTTCGTGGCACCCCAGTTATTGCCGTTTTGATCGAGCGAATCGGTGCCAGAAAGATGCAAATACGTAGGGGCAACAACCTCGTTCAGAGATTCAGAGTTGACACACGACCAACCTGCAACGGTAGTCACATCGTTGCCCGTATCGGTTGTCGAGGGAGCAGCTGGCGCATAGACAACGCGCAGCTCGCCGTTAATTACAATGCCCACGCGCAGGCTGTCTTTGATTTTGTCGAACCATTTCTGCGTGCCGCCATGCTGCGTAATCGTTATGAGCGAGCCGTTGCTCGCATCCAAATACACGTCGGCAACGCCGGTGTTCGCCACGGTATACAGCGTGTAATTCGCAACGGTGAATGCATAGTAATCGTTGCCTTGAATAGTGTACTTGCCGGGATTCTCACCCGAAATGGATGTGTCGACCTTTTGATAGGTGCTCACATTAACGCCCTGCCAGCTTTGGGGAACGTACCAGTTTTTGGCATCGTTCGTCGATGAAGGGCTAATCTCGTGACCGGCTGCGGAAGCGACCGTGGAGGTGCCGGAGCCGTGGTCGGGTGTGTCACCCTCAACGATTTGGAGTACCATGCCATTCGCTTGAGCGGAAATGGTGCTGGTAGTCGCATGAACTCTACTATTCGTGACAAACCATGCGTAGGTAGTTGCAGAAAGCGCCACCGCCGAGACGACGACGGTCAACGCTGCCCCAACAAGCTGAACCTTGAGCCTCTTTACTGAATCGTGCATACCCGTCGCCTCCCTTCATTAAGGAAAAGGGCAGGATCCCGGGCTGGGAACCTGCCCTCTTAAGCCAGCGTACAAACGCAGACTATTTGTTGGCTGCCTTAGCCTTAAAGAAAACCGTCATCTTTGCAGTATCGGTCAACAGGTTATTCTCAAGATTCGTGGTTTTAACTACACCATCCTTGCCCTCGTAGTAAAGGTAAACATGGACTGCAGTATCCTGACCAGCGGTGATATCGCCAAGAGTTACAGCGGCATTCTGATCAGCAGAAGTAAGCTTAACCTCGAACTCAGTCGAGTTCGCCTTCTGTCCGTATACTACCCAAGTGTTCCCGCTATCGTTCGTAACCAGCACGCGCAAGGCCTTCATGAGCTCAGAGCTTGACGCTGCATTCTTGGCAACTTCGACTTTATCAACTTTGAGATTAGTCAGATTCTGACCCTTAGAGCTGATGTTGTAATCCTGCTGAAGCGCATAGCTGCCCTTCACTGCTGCAGCAGTAGATCCAGCGGTTTCGGCATTGTTCGGGTCCTTGCAAAGCTCGAGTGCACTATTAAGCGTACCATCATCAAGTTCCTTACCGAAGCCAGTCATCCACTGTCCCTTAGTGGCACCGGTTTCCTCGCCGTAGGTCGCGGGGAAGAGAGCTTTCTTCTCGACATTAGTAGTGACTGTAGTGGTGTCAACCCCACTTGCGCCCGTCATACCATTCGTGATGGTCATAAACGCAGCGTTCGACTGAGCGGAAATCGTGCTCGTGGTGGCGTCGACCTTATTGTTCGTCACAAACCATGCGAACGTGGCAGAGCCCAACGCTACGGCTGCCACGAGGACCATGGCGATGGCGGCGCCCATCTGCTTCTTTAATGCCTTGGTATCCATGCGGACCCCTTTCTTTCCCCATTCATCCCAGATGACCCTCGAGAAGCCCGGAAGGGGAGCCCGCGCTTTCGTGTTGGATGTTGCTTGCCCATCCTTTAGACATGGAATTGAGAATACCATAATTCTTACGATTTCCTTATGAGTTTTCGGCAGCCTACATTCCGGCAGATTCATAGGTCTACCTCGGGCTATATGTGGTGCCATGTGAACATCGTTTACCTTATTTGATCTCTCTCCCGCTCAGTCATAAGTCCCTCTTAAGCCTTGCGACCGCAGCGCCACGCCATCGCATCATTCACCCTCCGCCGTGCTTCGCCCTAGCCCTTCCCCACTCGCTATACTGGTGTGGCACGTGTCATTTTTGCCTGCTAAACGGGCTATTTGTTGGGAGGGTCCCATGGCTTTTGCCAATCAACCCAAGGGAAGCGTTTCCACCGGATCGATTAAGCCGGTGACGCGCAAGGCCGTTCGTTGTCCGCGCGAGGTCGCCTGGCTGGTCACGCAAGCGGCTGGTAAGCTCGTCGCCACCACCGACGACGTCAATGCGCCCACGCCCAGCTTTGTGCTTGCGACGGCATTGTCGTACACCCGCAAGCAAGAGCAGGCCGCACGGGACCGTGGCGCCGCGATTGGCCACGAGGCCGTCATGGGCCCCGACCTTGCGAGCTTTTGTCAGGCTGCGGGGCTGCCCGCAGCACCCAACGCACTTTCGGACGCGGGCTACATGTTCACCCTCTCGGGCGCGGACCTCATCCGCGACCTCTACGCCTATTGCGGCGACCTGGGCGAACGCGTGGGAGACGCGACGCAGGTCAAACCTGGCTATGCGATCAAGCTCGCGCTGCGGTTGTTCTTGCTGGACGGCGCCGCCGGCAAGGAAGCCACCTCCAAAGACAACACCTCCGCATAACAAAAGCGCCGGGCTGGAAAATCACTCCCGGCCCGGCGCTTCTTCGTTCTACTTGTCCCCGTCCCCTGCGGGCGAGTTCTTTTGGTTGCGACGGTTACTCCAGGTCACGTTGTGTTCCTTGTAGTAATCGGGCGCCTCGTTGCCGCTCGCGCTAATGGGGTCGTTGCCGGTCAGGGTGTCGGTAATATCCTGCACGAACTTAACGAACAGGCTCGAATCGTCGGTCTCGGACGAATCAAAATCGAAACCGAACTCCACCGCGCCGCCGATGATCTTGTCCACGCACTCCGGATCGTCGCCGTCCAGCCAAATGACCACGGTGTATTTGTCCACATCGCCCACGCGGAAGTTCGCGTGGCTGATGGTCGTCACCACGTCTTTGGACGCAAACGGTTCGGTGTTGGGCTCGGGATTGCCATCCGCCGCGACGACCGCGTAGGTGGTGGGCTTGCCGTTGCGATACACCCTCACGCGCGCCGCCTTTTCCACGCCCTTGCTGGCGCTGACCACCTTGAGCTTGGCGCTGTAACCCAGATCGGTCTTGCCGGCGTTGCGGATATAGAAGGTGTACGCCACGTAGTTCTTGCCGTTGTGGCTGCCGTCGATATCGTCCAGGTTGTCGGGCAGGTCCTCGGCAGCGATATTGGTGCCGTTGTCCAAGGCGTCGGCGGCCAGGCGCGCGGTGGCGTTGTTAAAGTCGCCGTTGTCGGCAATGGCCACGCCGCAGCGGAACAGCTCCAGGCGGTTGAGGTTGATGGTGAAGTTACCCATGTTTTCCTGCATAAACGACAGGGCGAACAGCACGCCAAAGGCAAGTGCCAACACCACGAGGGCCTTTTGCAGCTTGTCCATGCGCAGCAGCGCCGCGCCGATGCGTTCCATGCGGCGCTTGGGCATATACATGGACACGACCGCATCGGGGTCGATGTCGTCGAGGTCCTGGTCGGCCAGCGCCTGCTCCAGCTCCTCGATGCGCACCACGCCGCGGAGGTTGCGTTTGGGCTTGGGCTTGCGTTTGGGTTTGCCGAAGTGCTTGCGCGGGGCGGGAGCCTGCTCGGACGCGGAATCCTCGCCGGGCGCGTCCTCGGCATTGGTGCCGGGTGCGTCCTCGGACACAGCCTCGGTCGCACCTTCGGTCTGGCCCTCGGCCAAATCCTCGGCCAAATCCTCGGCAGGTTGATCTTTGTTGTCGTTACGCTTGAACAGTGCCATGGCGATCAGAGCTTATATTTGGCGCGGATGTAGCCGACGTATTCTTTGACGAGCTCGCGCTCCATGTCGTCGGCGTAGCGGAACTGCAGGCCGCAGACGTTGCGGTACAGGCTGCCCTTGGGCGCACGACGCACCCAGCACACGATGCCCAGCTGCTCGGGCAGCTCGTGGCGCTCGCCCTGCAGGCGAATCGCGGGCATCTGCACAGCCAGGGCCTCGCCCACGTCGGGGAAATCGTTGAGGTAGATAGCCAGACCGCCAGCCGAGACGTCGATGGTCATGGCGTCCTCGGGCTCGGGGGTCGGCGCGTTGTCGCGCTGGTAGGTCAGGCGCATGGCGACCTTAAAGCGCTCGTCGCGGCGCTTGACAAAGCTGCGCTGCTCGGCGACTTTGCGCATTTTCCAGTAGGTGCGGATGCCCTTTTTCTCGACTACCTCGGGATAGCCGGCGAGCACGAACGTCTCCTCGCCCACTTTGTATTGCAGCAGCAGCTTTTGGTTTTCGTCCATGAGCAGCGGCTTGCCGGCGAGCATGGGCGCGCTCATAAGGAAGTACGCCTCGTCCAGGTCCTCTTTGTACGTGGCGAGCATGTTGAAGTCGGTTTTTTGGCCCATGGGCACGTCGAATGCCACCTGAAGCTTGGTCCCCGGCGTTATCTGTTGCTCTGCCATGTATTCTCCCCCAGTCGCGGGCGCCGATATCATCGTCGTGCGCGATGCACATTGGGCTATTGTAACTGCTTTGCCGCAGGTTTCGATGTGCGGGGCGTGAAATGGCGGGATGCGAGGCACGGGTGAACGTGCAGCTGCTCCGCGTGCGGCATCAATCTGACAGCGATGCATGCCCCCGACAGTCCGTCTGTCTGTCTATCTCTCAGTTATCTCTCGCAATCATCTCTCGTCTCTCATCTATCTCTCACATTAGAGATGAGTGAGAGATGAGAGACAAAAATGCCGTTATCGGTTCAATCAAATCACGTTCGCACAGGTAAACACATGTATACGGGAACTTTGATTCGATCCCCTAGCCACCTTGCATCATTGTTATCTCTCATATTTATCTCTCGTCTTTCTGTTATCTCTCGTATTAGTGACGAATGAGAGATGAGAGATACGTGAGCGATGGACGAGCGTGGATTTTTGGACGGTCGGAAAATCCCTCAAACAAAAAACGGGGCCGGCCTTACGCCGAGCCCCGTTTTCAAACGGTCAGTTAGTTATCCAACGCGCGAGCATAGCAGTCAACATTACGCCGCCGCGAACACTCCCAAACCCGTTCCGATGATGCAGATCGCGAAGATGCCAATAATAATCCAAATGGTCTTGACACCCTTTTTATAGAGGGCAACGCAAGCGAACGTTGCCAGCAAGGGCAGCAGACCGGGGAAGATCGAATCGAACAGATCCTGCAGGACAATTTCCGAACCACCCACGTCAAAGGTCAAAGCTGTGGACAGCGAGACCTGTGCCGCAATCATTGCGCCAATGACGGTCATTCCGAGAACGCCGGCAGCATGCGTCATGCGAGACATAAGGTTGTTCTCTTCGGACTGCTGCAGGAACTTGGTTCCCAGGTCGTATCCCAGATGGGCGGCGACGATACGCGTTGCAAAGTTAATCACCGAGTAGATGAGCGCGTACACGATGGGGCCGAGCGGGTTGCCCGTCGACGCGATGCCAATACCAATGCCGGCGGCGACCACGCGGAACGTACCCCAGTAGAACGAATCGCCGATGCCGGAAAGCGGTCCCATGAGGCCGACCTTCATGGCGTTAATCGAGGACGTGTCGAAGTTCTTATCGGCAGCCGCCTGCTCTTCCATCGAAACCGTTAGGCCGGCTACAAACGGAAGCACATGAGGCGTGATGTTAAAGAACTCGGTATGGCGATCAAGCGCCGCATAGTAATCGTCGTCGTTGGGATAGATCTTTCGCAGGGGCTTCTGAATGGTGTACATGAAGCCCATTGCCATCATCTTGTCGTACGACTGCGAGCACTGGCTCGTAAACTGGCGAAGGAACATGCTCCGATACATATCGGGAGTCATAATCGCGTCCTTCTTGGCCTCTTTGAGATCGGTGTTCTGGGTAGCCATTAGAAGTCCTCCTCTTCATCCTCGGCAACCGCCTGCGGACCGGCCGAGCCCTCGCGGAAGGCCAGGAGCAGCGCGACGCAGATAGCGGCGGCGGCAACACCGACAACGTCCATCTTGAGGTAGATGACCATAATGAATCCCAGGAACAGCCAGGGAAGAAGCTTGTTGTCGCCCATGGTCCTAATAAGAAGAGCGAAGCCGATGCAGACCATGACGCCGGACGCAACGTTGAGGCCGTCCATCACAAACTGCGGAATAGCGTTAAGCGCATTGTTGATGAGGTCGGCACCAAAGAACAGCGAGCAAAACACCAGCAGTGCAGACGGAATGCCAATCGACAGCGGCACGATGGTCAGATGGTACAGATTCGCCTTGGCAAGATCACGATTTGCCAGAGCGGTCTCGATCTTCTTGCAGGCAAAGGCACCCGGAACGGCGTAGCAGAAGTTGCGCCACACCTGAAGGAAGACAGAGACGGGAAGGGCGAGTGCGACGGCAGTTGCCGTGCCCGTACCCGTAATAACAGCGAACGCGCAGCCAAGCACGCCGGAGGCATAGACCTCGGGAGGAACCGCCGCGCCGACCATGATGGCGCCCATGAACATGGACTCCAAAGCAGCGCCGACGATAACGCCCTGCTGGACATCGCCAAGGATCAAGCCAACGAACAGGCTCGTAAACAGCGGACGACCAAGCATCGTAATGCCAAATAATTGCTCGTCCATAGACGCAATAAATGCGACCAGTGCAACTAGAAGATACTGGACAACCATTTCGATCAACCCCAGAAACAGGTCTGCAGGCGAGGCATTCTGCGCAGCTCGCCTGCAGACAACCGCAGCAATTTGAGAGGATTAGTAGTTCATCTGGTGATAGTAACGACGCGTGGTGAGCGGGTGGTTACGGACGTGCTCGAGATGGCAGCTCAGACGCTCGGTGATGGTGTAGGTGACCATCGGGGAGACGATCTTGCGGAACTCGGGGTCGCTGAACGGCAGCTCGACCTCGGCGGTGTCGAACTTGTTCACGCGGACATGGACGCCCTTCTCGTCGGCGAGCATGTGAGTGAAGTTATCCACGCGGTCCATGAGCTTACGGGTGTCGTCCTCACCGTAGAGCATGATGAGGCTCGTGCCCTCCTCGCACAGCTCGATGGTGCCGTGGAAGAACTCGGCGGCGTGGATAGACTTGGTCTTGATCCACTGCATCTCCTCGAGAATGCACATAGCGTAGTCGTAGGCCTCACCCCAGAGCATGCCGGAACCAATCACCACGTGGTAGTCGGTGTCCTTGAAGTCCTCGGCCATGGCGGCGCAGCGCTCGTCCTGAGCGTCCTTGGCCTTGATGAGGTACGGAGCGATGTTGCCAAACTCCTCCATGAAGGTGTCGTACTTGGGGAAGGCGCCGGCGTTCTTGAGGAAGCGGGCGACCAGCGTGATCTGGTAGGTGTAGATGGCCTCGCACAGAACGTCGTCCTCGGCGAAGCTGAAGAACTTGTAATCGGCGTACTCGGTGGCCGGGGTGTTGTCGTTGGAGACATACATCAGCGTGCGGGCGCCCTGCTCCTGGCAGAACTTGGCAGCCTCGATGATCTCGGGGGTGGTGCCGGTACGGGTGGAGAAGACGCAGACCGAGTCCTTGTTGAAGGTCTTGGGCGGGCATGCGAGGAACTCAGCGGCAATCTCGCAGTGGACGTCGACGTCGGCCGTGGTGGTCTCGACCCAATACTTCATCGGGAGCGTGTGGGCCCAGGTGCCGCCGCAGCCGATGAAGAAGATGTTGGAATAACCCTGCTCGCAGACCTTGTCCACGGCAGCCTCAATCTGAGGACGGAGAGCGAGGGCATCGCTCACAACCTTCTCGTAACGAGGCTCATCGAAATTGAACATCCCTTACTCCTAACTCACTTGGATGAACCCTTCATTCATCCCATGACGTTATAATACTTTATATAACTAACTATGCAAGAACTATTTCAGATTTTTTTGATTTTTCTTTAATAAAAAGCCCGCCGATCAAATGATCGACGGGCATAGACATAGAGTATCGGTTCAATAAATACCGAACACCAGCATGTTTTCGGCTAAAAAACGTCCTTGGCAAACACCTTAGCGTCATTGGGAACCTGACGGATTTCGACGGCCACGCCATCGCCCAGGAGCTCTTGGATATGCTCGGCATCTTTCTCGGTCGCAAAGATTGCAGGGGTCGGATGAAGCGTGGTCTCAGGAGTCTTTCGGGTTCCACCCAGATTGATCTCTTTGATGTCTTTGCAACCCTTAGCGAGACGATAGACATCTTCAATCGTCTCAGTGATGATAAACAGACACTATGACCCAATCCGAGGGCACTAAAAAGATAGGAGCCCCCGCTCGTG
>CALEBN010000005.1 GCA_937943045.1 uncultured Collinsella sp. | reverse complement strand
ACTCGTGGATCAGGTAGAAGTCGTCCATGTAGCGCCCGTAGGCCTCGGGGCGCAGCATCTCGGCCACGTAGTGGTCGATGCGGTTGGGGTGCGCCACCGCGCATATCTGGTTTGGCTCGCTGCCCAGGCCCAGGCCGACCTCGCCCTGCGCGTCTATCAGGCGGTGCTCAAGGGCGACCACGCGCGGGTCGAGCAGCGCGTCGGCCACCTGCCGCTTGACCGGCTCGTGGGCAATGCGCGCGAAGTAGTCGGAGAAGTCGCCCAGCAGTATGTAGCCCTCGCGCCCATGCCGCCGCCAGTGGTCGGCCAGGTGGCGCTTGAGCAGCTTAAGGGCGTAGTCGGTGCCGCGCCCCTTGATGTTGGCGGAGTTCGCGGATACGAGCGTGGGGACTATCGCGGGCACGAGGGCGTTCTGGGACAGCGACTTCTGCACCACGCGCTCGGGGAAGTGCACTGCACTGATGTGGCGCAGCTTGCCGCGCTCCCACAGGTCGAAGCGGATGAAACCCCGGCATATGTCGCGGCCCTCCAAAAGGTCTTGGCGCGATTTCACGGCGTTTCGCAGGTAGTCCTTCATGTACCGCTGCGTCGAGGCCTTCCACATGACGCCACGCGCGGCCTGCTTGGAAGCCTTGCACAGGCTGTTGAGGTCGGCCACCGTCTCAAGGGTGCACGCCTTGACGCGCTCGGCCTTGGCCCTGGCGCGCTTCTCCTCGCGGCGCTTCCGGCGTGCGGCCCGCCTTTGCTCCGAGTTCATAGAAGGCACCCCGCACGGCTTGCAATGTGGCTCTGACAGCCGCTTGAGGTATGGCCATGAAACGCGGCGAAGCCACGGAGCGCCGCGCCATGCAAGCAGCGTCCGGCCACCCTCGCGGGGTGCGTATTTACGGGCTCGTGCCCGATGGTCGCGCCTTCCTTCCTCTCCGCGCTCTGCTTTCGGCCCGCTGGCCTACTCGGTCTGGCAGTAAGGGAATCCGGGGCGGGGGCGAACCCAGGCGTCCGCCGCCGAATCGTAGTTGGCATAGCCGCGGCCGTTGACGTAGCACACGTTGGACGAGGAGCCACCCATGACGGAACGCAGCCACCAATTGTACCGATATACAAGGCGGGACCGCCGCCCATTATAACGAACGCAGGCGCTCTAGCTCGGCCTCGGCCTCGGCTATGCGCTCGTCGGTCGTCTTCTTGCCGGTGACGCGTACGTTCTTGCGCGCGCCCTTGAGCAGTTTGATCTCCTCCTCGACCATGCCCGCCAGCGCCTCGAAGCGGTTGGCGTTCACGGGCAGGCCGATGTCCATGAGGCACTGCATGTCGAGCATCAGCTGCTCGCAGTCGGCTATCGCCAGCGTCAGGTAACGCCTGCGCTCCAGCGCATTGAACGAGCTGTTGGGATAGAAGCAGTCGGCGCGGTTGACGTTGTATACGATGCTGCGCGCGGTCTCCACCGTGGGGACTGCGTTCAGCAGCCTGTAGGCTTTCGGCACGACCGACGAGGAGGCCATGAGCTTGTTGACCTCCACGCGGATGGCGATGGCCTGCGTGAAGAACTTGTACTCGGACACCTCGCGGTTTCGCTGGTAGACGCCGCTCATGGCACCTCCCGGAAATAGTGGCGAAAAAAACGGCCCGCTGCGCGGGCAGGGATGCGACCGCGCAAGGCGGGCGCCTCGAAAGAGA
>CALEBN010000004.1 GCA_937943045.1 uncultured Collinsella sp. | reverse complement strand
GCCCGCGCCGAGCGCCGCAAGGGCGAGCAGCTTCGCCGCGACGGCGCGCCCGCGCGAGGGGACCGCCGTGAGGTTGGCGAGGCGCCCGGCAGCGCGCTCCTCGTCCACGGCGAGCCCGCAGACGATGGCGGACATGAGCGGCATGAGGGCGCCGAGGAACTGGACGTAGGCGTCCGCGCCCAGCGCCGGGTTCCATCGGGCTACGGAGAAGTACTCGCCGCAGGCAAGACCGGCTGCCAGGCCGCAGACGAGGTGCACCGCCGTGAGCGGGGAGCGAGCCAGGCGCAGGGTCTCGGAGAGCAGGGCCCGCGAGAGAGTCATGCGCGGCGTCGGGTCGGAGAGTCGTGTCATGGCCATCACCTCTCCTCGGAGCGCGCGAACCAGGCAGCGCCCGCCGCCGTGAGCGCGGCGAACGCGAGCGCGCTGACCGCAAGGCCCGCCAGCGTGAGCATGCCATCCGCCGCGAGCGCCCCGCCGAGCGCCATGTCCGCCGCGAGTGGCTCGCCGCTCGGCAGCACGGGGATGAAGCTCGTGGGGATGACCATGCTCGCCGACGGCGGAAAGAGCTGCGGCAGCGGCACCAACGACCAGGCGAACCCACCCACGAGCTGCACGGCGAGTGGGCAGAAGATGCCCGCGAGCATGCCGAGTCGCGCCGTGAGGAAGAGCCCTGCGGGGATCATCCACGCCGCGGTCACCGTGTTGGCGAGCGCGCAGAGGAGCATCGTGAGCGTGCCCGCGGCTGTGAGGCCCTGCGAGGAGAACGCCGATCCCGCGAGGTAGATGCAAAAGACCACGAGGTTCGAGAGCGCGCAGAGCGCGAGGCACCAGAGCGCCTTGGCCCACCAGGCGCGCCCGAGCGGGCAGCCCAGGCCCAGAAGCCCCCGCATCCGCGTGCGAGCGTCCGCCCGCGCGACGCACGCCACCACGAGCGAGAGAGACACGGGCAGGAAGAGCGCGTACCAGTAGTTCCACGCGCTGAAGATCTGCACGCCCCGGTAGGGCATCGCGCCGAGCAGCGGCATCGGCAGCGCCATGAGCACGGCCAGGCGAACCGGTGCCGCGTGGCGCGACTTCAGGGCCTCGGCGCGCAGACCCGCGAGCAGGCCGCCTTTCTCGCCCGTCATGCCGCCACCTCCCCGCGTGCTCGTCGCCCTTCCCGGCAGAAGCTCATGAAGAGTTCCTCGAGGTCCTGCCCGGGCCGAAGCGCATCCTCGTAGGCGAGGCGCCCCCCGCAGATGATGCCGATGGTGTCCGCCATCTGCTGCACCTCGGAGAGGATGTGGCTCGAGACGATCACCGTCGTGCCCGCAGCCGCGAAGCCGCGAATCTGGTCGCGCAGCTCCTCGATGCCGATGGGGTCGAGGCCGTTGGTGGGCTCGTCGAGCACGAGCAGGCGCGGCCGGGCGATCAGCGCCAGCGCGAGCCCCAGGCGCTGTCGCATGCCCATCGAGAAGCGCCCGGCGTGCTTCTTCCCAGTGTCCGCGAGGTCCACGGCGGCGAGCACCTCATCTATGCGGCTCTCGGGAAGGCCCAGCAGCGTGGTGCGCACGCGCAGGTTCTCGCGCGCGGTGAGGTTCGGGTAGAGCGGCGCCTCCTCGATGAGGCTGCCGATTGCGTAGAGGTCCTCGCGGCGCCAGGCGTGCCCGGCAAAGAGGATCTCCCCGGCCGTCGGCCGCAGCATCCCGCAGATCATCTTGAGCGTTGTCGACTTGCCGGCGCCGTTGGGACCGAGCAGCCCGTACACCTCGCCCTCGCGGATATGAAGGCTCACGTCGGCCACGGCGTCCTGCGCCTGGTCGCCGCGGCCGAAGCGCTTGGTGAGCCCGCGCGTCTCGAGCATGTAACCCATGGGTTTATCCTTTCTCTTCCGGGCGCGCGGGCCGAGTCGCCGTGCCCGCGCGCCTTACCTTTCGGGTTCACCATCCATGGTGGGGCGCGTTTCTAACGAAGCCGTAACGGCCGTTGGGCTCTTTTGGCGCCAGCCCTTCTCGACCCGCACGCATTTGCTTAAAGCAACAACTTTCCCGATCGATGTAATCACCAAATCAAAACGTGTACATCAGCCACCAAAGATGCCGAAAAATGTCGTTTTTGGTGACTGATGTACACAATTGCAGAATACAGCGCAGCTCAGAACCACCCTCCACATGTCTGGACTCTCTATGCTTGCGCTGGATAGACATCGCCAGAACGGGTATAGTATCGAAAGTTTTGTCGTTTACCAGCGGGGGAGTCCTGTGGGCATCAAAAAGAAGATCAAAAAGGAGCTTATCGGCACTTCCGATTACCCGTCGAATAAGATCTTCACGATCTCCAATTTCATTACCTTCACGCGCCTGATCCTCACGCTGGTCTTCCTGTACCTGTTTGTGACGGACAACAACCGTGTCGTCGCCATCGTCATTTATGCCATCGCGGCCTCCACCGACTGGATGGACGGCCAGATTGCCCGCATGACCAAAACGGTCTCGTGGCTCGGCAAGGTTATGGATCCCATCTGCGACCGTGCGCTGCTATTTACCGGCGTACTGGGCCTGGTGGTCCGCGGCGAGCTTCCCATCTGGGTCTGCGTGCTCATCATCGGCCGCGATATCTACCTGGGAATCGGCACGCTTATCGTGCGCCACTATCACCGCCGTCCCATCGACGTAGTGTTTCCCGGCAAGATTGCCACGGCGCTGCTCATGACCGGCTTCTCGCTCATGCTGCTGGGCTTTCCCACTGTGGATGGCTGGCATCTGCTGCCCGCCACGTTCACGGCCTTCCCGGGCCTCAACGGCAGTCCGGTACCGCTCGGCATCTTCTTTGTGTATGGCGGCGTGATCTTCTCCATGCTCACTGCTGTCATCTATTCCATTAAGGGTGGAGCGGCCATTAAACAGGCTGTCGCACATCCCGAGGACGAAGACATCGACTTTCTTAACCCCGAAATCGAAGACTAAGCCATTGGGGTATGATTACGTACAGTTCATTCTTTGCGGCATGTCCGCGTTAAGTTAGGGGTTGTCATGGACAACATGGTTAACAATATGCCTCAGAACGATAAGGCCGCTGACGCTACCTGCGTTTTCCGCGTTCCTTCGAGCGATGTCACCGTTCCCGACCTCATGGCCAACGTGCACATCACCGCGCCCGTGTTGTCTATCGTCAAGGGTCCGCAGACCGGCGCCGCCTTTGAGCTCGAGGACAATGTAACCACCATCGGCCGCGATCCCGCTAACGGCATCTTCCTCAACGACATGACCGTGTCGCGTAGCCACGCGCGTATTATTCGCGAGGGTCTGGGGGCCCGCATCGAGGACTTGGGCTCGCTCAACGGTACGTGGGTTGACGGCGCTATCGTCAACGGCGCACCGCTGCACGACGGCTCTTCCGTCCAGATCGGTACGTTTACGCTCATCTATCACGAGAGCACGCCGGAGCGCATCGAAACCGGTGAGTAGGGCATGGCCGAACGCAACTATCTGAGTATCGGCCAGGTCGTCAATCTACTTCGAGGCGCATACCCCGATCTTTCGAACTCAAAAATTAGATTTCTCGAGGATGAGGGGCTCATTACCCCTCATCGTACGCCTAAGGGGTATCGCCAGTACTCCAAGGAGGACGTTGACCGCCTGGAGGTCATTCTGCATCTGCAGAAGACTCGCTACATGCCGCTCAACGTGATCAAGCAGCGCCTGGAAAACGCCACGGACCTGTCTACGCTCGCCTACGAGGTGGGTCTGCTGTCCGACGTTCCGCTCAAGACAGAGCCCAAGGAAACCAAGCAAAAGCTGCATCCCATCGAGACCATACCCGATATGCTCGGCGTCGAGATCTCGTTTATTCGCTCCCTGGCCGAAAACGACCTCATTCGCATCATCAAGAGCCCGCAGAATCGCGAGCTTGTCGATGGCCGCGATTTCCCGATCATCCGCTATTGCTCCGAGCTTTCGCGCTTCCATATCGAGCCGCGCAACCTGCGCCAGTACGTATCGTCCGCAAACCGCGAGTCCTCGATGTTTGAGCAGGTGCTCGTAAGCATGCTCGGCATGGATACCTCCGATGACGAGCGCGATGCCAAGCTCGAGCGTGCGTTTAAGAAGCTGCATGACCTCACCGAAGGCGTGCATACCGCACTGCTCAAGAACCGTGTATTCGAGTCACTCAACGCCGTGGTGGAGGATGCCGATATCGATGCCCTCGACGAGGAGATCGCACGCTCCGAGTCAACCAAGGCCAAAAGCGAAGAGACATCTACCTCTGCGGTCCCCGTGCGTGAGGAATCCCTCGTGCAGCCGCTCAAGGTTGTCGTCCCCTCACGCGCCGGCACCGCCAGCGCGGCCAAATAGACGCTGCTACAAACCAGCCTCCCCTGAAAGGTCATGCCATGTACGACTTCGAATCTCATATCGTCGACATCCCCGACTATCCCGAGCCCGGAGTCGTCTTTAAGGACATCACGCCACTCTTTGGTAATCCCGAAGCGCTAAAGGCCATGGTAGATGCCCTAGCCGAGCATTTTGCCGGCATGGGCATCACCAAGGTCGTGGGTCCCGAGGCTCGCGGCTTTATGGTCGGCGTGCCCGTGGCCGTCGCCCTGGGCGCTGGCTTTGTGCCCGCACGCAAGCCGGGCAAGCTGCCTCGCAAGACGGTGAGCGAGAGCTACGAGCTCGAATATGGCACCGACTCTATCGAGATCCACGCCGATGCCATTACCTCTAAAGATACCGTGTTGATTCTGGACGACTTGGTCGCGACGGGCGGAACCGTCGAGGCAACAGGTAAACTGATGCGAGATATGGGCGCAAAGCTTGTGGGTTACGGTTGTATCCTCGAGCTTGCGTTTCTTAACCCGCGCAAGAAGCTCACGCCTTCCAACGAGGACGTCGAGCTCTTTAGCCTGGTAACGGTGGACTAGCCGCTACCCTTAGATACCGGAAAGGAAGCTCCATGCGCACAGCAAATACGCACAAAAACATGGCATGCTGCGCTGCTACGGCAACCCTCGCTTGTGTTTTGGGCCTGGGCCTCGCGGCTCCGGCCTATGCCGATACCGCATCCGACCTTGCCGCTGCTCGTACCAAACTCGAGCAGATCGGCACGCAGACCCAGCAAATTCATGAAGAACTCTCCGCACAGACGCAGGAGCTTGATCAGACTGCAGGCGAGATCACGCAAAAGCAGCAAGAGATTGCCGAGGGCCAGGCAAAGCTTTCGAGCTACGTTGCCGGTGAGTACAAGACCGGCGGTCTGAGTCTCCTTCAGGTTCTGACGGGCGTCGACGATCTGGGCGACATGCTCAACCGTCTGTTCTATTACGGCAAGGTTTCCGACAAGCAGGCCCAGACCATTCAGGATGTCAAGGACCTTAAGCAGCAGCTCACTGATAAGCAGGCCGAGCAGGAGAAGAACGTCGCCGCGACGCAGAAGAAAGTCGATGAGCTCAACGCCCAGCAGGCAGAAGCCCAGAGCGTCGTGAGCTCCCTGGACTCCCAGCTGCAGGCCGAGCTTGCCGCCGAGGCTGAAGCCAATGCCGCGCTGCAGGCTGGCATAAATGCCAGCACTGCCGAAAAGGCCACGGTGAGCAACGACACCGCCGGTACGACCGAGAACACTCCCGCGCCCGCGCCCACTCCTGCTCCCACGCCGCAGCCTTCGACGCCCACTCCTGCTCCTGCACCGCAGCCCTCTACGCCCGCTCCGGCTCCGGCGCCTTCCGCACCGAACCAGTCTGTTGACGGCGGCACCGTCGTTTCACGCGCCTACAGCAAGCTCGGTTGTGCTTATTCTTGGGGCGGCATTGGACCGAACAGCTTTGACTGCTCTGGTTTTGTAAGCTACTGCCTCACCGGCCGTTATTGCCGTCTTGGTACCACGGGCACCTTCATGGGCTGGACCCGCGTGTCCGATCCCCAGCCTGGCGATGTCGTGGTTAATTCTTACCACACCGGCATCTACATTGGTAACGGCCAGATGATCCATGCTTCCGACTACAGCACGGGCGTTATCATCAGCTCCGTTGCCGCTGGTATGAACAACAATTACATTTTCGTCCGCTACTAAGTCACTCTGTATAGCAAACGAATGTGAACCTCGTGGCCTTTGGGCTGCGGGGTTCATTTATTTGTGACCGTGCTCCACACATGATCCCAATGAGCTAGTTTTCAATACTAGATGCACGTTTCAAAGGTAAGCAAGATGGCTATAATAAATTAGAAACATTTAGAAAGGACCCTCTATGAGCTGGGCACTTATCTCCGATTCGAGCTGCAACCTCCGCGATTGGCAACCGACCGCGCCCCATACCACCTTTGCATTTGCACCCCTCAAAATTCGAGTGGGGGAGCGCGAGTTCGTCGATGACCTCACGCTCGATGTTCACGAACTCAATTGCGCCGTGCAAGCGGAGTCGAGCGCTTCTTCGAGCGCCTGTCCGAGCGTAGGCGAGTGGACCGAACTCTTTAGGCTTGCCGACAAGACAATTTGCATGCCCATCTCCGAGGGCGTCTCAGGAAGCTACAATGCCGCCGCCACGGCACGCGATTTGGTTCTTGCCGAGAATCCGAACCGTCAGATTCATTTGGTCAATTCACGCGGAGCCGGCGGCAAAATGGACCTGATCTTCCTGCTGTTCGACCGCTATCTCGCAAGCAATCCCAACGTCTCTTTTGAGGAAGCCTGCAGCTATTTTGATGAGCTGGAACTGAACAGCAAGATCCTCTTTAGCCTGTGCAATTACGAAAATCTCGCCAAGGCCGGACGTATTCCCAAGGCAGCTGGGGTTATCGCCAATAAACTCAACATTCGAGTTTTAGGCACGGCAAGCGAGGAGGGGGAGATCAAGCTCGTCGGTCACACCCGTGGCGAAAAGAAGATGCTTGGAAAGATTGTCGACACCATGGAGGCCGAGGGCTTTACCGGCGGCGAGGTCGTAATCGACCATGTCGAAAATGAGGCGGGCGCCCAGGCACTTGCCAGCCGCATTGTGGAGCATTGGCCCGGCTCCAAGACCATCATCATGCCTTGCAACGGACTGGATTCATACTATGCCGAGATGCACGGGCTCATTATCGGCTACGGCATGGGCGTGGCTTCAGGCCAATAGCGTCCAACTAAACAAAAACACGGGCGGGACAAATTGCCTAATGGCTCTTTGTCCCGCCCGTCTTGTACGTCGGCTAGCTATTAAACCCATTGAACTTTAGGTAGCTCATTAGATACGCCTTCGATACAAAAGACGATACTGCACTGCGCACGAGCAGCGACTCGCGCGTGACCTGATGAGCCGTATCGGGTACAGGAACCTGCTCAATGGAAAAAGCCGCACGAATCGATGCCTCGAGCTGATCAATCACATAATCAAAGGCGGTCGGTGCATCATAGCTCAGGCGTTGAATGTTAAAGAGTGCCTGAACCGCAGCGATGGGCAGCACCTGCTTAAAGATACAAATGGAGATGAGACGCGCAATCTGCTCGCGACCATATTGCTTTTTAACCGGAGCGGGAACGAGGCCGACCTTTACGTAGTTATTGATCATCGATGGCGTAATGACGGGCTGCTCCACACAAATCGAAAGCGGCTCCATCCACAGCTCGATATACTCAATGACCTGGTCACGATAGAGCGTTACATTCGGCAACTGGTTATAGCGCGGCAGGCTGAGCGTATTGAGTTTGCGGACTATATCAGACTGGATAAATGCATCAGGTAGCACCGTGGGCTGAATATCCTCTGGGCTGATGCTAACCGACGTATCGGACATAGGAATGACATGTTTAACGTGATTCATATGGTGCCTCCGTTCATTTTTATATTGTATTCTAGATTATCTTGTTTTGCATACCACGATGAACGGTATGATCGTCGGCTTTGGCTCAGGTCCGACCGCAGGATAACTGGCTTGTTTTTGCACAACAAAACGTCCCGCGGAAACGAGCTTGAGGCAACGTTGCTGCGGGACGTTTAAGTAACATAACAACCTTACATAAGATATATTATCGTACTTATCCGCGTAAGAAAGCGTATGCGCTGGTAGCCGCTATGGCTCCGTCCGAAACGGCGGTCACAACTTGACGTAAACGCTTGGAGCGGATATCGCCGGCAGCAAATAAGCCAGGCGTGCGGGTGGCCATCGATTCGTCGGTCACAATACCGCCGTCGGGCGCCAGATCTACCAGATACTCTACAAGCTCAGTATGGGGCTGCGTGCCAGCAAAGACAAAAATGCCAAACGAACCAGGATCAAAGGACTCAGAATAAGTGCCACCCGTAGCGTTGTCCTTAAAGGTGATAGTCGTGGGCATGGCCTCGCCCGAAAGTTCCACAATACTAGTTTGGTACCTAACTGAAATATTATCTTTTGCGAGCACCTTTTGAACCACGCCATCGGGGGCACGGAACTGATCGCGGCGCAAGACGATGGTCACGCTGCTGGCGATTTCTGACAAGAACAGGGCTTCCTCGCAGGCAGCATTGCCGCCGCCGATGACAAAGACCTGCTTGCCGCGAAAGAACATGCCGTCGCACGTCGCGCAATACGAAACGCCACGACCGCGATACGTATCCTCGCCAACAAAACCAGCAGATCGCGGCGTGGCACCCATACAAGCGATAACGCTCGAGGCCAGCGTATCGCCCATATCGTGATACACCGTAAACAGCGCCGCATCCGCATCGTAATCGATACCCGTAACCATGCTCCATGCAACCTGTGCCCCCAGGCCCTCTGCATGTTGCTGAAACCGCTCGCCGAGTTCGGCGCCACTCAAGAGCGGAATGCCCGGATAGTTCTCGACCTCATTGGTTGTGGCGATCTGTCCTCCCGACATGCCTTGCTCAATCACGGTCGTCGTTAGGTTGGCGCGCGCCGCGTAAATGGCTGCAGCATAGCCCGCAGGCCCGCCGCCGATAATCGCAACATCGATCGGCTGATGAGTAGTCATGAAGAGACCTCCTGTCGAAAGATTGGCGTTCTTTGCGCTCATACCCAAATTTATGCGAACGTGACACTCATGCACTACAATGATTCTCTGTGAAACAAAGATGAAGGGGAGATATCGATGGATCAGACGCAGACGAGCGACGATGCTCCCCTGCTCACGCACAGCACTCCCCAATCGGAACAAACCACGCTCTTGACTCAGCAAAAACCTCTCGTGACTATCGTGCACGCCTCGGTCGGCTCGGGCCACAAGGCCGCCGCAAATGCAATTGCGCAGGCATTCGACCTCATCCGCGGCACCAATGGCATCCCAGAGGATGTTGAGATTGAAGTGCTCGATATCCTTGATTTTGGACGCATAAAATTCGACGGCAACAAAACGGCCGCCTCGTTTACCGGCGCCACGCGCCCAATCTATGACTTGACCTGGCGTTATACCCTTACCGGACACCTGCTTTGGGGCGGTGGCACGGCATGGTCGCGCATCATGTTCCCCGCATTTAACGAATACGTTCGAACTCGCAGGCCCATTGCCGTGGTAGCCACACATATCACGGCAGCCAACGTCGCCGTCGGCGCGCGCGTCATTACGGGCATCGACTATCCCGTCATTTGCGTACCGACCGATTACGAGGTCGAGGGTTGGTGGCCCCATAAGGACACCGATCTATTCTGCGTAGCAAACGAGTTTATGGCCGAAACACTCCGACCCCGTAAGGTTCCCGAGGCAAAGATCCGCATTACGGGCATCCCCATTCGCGCCGGGTTTGATACGGACTACAACCGCGAGGAAGAACTCGAGAAGTTCAATCTCCCCACAGACAAGCTCGTTGTGCTGGTGATGGCCGGCGCCAGTTTGCCTCAACCGTACGTTCGCTTTCGCGCGGAGATGGACCGCACCCTCCCCTTCCTGCGCAGCTTCGAGGACATGCACTTTGTCTTTTTGCCGGGCAAGGATGCCGAATATGCCACCCGTCTCAAAACGCTTTTCGATGCCATGAAACTCGAGAACGTCACGGTTCTTGACTACGTCGATGACATGGCAGCGCTTATGCACGGCTGTGACCTGGCAATCCTCAAGTCTGGCGGACTCACTGTTACCGAATGCCTGTGCGCACACCTGCCAATGATCCTATTGGGCAAGTCATATGGCCAGGAAAAGGCCAACACCACCATGCTCACCGGCATGGGCGCCAGCATGCATGTCACCACCGCACGAGAGCTCATCGTGACGTTGCGCCATCTCCACGATCATCCCGAGTCGCTCAAGGCTCTGCTCATCAACGGCGAAGTGCTGCGCCGTCCACATGCAGCCGAGGATATCGCCATCGCAACCATGGAACTTGCAGGCAAACCCCAAAAGCGCAAACGAGCCTTCTGCCGCTTCTACTGGGGCGAAAAACCAGCGCATATCCGCTAGCGTCTAAATGTCCGCTTACCTGTGGGAGGCCCCTATATATCGTCCCGTGCTCAAACATTCTCGCTTCGCTGCGAAACTGCGCGCGGGACGATATATAGGGGCCTGCCGCAGACAAGCTGCGTTTACGTACTAGCAGCTTTACCGGATTCCCCACCACTAGAACCTGCAAAGGCGAAAATGGAAATCATAAATATAGTAAGCCGATGCGAGAAAGAAGGTTTTCCTTTATCGCATCTGCTTACTAGAAAGAAAGGCTTTTATTTTTCAAGCGAGTAACCGCCCGCCCGCCTCTCCCACATATCGTTCCACGCGCAGTTTCGCAGCGAGCGAAGCGAAGCGAGAATGTTTGAGCATGGAATGATATGTGGGAGAGGCGGGCGGGAGAGATACGAGCGCCCCGCGAGAATGTTTGAGCAAGGGATGATATATAGGCGGGTCGGGCCGGTCAGCGGAAAGTACGTAAACGACTAGGATACGCCGCTAGAACCGAAACCGCCGGCTCCTCGGTCGGTTTTGTCTAGTTCGTCTACCTCTACGAGATTGACCGTGGGGACTTCTTGGATGACGAGCTGGGCGATGCGGTCGCCTTTGTTGATCTGGATATTGTTGGTGGAATCCAGGTTGATAAGGATGACCTTAAGTTCGCCTCGATAGTGGGCGTCGATGAGGCCGGGCGTGTTGACTATAGACAGGCCTTGCTTGATGGCTAGGCCGCTACGGGGCTGGACAAAGCCGGCGTAGCCATCGGGCAGCGCAATGGCCAAGCCAGTGGAGACCAAGCGGCGCTCAAGGGGCTTGAGGGTGCAGTCTTCGTTGGCACGGAGGTCAAGGCCGGCATCCGTGGGATGTGCGTATTTGGGAAGCTCGACCGTGGGATCGAGACGCTTAATGTTAACGGTAATGTTGGACATGAAATCACCTTAGCTTGTCGAGCTCTTGCAAAAACTCGTCGACGTCTTTGAAATCGCGATAGACCGAGGCAAAGCGAATGTAGGCCACCTTGTCGATCTTGGCCAGGCGCTTGAGCACCATATCGCCCAGTTCGTGGGACGTAACAGCCGTCAGCGTACGCGAACGCAACTCCACCTCGATATCATCGATGATTTCATTGAGCTTTTTCGTATCGATATCGCGCTTAATCGTGGCGCGCATCAGACCGACAAGCAGCTTGTTGCGATCGAACCGCTGCTTTGACCCATCGGACTTGATGACCTCGATGGGATCTTCGCAGCGCTCGAACGTCGTAAAACGATAATTGCACGAACAGCATTCGCGACGACGCTTGATAGTGTTGTTCGACTCCTGCATACGGGAATCGACAACGCGGGTATGTGCCTTGCCGCATTTAGGACAGCGCATGGTACCTCCTCTTAAACGATAACAAGGGTACCATGCGACCGAGCCGAAATCTTACGAACGAGTCGGAACTTTCAGAACTGCACCAGCATCAAGAGAGCCACGATCGAGGTGATTGACGCTACGAATCATATCGGAAGTCTCCTGCGTGGAAAGTCCATCGATGGGATGCTCCTGGGCAATCGACCACAGGGAATCGCCGGACTGCACGCGAACCGTCTCGTAGGTAACGTTGGCTACGGAATCGGCATATGCTGCGTGACGAGCAGAAAAGACTGACGTGGCGAGCACGAAGAACAGGGTAAACGCCACGGCAACAGCAACGATCGTCGAGGCCTTCAGGGCAACAGGAGCCGAAGCAACGGACGCACGCTGGGCGCGAACGGGCTTAGTGGTCACAGCCTGAAAATGAGAGCGTCCGCCCTTCACGACCGTAAAGGCAGGCGTGGCGGGCGCCTCGAGCTTAAGGGCGAGGTTTCCCTGGATCATATCCGCTGCGTTCATTCTGTTCTCCTCTCGTTTGTTTTGACGAGAACTGTTTTATCAAGCCGCGGGGACAAAAAAGTCTAGCGCGGGAACGAGTGTTCGGTTATTATTATCTTCGAACAGTTGTTCCTGTCAAGCAAAAATAGAACATTTGTTTGGTATGGGTAGAGAGGAATCCCTGATGGCTCGCAAAATTACCAAGCGTCAGCAGCAAATTTACGACTTCATCAAGGAATATCAGCAGGAGAAGGGCTATCCGCCCAGTGTGCGCGAGATGGCTTCGGCTGTGGGCCTTTCCTCCCCTAGCACCGTACATGCGCATCTCTCCGCACTCGAAGCACGCGGCTTGCTCAAGCGTGACGCCACCAAGCCTCGCGCCCTCGAGCTCTTTGACGAGGACGGATCTTCCGTATCCATCTCAAAGTCCGATGAGCCCACGGCGCCCCGCGGCACCGTATCGCTGCCTCTCGTAGGCCGTGTCGCTGCAGGAATTCCCATCCTTGCCGAACAGAATATCGAGGACACCTTTACCATCCCAACCGAGATCGCAACGGACCAGGGGTCCTTTATCCTCGAGATCCACGGCAATTCGATGATTAACGTCGGCATCTATAACGGCGACTACATCATCGTTCGCGAGCAGAAGAGCGCCATGAATGGTGAGATTGTCGTGGCCATGATCGATGGCTCCGCAACAGTCAAAACGTTCTACAAGGAGCAAGGACGCGTTCGCCTGCAGCCCGAAAACGACACTATGGAGCCTATCTACGCGACAAATCCCACGATTCTGGGCAAGGTCGTCGGCTTGATGCGCCGGTTTTCGTAATGCAAAAACGCATCACAGTCTTTGATACCATTCGCGGGTTTACCATGCTGTCGATGGCGGGATTTCATACCTGCTACGACCTTGCCTACCTATATGGTTGGAAGATGCCCTGGTTTACCCAGACCATCTTCCAAGACATCTGGCGAGCCAGCATCAGTTGGGTATTTTTGTTTATTGCCGGCTGGATGTGCACCCTCTCGCGCAACAACATCAAGCGTGCCGCCAAATATGCCGTAGCCGCTTTGGTCGTATGGGTCGCAACGACGCTCGTCTCAGTCGATGACTCGGTGAACTTCGGCATCATTTTCTGCATGGCGGCGTGCACCGCCATTGTTGCACTCGCGCGCCCGGTTCTCGATAGAATACCGGCAGTTTGGGGTATAACGATTTGCCTCATACTCTTTGCCTGTACCTGGAGCATTCCTAAAGCGGTCTACCCTATCCCCCATCTAGCTTGGCTGGGGTTCCCAAGTCCAGACTTTGTCTCCGGTGATTACTATCCGCTCATACCCTTCTTATTTATGTACCTCACAGGCTTCTTTGCCGCGCGCACGGCTCAAAAAGCAAACTGCGAGGCACCAGCATGGGCCTATGAAAATCCCATCCCGGCGCTCGCAAGCCTCGGACGCCATGCACTGCCGTTCTACCTGCTTCATCAACCGGTTATCTTGGGTGTACTGGAGCTGATTTATTCCGTTCGGTAACGCTCAAGACGTGGTGCGATACGGTCCGGAAGCTTTGCCACAATACGAACGCCGTCCTCGAGGTATTCCTCGTGCAGAAGGTTTCCCTGTTCGTGCACGAGCGTGATTAACGCGCCCTCTCGATACGGGATATCGGCCGAGAGCAACACGTCCGTGGCGGCCGCTTCACGAGCGATGCGGTCGACTAAGTCATCAAGACCCTCACCCGTCTGAGCCGAGAACAGCCCCGCCTCGGGATAGCGCCGGCGAAAGCTCAAGCGATCGACGCTATCGAGCAGATCAATTTTATTGAACACGGTAAGTGTCAGGCGCTCACCGGCACCAATCTCATCAAGGACACGATCAACCGCCTCGAGCTGACGCTCATAATCCTCATCGGAAGCATCTACAACTTTAAGAATCAAATCGGCGCCGAGCACCTCGGAAAGCGTAGATTTAAACGCGTCGACCAGGCCATGGGGCAGCTTTTGAATAAAGCCGACGGTATCGGTGATCGTCATGCCACGACCACCGGGCAAACGGTACGAGCGCGTTGTAGGATCGAGCGTGGCAAACAGCTTATCCTGCGAAAGTACCGTGGATCCCGTCAAACGATTAAGCAGCGTCGACTTGCCGGCATTGGTGTAGCCAACCAACGCAACGCGAAACGCTGGCGATTCAATACGGCTTTTCGATTGCACATCGCGGCGCTGTTCAACCTGTTTCAGTTCGCGTCGAAGCGCAGCGATCTTATTGCGAATCAGACGACGGTCGACCTCGAGTTGGCTTTCGCCCTGGCCAAAGCGCGAGCCAATACCGCCACGCGTCTGTTCCTTGGCAAGGTGGCTCCACATACCTCGCAAACGAGGCAACAGGTACTGCAACTGTGCCAGCTGCACCTGCAAGCGGCCCTCACGCGTCTGGGCATGCAGACCAAAGATATCCAAAATCAACGCCGTACGGTCAATAATCTTGACCGGTTCGCCCACGGCTTTCTCAAGATAGGACTGCTGTGAAGGAGTCAGGTCGTCGTCGAAGATAACAACATCCGCATCCATGCGATGCACCAAACCGCACAGCTCCTCGACCTTTCCGGAGCCGATAAACGATTTGGGATAGGGCTTGACCAGGCGCTGAGACAAGCGTGCAACGCATTGGGCCCCAGCAGTGTGGGCTAGACGCTCGAGCTCGTCGAGCGAACGGTCGAGCGGCCAGGCGTTATCGCGCCACTCAACACCAACCAAGATGGCGCGCTCGGGTTCAGGCGCCGTGGGGACCAAAGGGAAACGAGCCATTAGGCAGCCTCGATGCGATGGTAAATATCATCAACGACCTCATCGATCGTAAACTCATCCATATCGAACCACACGATGCGATCGTCACGCTTAAACCAGGATAGCTGGCGCTTGGCATAGCGACGTGAGCGCATCTTGATAAGCTCACGGGCCTCATCCATGGTAATAGCGCCACGCAAGGCATCAATAATCTCTTTGTAACCGATTGCCTGCATCGACGTGAGCGCATCGCCCAGGCCCTGGTCCATAAGGCCACGGACCTCATCAACCAGTCCCTGCTCAAACATAAGGTCGACACGTAGGTTAATGCGCTCATACAGCACTTCACGGCTACGCGTCAGACCAAACCACAAGGCATGATAGCGCTCGCGCGGAACACTGAATTTCGACTTCTGCTGGGCATATGACACGCCGTCATCGTGCATCTCGAGCGCACGAATCACACGACGCACGTTATGGGGATGAATCACGGCAGCTGATTCAGGGTCGCGCTCGGCAAGCAGGGCATGCAATGCTTCCTTGCCAATGCGCTCGGCAAGCTCCTGATAGCCCACGCGTCGTTCGTCCTCGAGTTCTCCCGAAGGAAAATCCATTTCATCGAGAGCGGCCTTGAGATACAAGCCCGTACCGCCGCAAAAGACCGGAAGACGCTGCTCGCCAAGCAAACGCTCGACATGTGCTCGGGCGTCCGACTGGTAGAGCGCAGCAGAATACGCGACGCCGGGATCCACGATATCGATAAGGCGCAGAGGTGCCGAGCACTCCTCGGGCATCATTTTGGCCGTACCGATGTCCATGCCGCGATAGATTTGCATCGCGTCGCACGACAACACTTCGGACGATAGACGAGCGGCCAGGCGGTCGGCAACATCGCTTTTTCCGACCGCTGTCGGACCGACAATCGCTACAGCAGAAAGGCTTGCACCAGGAGAAATCATTAGCGAGGCTCGCCCACGACGGAGCCAGACAGATACCACGTCTTGGCGACATCAATATCAACATCGACGATCTTGCCGATAAGCTGATCGATGCTATAGCCAGCAGGAATCGGCGCATGCACCGTCTGGTTCTTAGGGCTCTTGCCCAGAAGGACAGCGTCGTTCTTCTTGCTCGTGCCCTCAATGAGCGCAGGCACCACAGTGTGAAGCTCGCCCTGGTTATACTCGTGAGCCGTCGTCTCGATAACCTTGACCAGACGGTTAAAGCGCTCAAGGATAACCTCATGCGGGGTGGGATCATAAATCTCAGCTGCCGGGGTACCGGCGCGCTTGGAGTAAATAAACGTGTAGGCCTGGGCATAACGAACCGTCTCGGCAAGCGAGAGCGTCTGCTCAAAGTCTTCCTCGGTCTCGCCCGGGAAGCCCACGATGATGTCGGTCGAAAGCGCAATATCGGGCATACGGTTACGAATACGATCGACCAGACCCAGATAATCCTCGCGCGTATAACGACGATTCATCTCTTTAAGGATGCGCGTGGAACCCGACTGAACGGCCAAGTGAAGCTGCGGCATGACGGCAGGCGTCTCGGCCATAGCATCGATGGTCTCGGGCAGCAGATCTTTGGGATGCGAAGAGGTAAAGAAGATACGCTCGACACCCGTATCGCCCACAGCGCGCAGCAGATCGGCAAAACGCGGCTTGCCAAAGAGATCGCGACCGTAGGAGTTAACGTTTTGGCCCAGCAGCGTAATCTCGCGCACGCCCTGACGCACAAGCCCGGTAACCTCGTCGACAATCTCCTCGAAGGGACGACTCTTCTCACGACCACGGACGTACGGCACGATGCAGTACGTGCAGAAGTTGTTGCAGCCCGTCATGATAGGCACCCAGGCGTGATACTGCGTCTCGCGATGCCACGGCATACTCATGGCGTCGGTATCCTCATGCTCATTCGTACGGATATGGCGCTTGCCATCCAAAAACGCCTCGGCGATAAGCTCGGCCACGTGCGCAATAGAATGGGTGCCAAAAATGACGTTGACGTTATCGACGTTGGTGAGCAAGCCCTCGCCATCGCGCTGGGCGATGCAGCCGCCCACGGCGACCACACGCTTACCCGAAGGCGAAGGAGGCAGGCTCTTGCAGGAATTGCACTGACCATAGAGGCGAGTATCGGCAGCCTCGCGCACACAGCACGTCATGAACACGACAATATCGGCATGCTCAGGATCGAGCGCCATAAGACAGCCATACGAATCGAGCAAGCCACTCACGCGCTCGGAGTCGTGCTGATTCATCTGGCAGCCGAATGTGCGGATAAAGTAGGTTTTACCGGCAAGAATATCGCGTACGGAACGCTGGTCCATGAGCTTACATCCTAACGATGGTGTCGACGGGGCGCATAGGTGCTACAAGCGTGCAGATGGCTCGTTTACGCAACAGGCTTAACGTCGTCCATGACGACGTTATCCATAGCAGCCCGATTAATCTGGTGAACGTAGATAGAGAGACGAATTGCCGTGCGCGACTCCCCGTTAATGAGGATGTCGGAGAACACCGGCGCGCAGGAGACATCAAAGCCGGTCGGAATCAGAAAGCCGCGCGCAATGGCAACGGCCTTGATGGCCTGGTTGACGGCACCGGCGCCGACGCACTGAATGTTGACGGGGACGCCATCTTTGACCATGCCGGCAATGGCGCCGGCAACGGACGCGGGCGATGATTTGCTTGATACCTTCAGGCAATCCATGAAGAAACTCCTGCGTTTAAAAGTACGTTTTAACTGCAATAACTGTATCGTACCGAGCGGACTCGGTAAAGATTTTATTCCTCTTTGGCAAGATCGAACGTCACCGTGATGCGATCACGCGAAACGCGAATCTTAGGGTCGCCGCACAGATTGAGGTAATACCGGGCAGCGAGGTCATTAAAGTCACGCTCGACCGCACGCGAAAACTGCGCCATATCATCCTTGGCGATGCGAAGACCTCGACGGTCCTTGGCAAGATCGACGGGAGCCGGCGCTTGCGAGGTGGAATCACGCTCGCGCAGCAGGCGCGCGGTAACGCCGCGAACGGGCTTAATCTGTCCCGACAGAATACGGTGGGCAGTGCGCTCGGACATCTCGAGACCCAACCCGGAGCAGATCCGGATAAAGTCCTCGGCATCCGAGGCAAGGCCCAAACGATCGACAACCGGAAGCTCGCACTCGTCATCGATAAAGAGCAGGCGCGACGTATCGAGACGACTCGAAGCCTGAGCGTACAGGGTCGCAGCGATCTCGGACGGAGAGCCCAGATACACATCGCAGCAACGCAGCTCCTCAAGGGCAAACTCACAGGCCGCGCGAATGATGTTGTGGGGGCCGCGAGCACATACACAGCGGCCGTCTTCGTCTTTAACCGCCTGAGGCCAGCTCGACTGGTCGGCGCGCTCACCCAAGCGATCGGTAGCAACGCACACCTTAAACGCGGAGCCCAAATCGACGCCCGATGTAACAACGCGTGCCTCATCCGTGTTCTGCTTGATAGAGAACAACGCCATACCACGACCGTGAACACCCCAACGGTCCATTTTCATGCTCTCGAGCTTGGAGGTGACACGGGCATCGAAGATACGCTCCTGCATATCCTGCGGCACACCCGAACCGTTATCCAGGAAGAGGAGGGTGCGAACACCCTCCTCCTTGGTCGTGGCAAGATAGACCTTATCGGCTCCGGCATCACGAGCATTGCGCAGCATCTCGATGACAATGTCCTCTACATGCTGAATGTCATGCTTCGCTTGACGGCGCTCGGCCTCCGAAACGCGGAGGCGGACATACCCCTCGCCAAGGTTTTCCTCGACGCGAAGGTTGCCCTCCCCCGACATCGACGCGATAAATGAGATGAGCTCGTTCGCGTCGTTCATGTTATTTAGCGATATCGACGGCACGGCTCTCGCGAATCACGACAACGCGCACCTGACCGGGATACTCCATCTCTTCCTCGATCTGATGGGCGATATCGTGCGCAAGCACCGTGGACTGGGCATCGGAGATCTTGTCCGGTTGAACCATGACATGAACCTCGCGACCGGCCTGCATGGCATAGGTACGCTCGACGCCGTCGTGAGAGTTGGCGATCTCCTCGAGCTTCTCAAGACGCTTGATGTAGTTCTCGGCCGACTCGCGGCGGGCACCGGGACGAGAAGCGGAGACGGCATCGGCAGCCTGGACCAGAACGTCGAGCACCGTGTTGGGGTCGACATCGGCATGATGGGCTTCGATCGCGTGGACGATAACGGGCTTCTCACCATAACGGCGGGCAAGCTCGGCGCCAATGACAGCATGCGGTCCCTCAACGTCGTGGTCGATGGCCTTGCCCAGGTCATGCAGAAGACCGGCACGCTTAGCGGTCACAACATCCAGACCAAGCTCGGAGGCCATAACGCCGCACAGGTCGGAAACCTCAAGCGAGTGTTGCAGCACGTTCTGACCAAACGAGGTGCGGTAGCGAAGAGCACCCAGGGTCTTGACGATCTCGGGGTGCAGATCGTGGATACCGGTATCGAAGGCGGCCTGCTCGCCAGCCTCGCGCACACGCTGCTGAACCAAGTCTGCGGCCTTGTGATACATCTCCTCGATGCGGGCGGGGTGAATGCGGCCGTCTGCAATGAGGTTCTCGAGCGCCACGCGGGCAGTCTCACGACGGACCGGATCGAAGCTCGAAAGCACGACGGTCTCGGGGGTGTCGTCAATCACGAGGTTGACACCGGACACCTGCTCAAAAGTGCGGATGTTGCGACCCTCGCGACCGATGATGCGACCCTTGAGGTCATCGGAGGGAATATGAACGGAAGTGACGGTGACCTCGGCGGTATGGTCGGCGGCGCAACGCTGAATCGCCAGGGAGAGAATCTCCTGGGCGGTCTTATGGCACTCGGCGCGGACCTGCTGCTCGGACTCGCGGATGATGGTGGCCGCCTCGTGGGTAACCTCGCCGCGGACCTTGTCGAGCAGCTCCTTGTGAGCGTCCTCGCGCGTAAGGTCGGCAATACGCTCGAGCTCGGAGGTCTGCTTGGCGCAGAGCTCCTCAAGCTCGCGAGAGCGCTTCTCGACCTGACAGGCCTGGCTGGACAGCTGGTGCTCGCGCTTATCGAGCGCATCGTTGCGACGATCGAGCGATTCCTCGCGCTGCATCACGCGATTTTCGAGCGTGCGAATCTCGCTCTTGCGCTGCTTGTCCTCGGCCTCGGCGGCCTGCTTGTTCTTGATGATCTCTTCCTTAGCCTCGAGCAGAGCCTCTTTTTTGAGGGTCTCGGCCTGACGCTTTGCATCACCGATCAGGGACTCTGCCTGCGCGTGTGCCGACTGAATCTTTTCGTCGGCCTCGTGAAGACTACCCTGCTTGGCGGTGCGCATGTAGGCAATGGCGGCGATGGCACCCAAAACGAGGCCAACGAGCGCTGCAATGATAGGCATGCTCACTCCTTTTTATGGATTCGTTACACAACAAAGCGAACCGTCCTTACGAACGGCTCGCGACATTTGAGTAATATGGGCGCAGCTTATGCGGGTCGGATACAGATAAACATATAAACAAACTCATCACAGATGAGCACATATCACAAAGCAAATGACGGTATTTATCCTACGTTGAACCGCAACAACTGTCAAATAAACGCACCCGGCACGGCGCCAATCGAGCGGTGAACGGCAGGGGCGTAACGAGTGCTATGCTTACACGGCACACTCCTCGCTTAAGGCATCGAGACGTGCCTTAACGGCATCGGCGGCGATGTGATACGAGAAACCTTTACCCATCAAAAACCTGACGAGCTTTTCGAATGCACGGACCTCGGGGACGCGACGTTTAGCGAGCAAGGCCGAAGCGCGGGCCAAGTCGTCATCCACGGCAAAATATGCCTCGGGATACCCGGGGATATCGTCAAGCACGACATGACGACGCTTGAGCTCAACCTCGATCTTGCGCTGTCCCCAGCCGCGACGTTTGCGCTCTTCGATAAAGTACGAGCAAAAACGGTTCTCGTCCAAAAACCGATACTCGGTCGCTTGAGCAACCGCAAAATCGATCGCGGGCTGTCGAAAGCCATAGCGAGCCAACTTATCGCGCACCTCGCCCGTGGCATGATCGCGGCGCGAAAGCATCTCGGTCACCATGGTGAGTGCACATTTGCGTTCGATAAGCTGCACCGCCTCGCGAAAGCCATCCCAATCACAGGGAAGATCGGGGCGGTTCTTAACGTACAGGCGCGCCACGCGCACGGGAATCCAAATGGAACGTTCGAAACCGCCCTCAAAATCGCAATCGATATGCGCGCAGGGCTTTTTAGACGCATAACCGCTCGAGAACGAGGAGGCCGCCTTCTTATCGGGAAAGACGACCGTGGCCTCGGTCACCGTATACGACATGTCGGCATCCGCTACTCGTCGTCATCGTCGAGCATTGCGGAGCCATCGATGGCGTACAGCTCATCAAACTCCTCGGGGGCGGGCTGGTCGGTCAACTCAACCTCCGAGGGGGCATCATCGTCATACTCAAGACCGCAGGCAAGGCGAACCTTGTGCTCGATCTCGTCAGCGCAATCGGGATGCTCGCGCAGGAACGTCTTGGCGGCCTCGCGACCGTTGCCGAGCTTATCCTCGCCATAGGCAAACCAGGATCCCATCTTTTTGCAGATGCCGCACTCGACGGCCATATCCAGAATCGAGCCCTCTTTGGAGATACCGGTGCCATACATGATGTCAAACTCGGCCGAGCGGAACGGAGCGGCCACCTTGTTCTTAACGACCTTGGCACGCACGCGATTGCCGATAACCTCGTCCTTGAGCTTGATGGTATCGATTTTGCGAATATCGATTCGCACGGAAGAGAAGAACTTGAGCGCGCGTCCGCCCGTGGTGGTCTCGGGGTTGCCGAACATGACGCCGATCTTCTCGCGCAACTGGTTAATGAAGATGCAGGTCGTGTTGGACTTGGCAAGCGAGCCAGCGAGCTTGCGGAGCGCCTGGCTCATCAAGCGAGCCTGCAGACCCACCGTCGTGTCACCGATCTCGCCCTCGATCTCGGCACGCGGAGTCAAGGCGGCAACAGAGTCGACGACGATGGCGTCGATGGCACCGGAGCGCACAAGCATATCGACGATCTCGAGCGCCTGTTCGCCCGTGTCGGGCTGGGAAATGAGGACCTCATCGATATCAACACCGATGCGCGCGGCATAAGTGGGATCAAGCGCGTGCTCGGCATCGATAAATGCAACGACGCCGCCCATGGCCTGTGCTTCTGCAAGGATCTCGAGCGAAAGCGTCGTCTTACCGGAGGACTCGGGGCCATAAATCTCGACGATACGGCCGCGCGGCACGCCGCCGATACCCAAGGCGGCATCGAGCGCCAGAGAGCCCGTCGGAATAGCCTCGACCTCGAGCTCCGGACCGCCGTCGCCATACCTCATGATAGAGCCCTGGCCGAACTTCTTCTCGATCTCGGCCTTGGTGGTGGCGATCATCTCATCGCGCTCTTTACCCGTCGTGCGTGCATGAACGGTACGTACGGGACCTGAATTCTTGGCCATGAATAGCCCTCCTCTTAACAACCTGAAACGATAATAAACGAACGGCTGTTCGTGGTCAACCGTTCAGATTCATCATATGCACCCGGCCATTCCAAAACCCAACCAAACGCCGACCAATCACCGACCAAACGCTTGACCACGCCAATCACAAATACGGGTGTTCGAACAAATTTATGCCATGTACCAGCGCAAACGTAATTCCGGTCAAAGGTCCCTATCTCCACAATTAAGGGGCCCTAAGGCCCCTTAAACCACGTCTAATCCATAGAATTGAGCACGTGGACAATACGCTCCAAAGCCTCCGCGACCGCATGGACACGAACGCACGACCGATCGCCCTCATAATGACAGCGCGCAGACTCGACAACCGGCGCTCCCCCATCGGCCGCACGATACGCCCACCCAATATAGAACGTGCCGGCGGGGTCTTGCTCAGTGCCGCCACCGGGCCCAGCGTAGCCCGTTGCGCTCACGGCCACATCGCTCTGATAGAGGTCCAGCGAGCCCACGGCCATCTCGCGCGCCGTCTGGTGCGACACGGCGCTAAACCGATCGAGCGTTTCCTGCTCGACGCCGAGCACGCGATGTTTGATCTCATCGCAGTAGGTCACCGCACCTCCACGAAGCACCGCCGAGGCACCCGGGATATCGGCAATCGTCGAGGCGATCATGCCCGCCGTCAGCGACTCCGCCGTCGACACCGTCACACCACGGGCACTCGCGCGCTCGACAATGTCGCGCGCCAGCTCCTCGTTGTTTGCGGCGATCTGCAAATAAGACTCCGTCATACCCACCAAGACCTAGACCGAAAAGACGATCTTGCGACAGTTCCAGAAGTACTGGGCGCCCGAGACAATGGTCAAAATCACGGCGATGACGTACAGGAAGCGCGACACCGAATAGACACCGAGCAGCAGCGACACCGGCCCCAGCTGAAGGCCGGCCATCGCAAAGACGCACAGATAGCCGCAGATGGAGACCATCGTGGTCGCCGTCTTGTACTTGCCGAGCTTATCGGCGGCAACGACTACACCGGCAGCACTCGCGACCATGCGAAGGGCGCTCACCAGCAGCTCACGGAACAGGATGATGAACACGGACCACACGGTCACCGCGCCAAAATCAAGGAACAGCAGCAGGGCCGAAAACACGAGCAGCTTATCGGCGATGGGGTCCAAGAACTTGCCGAAATCAGTGATCTCGTTGCGCGAGCGCGCCAGATAGCCGTCGACCTTATCAGTGCACGACAGGATCACATACAGAATGAAGGCAGCGGCGGCGAGCGGGCCGTCGAAGGTGCTCCAGTCCGTACCGGCAACGCTCGCGTGAGACAGGGCCGAGACGATCATGAACACCGGGATAAAGACGATGCGAACGCACGTCACGATGTTGGCGGGCGTCCAAACACTCGTCAGTTCCTTATTACTCTCGTTTGCCACGACGCTCTCCTACTCCACAACATGACCGATAAGCTCATAGCAGAAGCTATCGGTAAACTCGACAGTCAGAATATCGCCCACGGACGCCTCGCTGGCGTCCAGATGCACCGCGCCATCGGAATCGGGCGCCTGGAACCAGGCGTGACCGATCAGCTCGGCGCCGTCCTCGGTCTCCTCGATGCCATCGACGATCACCTGGGCGCGCTCACCCACATGGGCTGCCGTGGCGGCAAAACCGAGCGACTCGGCCAGATCCATGGCCTCCTGGGCGCGCTCGAGCTTAACCTCCTCATCGACCTGGCCTTCCATCTTGGCGGCCAGGCTGCCCTCCTCACGCGAGTAGGCGAAAACGCTCGTGTAGTCAAAGCCAACGGTGTCCATAAAGTCGATAAGGTCGCGGAACTCTTCGTCGGACTCGGTCGGGAAGCCGACCATGGCCGTGGAGCGAATCACGATGCCGGGGATGCGCTCGCGAAGGTCGCGGAACAGATCCTCGAGCTCCTGGCGCGAACCGGAGCGACGCATGGCCTTGAGGATGCGCGCGTCGCAGTGCTGCACGGGGATATCGATATAGGGAAGCACCTCGGGCGTATCGCGAATCGTCTCGATAAGCTCGTCGGTCATGCCCTCAGGCTGCAGATAGAGCACGCGGACCCAGACGTTGTGCGGGCGCACGGCCTCGGCGACGGCACGCAGCAACTGCGCCAGATTGCGCGGCGAGCCCTCGGCGACGTCCTCGTCGGCAAAGTCGGTGCCCCAAATGCCCGTGTCCTGGCCGATCAGCACGATCTCGCGTACGCCGCCGGCAACCAGGTCGCGCACCTCGGAGATAATGCTCTCGGCACTACGCGAATGATAGCGACCGCGAATGTAGGGGATCATGCAGAAGCTGCAAAAACGATTACAGCCATCGGAAATCTTGACGTAGGCAACGGCGCCCTCGACGGTACGCTTGACCTGCGGGATATAGGCCGCGATCTCGCGCTCCACGCCCAGTACGCCATCGATGACAGAGACGATACCGTCTTCCTCATCGGCCTTCACAAAGGCCGCGACCTCGGGAAGCTCGTCGGGCAGGTCGTCGCCGTAACGAGACGGCACGCAACCGCACATGACGATGGGGCAGGCGCGAACGCCGTCCTGCACCTCGTTAGCGAGCTCGAGCGTGGTCTCGATGCTCTCGGACGTCGCCGAGGCGAGAAACGAGCACGTGTTGACGATGGCGATATCGGCATCCTGCGGATTGAATGCCTCCTCGTAGCCCGCAGCGGTCAAAAGAGAACGCATGCGGTCGGTATCGACCTCGTTCTTGGCGCAGCCAAGCGTGATATAGAGTACAGAACCCAACGGAGTATCCATGTTGGAGAGCGGTCCTTTCGAGTTAATTAGCGATAGTTGGTAAACTGCAGCGGCTGGCCGTAGTCCTGGTCGCGCAGGAACTGAATCACCGTCTGAAGCGCATCCTTAGAGGCCGAGGTAACGCGCAGCTTATCGGCCTCGATGGTCACCTTGACCTTGAGCTTTTGATCCTTGATGTCCTTATTGATCTTCTTGGCGGTCGCCTGGTCAATGCCCTCGACGATATGACCGAGCACGCGCACGGTACCGCCCGAAGCCGCCTGCGGCGCGTCCCAAGAGACAGCCTTGAGGTCGATGCCGCGCTTGATGAGCTTAGAGCTCAACACGTCGATGATCTGCTTGGAGACAAAATCGGCCGGGGCATTGATCGTAAAGAGCTTGTCGCCCTTCGAAAGCTCGATGGTGGCGCCGGAGTCCTTGAGGTCATAGCGCTGAGAGATCTCGCGGGTGGTCTGTTGGAAGGCGTTATCGACCTCCTGCATATTGACCTCGGACACAACGTCGAAGCTGGAATCTTTAGCCATGGTTCTTCCTTTCGGTACGGGGAGCCTTAGTAGCTGTCGTACGAATAGTCATCTGAATCGTTTGCTGTCTGGCCATCGGATGCCGTGTCGGTGCCGTCGGCAGATTGGGCGTCGGTGCCGTCGGTAGACTGGGGGTCGGTGCCGTCTGCAGTATCGGTGCCGTCGGCACTCTCGCCGTCTTCGGAGTCAGTGGTCTCCTTCTTGGGAACGGTAATGGTCACGCGCGCCACGCCCGATGTCTTGGTGTCGTAGCGAACCTTTTCACCGTTCTTGGTAACCGTAACATCGGAGGGCTTGGACGTGGTGATCTCGATCGAGGACTCGGGCGTGTACTCCTGCTCAAAGGGACCGGTTGCCTGGGCGCCAAAGACCGATTTACCGTCGACCTTGACCTCGATCCAGGCGGTCTTGCCCTTGGCAACGGAGACCTTGACCTTGATGACCTCGTCCTCTTTCTTTTTCGCGTTCGCCTTGGCGGCATCGGAATCGGCAGAATCCGTCGCCTCGTCGGTGCCTTCATCCTCGTCAACAGATTCGGTCTTCTTGGAAGACTTCTTGGTCGTCGTCTTGGTGGCCGCGGGCGTCTCGGGCGTCGACTCGGGTGCAGAAGAGCCGCAGCCACGCAAGAGAACCACGATGAGCAAAATCAGCAGCAGCGCAACAGCACCGATGCCAGCGTAAACGACACGCGGATCGAGTCCGTTGTTCTGGGAGTCGCGCCCGCCGCTGCGTGCGCGACTGGAGCCGCCACGGCCATTCCCCTGCGGCATGCGGGCGCGACTGCTATCGGGACGACCACGATAGCCGCCGTGGCTCTGCGAGCCGCGCTGGCCCGAACGCGGCGCAAGCTCGCCACGGTTCTGATAGCCACGCTGGCCAGAGCGAGGCGCCGAAGAGCGCTGACCGTAAGGCTGCGACTGCGAACGGAGGCGCGGCGTCACCTGCGTGGTATCGGCGTCGGCATATCCACCGTGGGAACGCCCGGCAGAAACTCCGCGATAACCACGACCGGAGTAGCCACCGTCGCCGTAACCGGCGCGGGGATCGCGACTCAACCCGCGAGCGGCGGGAAGCGCACGGTCATCCGGCATGGGCGTACTGCGGAAGCGATCTCGCTGAGAACGAATCTCCTCGCTGGAGCCCGTCTCGGTGATATAGCCCGCCTGCGGAGGGCGCTGGCCATACCGCGTCGAGCGACCACCCTGAACCATCAGAAAGCGTCCGTTATCGACCGACGAACGCGAGTTAACGTAGCCGGCAGCATCCTGAAAACGACCGCCCCGCTGCGAGGTCTCGCGTTCATATGCCATGAGGTCATCAAAATAAGCGTTGACGACCTCGCGAGGGTTAAGCCCCAAAAAGCGTGCATAGCTCGAAATCATGCCCTGCGCATAGCCGCGCGGGGGCATCGATGCAAAGTTACCGGTCTCGAAAAACTCGATGATCTGCGGCCTGATTTTGATGGTGTTGGCGACCTGCTGGATGGAAAGGCCCATCCGGCGACGCTGCTCGAGCAGCATGTCACCAAAGCGTGCAGCCATCAGAATCCTCCAAACTCACGATCTTCATGTGCCATCTCGGCGTCGACAGACTCCAACGCGGCGAGCCCCTCCTCGTCCAGCAAGACCTCGCGCGGCTTGGAACCATCGGGCGGGCCGACGACACCCTTTTCTTCCAGCATGTCCATAATACGCCCGGCGCGCGCATAGCCAACCTTGAGGCGGCGTTGCAGCCCAGATGTGGAGCCCAGCTGCGATTCCACCACAATATGGGCGGCCTCCCAGATAAGCGGGTCGTCATCTTGCGGTTCGGCAACGCCCGTGCGAACAATGCCGCCACCAGCCATGGACATGGAAGCAGGCGCCACGGCAGACAGAATCTCCTCGTGGTAGTCGGGCTCGCTTTGCGACTTAACGAACTCGACGATCTCGTTGATCTCGTCGTCCGAGACAAAACAGCCCTGGATACGGCGGGGCTTGCCCCAGTCGACCTTGGAGAACAGCATGTCGCCCAAACCGGTGAGCTTTTCGGCGCCCATCTGGTCGATAATGACGCGGGAATCGATGCCCGTAGCCACGTTAAAGGCGATACGGTTGGTGATGTTGGCCTTAATAAGGCCCGTCACCACGTTGGAGCTGGGGCGCTGCGTAGCCACGATAAGGTGAATACCGGCGGCACGGCCCAGCTGGGCGATACGGACGATCGAGGCCTCGACATCCTTGCCGGCGACCATCATCAGGTCCGAAAGCTCGTCGATGATGATGACCAGATAGGGCATCTTTTGCGGCGGGTTATCGTAATGCTCAAACTCGCCGGCGGCCTGCTTTTCGTTGTAGGTCGAGATCTTGCGAACGTTGAGGCGCTCGAAGACCTTCAGGCGACGCTCCATCTCGGACACGGCCCATTGCAGCGCACTAGCAGCCTGCTTGGGCTCGGTCACCACGGGCACATAGAGATGCGGCAGACCGTTATAGCCTGCAAGCTCGACGCGCTTGGGGTCGACCATGATCAGGCGAACGTCCTCGGGAAGGGCGCGCATGAGCAAGGTCGTGATGATGGAGTTGATCATGACCGACTTACCGGAACCGGTGGTACCGGCGATAAGCAGGTGGGGCATCTTGGCGAGGTCGGCGACAACCGGCGTGCCCTCGGCATCGCGACCGATGGCAAGCTCGAGCGGACCGCCCTTCACATAGGGAAGCACGTCGCCTAGGTTGACGTTCTGACGCTTGCGATTGGGAATCTCGATACCAACGAGCGAGGTGCCGGGGATCGGCGCAAAGATGCGCACCGACTGGGCGGCAAGCGAAAGCGCGATATCGTCCTCGAGACTCGAGATCTTGCTCACGCGCTCGCCCTCACCGGGCTGCAGCTTAAAAGTCGTGACCGTGGGGCCGGCAATCCAGCCGACGACGCGGGCGCTACGGCCAAACTCAAGCAAGGTGGACTGCAACGACTCGGCAGTCTGTTCCAGCTCCTTGTCAGAAGACGCGGAGGACGCCGACTGTGGGTTGGCATGCAGGATTTCGAGCGGCGGGAGCTTGAGACCGTCCTCTTGGTCGCCCTCGGCATCGACAGTGGTACCGTCCGCTCCCCCATCGGTGGCTGCAACAGGAGCAGCGGAAGCCGTGGGGGCGGAGGCATCGGAAACCTTGGGATGCTTTAGGAAGTCAGGGATCTGCGGAGCTGCCGAAACGGGATTCACGGCAAATGGCGGCTCTGACTCGTCAGCCTTGTCCGGGTCGTCTTCCATCGAAAACTGTCCGGTGACCTGTCCTGCGTTGGCGCGGCGACGCGGCAGCAAGGTGGTCTTGGCGGTCTCGAGCGGAGCCTCGTCGTAATCGTCATCGCCCTCAGTGAGTTCAATTTCGCTATCGGACCAAGACGGGTCAGGCTCGCTCGTGTTGAGCTTGGGCGCGGCCTTGCCCTTCTTGGCATGGCGACGCGGCAGCAGCGTGGTCTTGGCGCGCTCGGCCTCCACGGCCTCGGACACGTCGACAAACGGGTCATCGTCCTCGTCGTCATCCAAAACCGGGTCGGCATCGCCACCCATGAACGTGGTCACCGCGGCGTCAGCCCCCTTCTGGCGCAGAATGCTCAGGTGCGGACGGGCAACGCCGGGAACCGACAGGGCCTCTTCATCGCCCCACGGGCTCGCGTTGACATCGGCACGACGGCGCTCGGCAAAATCGGCAGCGCGATCACGTGCGGAGCGCAAAACGCCACCCACCGAAAAGCCAATGATGACCAGGCCAACGACGACAAGGCCCAGCAAGACAACCATAGCGATAGGTTTACCCAGGGCGTTTTGCAAGGCACTTGCGATAAAGGCGCCAATGTAGCCGCCCGAGGCGGAAAGGTTCTGCGGCGTAAACATGAGGTCGCACGAGTCGGTCGTACCCGGAACCATCAACGATAGGATAGAAACAATGGCCACAAAGACCACGGCACCACCCGCGACCGAGCGAATGTTGAGCGGCGAGTCCTCACCCAAAAAGAGCGTGGCGGCAAACAGCAAGATGACGATCGGCAGCACGTAGGCGCCCAGACCAAAGCCGAGGTGATAGAAACCGGCAACCGCAGCTGTCACGGGTGCCGTTGCCGGAGAAATCACGGCAATGAAGGACGCAATCGCCAAAACGGCAATGATAACGCCGGCGATATCGCGATTGGCCGAAGGCTCGACCAGGGGTTCGAACTCATCGAACTCGGACTCGTGGCCCTTATTGGCACGCAGATGGGAACCGGCACCCTTAGCAGATGCCGGTTGGTTGTTGGATTTGTTGCCTTTGGCGTTTTGTGCAGATCCGCGCGCCAAACTAAACCTCCATGACGACTGGGATGATCATCGGACGGGTGCGCGTGCGGCTCCAGATAAAGTTGGAGAGCGAATCGCGCACGGCCTTGCGAATGGCATCGGAGCCGCTACTGGTAAAGCTAAACTTGCCCTTCTCGATCGTCTTCATGATGGCTGCGGAGGCATCCTCGGAGAACTGGTCGTCGATGGCAAACGAAACGCCGCGGCCCGAGAACTCGATAGCCTCGATCTTCTTGTGCTTGAGCGAGACGATGGCAACAGCCGTGACCATACCGTCGTTGGCGAGCTTTTGGCGATCGCGAAGGACGATGGGGTCGGTGTCGCCGATGCGCAGACCGTCGACATAAACGACGCCGGACTCGACGGGCGCACCGCGTTTGACGATACCGCCACGCATCTCGAGCGTGTCGCCGTTATCAAGGATAAAGATGTGATCGTCCTTGATGCCCATCTTACGGGCAAGCTGGGCATGGGCGCGCAGATGCACGGCTTCGCCGTGAACCGGCATAAAGTAGGTGGGCTTGGCCATGGCCATCAGAAGCTTGAGCTCCTCCTGGCTGCCATGGCCCGAGACATGGACGAGGGCACGGGACTTATCCCAGACGTCGCAGCCAAGCTTGGCCAGGCTGTTGACGACCTGCTGAACTGCCTTCTCGTTGCCGGGAACGGGAGTTGCCGAGAGGATGACGGTATCGCCCTCGTGGATAGAAAGCGTCTTGTGCTCGCCGTTGGCCATGCGGGACAGGGCCGACAGCGGCTCGCCCTGAGAACCGGTGCACATGACGACGATCTTATCGTCGGGCAGGTTATCGATATCGAAGGCATCGATGATATCGGCATCGTCGATGTTGAGATAGCCAAGCTCACGCGCCACGCGGGTGTTGGTGAGCATGGAACGTCCGGTCACGACGACCTTGCGGCCACACTTGCGGGCGGCATCGCAGATCTGCTGCAGGCGATGGATGTGGCTCGAGAACGACGCGACGAACACGCGGCCCGGCGCGTTCTTGATGGCGTGCAGCAGGTTGGGGCCGACCTCGGCCTCGGACTTGGTAAAGCCAGGAACCGTGGCGTTGGTGGAGTCGGAAAGCAGCAGGTCGATGCCCTGCTTGGCAAAGCGGCTGATGGCGGCATAGTCGGGCGTGACGCCGTCGATGGGCGTCTGGTCGAGCTTAAAGTCGCCCGTGTGCATAACGGTGCCCTGGTTGGTGCGAATAAACACGCCCAAAGCACCCGGAATGGAGTGCGTCATGGAGAAGAAGTCGAGCGAGATGCCACCGAGATTGACGTGGCTGCCGCCCTTGACCTCACGGAACTTGGGCGCGCGAATGCGGAACTCGGAGAGCTTACCCTCGATAAAACCGAGCGTCAGCTTGCTCGAGAAGATGGGCACCTTGTTGTTGAGGTCCTGCAGCAGGTACGGAAGCGAACCGGTGTGGTCCTCGTGGCCGTGGGTGACGACGATGCCGCGGAGCTTCTCCTCGTTCTCCAGGACATAGGTGTAGTCGGGAAGCACCAGGTCGATACCGGGCTGGGAGTCGTCGGGGAACATGAGGCCGGCGTCGACGAGCACCATGTCGTCGCCGCACTCGAAGACCGTCATGTTCTTGCCGATGCCGTCAAGGCCGCCGAGCGGAATGATCTTCAAGGGAGATGATTTTTTAGCTGCCATAGGTTCGTGTGGTTTCCTTTCTTCGAAACGGGTCTGGAACAACCGACGGGGCGCTTCTGGCAAACCGACCGCCGGGAACGTACAAACATGCATCACAGAGTCGATGCAGTAACCACAGTATGATACCCATTTGCCCACCAACAGACCACCCATGCATCAAAGCCCCATCTGAACCGGTCTATCCCGTCGGTCTGGGGCCATCGGGGGCCGGGGCGGGTTAAGTTTGCTGCTCTACAGTCCTGCGCAAGACGGAAAGCACATTAAGTGCTTTC
>CALEBN010000003.1 GCA_937943045.1 uncultured Collinsella sp. | reverse complement strand
TGCACGAGCCCATGGGCTTCCACGACTACAACTGCCTGCAGATGAACGCCTTCGCCGTGGTGTCCGACTCCGGCACCCTGCCCGAGGAGTCCAGCTTCTTCGCGTCTATCGGCCGCCCGTTCCCGGCGGTGTGCATCCGCACCTCCACCGAGCGCCCGGAGGCGCTGGACAAGGCGTGCTTCACGCTCGCCGGCATCTCCGAGCGCGGCCTGCTGCAGGCCGTCCGCACCGCCGTCGAGCTCGACGCGGAGGGGTCGCTGCCCGAGGCGCCCGTTCCCGACTACGCCGACGAGACCGTGTCCACCAAGGTGGTCAAGATTATCCAGAGCTACACCGGGGTCGTGGACAAGATGGTGTGGAGGAAGAGCCTGTAATCGACGGGGTTTGAACTATGGAGTCGCTGGATGGCAAAAGAATCCGATAGCTTTGCCAAGAATTTAGCAATTTCGGTTATAACCGGCCTGTTTACTATTGGCGCCGAAGTGGCTGTAGCCTATTTGGTGCCACAGGTGCAAAATCCGATAATAGTTAACAATAATGTTGTTATATCTACAGACGATTATGAAAAAGCGGTAGACAGGATTCAAGAGCTCGAAGAAGAGCTTAATGAACTGAGGCCTGTGAACTCGAACGAGAACAGTAGCACTGGAAACAGTGCTACTTCTGGCGTATCGAGCCGGGCATTATTGAAAGATAAGCCCGGCTCGTCATCCAATTATTCACAGTCAGGCGATACGAACGCGAAAGATACTGCGGGAAATCGCTATGACCCCAACCACTGGGGAATTATTGGATCTTGCTCAGCTTGCAGTGGCTTTGCCGACTATTATTTGGGCGGAAACTATTCCAAGCTGTCCATTACCATCGCCCCTTCCAGCACAAATATTGATGGAAAGGGCAACTCTACTTCATTCGAAATTCTTGTTAAATACAAAGGCGATTCCGATTTCAGATGCATTCATACTGAAAAAAACATTAGTAAATCAACCTCTCCAATTCAGCTTGAGAACTTAGATATTTCTGGTGCCGAATGGATTGAATTCAAAGCGATAGAAAATGAAGATGAGGGCCATTTAAACGGCAATGTACTAATGATTGCGGATGCCATTGTTGGTTAGTTTCTAGCCTACTTGGCGTTTGTGCATAGAGCTTCTAGCTGCAACTGTTGTTGATATCCGGAGAAGTAAAATTCCTAAGTTTGGTTCATAGTCTGTGCGTTTGATAGAAACTAATCGGCCTGCGTCGACATCCGCGGAGATGCTGCGGGCGATTCGCTGTTCACGTTCACATTGCTCGCCATTCTGGCCATCGGCTACATTGCCTTCGCCGTGCTGTTTGTCTGCTTCAAGATATTCATCGACAGGTTCGTCGCCCGCTGGCGCCATAACGCTTTGAACGAGAGCGAGCGGGCTTGGGCGCAGGACGGGGAGCGGGCTGCCCTGTCGCTGTGAGGGAGGACCTGTTCTCTCGAGAGCTGTGAAAAGCCCTCGGCATCGGCAGGCGGGTCAGCTCAAAGGACATAGCCGCGATTCTTCTGACGAGGGCTACGTTCGCGGTCAACGTCGCGACGATGGCGCTGGGCCTCGCTGCTTAGCTACCTCGGGCAGTGTGGCCGCACCTTTTGCCGAAACGGGCGTTCTTTTTGCCGAGTGGCCGCTGTCGTCCGCTTTCGCTAAAAGCTACAAAGTGGGAAAATGGCCGATGTACCAAAGGCTCGATTGAGGAAGCAGGAGCACTGGCATGTCGCGCAAACCTAAGCGTCTCGAACCGTTCGGCATCAAGGGGATTGAAGTCTCCAGGTTCCGTGCCATGCACGATCTCGAGATTGGGCTCGGGCGGCTCGTTACCGTGATAGCGGGACAGAATGGGACGAGCAAGTCCACCATATTGGGCATGCTGGGGCAACCGTTCGGGCTCAGGGACAGGAGGACCATCTTCGGTAGGCCGTTCAGCACCAAGTTCACCGACATATTCAACATGTCGCCCGAGCACGATATCCCGGGCGAGCATCTCTATTACGTCGATTTCAGCGACGAGGCCATTTCCGGATCCCAGGGGCAGCATGTCCAGGTCAAATCGTTTAAGCGTCCCGCAAAAGACAAATCTTCCATTCGTATCGTGACCGGCTCCTCCCGCGCCAAGGGCGAGGGCAACATTGACTACCCCGTAATCTACCTCGGCCTGAAAAGGACCAACCCGGTCGGCGAGTTCCTTAACCCGCAGGCCGAGCAGACGGACTTTTCGGAAAGCGAGATCGAGCGCTTTAACCAGTGGTACGCTCGCGTTATGGTCGACCAGGAAAAAACCACCGATGTTGTCAGGATGTCGAAGCACGGCCAGAAGGAGACCCTTCTCGTCAACACCGCCACCTACGACTACCTCGCCAACTCCGCCGGGCAGGACAACCTTGGACAGATATTGGGCGCCCTCATCTCCTTTGAGCGGCTCGCCGACGCCATGGGCGAGGAGTACAGGGGTGGCCTTCTCCTGATTGACGAGCTCGACGTGACCCTGTTCCCCTCCTCCCAGGTGAGACTTTTCGATTTGCTGAAGGAGCGGGCCGCTGCTCAGAGGGTGCAGGTTGTTTTCACCACCCACTCGATGACGCTCCTTGAGAAGGCCGTCAAGGAGACGCAGGGCAAAAACGATGCGGTTAAGGTCCTGTATCTCAAGAAGAGGGAGTCCGGGATCAGGCTGACGATAAATCCGCCGATAGACGAGATTCAAGCTGACCTCATGGTTGAGCCGCTGAGGCCGAAAAAGGGCCCCAAGGTCGAAATCTGGTGCGAGGACGACGAGGCGAAGTGGGTGCTCGGGCAGATAATGCCTTCGCGGCTGAAGCGGAAATGCGATATTGTCTCCGCGAAGCTCAGCTGCGGCGAGCTGGGAGAGCTCGCCGTTAGGGACATAGCCTCGCTGCGAGGCGTGTGCTTCGTTGTGGACGCCGATTCAAACAGGGGTGCGGCAAAGAAGATAAAGGAATGCGCCAGAAGATTCGTGCTACCTGGAGGCGAAAAGTCGCCTGAGCAGTCCATATACGATTTGCTTTGCGGCCTCTCGGACGAAGACGACTTTTGGAGCAACGGCAGGCATTACACCAAGCAGGTCATGCTCAGCCGATTTGCCGACTCAAAGCGCGACTTCGAGCACAACGGCGGGGATAAGGAGCGCAAGCACTACAAAAAATGGTTCAGGAGAGAGAAGGGCGAAGGGCTGTGGGGCGAAAACGGCTTGGCTGTCGCCGCCATCTGGAAAGAGAGGTATGAGTCGGAGATTAGGGACTTTAACGAGAAACTCGAGCGAAGAGTTGACGCAATCATAAAACGGCAGCAGTATGAACGGGAACAATAGAGAGGCCGCTTGTTCGACACATTGAGGAGGTGAGAAGATGGCGACTACGTACACGCCCATCAGGTATCCTGGCGGGAAGACGAAGCTGTACCCCGAGATCAGGGCGATCCTCGAGATGAACAACTTGCTTGGGCATCCCTACGCCGAGCTGTTCGCCGGCGGTGCGGGGCTGGCCATCAAACTTCTCCTGAAGGGCGACGTGTCCTCGATCGTGATTAATGATTACGACCGCGCCGTGTACTGCATGTGGGGTGCCATCGTCAATCACGCCGAAGAGATGTGCGAGTTCATCGACTCCGCCGTCTTGAACATCGAGACCTGGAAGAAGATGCGCGACATGTACCAGAATCATGACGGGGTGGGTGATTTTGAGCTCGGCAAAGCGGCTTTCTACCTCAACAGGACGAACGTGTCGGGTATCTTGAGTGGCGGCGTCATAGGCGGGCTCGAGCAGACCGGCAACTACAAGATGGACGTTCGCTTCAACCGCAGGACCTTGAAGAAAAAGGTCATGGACATCGCGGCGCGAAGGGACGACATTGAGGTGACGAGACTCGACGCGGAGGACTTCATCGACGATAGGATGGGCGACTCTGAACTGTTTGCCTACCTCGACCCGCCGTATGTGCAGAAGGGCCCCGGTCTGTATCGCAGCGCGTTCGACGAGGCGAAGCATAGGTCGCTCGCCCGAAAGGTCGGCGATGCCAGGAGCAAGTGGGTCGTGACCTACGATGCCGACAAGCTCATCGACGACATCTACGGCAATTACGAGCGCGGGGACCTTGAGATTAGCTACACGGCCAACGTGAAGACCGTCGGCAGGGAGAAAATCATTCTCGGACCGGGCCTTGTCTGGCCTGAAAAGCTCTGACGCTTGGGGCTCACCCCCTTATGTTTCAAAAAGGCCACACTTTTTGAAACATAACCCAAAAGTTGAGCCTTGATGCGCTGCCCTAAACCCTCCTTACCGTTCGCCTGCGTTTGCATTGGTGCTGAACGCAGCTAGGATATGCGCGTCGCGACAGCCCATCTTACGGCCGCGGTCGGCGGCTGGCCTTTATCGAACGGGCGTGAACGTCGAGCCCTGTGAAAGTGTTAGCATTGTTCATCGAATGCCCCTTCCATGAATGCGGTGTAGGCGCTGGTTGTTTGAACGCCATTATTGTCGGCCTAATCCGCGGATAAGCATGCAGGAGGGTTTTTCCGGCTTTTCATGTCCTGCTCATAGCGTCTTGCTTTAGTTTTTCTGATGTTGCCAAGACTTATCCGGTTTTGAGCTTTTGTCCGATAAATCTCTTGCTGTTCGTCCAGATCCATTGATTTGACAATCGTTTGGGCCTTTTAGCACGGTATCCTTCGAGTGTAACCAGAACTGTATTTCCTTGGGAGGCGAATCTATACAGACATTGATGCCTCTTCGCACGACTGACGGACTTGATAAAAAGGACCTTGGCATAGGTAAAAAGTGACTCGCGAAAGACGGGGCTCGCCGTAAGCACAAGAATAACGCGTGTTCGACCTCGTCGGTGGTCAACGAAGGCGCCTAGCGGGGTTCCGATGTAAAGCGGGTGGACCTTGAGGCCTCTGCGGTACCCCGCTTCTTCCGTTATGACGTCAGATTCGGTGAGCTGCGCGTTGTTGGCCAAAGCGAGCCCCGCCGATAAGGTTGCTGCAATCAAAGACCCCGAGGTGCTCGTCAGCGTACACCACTTGAAGTCCAATTCCGACAACTTCCGCGCGAGCTCCATCCAGGGCGTCATGAAGCGCGTGAAGGCCAGGGGCGTGCCCGTGGTGGTCTACTAGCCCACGCTGGGCGCACCGGAGTTCTTCGGGTCCGAGGTGACCCACGACCTGGAGGCCTTCAAGGCGAAGTGCGACGTGATCGTCGCCAACCGCTGGAGCGACGAGCTCGCGGACGTGGCGGACAAGGTGTACACGAGGGATCTGTTTAAGCGGGACTAGGGACTAGGGGAGAGAGCAGAACCAGGCTGAACGGCTTCAATCATTCGCTAGCTTAACCGCGTCGAGGGCGGGG
>CALEBN010000002.1 GCA_937943045.1 uncultured Collinsella sp. | reverse complement strand
CGTCATGGAAACCTCCCGCTCGCGCATCGTGGCGGGAGGCAACGGAGGCAAATCATCAAGCAACGACGCAAGCAAAGCCGAAAGCAAACGGCCAAGCAAAACGGGAAGCAAGCCGCAAAGCAAAAGCGGAAGCAAAACGTCAAGCGAGCTGGCAAGCAAAGCCGAAAGCAAACGGCCAAGCGAAGAGGAAGAGGAAGTAGGAAGAGGAATTAAGGAAGAGGGAAAAGCGAGTGCGGCGCGTTTCCGCGCCCCCTCTCCCGAAGAGGTAGCCGAGTACGCAGCCGCCTATGCGGCGTCCAAGGGCATCGACCTTGCCTCGACCGACTTCGACCCCGAGCGGTTCGTCGACTTCTACGCCCAGAAGGGCTGGATGGTCGGCAAATCGCGAATGAAGGATTGGAAGGCCTCCGTGCGCAACTGGGTGCGCACCTCGAAGCCGATACGCGAGACGAAGCAGGAGGTGAGCGAAGGTGACGACTTTTCCCAGTACGACTGAGTGCCCGCATTGCGGGGCCGTGCTCAACGCGCGGTACGCCCAGCTGGGCCTCAAGCGCCTGTTCTGCGGCTACGAGTCGTGCGGCTGCGAAGGGGCCGTCGCCGAGCGCGCTGCCATAGCGGCGCAAGAGCAGGCTGAGGCCGAGAAGGCCGTCGCCGAGAAGCGCAGGCGCTCGCTTGTGCGCTGCGGCGTGCCCGAGCGCTACCTGGGGCTTGACCACTCCATGGCCGACGAGCTTGCGCTTGCCATGGAGGGCGGCCAATGGCTCTACCTGTGGGGCGACGTCGGCACCCGCAAGACGACCTGCGCCGCAGCCGTGGCCATGCGCTTGTACGACCGGGGCAAGTCGCCGCTCATGGTGCCGATGTACCGCGTGCTCGACGAGATTCAGCGCAGCTTCCACGACGGCGGCGACCCCTTGAAGCGCTATGCCGAAGCGGGCTACCTGCTCATCGACGACTTGGGCAAGCGCAGGCCCACGGGCTTCGTGCTCGACAGCCTGTTCCAGCTCATCGACCAGCGCTACTCGGCGATGCGCCCCACGCTTGTCACCACGCAGTACAGGCCCAGCGACCTCGTGCGCAGGCTCGCCGAGCAGGGCGACGCCGACACGGCCAAGGCCATCGTGTCGCGGCTGCGCCACGGGGCAAGGGTGGTCGAGTTCGACGGCCCGGACGGGAGGCTCGCATGATCCTGCAAGCAAGCCAGCTGCGCGGCTGGCCGAAGGAGCGCGCCGAGCTTTACGGAAAGCCACACCTCGGGGCGCGCTACACGGGCAAGCGGTCGTACGAGCTTCTGCAAGACCGCTGCTGCGTCTGCGGCAGGCGCGCACAGAGCTGCCACCACGTGGCACACCGAAGCTGGGGGCTTGAGTTCGAGCTTGTCACGCCGAACGGCACGTGGAGCCTGCGAAGCCCGCTGTTCGCCCTGTGCGGCAGCGGCACGACCGGGTGCCACAACCAGTTCCACGGCGGCGCGGGCCTCAGGGCCGAGTGGCGCTGGCGCTCCAAGGTGTACGAGGAGGCCTGGTGGACGGGCCAACTGCTGGAAGTCTACGAGCCGCACCACCCAGGGCTGTACGAGTACGGCTATTGGGCGATAACCGACGAACACGGAAACGAAATGATCCGAGAAGGGAAATGACCATGGAGATCAAGACTTGCGAGCAGTACGTGCTCGCGCAGCTGTTCGACCAGCAGGACGAGAACGACATGCTCAACCGCGAGCTGAAGTACCGCGACGAGCGCATCGACGAGCTGACCGGGCAGATTGATGCCATCGAGGCGGCGCACGGCTCCGCGATGCAGCAGGCCATCCGCAAGGCCGGGCGCGATGCGCTCATGAGCCACTGCACGGGATACGCGTGCGAGGTGACCGACGGCGAGACGTTCGAGGACTGGTGCCTTGAGAATGTGCGCAAGTACTACCTGCCCGAGGGCATCAGCGTGCTTGCGTTCATCAAGGAGTTCGAACCTGAGCTTCGCGCGAAGTACGACAAGCAGGCTGCCGAGGCGCGCGAATGATACGCATCTATGAGCGCTCGCTCTGCCAGAGCTACGCAAGCGCATACCGGCAGGGCATCGAAATCGCCACCACGGGCACCGAGGAAGAGGCGCTTTCCATCGTCGAGGCCCTGACCGACGACAGCTACCAGTGCTTCGCACTGCTGGAAGACGGAACCGTGCTCGACCTGCGGGGCCGGTTCCCCGGTTGCGTGGAGTTGGGCCGTGAGGGGGAACGCGATGGCAACCGAGATTGAGCCGCTGATTATGCCGTTCGACCCGCTTTGGGTCACCACCAGCAAGCGAGAGTACCGCGAGGCCGTGCGCAGGATGGGCGAAGAGCCGGGAGACACCAAGGGCAAGGACGGCCTCACCAGCTGCATCCCGGGCAAGGGGTGCGTGATCTGGATCAGCCGCAAGGTGAAGGCCCCGGACCTGTACGCGCTCGCCGCCCACGAGGCGACGCATGCGGCGTGTGACATGCTTGCCAGCATCGGGGAGGATACGCCCGCCGCCGAGGAACTGGCCTACATGGTGCAGACCATCACGGCGGGGATCATCATCGCCTGCGGAGGTTCCGATGGCGACGATTAAGCATCCCGACACGTTCAAGTGCGACGTGTGCGGAAGAGAGATCGAACGAGCCCATTCCATCACCCTACCCGTGAGGTGGACGACCGAGCAGAACGAAGGAAGGCCATGCACTCCCTACGTTAAAGAAGAGACGATTGACCTCTGCGACGAGTGCTTCGAGAGGGCCGTCGTCATCGAGGCGGCGGGATGCATGGGACGGAACAGCTACCGATTAGCAAGCGAAGAGGAACGAGGCGCCTACGATGAAGCTCAAAAACCCGATCAGGGAGATTAGGAAGGCCAAGACACCGCCGTGCACCCAATGCGTGCACTCGCGCTTCAATGCCTTCAACGGCGATTTTTTCTTCCTGCCCGGCGGTGTAGGGAATGCCAAAAACATTAACGGCAAGCTGTGCAAAACGCGCGGGATTAACCGGCATTACATAGCGTGCCCAGCTGCCCCAAACTGCTGCCAGCCCTGCGCCGTGCGCGATGTCAAACATGCCGCCGAGTTCGTGCTCCAGCTGATGGCAGGCCCAGTCGCCCAAAGTGCGGTCGCCTGTGATATCGTTGTGTGAAAGGGTGCCGCTCCACATAATTTCGGCGCGGGCATCATAATCATCAGGTTTTTTAAGCGCAATTTTTACGTTGCGCATTACGTTTTTAATCAGTGTTTCGGCAATGCCATCCGTTAAATTAAGCTGTTTAACGTCAGGCTTTGTAAAAAAGCGTTCCAGGCTGTGAACGATAATATCTGTGCAGCCGCTGGCCGTCTGGTAAGCAGGCAGGGTATAAGTCAGTTCCGGGTTCATAACGGCAAATTTGCAGTAAGCGTAAGGCGAATATGCCCCGCGTTTTAACCAGCCGTTTTCGTTGGTGATAATGCTGGCGTTGCTCATTTCGCTGCCTGCCGCGGCAATGGTCAGCACTGCGCCGATAGGCATGCAGGCCGCAGGACTTTTGCCGGTGTAGTAATCCCATACGTCGCCTTCGTTGGTAAGCCCGTAGCCGATGGCATAAGGGACTTTCGCCTCCAGCAGGAACTTTTCGGCACCGCCGTCGAGTTTGGCGCCCCCGATGCCGAGGAACCGCAGACGCCCGCCGAAGAGCTTGAGCAGTTTCTTGCCCGCGACGCGGTGGAGGTAGCGGCGCAAGAATCCCACCTTATAGAGCGTACGCCAGAAACCATTGGAATTGAATTTGGCCAGCACCTGGTGGCGGTAGATCTTTTCGATGATGAGCGGCACGATCAGCATGACCGAGGGACGCACGGCACGCAGCGCCGGCATCAGCGCCGAGGCCGTGGGCGGACGGTCGAGGTAAACCACCCTGGCGCCCATCGAGAAGGGATAGATCATGCCTATGGAACATTCGTAGGTGTGCGAAAGCGGCAGCACCGAGAGGAATACGTCGTCGGGCAGTACGGGAAAGATGCTCGACGAGATCCCGACCTGGGCGCAGAGTGCCGCGTGGGTCAGCATCACCCCCTTGGGTTTCGAGGTCGTACCCGACGTATAGATGATCACGGCCAGGTCATCGGGCTTCGGTACGGCCATGGAGCCCTCCCCCTTGACACGCTGAGCGATGACGCCCAGGTTCTTGGTGCGCACCACGACGTTCAGCCGTTCGATGGTCTGTTTCGAGAGTTTGGTAAAGAGCCGGTCGGAAACGAGCAGGGCCTTGGCTTCGGAATGCGCGATGATCATGTCGAGCTCCTCGCCCGAAAAATCGGGCAGGATCGGCACGGCGACCATGCCGGCCGAAGTGACGGCGAAATAGCATACACCCCAGTTGGGCATGTTGCTGCTGAGCAAGGCGACCTTGTCCCCGGCATGGAGCCCCGCACAGGTAAGTATCTCCTGCACTTTTTCGATACGCCGGCCCACCTCGGCATAAGTCACGTCGTCGCCTTCGAACATCGAAAATGCGACTTTCGACGCGAACTTCTCCACGCTGTTGCGGGCCAGTTCGTAAAGTGTATTGATGGTCATAATACGTTTCGTTTTAACTACGTTTCAATAACGCGAAAGTTTGGGGCGAAATTACTAATTTCCGGTTAAAAATCACTATTTTTGAACCAAAATAATAAAATGCTCGACCATCAGTACATCAAAAAACTTGCCGCCGATGCGGGGTTCGATCTATGCGGCCTGGCCCCGTGCCGGCACCTGGTCGAGAACGAGTCGATGCTGCGGGCATGGCTCGGCAAGGGCTACCAGTCGTCGCTGGCCTACATGGAGCGCAATGTCGAGAAGCGTGCCGACCCGCGCAAACTGGTAGAGGGCGCACGTACGGCCGTGGTCTGCGCCGTGAGTTACAAAAACCGCGCAGGCGAGGGCTACCCTCCCGGACACCGCACGAAAGTAGCGTCCTATGCCTGTGCGGCCGACTACCACACGACGATCAAGGGAATGCTCGGCCGGATGCTCGATGCACTCCGCGCCTCCCGCCCCGATCTGTCGGGGCGGGCGTTCGTCGACACGGCGCCGCTGCTCGAAAAACAGCTGGCCGTCGAGGCCGGGCTGGGCTGGATAGGCCGCCAGTCGCTACTGGTGACACCCCGTTTCGGCACCTATGTCCTGCTGGGCGAATTGTTGCTCACGGACGATGCCGACGTCTACGACCCGCCGTTCGAAGGGTCGCGCTGCGGACGCTGCCACAATTGCA
>CALEBN010000001.1 GCA_937943045.1 uncultured Collinsella sp. | reverse complement strand
GCCCTGCGGCCCCGCGCGGGCGCCCCGCGGTGCGGTCCGCCGGGATGCGGTCTTACTGGCCCTGGGCCCTGTACCTGGCCTCGGTGGCCTCCTTGGCCGGGCGCCACCAGGACTCGTTGGCCACGTACCAGTCGATCGTTTGCTTGAGCCCCTCGGCGAAGTCGGTGTGGGCCGGCCTCCAGCCCAGCTCGCGCTGCAGCTTCGTGCTGTCGATGGCGTAGCGGCGGTCGTGGCCGGGGCGGTCGGCGACCCAGTCGAAGTCCTCGGGGTCGCGGCCCATGGCCTCCAGGATCATGCGCAGCACGGTGATGTTGTTCTTCTCGCCATTTGCGCCGATGAGGTAGGTCTCCCCCATGCGGCCCTTCGCGAGGATGTCCCAGACGGCCGAGCTGTGGTCCTCGGTGTGGATCCAGTCGCGGACGTTCTCGCCGCGTCCGTAGAGCTTCGGCTTGACCCCGTCGATGATGTTGGTTATCTGCCTGGGGATGAACTTCTCCACGTGCTGGTAGGGGCCGTAGTTGTTGGAGCAGTTGGAGATCGTGGTGCGAAGCCCGTAGGTGCGGGTCCAGGCGCGCACGAGCATGTCGGAGGACGCCTTGGTCGAGCTGTACGGGGAGCTCGGGTGGTAGGGCGTCTCCTCGGTGAACTTGGCGGGGTCGTCGAGCGCAAGGTCGCCGTAGACCTCGTCGGTGGAGACGTGGTGGTAGCGGACGCCGTGCTTGCGGACGGCCTCCAGCAGGCGGAAGGTGCCCTCGACGTTGGTGCGGAGGAACGGCTCGGGGTCGGCGATGGAGTTGTCGTTGTGGCTCTCGGCGGCGTAGTGGACGATCGCGTCGTGGCCGGGGACGATGCGGTCCAGCAGCCCGGCGTCGCAGATGTCGCCCACGACGAGCTCCACGCGGTCGGAGGGCAGCCCGGCGATGTTCTCGGGGTTGCCGGCGTAGGTCAGCTTGTCCAGGACGGTGACGTGGACGCCCGGGTGGTTCTTCACCACGTAGTGCACGAAGTTGCTTCCGATGAAGCCGCAGCCGCCCGTGACGATGATGTTCCTGGGCTCGAAGAGCTCTTCAGACATATCTGTATCTCCCATTGAATCGTTTAGTACTCGCGCGGGCTGTTGACGATCTCGCCGGCGGCGACCTTCTTCAGGTGCCGGCCGTAGACCGACTTGCCGTAGGCCTTCGCGGCCTCCTTGAGCCCCTCGGTCGTGATCCAGCCGTTCTCCCAGGCGATCTCCTCGGGGACCGAGACCGGCAGGTCCTGGGAGTGCTCCACGGCGCGGACGAACTCCGCGGCCTCGTGCAGGCTCTCCATGGTGCCGGTGTCCAGCCACGCGTAGCCTCGGCCGAGGGTCACCACGGAGAGCGTCCCCTCCTCCAGGTACATCTGGTTGAGCGTGGTGATCTCCAGCTCGCCGCGTGCGGAGGGCTTCACCTCGGCGGCGCGGGAGGACACGTCGCCCGGGTAGAAGTACAGGCCGGTGACGGCGTAGGAGCTCTTGGGCTCGGCGGGCTTCTCCTCGATGGAGACGGCCCTCCCCTCGCCGTCGAACTCCACGACGCCGAAGCGCTCGGGGTCGTCCACGTGGTAGCCGAAGACCGTGGCGCGGCCCGACTCTGCGTTCTGGACGGCGCGCGTCAGGTGGCGCGACAGGCCGTTGCCGTAGAAGATGTTGTCGCCGAGCACCAGGGCGCACGGCTCGCCGGCGATAAAGTCCTCGCCGATTGTGAAGGCCTGCGCCAGGCCGTCGGGGCTCGGCTGCTCTGCATAGGAGAGGTTCACGCCGTAGCGCGAGCCGTCCCCGAGCAGGCGCTCGAAGTTGGGGAGGTCCGTCGGCGTCGAGATAATGAGGATGTCACGGATGCCCGCCAGCATGAGGGTGGACAGCGGGTAGTAGATCATGGGCTTGTCGTAGACCGGCAGCAGCTGCTTGGAGGTCACGAGTGTGAGCGGGTACAGGCGGGTGCCGGACCCGCCGGCGAGGATGATGCCTTTCATGAATTAGCCTCTTTTCGCATGTCGCTCGTCATTTTGATGGCGCTCAAGCTTTTCGATCGCCAACTGCTGGGTAAGCTCGCGAAGCTTCGTATCGAGCTGAGAAAGACGAACGCTCAACCTAAAGCAAACAATAAGCAAAATGAAGATGAAGAATAGAAACACGAAGTTCGAAGGCGACATGGTGCCAACGAGATTCGAAAGCCAGAAAAACACCTGAGGAAAAATACTGGCAAGCAGCAGCAGGGCCGAAAAGCAAAACCAGAACAGAGAATCCTCAAGACGCATCTTGGAATCACGAATCTTAACGGTCATATAACCAAACGTGAGCAAGGACGCTGCAAACAGCGTAATACGAAGCGGCAGCGTCATGCAGCATCGCCCTCCAAGCTTTTACGGAAGAACTGGATAAACAGAATAGATAAAGTCATGCGAAGCATATACTTGGCGGACGACTTCCAGTTAAAGTAGCTCTCCCCCGCCTCGCGCTCGGCCATCTGAACCGGCACCTCGACAACTTTGGCATGGGCGGCACGAATAAGGTATGAAACAGTATCGGGCTCGGGACCCATGTTGAGCCCAAGTGCGAGAAGCTTAATCATGCGCTTGTTAAAAGCACGCATACCCGACGTGGGGTCGTGAATAACCTGACCAGTCGTGAGCTTAATGGCACCCTGGATGATATTGCTACCAAACATGCGCAGCGAGCCGCCCTTAGACTGATCGACGAATCGCGAACCGATCGCGATATCACATGTCTGGAGCGCTTGCACAAGATCATGGATATACTGCGGCAAATGCTGGCCATCAGCATCAAACTGAATAGCGCAATCATAACCATGACGATAAGCGTATTTAATGCCCGCCTGAAATGCGCCGGCAAGTCCAAGGTTGCAGGGCAGATCCAAAAACGGATAACCATTTTCACGGCAAATTTGAACAGTTCCATCGCTGGAGCCATCATTAACGACCAAGTAATCAGCATCGGGAACAAAAGCGGTCAGTCTGCTGACCGTAGACCCAAGGGATTCCTCTTCGTTATATGCTGGAATAATAATCAGTGTCTTCAAAGCTCACTTCCGAAACAACGTGGACCTATCAAATATAATACCGAAGCACGGGGCTTTAGACCTTACTACTCGCCAATCCTGCCTAAAACAGCGCATCAATCGGTGTTTGGATAAAAATGTACTCGCAACTTCAGGGTTACGACCTCGGCAGTTTACCAAGATATATCCTTGCCGATCGCTTTCCTGAACAATCGATATGCGGATAGAGCGGGCTTAAAAAGTCCAAGTTTAACGAAAGTGGACGCAAGCGAAGCCTTTAAGAAGATTCCGCCATTCTTGCAGCCATAGCATATTGACAGATAGCGAGAAGTGCGCCAATAAGGAAATTCACGATCAGCCGCCGCAATTAAAGCGTCAATCTCATTGCCTACGTTCGATATACAAGATCCCAACAATCGAAAAGACATCGATACAACAATGTGTGCAAAAGCAACCGCATCAAATGCATCAAGCATCTCAACAGAACGGCAATCTTTGTAACAAGAGCGAATTTCAGCCATTGCCACAATTGCGTCTTTGAGTTGCCCCGGATTTATCGAATTAATGGTCGAGTCACCGTGAACTCTGTACTCGACCAAGGCCTCTGGAAGATAGGAAATTAGGCCATCACTCCGTAAGAGCGCGAGAAGCAGTAAAGACAAGTCGTCAAGCATCACCGGAGCAACAGAGAGTCTATGGCTATGCTTTAGAAGCGAAGCTTTATATATCTTATTCCATGGAGCGGGATTAATTTGAAGCAATCTACCCGGATCTTTGTTTAGCGAAAAAGATCCCAAAGGCTTGCAAAACTCAGCAGACATCAATTTACCGGTACCAACATCAATGCGATTAAATCCACATACCGCCAAATCACAATTAATGGAAGAGGCAAATTCATACATCTTGTCAATAAATCCTGGCACAGCAACGTCATCACTATCTAGAAACATAATGTAGTCGCCCTCGGCCTTTTGAATGCCAGACAAACGAGCCAGCCAGGCGCCGGAGTTTTTTTGATTGACAACAATAACTTCAGGATAGCGCAAGCGATACGAATCCAATATATCTGCCGTCTTATCTTTAGAGCCGTCATTCACGCAAATTATCTCCAGCCTCTGAAAACCCTGACTTAGAAGAGAGTCTAAGCAGGATTCAATTGTGAGCTCGGCGTTATAGCAAGGTACAACAATGCTGACAAGCGGATAATTAGTGTGACGAATCGACACGGTGCTCCTTAGTTAAGAGATTATTCAAGTAGATTAAGCTCTATAGTAGTTTTTACTATAGAGTTCTGATTCGAAATCAGACAAAAGAGGATTAAATGCAATTTACGCCAAAGCAGCTAACACAACTCAAGAACATCGAGCTCGAGATGCTCGATGAGCTTGTCCGCATTTGCGACGCAAACGGAATCAACTACTTTCTCTCGGGTGGAACTTGTTTGGGTGCCGCACGCCATAAAGGCTTTATTCCTTGGGATGACGACATAGATGTCGGCATGCTCAGAGAAGACTACGACCGTTTTGCAAAAGCATGCAAAACGGAGCTTCGCAATAGCTTTGTGTTCCAGGACATGGGCACTGAACCCAGCTGTGGCCTTGTTTTTGGCAAGATTCGCAAAAATGGAACGGTATACTCAGAGATTTACTCTTCGCATATCGCAATGTCGCAGGGCGTATGGATTGATATTTTCCCATATGACCGAGTTTCAAACGATCCGTCAGAACGCGTCAAGCAATATCGTAAGGTTTCGCTCCTTAAGAACCTTTATATCGTCAAGTGCGGATATAAGTTTCCACAAAATAAGAGCGAAATACAAAAAGCCGCCTATTATGTAGCAAAGGCAATGTGCCTTTTCATTCCCCGAAACTGGATAATCAGTAAAATTGACAAGGCAATGCGCACTTACAATCAAGATGAATCATGCCGTTATGCGATGCCTTTTGGCGGCGCTTACAGTATTGAGGTAGAAACCGAAGAACTTGCGAGGCTGCAAGCCCTTACACCTATTGAATTTGAGGGTAAGCAATACAAGACGTTTGCCGACTGGGATGGCTATTTAACAAAACATTACGGCGATTATATGCAGCTCCCGCCCAAAGAAAAGCGTCGAGCGGGAGTACACTACGTTAAAGAACTTAAATTGCCTCAGGATTAATATATGTTTAAAAGCATCTTGCCCTTAAACATGAGATTTTCAAGTGGAAATGGCTGTGAAAACGCAGGGTCAAACATCATACCCAAACGCCTTGCGAAACTACGTTGCCCACTAACAAAACGATGCACAAGCTCCCTGTCCTCATCGTTCATACTTTCGGCATAGCCATCGAGCAGCAGGGCTGCAGCATGAGTAAGGTCGTGTTTGGAAGGCTCCAACAATGAGCTAACAATGCGCTTAACGCGATGGACGCTTAAACTGTTTAATCCACGCTCGCCAACCTGATTTTGACCAGAAATGCGACGCTTAATATAGGCATGATTAAGATCGGGAACTTGAGCATTTAGCGATCGGGCGACCAAGTGAACCCATCCATCATGGATGCGAGGCCAATCTCGAGGTGCATATTGCTGAAGTACGGCCGCAAAAGACGAATTAAATACCATCGTGCAGCCAGAAGCCCAATTTACAGTCAACAGCAAGGCAAACGAATCGGCATAGGGACCAAAGGCTTCATACTCTCTTGATCCGCCATTAAGCTGTTCGTCGACATTGCATACGTCGCTGTAATAAAGATGCGGACCTTCACCAGCCGCCGCAACAGCCTCAATAGCCCTGTACAGCTTATTAGGCATCCAATAGTCGTCTTGGTCAGAAAATGCAAAGAAGTCATAGGCCATGGGATCACTGCCGTAAAGCATGTCCATAAAGTTTCTAGCAAGGCCCTTGTTCTTCTCATTAACAGCAAACAGAACATTTGGCATACGCTGAGCATAGCCAGAGCAAATCTGAGGAGTTGCGTCGCTCGAGCCGTCATCCGAGATAAGCAACGTAACGTTTACACCCTCCTGAGCAAGGATACTATCGATCTGTTCAGCAACATATTTCTCGCCGTTATATGTAGCCATCATCACAAGGACGGATGGTTTCTGCGCTATCACGTTAGTCATGAACGCTCCAGCAATCAATCATGGCACGGTACATATCAGAAAGCGAATCGTTGGGCTCCCAGCCCAACGCCTTGAGCTTAGATGAATCGAGCATGAGGTCAGAGGCCTTCCTGAACGTCGCCTCGCGCTCGGGGTCAAACTCTCTGCGGACCTGTGTACCCTCAGCGCCAAACTGGTCAAGAACCAACTGCGCCATTTCCCTAATGCTGCAATACGCATCCTCGTTAACTGCGTTATACGCTTCTCCCGATTGACCATTAACCAGTGCAATCAAAATAGCGCGCACAGAATCGTCGACTGAAAGGTAGCCGTTGCGCTTAAGGCCATCACTCAACAAGACGATGTCCTTGCCGTCAATGGCATGACGACCGAAATCGGCAAACACTCGCATGTCGTCGGGATGGACACCCTCGCCAAACGTCTGAGCCAAACGCATAACAACCGAAGGGACACCGTGCTCAGTGGCATACGAAGCACACAGGCACTCGACAAGACGTTTTGCCTCGGGATAGCTGTTACGAACGACCATGGGGTCCAGTTTACCAAGGTTATCCTCAGTAGCCACACCTTCGACCTCGCCGTAAACCTCCATAGTAGAGAGGAACAGAACCTTCTTCGCATCTACAGAGTAAGCGTACCTCAGTACAGCCTCCCCGCCATGAACAATCTGCATAATCGTCGTGGCGGGAGTCTCGAGGAAGCTCTTGCTTGATGTTCCGCAGGCAGCATGGACTACATAATCCACGCGCTCGGAACCCGCAAGCTCATCGCCAAGCGACCACTCCAGAACTGAAACGTCATTTCGGTCGCCAAACAGAGCCTGCGCTTTTTTAATATTTCGAACGGGCAGAACCACGCTGATGCCGGCATCAACGCAATCGTTTCTAGAGAGCAGAGTCCTCACGATCTGAGAGCCTATGAGACCCGTTGATCCTGTCACCAAAACGGTCTTACCGTCCAACTCGGCCCAGGGCAGATTGGCCTGAGTGGCAATCTGCGCAGCACGGTCAAACAAAAATTTATCTACAGCGGCCATAGCTGCTCCATTTCCTTGTAATCAACAAACCCCTTAAAGGCAAAGAAATCGCGCTGCGTGGTCACCTTAATATTATCCGCAGGCCCCTCAACCGTATGGGCTTTGTGTCCATAGTGCGCCATAAGCGAGATTGAATCGATGAAATCATGTCTGCCCTCCTTGCGTGCGCGGAGGTGCTCGGCATAAATATCGTTAAACTTGAAGCCTTGGGGAGCACGCGCAAGCTTGCAACGGGAACGGTCGACGACACGTTCCACCACGCCATCCTCCTCCTCGATAATCGTTTCAGGAGAAGGAGCAACCGTTGCGGTGGGACCATACTGGCAAACAGAATCGACACACGCGGTGATAGTCTGCTCATCAATAAGCGGTCGAACGCCGTCATGAATCAAAACAATAGAGTCCTCATCCGTTACGCCAAGCCGATTAAGCTCAGAAAGACCATTAAAGATGGAATCCTGACCCGTCTCGCCACCTGGAACAATCGACAAGACCTTGGAGTAGTGAGCGGCCTCGACTATTTCACGCATATGGTCCATACCCGAGGCAACACACACGACAACGACGCCGGCAACCATGGGATGCTTTTCAAAATGGTCGATGGTATGGGCGATAATGGATTTGCCCCCCAATTCCAAAAACTGTTTAGGGACCTTCGCGCCTCGCATGCGCGATCCAACACCGCCGGCAAAAATAACAACAAAGACGCTATTATGAAATGAGCTAGTCATTACTTATGTAACCACCTAATAAAAGAACAAATAACTGTGTCAAACTACCGTAAATCCCAACATCTCTAAGCAGCGAATACCTCGATATCAACTTTATTTTATCTAAAATACGGCATGAGCCAAAACTAGAAAGCTGTCGTAGATCATCGAAATAGGAGCAACGGACAGGAAGCGTCGAATCAAGAAGCGCTTTAGCACGCAAGGCAAATAAACTCTCTTTGCTATATGCATTCCTAATGGAACCTGGAGTCAGAAAACGTTTTAAACCGTTGGCAAGCTTTTCGAAAAGATTTAATGTAGCATCTGCACCTACAACATTATTTTCATGTTGACGATAAAGCAGTGTCTTTCTTTTCAAAAATCCGATGTGTCCACAAGCCATAGTTGTAACCGCAAGCCAATGATCATGATAAGCAAAAGCATCTGGGATGGGAGAACTCAAAGCGTTTAGCACCGCACAGCGGTTGACCATCACAGTACAACCCTGAACAACATTAGAAACAAGAAGCTGAGGAAGAGAAACGGAACCGGGTTTGAAAGAAAGCCCCTGAACAAAAGAATGCTTGATTACAGATAGTGAAGAATCGACAACTATAGCATCTGTAAAAACCAAAAGAGGAACTGATTGTCCGAACAACGATTCAAGCTGATTCATTTTTTTTAATGTTAGTTCAACTTTATCGGGTAACCAGAAATCGTCTTGATCGCACAACATCACATAGGGAGAAGAGGAAGAGGCTAGAAGATACATAAAGTTCTTGGTAGCAGAATGAAACGGATTCAGTGCCGAAACGTTACAGATCCTTGAATCAAGACCACAATACTTGTTGATAAGCGCAATTGTGTCATCGGAAGACCCGTCATCAGAAACGAGCAGACGCCATTCATTAAAAGATTGAGAGCGAATAGAGTCGATTTGTTGAGCCAAATATTCGCCGCCATTATAAGTAGCCATGCAAATATCAATCAATGTAGCACCCATATAGTTCCTAGATGACGTTTAGACAATACTTCGAAGCAGATAATAAAAAGTGCAAAGTTTAATAAACCTATTCTCAAGTAAATAAAATGCGATTTTTTTGACGATGGGACATTTTTGACCTTTATAAATATCGAGCATTTCTTTAAAAAAGGTAGATTGACTGACTTCGAAAACAGCGTTTGCAGTCAATCCGAATTTTTTAGAAGAAGCAATAGAACGTAATATATGGTCAGTAGACATCAAAAAACACAATGCTTGTCCAAATCTATCGTCATTACAGAAACAATATTTAAGAGAAATTTGCTCCTCAATAAATACAATCTGTTTAAAATGATCAACCGATAACAAACGTTCAGTTGTTGAATTGCTATTAATTCTATAATAATAAATAGGTTTGTTATGCAAGTAAAAAGATTGTGCTTTGGAGATTATATTAGAAAATTCAAATCTATCCTCATTGATAACAAGATTTACTTCGTCAAAATCAGAAAAAAGAGGACGTCTAATAGCTTTGCTTGCAAGATTATTTAGTTTATAGGAATTAATAAAAGCAAATGTAATATCTTTTTTATCAATGAACCCATTGCCCTGTGAAAACACAGCCGAATAATTAATAAAATGGTCGAGAGAATTTAAATCTCTAGTCATATTAAACATAATAACGTCTGGCGAAGAGCATTCAACGATACGCCTTAAATCCAAAAGGGCATGATTGGAAATAAGAGTATCATCTGCATCAATGCAAATGACATACTCACCGCACGCTGCATTAATTGCACGCCTTCTAGATGAAAAAGGACCGAGTCTATGATCGTTTTTAAGATATAGAAGTTGGTCAGCCGGAATTAACGGTTGATTGCTTAGATAATCAACCAATCCATCGCTAGAGCAATCGTCAACGAGAATTAGTTCCCAAGAGTTATCGAGCTGCGACTTCAAGCTTAAGAATAAATCAGGTAAATATTTTTTACAGTTATAAATAGGCGTGCATATCGAGAACAGCGGAGACCGGTTCTCAGCAATAAGCTCCTGATTACCCATTAATGATACAACCCGTCTTAAAAATGTAATATCGTTCATATAATTGCCGACAACAAACTTCAACTTAGAAATTCACTATTGGCAAGAGAGGCTATCGACTAGACGCCAAGACAGAAACAATACGCTTTGAGGCAAAGCCATCTCCGAAAGGATTGCAAGCTTGACTCATCGATAAATAAGCCTTCCGGTCCGACAAAAGTCTCGAAAATTCGTTATAAATGACGTTTTCATTTGTTCCGACAAGTTTGAGAGTGCCAGCTTCGACGCCTTCAGGTCTCTCTGTAGTATCCCTCATAACGAGAACTGGTTTACCCAGACCAGGAGCCTCTTCTTGAATACCACCGGAATCCGTCAGTATCAAATAACTTGCTGACATAAAATTATGAAAATCAAGGACTTCAAGAGGGTCAATAATATGGAGGCGATCAAAACCATCGAGCTCCTCATGAGCGGCTTTTCGAACATGGGGGTTCATATGAATTGGATAAATCGCTTTTGTGTCTGGATGCTCCTCCATCACTCTACGAATTGCACGGAACATGTGATGCATAGGTGCACCTAAATTCTCACGACGATGAGCTGTAATAAGAATCAGACGACTATCTTTTGCCCAATCAAGCTCAGGATGTGAATAACCTGAGCGAACAGTTGTGCGAAGTGCATCGATACCGGTATTACCGGTAACCCAAATTTTAGAGCCAGGCTTTCCCTCGTTAATTAAATTATCTTTAGCGGTGGAAGTGGGAGCAAAATAATAATCCGTAATGATATCAACGGCTTGTCTATTAAATTCTTCAGGCCAGGGGCTGCTTATATTATAAGTACGAAGCCCCGCCTCAACATGACCAACCGGAATATGAAGATAGAAGCAAGCCAGAGCAGCAGCAAATGAAGTGCTGGTATCGCCGTGCACAAGAACAATATCCGGGTGCTCAGCTACCAGAACATCCTTAATCTTGAGAAGAACGTCGCAGGTAACGTCAAATAAAGATTGACCAGGTTTCATAATAGCTAAATCGTAATCAGGAACCACTTGAAATACTTTCAAAACCTGATCAAGCATTTCGCGATGTTGACCGGTCACCGTTACAACTGTGTCAAAGCGATCAGAATTGGATTTAAGCTCATTAACAAGAGGACACATTTTTATGGCTTCGGGACGCGTACCAAAAACTAACATCACTTTCATTTTTGCAATCCCCTTCTAGCTAAAGAAATTAATAGCTGCTTTAAAAAATCAAATGAATCGTCTTTGTGAAATACCAGGCAGAAATATAAATTAATGATCGCCAGAGAAAGAACCGTCTCAAACAAAAAGGACATAATTGAAATTGAAAAGTATGAAAACAGGCTGTTTAACAGAATGCAAGGAAATAAAGAAATTATAAACCAGAAGACATAGCATTTAAAATAGTCTGCCGGAGAAGTATGGAATAGGTATTTATATAGAATAACACCCTCTCTCCAAGCACTTGTAAGAAGTGTACTCACAAACGTTCCAATAAACACGCCGACAATTCCAAGATGAATAACTCCAACAATAGAAATAACAAGATTTAAAACAGCCTGAATTAATGGACGCAATTTGTCCTTCACAAATAGACCGGAAGCATTAACAAAACATACGTTAATGATTCGAGATGAGTTCCAGAAAAAATGGATAGATAGAACTATGGTCACGGATTGATCTAACAAATAGTCAGAACCCAGCCAAAGAGTAATGAAATTATTAATCAATAGATAAAAGCAGGCCGCACAAAGCGATGCTGCCCATATATTAATAAACCTCAACTTTTTATAGAGAGACAACTTCTCATCATCGACAGCATCAATCAAAGCATTGCCAATTGTTGGGACAAAACTACCAAATATTTTATTAAGGAATAAATCAAGGGCAGAGGATATCAGTTGATAATTCGAGTAAAGACCGACCGTAGTGACACCAATAAAGGTAGACAAAATAATGCTATCAGTGCTATTGAGAACAACACCACCGACTTTATGACACATCAATGCGCCTGTATCCTTTAGAATTCGAATACACTTTGATTTGGACAACTTAGCATTCGATTGAGAGACAATAGAAGGATATTGGCGAGAAGAGCATACGGACAAAAAGTAATTATAAAGTATGCCAATACAGATTCCCACAGTTAAAACTAAAGTATAGTTAGCAGAAATCAACAATATAGCTATTTTTATAAGATTTGACAGAATGTTATAGATACAGTTTGCAGAAGAAATTAAATAACCCTTCTGATCGGCATTAAGAAGAGATTGCCTATAAACGCAAAAATAACTTGAAGCACTCTGAATAACGAAAAGCCAATAGACAAGATTTAGATTAACATCTGAAGGAATATTTCCAGGATCAGCAATTACCGAGTCAATAAACGGGTAGAAAACTCCTCCTAAAACAAGAGTAAGAATTCCGATAATTGAATATACGGTTTTGTAAAAATTTAGTAGCTCCGCACAGGATTTATCATCACCATCTTTTATAGGTCCATACATATTAAAAGCGATTACGGAACCGACACCAAGTTCTGTAAGCGAAAAAACTTGCAATATATTTGTAAATAGCGAAGAAATACCAAGATAGCTCGCATTTAAGACATAGAGAAAAACAGTTCTAAAAATGAACGAACCTAAATAATTGGCAAGCTGCTCACCAACACCTGCAATAGATGCAAGAATTGCATTTTTAGCTCTAGAGTTACTATTTGCCATAAAATATTAGCCTATCAAATTAATTAAAAGGATGTCGAAAATGCGAATAAAGCTTCCTCAATTTCTCCTTTTGATGATATCTAGAAAGCTCATTTTTTTGCGAGTGAACTAAGTTCATATCCCTTTCATATAGAAACTGAAATCCCATTGCTGAGAATTCAGTAATAGCTTCTTGCATCTTAGTTAGATTTGAAAAATTCATAGAAAGGGCACCGTCAGCCTGGCCATAGCGCATCGCAAGCGCGGGATCAGAGCCCCAAACACGATGGTCGTTGAAGGGGTGAGGGGGAACATAAGTCATTATCCCGTGTTCAGCTGCTTTTAAAGATAGCGTCATATCCTCAGCAACAATTTTATAGTTCTGGAGTGCTTCTGTTCCCTCAAACATATAGTCGAGTGTAAACTTTGGCAAAAACCAGGAGTGGCCAACAAAATCGACTTGCATAGTCCTTTTATTAGGTTCTGCCCATCCAACCCGGTAGTACTTTGATTTATCGAGTGGGTAACCAGCAGGATCCTGAAGAACAACGCCAATCGCACCGTAAATTCCAACTTGATTCATCATGGCAAAATGGCAGCTTTCCAGCCAACAATCACCAGGAATGGTATCGTCATCAAATAGGCAAACATAGTCGTTTTTACAGGAGCGAGCATAATTGAAACGCTCCCACACACCCCTATTAGACTTCTCAATTCGCACATCATCAAAATACCCAAGAACTGTTTTTTCAAAATTAATCGAATAATAACTGTCTATGCCATCCTGAAACAGAATAATTTCTGAAGGTTTTAATGTTTGTTTTTCTAGGGCAGCAAGCTGCTTCTCTAAAGCATCAGGTTTTTTATAAGAGGTAAGAACAACAGATACATTAAAACTAACCTTGTCTGGACGAAACATCCAACAGTTGCGCTTAGCATAAATAGTGTTGGGATTTGAATAAGGCCTCGTATCAGAACCATGGATATAGGCATCAATTGAGGAACCGAAATCGACATAACAATTATTTGGATTGTTTTTATACAATTCATAAATAATTGGTTCAGCCATAGGACCAGCGGAAACGACATACAGCAGATTCTCTCGATCACCAAAATCCCGAATAATTTGAGAGACCAGTTTGCCACATTCAGTTTCCCAGTAATTGATGCAATCATCGCCAACTGGATAGTACTTAAGAACATTCAAATTGCCAATTGTATTAAACTGGCCAGCTTGATTTGCAATTACAACGGCATCACGGGTCAGTCTTTTAAAATCTCTTTTAAAAGACTGATAATTAGAATTAACGAATAGGTTAGCAAATGTAATATTTTTACTTTTAATATGCGTTGAATACCAGTAGTAGGCGGGACGATCGCAGCAGGGGCAAGAGATGCCATAAAAAACATTATCGTTATCTAGAGTAAGCGTGTTCTTTAATGCGGTAGCCAAAGGCGAGTCGCCCTCTGACGACCATCCTTCTTGAGCTACAACCTTTTCACCGGTCATGATCGCTCTTTCACCATCACCATAGCGCAAAACCGTAATATTATCGCCATTGGCAATGCGAGAAAAAATACGCTCATACTCGTCTTTAAGAAAAATTTTCTCCACTGTATACCTTCTTAAACTATATCTATCAATTATCCGATAACTTCAAGTACGATTGAATTGATGCTCTCTCCATAACCAATACCAGGAACAGCCCATTTTCCATTCAAGTCAGTCGTTTTAGGCGCGCATCCCCGTTTGACATATCCGAAACGGGGATCAACGCAGGTTTTGTTTAGAGGTTCATCAGTAGCGTAAGCCTTAAGATGTTGAACCTGAGCGCGAAGACCGATTCGAACAGACTCAAAAGTGTATCCAGGCTTACCGGCTCCCGTAGCTCCCAAACCACCAAAATTGCACTGCTCAGGCTTAACAAGATTGCCGAACTTTAAATAACCTGTTTCTTTCATGACCTGGGCATAGAGCACTTCAGGAGAGATGCCTTCAGAAGTTGCCTCTTCATAAAGAATCTTGCAGAACTCTTTAACTGTGGCAGCCCCTTTGTTTTTATAAACAGATTTCGGATAGGCCTGCTCCCCAACAGTTCTTAGATAATGGGCCGCAGCATCTTCATATGAAGAAAAGGCGGGAGACATAATGTAGCCCTCGAAACTGGTCATGCTCGACCCATCGCGCCGCTCTTTTAATCCATATTTAAGGTAATGGGTATAGTAAGCCTTTAAATTTTTACCGAAAGCCTTGCGAAGATCTAAATAACGAGTTTTATAGCCATGCACGTCGAACGCCTCGGAGCCGCGGCGGCCCTCGGCCATTCCGTAGTTGATGAAGTGGCGCAGGACGGCAGAGTCGTCGAGCATCGTCACGCCGCCGTTGGTCGTCTTGGTGTATGCCTTCTCGACGTCGTCGTTGCGGGAGA